>NZ_JAOWGZ010000072.1:0-150940 GCF_030332875.1 Citrobacter sp. Cpo045
ATCTTCCCGACAACGCAGACCGTTCCGTGGCAAAGCAAAAGTTCAAAATCACCAACTGGCCCACCTACAATAAAGCCCTCATCAACCGTGGCTCCATAACTTTCTGGCTGGATGATGAAGCTATTCAGGCCTGGTATGAGTCAGCAACACCTTCTTCACGAGGCAGACCTCAGCGCTATTCTGACCTTGCCATCACGACTGTGCTGGTCATTAAACGCGTATTCAGGCTGACCCTGCGGGCTGCGCAGGGCTTTATTGATTCCATTTTTTCTCTGATGAACGTTCCGCTACGCTGCCCGGATTACAGCTGTGTCAGCAGGCGGGCAAAGTCGGTTAATGTCAGTTTCAAAACGCCCACCCGGGGTGAAATCGCACACCTGGTAATTGATTCCACCGGGCTGAAGGTCTTCGGTGAAGGCGAGTGGAAAGTCAAAAAGCATGGCCAGGAACGCCGCCGTATCTGGCGTAAGCTGCATCTCGCCGTTGACAGTAAAACACATGAAATCATCTGCGCTGACCTGTCGCTGAACAACGTTACGGACTCAGAGGCCTTCCCCGGGTTAATCCGGCAAACCCACCGGAAAATCAGGTCAGCCGCCGCCGATGGCGCTTACGATACCCGGCTATGTCACGATGAACTGCGGCGTAAGAAAATCAGCGCGCTTATCCCTCCCCGAAAAGGTGCTGGTTACTGGCCCGGTGAATATGCAGACCGTAACCGTGCAGTGGCTAATCAGCGAATGACCGGGAGTAATGCGCGGTGGAAATGGACAACAGATTACAATCGTCGCTCGATAGCGGAAACGGCGATGTACCGGGTAAAACAGCTGTTCGGGGGTTCACTGACGCTGCGTGACTACGATGGTCAGGTTGCGGAGGCTATGGCCCTGGTACGAGCGCTGAACAAAATGACGAAAGCAGGTATACCTGAAAGCGTGCGTATTGCCTGAAAACACAACCCGCTACGGGGGAGACTTACCCGAAATCTGATTTATTCAACAAAGCCATAGTCATGTTGAAATGTCCTTGCTGTTGTTATTGCTGCCGGGGTGGAATAGATAACATGCGCCGCGCAATTTCCGGCGTAGCAACTTTTTTATCCATACTGCGAATGAGCGTAGCGAGTTTGGCTACCTGCTGATAATTATGCTGCGCTTTTTCTTCGGCGCTTAAATAATAACTATCTTCATAGCCGATTCGCACTTCACTGGCACCCATAGCGACCGCGGCAGCGATAATATCGAAATTCCTTCTGCCAAAATGAGTAATTCCCCATAAGGCTTCGCGTGGGATCATGCTACGCAGAGCAATTAATGCATCAACGGTTGCAGGCGTACTGCCGCGGTAACCGAGAACAATATTAAAGAGCATAGGTTTTTGAAATTTTATTTTATCTTCAAGGTTCAGGATGTTATTAATCATGCCGATTTCAAAAACTTCAAACTCTGGAATAATATTGCGTTCAGTTATTTGCCGTGAACAATATTCCACGTCCGGACCGGGATTAAAATACACCGCATCACCGAGGTTAACGGAACCGACGTTCAGCGAGGCCATCTCCACGCCGGGGCAGGCCAGTGGCGCGCAGCGCTCGGCGATGGACATCGAAGAGACGCCGCCGGTAGAAGCCTGAATAATCAGGTTTGAATGGCGAATAACGCGGTCAATTGTTGCCTGAAAGTCGGTAGTATCTGGCGTCAGGCGTCCCTGTTTATCGCGAACGTGTAAATGGACGATGGACGCGCCATGTTCTACGCTGGCGAGTATTTCCTGCGCCAGTTCTTCGGGTATAACTCTGGGGCAATCCGCGGCAACGGGTGCCAGCGAAATAATAACAGTATCCGACATTTTTTCCTCCGGTACAGAGATATTAAAATTATAGGTAAGGCGTTATCCAGCGTAATGATTCCGGCCCTGATGTTGATGGTTGATATTCACAGCCAATCCAGTCCTGGTAATTCATTTTTCTTATAAAATTAAATAGCCATGCTTCATTTAACTCCCCGGTTCCCGGTTCATGGCGATAAGGAACAGAAGCGATTTGAAAATGTTTAATAAGGGTAAAATAGCGTTCGATATTTTTCGCCACGTTGCCATGAGTTTTCTGACAGTGGTAAATATCAAACTGTAAGCCGATATTCTTCTTACCAACCTCGTGAATGATAGATTCAGCCAGCGGGAAACTGTCAATAAAATAACCGGGCATATCCTGCGAATTTAATGGTTCAATCAGTACATCGATTTCCGCGTCTGCCATCACATCGCAGGCGATGCGCAGTCGATTCGTCAGGAGGTCGCGCTGGGCGTGCAGCGTCAGGTCATTGCAGCGCAAGCCGGACATAACGTGAACCCGGCGACAACCCAGTGCGGTGGCGTAATCTCGCGCCACGTTCAGGCTGTGATGAAATTCCTGGTCTCGACCGGGCAATGCTGCGAGTCCCCGTTCACCCTGTGCCCAGTTGCCAGCCGGGGCGTTCATTAGCACCACCGGCAGAGAAGTTTCCCGCTGAGCGGCCCGCAAATGCTCCAGCGGGTGCTGCCAGAGAAACAGCCCTTCTACGCCGCGAAAACCGGCTGCTTTTGCCGCCTGAAATCGACCCGCTATCGGTAAATCAGTAAATAACCAGTCGAGGTTAGCCGCTAACTTCAGCATGGCGTGCACCCTCCCGGCCATCAACCAGATGCAGCTTAACGCCCTGGCTGACAATAGTCTGCTGCGCATTTTCCGGTAACCGGTTATCAGAAATAATGTCGGTTAACTGCTCCAGCCCACAGATGTGGAACATGCCGTATTTGCCAAATTTACTGCTGTCACAGACCAGCACCCGACGCCGGGAGACGGTAAGCACCGCTTCTTTGACCGAGGCTTTCCCTTCACTCGGCGTCGACATGCCGCGCTCGGTATCCCACGACGATGAACTGAGAAACGCCACATCAATATTAATGGTGCGCAGAAAACTGGCGGCGCTTTTGCCAAGACATGAGCGGTTACGCTGATCCACCAGACCGCCGGTGTGATAGAGCGTAATGTGTGGCATATCCATCAGATAGTGGCTGATGGAAAAATCGTTGGTGACGACCGTCAGATTGAAACAGTGGCTGGCGGCCACCGCTTTCGCCACTTCAAACAACGACGTTCCGGCATCCAGATACAGCGTTTGTCCGGGCTCAATGAGCATTGCGGCGAGCTGGCCCATCTTACGCTTCACGTCATGATTCAACTCGGCTTTTTCCCGCCACGGCAGTTCGGATTTCAGCAGGTTATTGAGCTTTACGCCGCCGTTAATGGCAATAACTTTGCCTTCTTCTTCCAGCAACTGAATGTCGCGACGCACGGTCATATGCGACACGCTCATCAGATCTGCCAGTTCATTAAATGAGGCGGCATTCTTTTCGTGCACATAGCGGTAGATAAAATCACGTCGTTGCTCGGGGATCATCATGTCACCTCACGCTTGCCGGGAATGTTCAAGTTCGGCCACCGCCTCTTCTGAGAGCGGAACATAGCCGAGCGGTTTTAATGTCAGCCAGATGCGGGCGCTGTCTTCCAGTTCCTCGGCGTTAAACACCGCCTCACGCAGCGAGCGACCGCTTACTACCGGCCCGTGATTGGCCAGCAACGCAGCCGTATGATCTGCCGCGATTTCACTCAATGCGCTGGCAATGCCTTCATGGCCGGGCTTGAAATAAGGCAGCAGTGGTAGCTGTCCGACGCGCATCACATAGTATGGCGTTAGTGGCGGTAGACAGTTTTCTGGCGTAGAGCAAGGCAGACAGGAGAGCGCGGTCAGCCATGGAGAATGCAGGTGCACAACCGCGCCGCAGGATGGCCGATGCCGATACCACGCCAAATGCATGGGCACCTCTTTTGACGGTTTGTCGCCGCTAAGATGCACGCCGTTGGCATCCAGCCTACTTAGCGTGGCAGGATCAAGCTCACCCAGGCAGGAGTTGGTCGGGGTCACCAGATAGCCGCCATCCGGCAATTTGACGCTGAGGTTGCCGGAGCCGCCGCTGCTGTAACCACGCATAAACAAGGAACGGCCATAGTGGACGAGTAGTTCGCGTAGTTGGTGTTCACTCACCGGATTCATAATGCGTACTCCTGGGCTGTAAAAAAGAAATCTTCGTCACCAAAGTTGCCTGACTTCAGCGCCAGCGCCAGACCGGAGGAAAATACCCACGGCACGCCAGGCGCAATGGCTTTGCCAACGGACAGACGCTTCACCTGCAGTGCCTCTACCACGGTGCCGGATGTTTCTCCGCCTGCGACGATAAAGGTGTTTACACCTGCAACTTGTAGCTTTGCGCTCAGTCGGGAAAAAGCGTGTTCGATCGCCTGGCTGGCATTCTGTTCGCCGTACTCTTGTTGAATGCGTTGGAGTACGTCTGGCGGCTGGGTGGCGTATATCATCGGCGCGAATGGGTCGTTGATATGCGTCATCGCCCAGGCACACAGTTCATCAGTGTAGCGTTCTGTATCAGACAGGCAGCGGGCCACGTCGAGTACACGAGAGGCTGCTGCGGCCTTATAGCGATTGACCTGACGATTACTCATTGCAGAACAGCTACCGGAGAACACCACCGTTTTAGCAGGTAGTGGAAAAGCGTCCAGCGGCATGGTTTGCTGAGTTCCGGTGCAGGCGGCCAGTGCGCCACCGAGCCCGGAGCCCCCGGCTAACAGAGGGCTGGCATGGAGTGCCTGCGCCAGCGTGGTGAGATCTGCTTCATCCAGCGTATCGACGATAACGTGACGCGTACCTTCAGCCTGAAGTTGGGCCAGAGCGTTAGTGACCGCTTCCACACCTTGACGCAGCGTCGTGAGGTTGATGCAACTAACCTTGCCTGGCGTTTGCGCGCTCAGCAGGCGCGGCAGGCTGGCATCGGTCATAGGATTAAGCGGGTGCTTTTCCATCCCGGATTCGTTAAGCAGTACGCCGTTTACAAAAAGATGGCCATGCACCACCGTGCGCCCGTTTTGCGGCAGGGCGGGGCAGTGGACGATCACGGGTGTATGCAGCTCGTTCATCAACGCATCGCTGACCGGTCCAATGTTGCCTGTTGGCGTGGAGTCGAACGTCGAACAATATTTAAAATAGATCTGGCGGACACCTGCCTTTTGTTTCAGCCAGCGGGCACAGGACAGAGATTGTGCGATGGCCTGTTCTGCGGGTAATGAGCGGCTTTTCAGCGAGATGACGATAGCTTCGACCTCTTCATTCCAGCATTGAGTGGTATCAGGCATTCCGGGCAGTAGCGCAACGCGCCACCCCTGCTGCGCCATAAAGCTTGCAATGTCCGTTGCGCCGGTGAAATCGTCGGCGATAACGCCTGTGGTGACGGCCATGGATCAACTCCGTTCAGATTGTTTGCTAATTGAACATATTATTCAGGAGGGCCTTTCACATTCACATGATGATTATCACAAATAAGCACATCATTGATTCACAGTAAAAATGAGTAATCTATTGAAAATAATGGATAAAGATGTTTGGTGTTGCGAAAAGAGTCTCACAAGAGAGTGTGAAGATTCGTTAATCTTTGAGAAAGCGAAGTCAGTAGTATGCAGCGGAGTATTATCGAGGTCGCTTTAACTCTCTTGCCAATTGATCATAATCATCTGCATAAATGAGATTATTTTTTGCGGTGAGCATCATTCTTTCTCTTGATTAAATTCTGCATATTACCGGCTTTAATTTCATTAATGCCGGAGGATACCGTGTCGTTGAAAATCCAGGATGATTATCTACAACGTTTTTTCTCGATAGCAAAAGTATTCTCCAGTGCGACTGGATTAGCCACGGTTGTGGTTGATGTTAACGGAAAAACTCTCTCGGATTGCCATAACTTTAATTCGTTCTGCACATTAATGCGGGCGGATGAACGCTATTGTACGAGTTGCCAAAAGTGTGACAAATATTGTGCTTTTGAAGGTTTAAAACACCTTAAACCCAGAATACTCAGCTGCCACGCAGGGCTAAGTCTGTTTTCTATGCCATTAATTCGCGATGGGCATCTGTACGGTTTTATGCTCTGTGGGCAGGTGCGGGCAAAATATCAGGAATATAAAACTATCGTTATTGATAATGAATGCTCATGGATGGATGAACCAAAAATAAAAGCTGAATGGAGTCAGGTGGCGGTAGTCGATAATAATACGCTGGTGGCATCAGCTAATTTATTAAATTTTATTGTTGATAATTTTGAGACAGAACAGCAACAACCTGATGAGTTTGTTATCCCGCCGACCAGTTACATGCGTCATTATTTTACAGAGCCTTCCCGACACGAGAAAAAGCTTCTGGCAGCGTTGCGTTATATTGATGAGAATTTATATAGTGAATTATCCCTGGAATCCGTAGCAGCTCACGTTTGCTTAAGCGCAAACTATTTCAGCCGTTTTTTTAAGAAACGCCAGGGCGTTAACTTTAAAACCTGGGTGAATCAGAAAAAAATGCAAAAAGCGGGGGAGTTATTGCACGATCCCGTTCATTCAATAGACAGCATTGCCCGGAAACTCCAATACGCACAAACCAGTTACTTTTGCCGTGTTTTCCGGGCGGCGCATCAAACGTCGCCCCAGTCTTTTCGTCATGCCAGACTGTCACAGTAAAGGTTTTCTGGCAGCGTGATGGCTTCAGGGATAAAAGAGAGCCGATCGCTCAGGGTTACCACATCACCAATCACTATCAGCGCAGGGGGGAGGATGTTAGCTTCCTGCGCCTTGCTCAGTAGTGAACCGAGCGTACAGGTCAGTCGGCGTTGGTTATCGCGGGTGGCGGACATAATTAGCGCTGCAGGCGTATCTGCTGATTTTCCACCCATCAATAATTCCTCACAGATAAACGCCAGATTGGCGATACCCATGACAATAACCAGCGTACCATTCAGTTTCGCCAGCTGACGCCAGTCCTGCTGTTGGTTGCCCTCCCGCGTATGACCGGTTACCACGTGAAATCCCGAGGCGAAATCGCGGTGTGTTACCGGAATCCCGGCATAGGTCAGGCCACCAATGGTTGAGCTAATACCCGGCACCACTTCAAACGGGATGCCCGTCTCGACGAGATCTTCAACTTCTTCAGCCCCACGTCCAAAAACATACGGATCGCCGCCTTTCAGACGCACAATATTATTGTGCGTTTGGGCATACTGGACAAGCAGTGCATTGATTTCATCCTGCGGTACACAATGGAAACCCGGGTTTTTGCCGACATTGATAAGCAGACAATCAGGTAATGCCCATTCCAAAATTTTAGGATTGACCAGCCGATCGTAAATAATGACATCAGCCTGTTTAATGCACATCATTGCTTTGAGGGTAAGTAATGAAATATCACCGGGACCTGCCCCAACGAGCCAGACCTTTCCGAAAGTTTTCACATTGTGTCCTTTATCACATCGATCAAAAAAAGGCAGAAACCACATCAAGGAATGATAAAAAGCAGTCGTTTGCCCGTAAGTTATAACGTGAAATTATCCAAAATTATCGCACTGATAATATTGATTAATCTCGCAAAGTTTTTTCTGCAATAAACAAGATAACTTGAAAAATTATTAAGAACTTATTGGCACCATTTGCTTAGGTTTAACCTTATTTAAATTGTGTTTATTGCTGCTCTTGAGTATTATTGGTTAATATTTATCCGCCATCAGTGTGAGTAAATCATGGATTGGATCAATGACATTAATGGATGAAATAAAATATAACTCTCGGTGCTTATCTGGGTAGCTTGAATTATTTTTTATAAATTAAACTATTTTTGTACGCTGCATATGGAAGAGGTTATGAGAGGAAAAATACCCAAGACGGAGTTGCTGGTAACTTTTGAAGTTGTTGCGCGTCACGAAAGTTATACCCGGGCAGCTGAAGAGCTGGCTTTGACACAAAGTGCTGTTTTCCGCCAGGTAAATGCACTGGAGGATTTTCTCAATACCGCGCTATTTAATCATGCCAAAAAACGCATTTTCTTAAATGCGGCCGGCAAACACTATTTAAGTATCGTTAAAGAAACGTTAAATAAACTTGAACGAGATACGACAACGATAATGACCTGGCAGCCGACGGTACAGGTTATTGAGCTGGCGGTGAATCCGACGTTCAGCACGCACTGGCTGATCCCAAACCTGCGTGAGTTTAACAAACTTAATCCTGATATTATCGTGAACATTCATTCCCTGGCGAATATTGGTGATTTTCTCAATCGAGAGTATGACGCGGCAATCATGCGCGAAGACTTTTATTCGCCATGGTCAGGGGTTGAGTACCTGTTTGAAGAGGAAATTCTGCCGGTTTGCAGTCGCTGTTTGCTGGCCGAACCGGAACGAAAACTGGCGGTGAACGAATTACTAAACGAATTTCCGCTCTTACACCAAAGCACGCGCATCAAAGGGTGGCAGGAGTGGTTTGCGCTGTCAGATGTCAGCAGTCCGCTGGTGAATAAAGGTCCGAGATTTGATTTGTTATCGATGCTGATCGCGGCGGTCCGCTCTAATCTGGGCGTTGCGCTGCTCCCACGTTTTGCCATTCAGCACGATCTGGACAGCGGTGATATGGTCATTCCTTGCGATGTTCCAATGCGTACCGGGAATCGATTTATTATGACGTGGCGTGAAGAGAAATCGGAATCCGAGCATTTACAGATTTTCCGTAACTGGTTGCTCAGTAAGTCCGTGGTATCGGCTGCCTGAAGGTGGCTTGTGCCTTATCAGGCCTACAACGATGGGTAGGCCGGATAAGACGCGTTAGCATCGTTATCCGGCAAAAGAACGGCTACCAGTCGATCCCAACCTGTGCCTGAATACCGCGGTCAAACGCGTGTTTGACCGGGCGAATTTCACTGACCGTATCGGCCAGTTCCAGTAACAGCGTATGGCATCCGCGTCCTGTGACGATAACGCTCTGACCGGCAGGACGATTTTCGATGGCGCTGATAACCTCTTGCGTATCCAGATAGTGGTAAGCAAGCATGTAGGTGAGTTCATCCAGCACCACTAGATCGTAATGCGCATCAGCCAGCATGCGCTTACTTTCCTGCCAGACAACCGTTGCCGCCTCGATATCTGCTTGCCGATTTTGGGTTTCCCAGGTAAATCCGGTGCCCATAATATGGAACTCGACGCCGAGGGGTTGCAGGGTGTTGTACTCGCCATTATCCCACTGACCTTTAATAAACTGCGCGATGCCAACGGTTTTTCCGTGACCCACTGCGCGCGTTGCCGTGCCAAAGGCTGCGGTGGATTTTCCTTTTCCGTTGCCGGTGAAGACAATCAGGATCCCTTTCTTCTCCGTTGCCGCCGCTACGCGGGTATCAACCTGCTCTTTCAGCTTCTGCTGACGCTGACGGTGTCTGTCGTTATTGGCGCGCGCTTCCATGGAAACTCCTTAATGCCCTGCCGGACAAGTTGCGCAGCGATGCTGCTGCTCGAACTGGCTAAAGAAGTTATTGCCTTTGTCATCCACTAATACGAAGGCCGGCATATTTTTAACTTCCATCATCCATACGGCTTCCATTCCCAGTTCGGGATATTCAAGGCACTGCAGGCTTTTCACGTACTGCTGTGCCAGCAGGGCTGCTGCACCGCCAATGCTGCCGAGGCTAAATCCACCGTGTTTGTGACAGGCATCAGTGACCTGCTGGCTACGGTTACCCTTGGTGAGCATAATGAGGCTGCCACCTTGTGCCTGGAAAGCATCGACATACCCATCCATGCGCCCGCCGGTGGTGGGCCCCATTGAGCCACAAGCCTGATTTTCCGGGGTTTTGGCGGGACCCGCGTAGTAAACGATATGCTTTTTCATGTATTCCGGCATCGGTTCGCCGTTATCCAGTCGCGCTTTGATGTTCGCGTGGGCGATATCGCGAGCGACAACAATCGGGCCGCTTAACGACAGGCGTGTACCAATGGGCAGAGCGGAAAGGTCATGCAGGATGTCACGCAGCGGACGGTTCAGATCCAGTTGTACGGTCTGAGCGCCGTTTTCTACTCGCTGTGAATCAGGAATGAATTTGCCCGGATTATGCTCGAGTTTCTCCAGCCAGATACCGTGTTTATTAATTTTGGCCTTAATGTTACGGTCGGCTGAGCAGGAGAGGGCCATCGCGATTGGGCAGGAGCCGCCGTGGCGCGGTAAGCGAATTACGCGGATATCGTGGGCAAAGTATTTGCCGCCAAACTGCGCCCCGATGCCAAACTCGCGGCTGGCATTGAGCAACTCGGCTTCCAGCGCCGTATCACGGAACGCCTGGCCCAGCTCGTTCCCGCTGGTGGGTAGATTATCGTAATATTTGGTTGAAGCCAGTTTGGCGACTTTCAGCGCCTGGTCGGCGGATAAGCCCCCAACCACAAAAGCGATGTGATACGGCGGACAAGCGGCTGTACCCAGTGATTTCATTTTTTCGATCAGGAACGCAGTGAGTTTTTCCGGCTGTAGAATGGATTTGGTTTCCTGGAACAGCGCCGCTTTGTTAGCTGAGCCGCCACCTTTATTGACGAACAAGAAACGGTATTCGTTACCTGGGGTGGCGCTAATGTCGATTTGTGCGGGCAGGTTGGTCTGGGTATTGACCTCGGTATACATATCCAGCGGGGCATTTTGCGAGTAACGCAGGTTGTTTTCGGTAAAGGTGGAATACACGCCTTTGCTTAATGCTTCTGCGTCATCGCCGCCGGTCCAGACATGTTGTCCTTTGCTGGCCACTATGGTTGCCGTCCCGGTATCCTGGCAGTTGGGCAGTACGCCTTTAGCTGAAACCTCTGCATTGCGCAGCAGCTGCAATGCGACGTACTTATCGTTACTGCTGGCCTGTGGGTCGTGCAAAATGCTGGCAATCTGTTTTAAATGTCCGGCGCGCAGGAAAAATGAAGCCTCATAAAACGCCTGCTGTGCTAACAAGGTTAACGCTTCCGGTGCAACCTTGATCACTTCCTCTCCGTCTAACTCCGTTACCGTAACGTGCTGGTTACTAAGTAATTCATACTCGGTACTATCTTTACTCTGAACAAAGAGTTCCTGCCAGACAAATGGTTTAGACATGTTTACTTCTCACCTCTTCGTGTTGTTTACCGGATGGCGCTTCGCTTATCCGACCTACATCAATGCGTTAATCGTAGGCCGGATAAGCGAAGCGCCATCCGGCGTAAAGTTATTTGGCTAAAAAGACATTGGCTTTTGTCGCTTCGGCGACATATTCGATAGTTTTCTGGGCACGAACGCTGTTTCCGGCTTCATCAAGCGGTGGAGAATAGACCGCAATCGCATATTCGCCTGGGACAACGGCAACCATGCCGCCGCCGACGCCGCTTTTCGCCGGGATGCCAACGGTGTACAGCCATTTACCGCTACCGTCGTAAAGCCCGGCAATTGCCATTTCTGCCAGCACCTGCGGAACATATTTCTCATTCAGCAACTGTTTACCGTTGAACGGAGATTTGCCTTTGTTCGCGAGTACGGCACCCATTTTGGCCAGTTGCTCAACGGTGATATCCACCGAACACTGGCGGGTATAAATTTCAACGGCTTCGTCAGTGTTGCCATAGAAGCTGTTATAGGATTCCATCAGCTTGGCCAGCGCCTGATTGTGCTGGTTGGTTTCCATTTCAGATTTGAAAACCGGTTCGTTCACGGTGAGAGTGGCATCGGCCCAGACGTTCAGGTTGTCGAGGATTTTGTTCCAACGATCTGTTTTGTCTTTGGCTTCGATCAGGCTAACGGTGCTCATGGCCCCGGCGTTTACCAGAGGGTTTTCAGGCGCGCCTTTGGTCAGTTCAACGGCTAAACCTGAGTTGAATGGCATACCGGTGGCATTGGCGCCAAGTTTATCCAGCACTACCTGAGGACCGTGCTGCTCCATGGCAAGCGCCATGGTGAACACTTTACTCAGGGATTCCATTGGGAAAGGTTTGTTAACATCGCCAACCTGGTAGATCTTGCCGTCCACCGTCGCAATGGTGATGGCAAAATTTTTCGGGCTATAGGTCGCCAGAGCAGGGATGTAGTCGGCGACTTTTCCATCGTTGTTACTTTTGTACTTCTGATGAGCCTGTTCTATCAGCTTGGCGTAGTCGGGCGTGGTTTGCGCGAATGTGGTTGCGCTAAACAAGACGCTGAAAGAAAAGAGACTCACGCCGAGAATTGTTTTATTCATTATGCATTCCTGTTGGTGTTGTTGGGAAAACAATCCTGTAGGCCGGATAGGGCGTTCACGCCGCTATCCGGCCTACGATTAGTTGTTCTTCTACTGTCAGGACAAAGCGACTTCCGTTTCGGTAACCGGACGTTCCTGCTCCGGGGACTTCACTGGTGCAGAGCCACGGCAACCCTGGCCGAAGTGTTCACCTTCCCAACGGCTGACAATGGCTGCTCCCATGGCGTTACTCATAACGTTCGTGGCGGAACGACCCATATCGAGGAACGGATCGACACCCATCAGCAGAATCAGACCTGCTTCTGGAATGTTGAACTGGTTCAGGGTTGCAGCGATAACCACCATTGATGCGCGCGGTACGCCTGCCATTCCTTTTGAGGTCAGCATCAGGATTAACAGCATGGTGATTTGCTCGCCCATGCTCAGTTCGATGTTGCACGCCTGGGCAATAAAGACGGTGGCAAATGAGCAATAAGCCATGGAACCGACCAGATTAAAGGAATAACCGATAGGCAGAACGAAGCTGGCGATTTTTGAAGAAACACCGAATTTTTCCAGCTTGTCCAGCGTACCCGGGAAGGCGGCTTCAGAGCTTGAAGTGGTAAAGGCCAGCAGAGCGGGTTCGAGGATTGATTTAGTTAACCGTGCGATGCAAGGCCCGACGATCATAGTAGACAGGCCAATGAGGATCGCCCACAGCATACCCAGCGTCAGGTAGAACTCACCCATGAAGATCCCGGCGCTAACCATCACACCCAGACCACGTTCGGCAATCAGACCTGAAATAGCGGCAAACACGGTCAGTGGTGCAAACAGCATGACGTAACCCGTCAGCTTCAGCATGACGTGCACCAGTGAATCCAGCACTTTCACGATAGGATCGGCTTTTTCACCAATCGCAGCGAGGCTGCAACCGAGGAAGATTGAGAACACGACGATCTGCAGAATTTCGTTACGCGCCATCGCATCGACAATACTGGTCGGTACCGCGT
Organism: Citrobacter sp. Cpo045; assembly: GCF_030332875.1. Classification (NCBI taxonomy): domain Bacteria; kingdom Pseudomonadati; phylum Pseudomonadota; class Gammaproteobacteria; order Enterobacterales; family Enterobacteriaceae; genus Citrobacter; species Citrobacter sp. Cpo045. Next base: position 13,139 of record NZ_JAOWGZ010000072.1, read on the forward strand.
GTGAGATGAATACTTTCAGCGTGAATGGCTCTGACTTAACGGCGGCAACGGCTCCGACGTCATGTGGCACAAAGTTGATACCTGCGCCTGGCTGGAAGATATTAACGATAACCAGACCCAGTGCAATTGACACCAGAGAGGCGCAAATAAACAGGAAGAAGGTTTTCGAAAATATACGTCCCAGCGTTTTGGCATCGCCCATTTTGGCAATACCTACAACCAGAGTTGAAATAACCAATGGAGCGATAATCATTTTCACCATACGTAAGAATATGGTGGTGAAAATGGAAATATCTGCTGCATAAGATTTTGCTGTTTCAGCCGCGGCCATATTATTTATGGCCACCCCGGCAATCATGCCGAGTATCAGGCCTAATATGATCATCTTCGTTAAACTAATTTTCTTCATGTGTACTCCATCGGATAAAGGCTGGTAATTGGAATTGTGTAGGGTGGCGTGCGCCTGAACCTGGACAGCACCTCAGACGCACGCCTGTTGTGACCAACCGCATGAATAATTCGAAGCACTGTGATACAGCTGAATTCTGTGCTCCAATGGTTGTTATTGTGTTTTTTTGTTACAAGTCGAACTCAATACTTAATAATGGAGCGTGTTGCTGCGCACCATAAACATCATTGTCACCGACGTTGCCGGAAATAATATCTCGTGGCATGACGATTTTTACGGCATTCGCTGGATCGAACCAGACGATATTGTGAATAAATTCAGGCTCAACATTATATAAACCGGCAATAAGCTGTGGCGTTAATTGCTCGCAGGCTTTTACCCGCTGATAGTCTTCCCTTGTTTTAAATAAAATATCTAAAACCAGTTCGTACGGTCCGGCGTTTTTGGAACGAATTACTTGCGCCAGTGAACAAATTGAGTGTTTCATGCCTGAACTCCTTCTGGCGTCACCTGTTCAATGTGGAAATCAAAACGCAGCGCATCGCTCGCTTCAATCAGGTGATAGATCGAGAACTCATACACCGGTCCACTCTGAATATCAGATGGCGAGAACGGGAAGGCGAGGTTGCCCGCAGTCGCAATGCGATTTTCATAGCCGTAGTGCAGCAGGGTAGAGCGCACCAGCGAGCAAACACTGTTAGCGATATCCTGTGTTGGCGCAACGACATCCAGTAAAATTCCCAGTTCATGGCCCGCAGTTTTCATCGGCTCATGGTTGCCCATCACACCGTTCTTACCGTACAGGTGGAACGTCATACGGATACTGTCGTCATTCAGTGAGAGGTTACGTGCAACGCTTGCCTGTACCTCTTCAAGAATCGTGTCAATCCCGGCAATCATAATCGGGTCACGTGTTCCGGCGATGGTCAGGCAACGGAAGCCAACCTGGCGTGCACCTTCCAGTTTCAACGCATACGGTGTTTCTTCATGGCGTGAACCGCTGACATACACTTCACCCTCGTTAACCTGGGTGAAAGTGCATGCCTTCAGGTTCAGCACACCGCCTGGCCCTGGCAGGAAGTACGGATCTGACTTCTCGTACAGAGTGTGCGCTGCTGCGGAAGTCTCGGTGAACTTACGCTTGGGATTGAACGCCTTCAGCGTAAAGCCGTTATCGTCAATGATTCCCATCGCACAATCTGAGCCGGAACCAGGGGTGGCGGCAATGGCTGCACACTCAAGGATCTTACCGCAATGAAGCGCCAGACCTTCATCAAAGCCCTGCATAATCGGCAGCGCGGCGAAGCAGGCCGGATCGTAGGCACGTCCGCCCAGGACCACCTGCGCACCGGCTTTCAGCGCACGCTGGAAAGGTTCGACGCCCATCTGCGCGACAATGTAGGTGCTCTCTTCAATGGCCTCGTGAGTCAGTTCAGGCACAAAATCGAGCGCGGTGATTTTGCCGTTATCCAGCGCCTGATGAACGATTTCTTTGTCGACATCAGACGGAATCAGCGCCATTGAGAAAGACAGTTTTTCTTCCTGCGCGATCTCATGGATTATCTGGCGACACCACTCCAGATGCGGAGCTGCGCCAGAACCACCGGCTGTGCCGATCACGACAGGGATGTTGTTCTTAACGCCTGCCACAATCATATAGCGCAGATCGCGTTTCACACCGGCCCTGTCAGTAAAGGGTTTACCTGCCCCCAGGTAGTGGGGGCCAGGATCGGAGGAACCTGCGTCAACAGCAATAAGATCCGGTGACTCTTCCATGGCTTTACGAAAACTTTCTTCCGGGAAGCCATAACCCAGGATAGCCGTAGGCGATAAGATCTTAAATGTGCGTGCCATCTCTTAATCCTTAGTTTGCAACAGCGCGATGGTGCGGTTCATTTCGTTAAACACGATGTTGAGACCTTCATCGAAACCCATACCCGGTTTGATCAGCATGCGCATTGGACGCGCGGCCAGCGCGACGTGTACGCAGGTACGAGCACTGATTTCCGTTTCGTTACAGGTACCGCCCTGATAGGCTTCCATTCCGTGTTTGTTGCAATACAGCACTGCATCAACGATGTTGTGAATACCGCCCAGGTCCGGGGTTTTAATCTGCACCATGTGGCAGCTGCCCGCGTCGGTGAAGTCCACGATGTCCTGATAGGTGTTACACCATTCATCCGCAACGATTTTCACGCCAGAACCCAGACGAGTCAGCTCCTGAGTGATCTCGGTTAACATGCGGATCTGATCCGGCTTGTTACCGGCATCAACCGGGCCTTCAATGTACAGCGGCAGGCCTTGCGCTTCGGCTTCCAGGCTGGCGATGTATTCGGCGCAACGCACTGGATCCATATCGAAGATCAGACCGATGGTGCCGTAGACATCAATGTGCAGCGTTGGGTGATAGCTATCGTTGGTGCGCAGGCTCAGGATGCGGTTAGATAACCAGCGGACGTACTCACGCAGTTTTTCACCTTTAAAGCCCAGCTTCTCTTCTACGTTATTGATCAGCGCATGCGGTAGGACATCCACACCTTTGAGGATCATCTTGTCGACGGCGATATAACGGTCGTCGCCGCTCTGACCAAATAACGGAATGGCTTCCGGGACGCATGGCAGCTGCCATTCATCACAAACCACTTCGGCTTTCAGACGACCGGTAGCCAGTGCCGCTGCGTCGAGCAGCGCCTGAGACAGACCATAACGTACGGCGGTATGCAGCAGATGGCCATCAATACGCAGTTCGTCAAAGAAACGGGCGTTGGTCAGGAACGAATCAACGTCACGACCTTCCAGCAACGGCTTGATGTGGTCGTTGAGGAACGGAATGAAGTTTTCAGCCAGGAACAGCGGGTCACGACCGCCTGCACCTGAATATTGCACCGCTGCGCAATCGCCCACAGCCACCGCGCCGTTTTCCAGAATCAGCTGTACGGAAACACATTCACCCGCCTGACGAACAGACGTAAATCCAGGCGTTACCGGATCGCCGGTATAGATAAACCCGTCATGACCGGCGCCGTTTTTGATGGCCTGCTGATCGTCAAAATAAAATGAGGAGTAGCCAGCTGTGAAAAGGGCCTGTTTAATTTTCATTATGGTCTTCCTATTAATTTACTGTGGGATACGGCGTTGATGTCATCAATGACCATCTGGAAAGAAGGCTTGCGACCTTCGAAATGTGCGCGCTCTGCAACGTAGTCGTGGTGCAGGGCGAGAATATCTTTCGGCAGCGGCACGGCACCGGCTTCAAGAATACGGATTGCGCCTGTGTTATCGCGAACAGGCAGGATCTTACCGGCGTTACAGGCGGCAGGAGCGAAAGGCACATCCAGCACGCCAGCTTCAAAGGCAAGCACCGTACCGCGCGCAATGTCACCATTGCCCAGTTCGAAGACTTTCTTCAATACCGCGCGGACTTCGCTCTTAATCAGGTCAACTTCCTGCTCCACGGCAGCGCACTGCGGGAATTTCTGATCGCTGACCATGTTGAGCATCTGGCGTGACGCTTTCAGACCCTGGGCGTTAGCTGCCGCGGTTGGGATACCGAATGCTTCGTGCGGACTTTTGGTAATAACTTTTGTGGCACCAGACATACCGGCAACCGCTGCGCCCCAGGCGATAACGGAGAAGGCTTTTGCTTCATCTTCCGGGAATCCGCCCATCCACTGGTGGAAAACGGTGCTCAGCTCGTAATCGTCGAAGCCATGGTTATGGAAGTATTCGTGGGACAGTTCACGCAGTGCCTGAATAGCAGCGATATCCTGTGTCAGGCTACCGACCTGGCCGTAGCCGACGGTAATAGACTTCACGCCCTGTTCCAGCGCCAGCAGACCTTCGATAATCGCGACTGAGTGGGACATGAACGGCGGGATCAGCGTGCCGGTCAGCGGACCAAACGGTTCCCGGTTGATGCGAATGCCGTTCTCTTCGTACAGACCCATCAGACGGTCGCAGTACTGCCAGTCGCGGATAGATTTTTCCAGGGTGACGCGTTTGGCGTAAGGGATGTTGTAGGAGATACCGCCGCCTTCGTAGCTGGTAAAGCCACTGGCCATGGCGATTTCTGCCAGCAGACGCGCATCCGGTGTACCATGGCGAACCTGGATCGGTTTATCCAGCGATTCAGTCATACGACGGCAGGCAGCAACCCCGTGATTGACGACCGGTAAACCATTCAGCTTGGAAGTACCTGCTTCGATGGATTTTTGGATCCCGATAGCGGCTTCTTCATAGCGGTTCAGACGGGTATAGGCATCGATAGTACTTGGCAGGAGGTCGCACTCTTCCTGCAATGTTTTGAGCAGCGCAATATGCTCATCCATTAATGCCACACCTGCGCGCGGCTGGCTCAGAGTTTTACCTTCCTGATCGGCCTTCAACAGGGCGAGGGAGAAACGCTTTTTCTCTGGAATTGATTGCTGGTACTTCACGCCATCTTCGAAGTTCTCAACGTCTTTGCCGGTTTCCCAGGTTTGTAACACCTGATGCCTTTCGGTCATAAATTCGTCGTGGGTCAATTTTTTATTTCGAAGTTCCATTCGTAGCTGCCTTAAGTTTTATAGGGTTAAACACTGAATGCTGGTGCGAGCAGCGGCTTGCGGGTACAGCCTGGCGACGTTTGCCAGTAGAGGGAGCAGGCCATTTGAATCGCGGTAATACTCAAACTGATTCGGTAACAGAATTCTTTTACCCTGGTCGTCCAGCTCCCTGTATTTGAGCCAGTTATGGATATCGAACTGGCTGGCGCGAGAGAGCCATCCCCCTGAACCGACGACTTTGCGTACGGTGGTGAGATCGCGACCCATCTGTAAATCCACATTACCCACGCAGGTGCAAACCTGCTTTTTAGTGCCCGCGTGGCGCTCAGCGGCATAGCCCACGCATAAACCTGCCAGCAGGGTGTCGAAATATTTCTCTTCCTCGCTGAGTGGCAGGTAATCCGGTTGCCCAACCAGGTGGCGTAGATAGCGGTAAAACGCTTCCTCGCGCTGTGGCTGCTGGGCGAAGATGACTTTCACCATATCCTGCGTGCTTTCTCCTACCACAACGGCGGAAACGCGCATTCCAAGGTCGCCTTCAACGGTACGTTTGACGAACGGTTCAGGAACACCATGCAGGACGGTATCGGGGGAGAGGGTATTCGCGCTGGCCGAATAGACATCCGTGGTGGCTCCGCCCATATCAATCAGCATGAATTCCTTCCATGCGCTGTCGTAATCGCTAATGGCTTTGACTAACTCATATACCGTCCATGGCGTCGGCATAGGCTCTTCGCCTGTTTCGCCGACGATAACGTCCAGACCTTTGCCTTTGACTATGCGTGACAAGAACACATCGCAAATCGCCTGGCGCGCGGCAAACGGATTCGGGTGATCGAGGTCCGGCAGAATGTTGTCTACCGTGGTCAGATCCTTATGTCCCAGAATCGTTTGTATTTCGTCCTGAATGTCCCGGTTTCCGGCGTAGATAATGGCGCAATCAAGCTTTGAGCCTGCCAGCGCGTGCGCATTCGCCAGGCCGTAACTTTCTTCGCCACCGTCTGTCCCGCCGGTAAACAACAGAATGTCTGGCGGTGATGATTCCAGCTCCTGGATGTCATGACGGTTCAGCTTGTACGAATAATATTGCGCGATTTTCGCTCCTGCCGAATGGGCGGTAACTTTTGCCGACTCCAGCGTAATGGAAGGCACCAGCCCCATTGCTGCAACGGCGAGCCCACCTTTCGCTGAGGAGGAGTATTTCAACTGCACTTCACCACTTTTCAGTAACGGGCGAGCATCGGCAACATTCAGCACCTGATTCAGGCTGGCAAAAAAACCGTCTGCCAGATGATGTGTGGTGGTTGGGGTCAGGACATGGTTTACCAGGGTTAATTCCTCGCCTTCATGTGCGAAGAGGGCTGCCTTGGTCCATGTCGAGCCGATATCGACAGAAACTGTTTGCATCAGATGGCCTCTTCCAGGCAACGCTGTTCGAGGCCATTGTGTTGGTGAATATCATTAGTGATAAGCGCGCAAACATCTTCCAGATCGTGGCTGGGGGCGAAAACCCGGTTAAAGCCCATCTCTTTAAACTTCACTTCCACGTCGGCGAAGTCATGTTTACCGACGACCAGGTTGCCGCCGACGTACAGCAGAATGTCGCCAAGGCCGCGTTCGATGCAGCGCTCACGTAATCCGAGGCAGTCAATGTCGCCATGACCGTAGATAGAGGACACCACGATGGCATCGGCGCCTGTTTCAATCGCAGCATCAATATATTCATCCTGGCTCACCATCACCCCGAGGTTGATTACGTGAAAATCATGAGCAGTAAAAACGCGATCCAGAACTTTATTACCTACTGCATGGCAGTCAGCACCGATGACGCCAATAACAAGTGTAGATTTCTTCATGGGTAATCCTCTGTAGGGCTGATGGTCAATAAGTGAAATTATTTTCTAATATTTAGAACATGGATTGTGACAACCTCTTAATAGGGTTGGAGTTTCTGTGGAAGCGAAAAAGGAAGCAATTGATCTATTTTCAAAATATCCTGAGAAAAATGATTGTTATATTTGTCATCTATAAAATCCTTTCATAATCAACATGATAGATTATCTTTTCTTAGCTGGGTTTAATTTATTAGAGAATTGGGTAATAAATGACTTGCCATGTTTGTGATCGAAATCTTATTTTGTTATGCGCGCCGTTTATGACGTGTTTTAAATAATTTCGAAAATCCCAATTACTAATTAACTTGTGAACGACATAACGGTTTTTTATTTTTTAATCTTATATGTCACAATTCATTTTTGTTAAATTTAGGATAAAAATGATAAGGAAATGTTTGTGGCATATTTAATCTTTGCCACATAAGAGAAGAGGGGGTGTTAATGATAACTTTCAGTGATGACTTAAGCGAAACGTCAGCGTTCTCTCGCAGAACGACAAACGCAATGCATCGGTCATTGTGGAACGTTTTCGCTTCCAGTTGAGATAGTTACATCTCGGTGTTAATTATAAGTAAAATTTAAATGAATAATTTGTATGAAATAACAAATCCATGACTTGCTAAACAAAAAACTGTGAGCTACCCAGCATTAGTGATTCTTTATCTTCTATCAATTAAGTCATCCGGGCTGGTTAAAAGATCGTGTACATTTAAATAAATATCCTATCATTTGTAGTAACGGCAATTACTCATTGAAAAACATGTTGTTAACATCGCGTTTACTAGTAGCGTGAGTGCTAAACACTATTAACATTAAATTTGAAAATTGATTTAAATCAATGTTTAAAACTTGGAAAACATCATCAAAAGAGGGTAAATTGCTTCAGATCAAATTGGTCTGAAAGTGGTAAATTAGCTATAAATTGATCACTATCGAAAAATGCAAATTTGTCTCGATAAAAACCTGTTTATTGTAAGGATTTTACGGCGTAATATAATTGCGGGATCAATTTGAGTGTTTTATTAACATGTTTGTAACCTTTCATCATTGTCCTTTCTTCAAATGAGAGGAAAGGGTAGCGGCGGAAGGAAGCAGATAAATTTGTATTGGGGCATGCGTGTGACCCTTTCTAACGGGGTTCACTCTCGGAGTCTTCATGCGATGAGCAAGGAGTCATGATGTTAGATATAGTCGAACTGTCGCGCTTACAGTTTGCCTTGACCGCGATGTACCACTTCCTGTTTGTGCCACTGACGCTCGGTATGGCGTTCTTGTTGGCCATCATGGAAACGGTCTACGTCCTTTCCGGCAAACAGATTTATAAAGATATGACCAAGTTCTGGGGCAAGTTGTTTGGTATCAACTTCGCTCTGGGTGTGGCTACCGGTCTGACCATGGAGTTCCAGTTCGGGACTAACTGGTCTTACTACTCCCACTATGTAGGGGATATTTTCGGTGCGCCGCTGGCGATCGAAGGTTTGATGGCCTTCTTCCTCGAATCCACCTTTGTAGGTCTGTTCTTCTTCGGCTGGGACCGTTTGGGTAAAGTCCAGCATATGTGTGTCACCTGGCTGGTGGCTCTGGGTTCTAACCTGTCCGCGTTGTGGATTCTGGTTGCGAACGGCTGGATGCAGAACCCAATCGCAGCGGATTTCAACTTCGAAACCATGCGTATGGAGATGCTGAGCTTCTCTGAACTGGTGCTCAACCCGGTAGCACAGGTGAAATTTGTTCACACTGTGGCATCTGGTTATGTATGTGGCGCGATGTTCGTTCTGGGTATCAGCTCCTACTATATGCTGCGCGGTCGTGACTTCGCGTTTGCTAAACGTTCTTTTGCTATCGCTGCCAGCTTTGGTATGGCTGCTATTCTGTCTGTTATCGTTCTGGGTGATGAATCTGGTTACGAAATGGGCGACGTGCAGAAAACCAAACTCGCTGCGATTGAAGCAGAATGGGAAACTCAGCCTGCACCGGCTTCCTTCACGCTGTTCGGTATTCCGGACCAGGATGCGCAGGAAAACCATTTTGCGATTCAGATTCCTTATGCGCTGGGCATCATTGCCACCCGCTCTGTTGATACACCGGTCATTGGTCTGAAAGACCTGATGGTGCAACACGAAGAGCGTATCCGTAACGGGATGAAAGCGTATCAGCTGCTGGAAGAACTGCGTGCTGGTACTACCGACCAGGCCGTTCGCGACCAGTTCAACAGCATGAAGAAAGACCTGGGTTATGGTCTGCTGTTGAAACGCTATACGGACAAAGTTACCGACGCGACCGAAGCGCAAATTCAGCAGGCAACGAAAGATTCTATTCCTCGCGTTGCGCCGCTGTACTTCGCTTTCCGTATCATGGTGGCATGCGGCATTCTGATGCTGGCAATTATCGCGGTGTCCTTCTGGACTGTGCTTCGTAACCGTATCGGTGAGAAAAAATGGCTGCTGCGCACCGCGCTGTATGCGATTCCTCTGCCGTGGATTGCTATTGAATCCGGTTGGTTTGTTGCAGAGTACGGTCGTCAACCGTGGGCGATTGGTGAAGTGTTACCAACAGCCGTAGCGAACTCTTCGCTGACTGCTGGCGACCTCATCTTCTCGATGCTGTTGATTTGCGGCCTGTATACCCTGTTCCTGGTGGCTGAACTGTATCTGATGTTCAAGTTCGCACGCCTTGGGCCGAGTAGCCTGAAAACCGGTCGTTATCACTACGAGCAGTCCACTGTGACTTCTCAGCCGGCACGCTAAGACAGGAGTCGTCAAATGATCGATTATGAAGTATTGCGTTTTATCTGGTGGCTGCTGGTTGGCATTCTGCTGATTGGTTTTGCGGTCACTGATGGCTTCGACATGGGGGTGGGCATGCTCACCCGTTTCCTCGGTCGTAATGATACCGAGCGTCGAATTATGATTAACTCCATCGCCCCGCACTGGGACGGTAACCAGGTTTGGCTCATCACCGCGGGTGGCGCACTGTTCGCTGCCTGGCCGATGGTGTATGCCGCTGCGTTCTCCGGTTTCTATGTGGCGATGATTCTGGTTCTGGCGTCCTTGTTCTTCCGTCCGGTCGGTTTTGACTACCGCTCTAAGATTGAAGATATGCGCTGGCGCAACATGTGGGACTGGGGCATCTTCATTGGTAGCTTCGTGCCACCGCTGGTGATTGGCGTGGCGTTCGGTAACCTGCTGCAAGGGGTTCCGTTCCACGTAGATGACTACATGCGTTTGTACTACACCGGTAACTTCTTCCAGTTGCTGAATCCGTTTGGTCTGCTGGCAGGTGTCGTGAGCGTTGGGATGATCATCACCCAGGGTGCGACCTATCTGCAGATGCGTACGGTAGGTGAACTGCATCTGCGTGCTCGTGCAACTTCACAGGTTGCGGCGCTGGTGACTCTGGTCTGCTTCGCTCTGGCCGGTGTGTGGGTGATTTACGGTATTGACGGTTATGTTGTGACCTCAGCACTGGATCATCATGCCGCCTCTAACCCGCTGACCAAAGAAGTGGCTCGTGTGGCTGGCGCATGGATGGTGAACTTTAACAATGCACCTATCCTGTGGCTGGTTCCTACACTGGGCGTGGTTCTGCCGCTGTTGACCATCCTGACTTCTCGTATGGAGAAAGGGGCATGGGCGTTCGTCTTCTCCTCACTGACGTTAGCCTGCATCATCCTGACTGCCGGTATCGCAATGTTCCCGTTTGTGATGCCATCCAGCACCATGATGAACGCAAGTTTGACCATGTGGGATGCCACCTCCAGCCAGCGTACATTGAATCTGATGACCTGGGTCGCGGCGGTGTTTGTACCGATCATTCTGCTGTACACCAGCTGGTGTTACTGGAAGATGTTCGGTCGCATCACTAAAGAAGATATTGAAAGCAACACCCACTCTCTGTACTAAGTAAGGAGCTTAAAATGTGGTATTTCGCATGGATTTTGGGAACGCTTCTTGCCTGTGCATTTGGGATAATCACAGCGCTGGCGCTTGAGCACGTTGAATCAGGCAAAGCCGGGCAAGAAGATAGCTAATGACCAACATTATCGCGATGGTATACAACGCGATGGACAAGCGCCCCTTGCGGGCGCTTTCATTTGTGCTGGCAATCGTGTTGGCTGGCTGCATATTCTGGGATCCGTCTCGTTTTGCGGCCAAAACCAGTGAGCTTGAAATCTGGCATGGTTTCCTGCTGATGTGGGCGGTCTGCGCAGGCATTATTCACGGCGTTGGCTTCCGTCCTCGCGCCGTACATTGGCAGGGCATCTTCTGCCCGCTGATCGCGGATATTGTCCTCGTTGTTGGTCTGATTTTCTTCTTCTTTTGAATAAGAAACATCCTTAAATATTTATGGGCTTGCATAAGCCCATAATTTTTTACTCTCCGTTTACTTTCCCCCATTCCAAAGCACCATTCCCGCGCGTATAGTAGCGAAGTTTGAAAGCACTAACCTGAGGTTGTGCCCTGTGGTTGTGTGCGGTGGCGACGCTGTACCATCAGGACGTTATCAAGGCGGAGTGCGCTGGACATAGTAGAACTATGTCCAAGTGCGACAACACAGAGAACATCCTGATGGAACGCGTCCCGAAGGGCTGAGAATCTTTTTGCACAGTACTGCGTTACTTGCGTCTTGTTTGGAATTACCAAACTTCGCCACTCGCGCCTTGTTCTGTGCAAAAATTTTCGTCAGCGCCATCCGCGAACAACCACAGGACACAACCTAATTGCATTACCGGGATGTACAGTGAAGACAGCGCGATATACAACGACATTCTTGATGCATCGCGGCGGCAAGAACGCGAATCACCAGACGCTTACAAAGGTAAGTAACTGGTGTGAGTGGGCGAAGCCAACAAAGAGGCAGTAGGAATGAATAAGTATATGTTTCGATGGCCGGTTCGTGTCTATTATGAAGATACCGATGCCGGTGGGGTGGTTTACCACGCCAGTTACGTCGCTTTTTATGAAAGAGCACGCACAGAAATGCTTCGTCATCATCACTTCAGTCAGCAGGTCCTGTTGGCCGAACGTGTCGCCTTTGTGGTGCGCAAGATGACCCTCGAGTATTTTGCGCCTGCCCGGCTCGACGATATGCTCGAAGTTCAAACCGAAATTACGTCAATGCGTGGCACCTCATTGGTTTTCACGCAACGCATTGTCAACGCAGAGAACACCGTGCTGAATGAAGCCGAAGTTCTGATTGTTTGCGTTGATCCACTCAAAATGAAGCCTCGTGCGCTTCCCAAGTCTATTGTCGCGGAGTTTAAGCAGTGACTGACATGAATATCCTTGATTTGTTCCTGAAGGCAAGCCTTCTGGTTAAACTTATCATGTTGATTTTGATTGGTTTCTCAATCGCATCCTGGGCCATTATCATCCAACGGACCCGTATTCTTAATGCTGCTTCACGTGAAGCCGAAGCATTTGAAGACAAGTTCTGGTCCGGCATTGAATTGTCGCGCCTGTACCAGGAAAGCCAGGGGCGTCGTGATAATTTGGCGGGCTCGGAGCAAATTTTCTACAGCGGATTCAAAGAATTTGCGCGTTTGCATCGGGCAAATAGCCACGCGCCGGAAGCGGTCGTTGAGGGGGCTTCCCGTGCGATGCGTATCTCGATGAACCGTGAGCTGGAAACGCTGGAAACGCATATTCCATTCCTCGGAACCGTTGGCTCCATCAGCCCGTATATCGGTCTGTTCGGTACCGTTTGGGGGATCATGCACGCATTTATCGCGCTTGGCGCGGTAAAACAGGCGACGTTGCAAATGGTCGCACCGGGTATCGCAGAAGCGTTGATTGCAACGGCTATCGGTCTGTTTGCGGCAATTCCAGCGGTTATGGCCTACAACCGTCTGAACCAGCGCGTGAACAAACTGGAACTGAATTACGACAACTTTATGGAAGAGTTCACCGCGATTCTGCACCGCCAGGCGTTTACCGTTAGCGAGAGCAACAAGGGGTAAGCCATGGCCAGAACGCGTGGACGAGGTCGTCGCGAACTCAAGTCCGAAATCAATATTGTACCGCTGCTCGACGTACTGCTGGTGCTGTTGCTGATCTTTATGGCAACCGCGCCGATCATTACGCAGAGTGTGGAAGTCGACTTGCCGGATGCGACCGAATCGCAAGCCGTCAGCAGTAACGACGAACCCCCGGTCATTATTGAAGTTTCCGGTATTGGGCAATACAGCGTGGTGGTTGAGAAAGATCGTATGGATCAACTACCACCGGAGCAGGTTATTGCGGAAGCGAAAAGCCGCCTGCAGACCAATCCGAAAACGGTCTTTTTAATCGGTGGTGCGAAAGACGTGCCTTATGATGAAATAATTAAAGCGCTGAACTTGTTACACAGTGCAGGCGTAAAATCGGTTGGCTTGATGACGCAGCCAATCTGATGACTGCGTTTTGCTGGCTTGAAAGATAGCACGTAACAGGCGAACAGTTTTTTGGGAACCGAGAGTGTCAAAGGCAACCGAACAAAACGACAAGCTCAAAAGGGCGATAATTATTTCAGCGGTGCTGCATGTCATTTTATTTGCAGCGCTGATCTGGAGTTCGTTCGATGAGCACATTGATGCTTCAGCCGGCGGCGGTGGCGGTTCGTCCATCGACGCCGTTATGGTCGATCCTGGCGCCGTTGTGCAACAGTACGACAGGCAGCAGCAACAGCAGGCAAGTGCGAAACGCGCTGAAGAGCAGCGTGAAAAGCAGGCGCAGCAGCAAGCTGAAGAACTTCGCGAGAAGCAGGCAGCTGAGCAAGAGCGACTGAAGCAGCTGGAAAAAGAACGTTTAGCCGCGCAGGAAAAAGTGCGCGAACAGGCGGAACAGCAGAAGCAAGCTGAAGCCGCCGCAGCGAAAGCGCAAGAGCAACAGAAACAGGCTGAAGAGGCTGCGGCGAAGGCTGCTGCAGACGCGAAGGCTAAAGCTGATGCCCAGGCTAAGCAAGCGGCAGATGCCGCGAAGAAAGCCGCTGCAGACGCACAGAAAAAAGCTGAGGCTGAAGCCGCTAAAGCCGCCGCTGATGCGAAGAAAGCTGCAGAAGCACAAGCTGCTAAGGCAGCTGCGGACGCTGCGAAGAAAGCACAGGCTGAGGCCGCTAAGCAAGCAGCAGCCGAGAAAGCTGCTGCTGAGAAAGCAGAAAAAGCCGCTGCCGCGAAAGCTGCCGCTGCTGAAAAAGCGGCGGCTGATAAGAAAGCCGCTGCAGAAAAAGCAGCAGCAGACAAAAAAGCTGCAGCTGAGAAAGCCGCTGCCGATAAGAAAGCTGCGGCAGATAAAGCAGCTGCTGCTAAAAAGGCTGCGGCCGAAAAAGCCGCTGCAGCCTCTGGCGTTGACGACTTGTTGGGTGACCTGAGCTCCGGTAAGAATGCACCGAAATCGGGCGGTGGAGCGAAAGGAAACAATGCTTCCCCGGCAGGGAGTGGTAATACTAAAAATAATGGCGCATCGGGCGCGGACATCAGTAATTATGCAGGGCAGATTAAATCTGCTATTGAAAGTAAGTTCTACGACGCATCGTCCTATGCAGGCAAAACCTGTACGCTGCGGATAAAACTGGCTTCTGATGGTATGTTGCTGGATATTCAGTCTGAAGGTGGAGATCCCGCACTTTGTCAGGCTGCGCTTGCCGCAGCCCGACAGGCGAAGATTCCAAAACCACCAAGCCAGGCGGTATACGAAGTATTTAAAAACGCACCTCTGGACTTTAAACCGTAAGCTGGGTTTTCCCGAATTTTCGGAAGAAAACGGTCTAAGGTTGAGACAGAGTTCTGGTAGTTTTGTGTATTTGAGTTTGTTAACATTCTGCTAAATTATCGTGGGCTTTCCGTCCAGATAAGGGAGATATGATGAAGCAGGCATTACGAGTAGCATTTGGTTTTCTGATGCTGTGGGCAGCGGTGCTGCACGCAGAAGTACGTATCGAGATCACCCAGGGGGTGGACTCGGCGCGCCCGATTGGTGTTGTCCCCTTCCAGTGGGCAGGACCGGGTGCTGCACCTGAAGATATCGGTGGTATCGTAGGTGCTGACCTGCGTAACAGCGGTAAATTTAACCCGTTAGACCGTTCTCGTCTGCCTCAGCAGCCCGGTACCGCGCAGGAAGTTCAACCTGCCGCTTGGTCTGCGCTGGGCATTGATGCCGTAGTCGTCGGCCAGGTTACGCCGAACCCGGATGGTTCTTACAGCGTTGCCTATCAGCTGGTTGACACCGGTGGCGCACCGGGTACCGTACTGGCACAGAACACCTATAAAGTGAACAAGCAGTGGCTGCGTTACGCGGGCCATACTGCAAGTGACGAAGTGTTTGAAAAACTGACCGGCATTAAAGGTGCATTCCGTACCCGTATCGCTTATGTTGTTCAGACCAACGGTGGTCAGTTCCCGTACGAATTACGTGTGTCCGACTACGATGGTTACAACCAGTTCGTGGTACACCGCTCTCCGCAGCCGCTGATGTCTCCGGCGTGGTCCCCGGACGGTTCAAAACTGGCGTACGTTACCTTCGAAAGCGGTCGTTCTGCACTGGTTATTCAGACACTGTCTAACGGCGCGGTTCGTCAGGTAGCCTCGTTCCCACGTCACAACGGTGCGCCTGCGTTTTCTCCGGATGGCAGCAAACTGGCGTTTGCCCTGTCTAAAACCGGTAGCCTGAACCTGTATGTCATGGACATTGGTTCCGGTCAGATCCGTCAGGTGACGGATGGTCGTAGCAACAACACGGAACCTACCTGGTTCCCGGACAGCCAAAACCTGGCCTTTACGTCTGACCAGGCCGGTCGTCCGCAGGTATATAAAGTTAACGTCAACGGCGGTGCTCCGCAGCGCATTACCTGGGAAGGTTCGCAAAACCAGGATGCGGATGTGAGCAGCGACGGTAAATTTATGGTAATGGTAAGCTCGGCCAACGGTCAGCAGCACATTGCCAAACAAGATCTGGTAGCGGGTGGCGTACAAGTTCTGTCGTCAACGTTCCTGGACGAAACGCCAAGTCTGGCACCTAACGGCACTATGGTAATCTACAGCTCTTCTCAGGGGATGGGATCCGTGCTGAATTTGGTTTCTACAGATGGGCGTTTCAAAGCGCGTCTTCCGGCAACTGATGGACAGGTTAAATTCCCTGCCTGGTCGCCGTATCTGTGATAATAAATAATTGATTAATAAAGGAATCATTGAAATGCAACTGAACAAAGTGCTGAAAGGGCTGATGATTGCTCTGCCTGTTATGGCTATTGCAGCGTGTTCTTCTAACAAGAACGCCAGCAATGACGGCAGCGAAGGCATGCTGGGTGCCGGCACTGGTATGGATGCAAACGGCAGCGGCAACATGTCTTCTGAAGAGCAAGCGCGTCTTCAGATGCAACAGCTGCAGCAGAACAACATCGTTTACTTCGATCTGGACAAGTACGATATCCGTTCTGACTTCGCTGCAATGCTGGATGCTCACGCTAACTTCCTGCGTAGCAACCCGTCTTACAAAGTCACCGTAGAAGGTCATGCGGACGAACGTGGTACTCCTGAGTACAACATCTCCTTGGGTGAGCGTCGTGCGAACGCCGTTAAGATGTACCTGCAGGGTAAAGGCGTTTCTGCTGACCAGATCTCCATCGTTTCTTACGGTAAAGAAAAACCTGCAGTACTGGGTCATGACGAAGCGGCTTACGCCAAAAACCGTCGCGCCGTACTGGTTTACTAAGAGAATTGCATGAGCAGTAACTTCAGACATCATCTGTTGAGTCTGTCGTTACTGGTTGGCATAGCGGCCCCCTGGGCCGCTTTTGCACAGGCGCCAATCAGTAGTGTCGGCTCTGGCTCGGTCGAAGACCGTGTCACTCAACTCGAGCGTATTTCTAACGCTCACAGTCAGCTTTTAACCCAACTCCAGCAACAACTCTCCGATAATCAGTCCGATATTGATTCCCTGCGCGGTCAAATTCAGGAAAATCAGTATCAACTGAATCAGGTTGTTGAACGCCAGAAGCAGATATTGCTGCAGATGAATAATCTTGGCAGCGGTAGTGCACCTGCTGCGCAATCTGCGGGCGGCGATCAGAGTGGGGCAGCAGCAACCCCTGCACCTGATGCGGGTCCAGCGGCAGCGTCAGGTGCTCCGGTACAAACTGGCGATGCGAATACCGATTACAATGCGGCCATTGCTCTGGTGCAGGATAAATCCCGCCAGGATGACGCGATTGAAGCATTTCAGAACTTCATTAAAAAGTACCCAGACTCAACTTACCTGCCAAATGCGAATTACTGGCTGGGTCAGTTGAATTACAACAAGGGGAAAAAAGATGATGCAGCGTTCTATTTTGCTTCAGTAGTCAAAAACTTCCCGAAATCACCAAAGGCTGCAGACGCGATGTATAAAGTCGGCGTCATCATGCAGGACAAAGGTGATAAAGAGAAAGCGAAAGCCGTTTATCAGCAGGTTATCACTAAATACCCTGGCACTGATGGCGCGAAACAAGCGCAAAAACGCCTTGGCGCGATGTAATGAACACCATGCGACCAGAAATCGTGTTAATTCTGGTCGCGTCGTGTGATTCCTAAGCAGTTGAGTTGTTTACATCGAAATTTTTGTTGCGCTAAAATCTGAAATCAGTAATATATGCCGCCGTTGCCAAGGGATATCAAACAGCCCGAAAGCGGCAAAAAAAGTGGGTCGTTAGCTCAGTTGGTAGAGCAGTTGACTTTTAATCAATTGGTCGCAGGTTCGAATCCTGCACGACCCACCACTAACTTAGTTAGTAAGTAGTATCCAGCGCAGTATCGGGTGATTAGCTCAGCTGGGAGAGCACCTCCCTTACAAGGAGGGGGTCGGCGGTTCGATCCCGTCATCACCCACCACTCGGGGCGTTAGCTCAGTTGGTAGAGCAGTTGACTTTTAATCAATTGGTCGCAGGTTCGAATCCTGCACGCCCCACCAACTTATTGGTGGCACCGAGTAAAAATTTTCAGGTTATACCCGAGCGGGTCGTTAGCTCAGTTGGTAGAGCAGTTGACTTTTAATCAATTGGTCGCAGGTTCGAATCCTGCACGACCCACCATCCTGAAAGTATAAAGAAGTAAACCCCATACGGGGGCGTTAGCTCAGTTGGTAGAGCAGTTGACTTTTAATCAATTGGTCGCAGGTTCGAATCCTGCACGCCCCACCAGTGTAAAAAGGCGCCCTAAAGG
This sequence comes from Citrobacter sp. Cpo045, assembly GCF_030332875.1. Classification (NCBI taxonomy): domain Bacteria; kingdom Pseudomonadati; phylum Pseudomonadota; class Gammaproteobacteria; order Enterobacterales; family Enterobacteriaceae; genus Citrobacter; species Citrobacter sp. Cpo045. The sequence continues at coordinate 31,157 of NZ_JAOWGZ010000072.1, forward strand.
CGCCTTTTTGCTATGCGCAGAATTAACGATTCGAACCTGCAGCAGGTTCGGGTCTCACGTAGTGAGACAACGGAGCCGTTTACGGCGACGGCCCGGAGGGCGAGCAAAGCGAGTCATCCTGCACGCCCCACCAGTGTAAAAAGGCGCCCTAAAGGCGCCTTTTTGCTATCTGCGATTTATAAGATTCGAATCTGCTTGCCTGATGCGCTTCGCTTATCAGTCCTACAGACGACACTATTCACGTAGGCCAGATAAGACGTCAGCCGCCTTCCGGCATTCATCACACGCAATTATTGTGACTTTCTTACGCCAATCCGCTATCTTGTTTAGCATATAAAACAAAACTAACCGAATACGGCGTGCGTCACGCTTTTAATCGGTTATTTCGTTAAGCCAGTAAAACGAGAAAGCAAGATGAGCGTGATGTTTGATCCAGAAGCAGCAATTTATCCGTTTCCGCCGAAGCCAGCCCCGCTGAGTGTGGATGAAAAGCAATTTTATCGTGAAAAAATCAAGCGCCTGCTGAAAGAGCGTGATGCCGTTATGGTCGCGCACTATTACACCGATCCCGAAATTCAGCAGTTGGCCGAAGAGACCGGTGGTTGTATTTCTGATTCTCTGGAGATGGCGCGTTTCGGCTCAAAACATTCTGCCTCTACGCTGTTGGTTGCAGGCGTGAGGTTTATGGGGGAAACCGCCAAAATCCTCAGCCCGGAAAAGACCATCCTGATGCCGACCCTACAGGCGGAATGCTCATTAGATCTGGGCTGTCCGATTGATGCGTTCAGCGCGTTTTGTGATGCGCACCCGGATCGTACCGTAGTGGTTTACGCCAATACCTCAGCCGCCGTTAAAGCACGTGCGGACTGGGTCGTCACATCCAGTATCGCGGTAGAACTTATTGAGCATCTTGATAGTTTAGGTGAAAAAATCATCTGGGCTCCGGACAGACATCTGGGCAACTACGTCCAAAAACAGACCGGTGCAGACGTTCTTTGTTGGCAGGGGGCCTGTATCGTCCACGACGAATTTAAGACTCAGGCTTTAACACGCATGAAGGGGCTTTACCCTGATGCAGCGGTGTTGGTGCACCCGGAGTCCCCTCAGTCTATCGTTGATATGGCCGATGCGGTTGGCTCAACCAGCCAGTTAATCAACGCAGCTAAATCGTTACCGCATCAACAGCTGATTGTGGCGACTGACCGGGGCATATTTTACAAAATGCAGCAGGCCGTTCCGGATAAAGAATTGCTTGAAGCGCCGACGGCTGGTGAGGGGGCAACCTGCCGCAGCTGTGCGCATTGTCCGTGGATGGCGATGAACGGCCTCAAGGCGATTGCTGAGGGCCTGGAACAAGGCGGAGCGGCTCATGAGATACATGTTGATGCTGCGCTGCGAGAAGGGGCGTTGTTGCCGTTAAACCGCATGTTGGAATTTGCGGCTACACTTCGAGCTTAATTAATTTTTTGGCTCTGGGGGAAAAGATGGACTTTTTTAGCACGCAGAACATTCTGGTACATATTCCGATTGGCGCTGGCGGTTACGATCTGTCGTGGATCGAAGCTGTGGGGACGATCGCTGGGTTGCTGTGTATTGGCCTGGCAAGCCTTGAGAAAATCAGCAATTACTTCTTCGGCCTGATAAACGTCACGCTGTTTGCGATTATCTTCTTTCAGATCCAGCTCTATGCAAGCCTGTTGCTGCAAGTTTTCTTCTTTGCCGCCAACATCTACGGCTGGTATGCCTGGTCCAGGCAAACCAACCAGCATGAAGCGGAACTGAAAATTCGCTGGCTGCCGTTACCAAAAGCGATCGGCTGGCTGGCGGCTTGCGTGGTGGCGATCGGTCTGATGTCGGTCTATATCGATCCGGTCTTTGCGTTCCTGACCCGCATTGCGGTGAACATTATGCAGGCATTAGGATTGCAGGTTGTTGTGCCTGAGTTGCAACCCGATGCATTCCCGTTCTGGGACTCCTGCATGATGGTGTTGTCGATTGCGGCGATGATCCTGATGACGCGTAAGTACGTTGAAAACTGGCTGCTGTGGGTGATCATTAACGTAATAAGCGTAGTGATTTTCGCCCTGCAAGGCGTATATGCCATGTCGCTGGAGTATATGATCCTGACGGTTATCGCCCTGAACGGTAGCAGGATGTGGATTAACAGCGCGCGCGAGCGGGGTTCCCACGCGCTGTCCCATTAATGGTGATGGTGTGAATGGCCGGATACCCCCTGATACAGGTGGCAGTCCGGCCCATTACACGGCTGATACTCCATCTGGATCGTGGCGTGTTCAATCTGGTAGTGATGGATAAGGAAATGCTGAATACGCTCCAGCAGCGCGTCGTGATCGTGCGGCGGGACCACCTGCACATGCAGCGTCATTACCGGTTTTTCACCCACCATCCAGACATGGACATGGTGCACATTGCGGACTTCGGGGATATCCCGGCCGAGATGGCGCTGCAGTGCGGCGATATCCAGCGTCAGCGGGGCGCCTTCCAGTAATTCATTAACGCTATCCTTTAACAGTCGCCAGGCGCTACGTAGTACCAGCACGGAAACCAGAATCGAGAGAATCGGGTCCGCAGGCGTCCAGCCCGTCCAGATAATAATCAGCGCAGCGATGATCGCCCCGACCGAGCCGAGTAAATCGCCCATCACATGTAGTGCCGCGGCGCGGACGTTCAGGTTTTTATCCTCACTGCCGCGGTGTAGAACCCAAAAAGCCAGCACGTTAGCCAGTAAACCCGCGACAGCTATAACCATCATCATGCCGCCAGCCACGGGGCGGGGCGTATGGAAGCGCTCAATGGCTTCCCAGACGATTAAAATGGTGATCACGACCAATGCGATGGCGTTAACAAACGCGGCCAGTGTCGTGAGCCTCAGCCAGCCGAAGGTGTGTCGTATTGTGGGCGGGCGATGGGAAAACCGGACGGCCAGCAGCGCAAAAAGGAGCGCTGCGGCATCAGTGAGCATATGCCCGGCATCGGCCAACAAGGCCAGTGAACCTGAAAGTATGCCACCCACCACTTCAACCAACATAAATCCGGCTGTAATGCAGAATGCAAACATCAAGCGGCGGGCATTATTGTCCTTGGGTTGCTCAGAAGAAGTATGAGTATGCGAGTGCGCCATTATGCCATCCCTTTGTTATTCTCATCTTTACTGTATGCCATCATACCGTTTTTGGGATGATAAAATTAAAAAGGAGAGCTATTGCTCTCCCATTATTAGCTTTATTTTCAGCGTTACTGCGTAGTGCCATCAGTTTTTGTCTCAGCATCATTGTTAATGCCGTTTCCGGTCTCAACCTTCTTATTCACATCAGGGCAGCGACCGTCCTTACACATGGTGTTTTTGTGCATCTCATCTTTGGTCATCCCTTCATGGTTCATTGATGAACCGTTCGGGTGCAGCATTGTGCCACCCGAATTCACGTTACTGTTGTCGACATTATTTGGTGCCACGTTTTCGCGTGCGTCTGGGGCGACCTGACCGGCATCCGCCGAGGAATTTGCCTGGCCGTTATTGGACTGCGTATTGGTTTCAGCAGCCAGCGCCGCGCCGCTGGCGAGGCTGAGTGTAGCGGTAAGAAAGAGTGAAGCCAGCTTTGTCATATGCATAATATGCTCCTGTTATGGTCGATATGTCGGATAACGTCTTCCAACAGTGCATGTGCCAGTTACATCATCAATATGTGGTTAATAGTTTTGCCAGAGAAATTAAACCCAGCATAGAATCTTGAAATTTATGAAAATTAAAGCTGTTACAGTTATAAATTGTAGGTTGGATCTCGTTTTTCGCTACTTTATTGCGTTTTTTTGGCCAATTCCAGGATTAATCCGTCCAAAGTGTAAAACCCCGTTTACACTTTATGACTGAAGATATAGATTGGAGGGATTGCATTCATTTATATAAGTATGGCAACGCTGGAATAATCATGAATTATCAGAACGACGATTTACGCATTAAAGAGATCAACGAGTTATTACCGCCAGTCGCATTGTTGGAAAAATTCCCCGCTACTGAAAATGCCGCAAACACGGTGGCTCATGCCCGTAAGGCGATTCACAAAATCCTGAAAGGGAGTGACGATCGCCTGTTGGTAGTGATTGGGCCTTGCTCTATTCATGATCCGGCAGCCGCCAAAGAGTATGCCGCTCGCCTGCTGGCACTGCGTGAAGAGTTAAAAGGCGAGCTTGAAATCGTTATGCGCGTCTATTTTGAAAAACCGCGAACTACCGTCGGCTGGAAAGGGCTTATCAACGATCCGCACATGGACAACAGCTTCCAGATCAACGATGGGCTGCGCATTGCGCGTAAACTGCTGCTGGATATCAATGACAGCGGATTGCCTGCTGCGGGTGAATTCCTCGATATGATTACGCCGCAATACCTCGCCGACCTGATGAGCTGGGGCGCGATTGGGGCACGTACCACAGAATCTCAGGTGCACCGCGAGCTGGCGTCTGGTCTGTCCTGCCCGGTTGGCTTTAAAAACGGTACTGATGGCACGATAAAAGTAGCGATTGATGCGATTAATGCCGCAGGAGCGCCGCACTGCTTCCTGTCTGTGACCAAATGGGGTCATTCGGCGATCGTAAATACCAGTGGTAATGGCGATTGCCATATTATTTTGCGCGGCGGCAAAGAGCCGAACTACAGCGCTCAGCACGTTGCCGACGTGAAAGAAGGTCTGATCAAAGCAGGGCTTTCAGCGCAGGTGATGATCGACTTTAGCCATGCCAACTCCAGCAAGCAGTTCAAAAAGCAGATGGATGTCGCGAAAGATGTTTGCGGACAAGTTGCTGGGGGCGAAAAAGCAATTATTGGCGTGATGATCGAAAGCCATCTGGTAGAAGGCAATCAAAACCCGGATAGCGGTGAGCCGCTGACCTACGGTAAGAGCATCACCGACGCCTGCATTGGCTGGGAAGATACCGATGCGGTGTTGCGCCAGCTGGCGGATGCGGTAAAAGTGCGCCGCGGTTAAAAAATTCATCCGGGCTATGCTCGGTAGGCCGGATAAGGCAACGCCGTCATCCGGCAATAAAAAAGCGTGGAGCATTCCACGCTTTTTTCGTTTGACCCAAGATGAAAATTACTTCGCTTTACCCTGGTTCGCAACGGCTGCTGCTTTTGCTGCGATCTCGTCAGCATTACCCAGATAGTAATGTTTGATTGGTTTGAAGTTTTCGTCGAACTCATATACCAGCGGTACGCCGGTCGGGATGTTCAATTCAAGGATCTCATCTTCGCCCATGTTATCCAGGTATTTAACCAGCGCACGCAGAGAGTTACCGTGAGCGGCGATAATTACGCGCTCACCGCTTTTCATGCGCGGCAGAATGGTTTCGTTCCAGTAGGGGATAACGCGATCGATGGTCAGCGCCAGGCTTTCGGTAACCGGCAACTCTTTGTCGGTCAACTTCGCATAACGCGGATCGTGACCCGGATAACGCTCGTCATCTTTGGTCAGTTCCGGTGGAGTTACCGCAAAGCCGCGACGCCATTGTTTAACCTGCTCGTCACCGTATTTTTCAGCGGTTTCAGCTTTGTTCAGACCCTGCAGCGCGCCGTAATGACGTTCGTTCAGTTTCCAGGATTTTTCAACCGGCAGCCAGGCCTGATCCAGTTCGTCCAGTACGTTCCACAGGGTGTGGATGGCACGTTTCAGCACAGAAGTATAAGCAAAATCGAAGCTGTAGCCTTCTTCTTTCAGCAGTTTACCTGCCGCTTTTGCTTCGCCCACGCCTTTCTCTGACAGATCAACGTCATACCAACCGGTAAAACGGTTTTCGTTGTTCCACTGACTTTCACCGTGACGTACCAGAACCAGCTTAGTTACAGCCATACACTCACTCCTATAAATCATATTGAATGATAATAATTCTCATTATATTGCCGTAAAGCGTCAGCGGCAATGCTTACGCATAACCATAGCGAAAATAGCGCCACAGTGTAAGGTTCTTGTGAATTCAAGGTTGCGATTTTGTCTTTGAGTGGTGGGGATTTGAGCGGTTCTACTGTGATAAACAAATAACAGGCCCGCTACGTTACGTCATCGGGCCTGTGAGGGGAAAGGATCAGACTGGAATAAACTGATATTCCGTCACGCTGGCATACTCTTCACCCGGGCGTAAGAAGCAGTCCGGCTGCTGCCACTCTGGATGGTTTGGGCTGTCCGGGAGAAACTCACTTTCCAGCGCCAGGCCTTGCCAGTCTTTGTAGGCATCAGGCCCACGAGATGGCGTACCGCCGAGGAAGTTGCCGGAGTAAAACTGCAATGCCGGGGCGGAGGTGTATACCACCATCTGCAGTTTTTCATCCTGGGACCACAGTCGGGCGACCGGCGTACGCGCATTGCCCTGTGCCTGAAGCAGGAAGGCGTGATCGTAACCTTTCACCTTGCGCTGATCGTCATCGGCAAGAAATTCACTACTGATCATTTTAGGCGTGCGGAAATCGAAAGTGCTACCAGCGACGGATTTCAGCCCGTCATGCGGGATGCCCATTTCATCAACCGGCAAGTACTCGTCCGCCATAATTTGCAGCTTATGCTGGCGCACATCCGTTTTGTCACCGTCGAGGTTAAAATAAACGTGATTCGTCAGATTCACCGGACAGGGCTTATCGACCGTGGCGCGGTAGGTTATCGAAATACGATTATCGTCAGTCAGGCGATACTGCGCGGTGGCGCATAGATGGCCAGGAAAACCCTGATCGCCATCGTCAGATGTTAAGGCGAACAGCACCTGACGGTCATTCTGATTGACTATCTGCCAGCGACGTTTGTCGAAACCGTCTGGCCCGCCGTGCAGCTGGTTGTTGCCCTGACTTGGTACCAACTCAACGGTTTCGCCGGCAAAGGTATAGCGGCTGTTGGCGATACGGTTAGCGTAGCGACCAATTGAAGCGCCCAGAAACGCAGCCTGCTCCGGGTATTGTTCCGGACTGGCGCACCCGAGCAATGCTTCACGCACGCTACCATCGCTAAGCGGAATACGCGCAGAGAGCAGCGTCGCGCCCCAGTCCATGAGCGTGACGACCATCCCTGCGTCATTGCGCAGGGTGAGCAGGCGAAACGGCTGACCGTCCGGAGCCTGCACAGGGATTTCGCTTAACATTGTCCTGCTCCTTGTGAAGGTTTGCAGACGTAGAATGTTTCTTTGATACCGGTTTTTGCTTCGTATTGTTCCGCGACGGCCTGCTGTACGGCAGGTACCAAATCTTGCGGGATCAGCGCCACGATGCAGCCGCCGAAGCCGCCGCCGGTCATACGGACACCGCCTTTATCGCCGATGGTCGCTTTGACAATCTCGACCAGCGTATCAATTTGCGGCACGGTAATTTCAAAGTCATCGCGCATTGAGGCGTGAGATTCCGCCATCAGCTGGCCCATGCGCAGCAGGTCGCCTTTTTCCAGCGCCTGTGCGGCTTCAACGGTACGCGCATTTTCCGTGATCACGTGGCGAACGCGTTTGGCGACAATCGGATCCAGTTCGTGGGCGACAGCGTTGAAGGCTTCAAGGCTGACATCACGCAGCGCTGGCTGCTGGAAGAAACGCGCGCCGGTTTCACACTGTTCGCGACGGGTATTGTATTCGCTACCGACCAATGTGCGTTTAAAGTTACTGTTGATGATCACCACCGCTACGCCCTCAGGCATGGAAACGGCTTTGGTGCCCAGCGTTCGGCAGTCGATCAGTAGCGCATGATCTTTCTTACCAAGTGCCGAGATCAGTTGATCCATAATGCCGCAGTTACAGCCGACAAACTGGTTTTCAGCTTCCTGGCCATTCAGGGCAATCTGCGCGCCGTCGAGCGGCAGATGATAGAGCTGCTGGAATACCGTACCCACAGCGACTTCCAGTGAGGCAGAAGAGCTTAAGCCCGCACCCTGCGGGACGTTACCGCTGATCACCAGATCCGCGCCGCCAAAGGCGTTATTGCGCTTTTGCAGATGTTTCACTACGCCACGCACGTAGTTTGACCACTGCTGGCTGTCATGAGCGATAATTGGCGCATCAAGCGAGAACTCATCAACCTGATTGTCGTAATCAGCGGCGATCACACGGACTTTTCGATCGTCGCGTGCCGCACAGCTGATAACGGTTTGATAGTCGATAGCGCAGGGCAGAACGAAGCCGTCGTTATAATCGGTATGTTCACCGATCAGGTTCACACGACCCGGTGCCTGAATAGTATGGGTGGCAGGGTAGCCAAATGTTTCAGCAAACAGAGATTGTGTTTTTTCTTTCAGACTCATTATTTAAACTCCGGATTCGCGAAAATGGATGTCGCTGACCGCACGCAGTCGTTCAGCCGCTTGTTCTGCCGTCAGGTCGCGCTGGGTTTCTGCCAGCATTTCATAACCGACCATAAATTTACGCACGGTCGCGGAACGCAGCAGCGGCGGGTAAAAGTGTGCGTGCAACTGCCAGTGTTGGTTTTCTTCACCGTTAAACGGTGCGCCGTGCCAGCCCATAGAATAGGGGAATGAGCACTGGAACAGGTTGTCATAACGACTGGTCAGTTTTTTCAACGCCAGCGCCAGGTCAGCACGCTGTTCGTCGGTCAAATCGGTAATTCGCAACACGTGCGCTTTCGGCAGCAGCAGCGTTTCGAACGGCCACGCGGCCCAGTAAGGGACAACTGCCAGCCAGTGCTCGGTTTCAACGACCGTACGGCTGCCGTCCGCCAGCTCACGCTGGACGTAATCAACGAGCATCGGCGCGCCTTGTTCGGCGAAGTACGCTTTCTGCAGGCGATCTTCACGTTCGGCTTCGTTAGGCAAAAAGCTGTTGGCCCAAATTTGTCCGTGTGGGTGCGGGTTTGAGCACCCCATCGCTGCGCCTTTATTCTCAAATACCTGCACCCAGGGATAGGTTTTGCCTAAGTCTTCAGTCTGTTCCTGCCACGTTTTCACAATTTCTGTTAGTGCAGGGACGCTGAGTTCCGGCAGCGTTTTGCTGTGATCGGGCGAGAAGCAAATTACACGGCTGGTACCGCGCGCGCTCTGGCATCGCATTAACGGATCGTGACTGTCCGGCGCGTCCGGGGTATCGGACATCAGCGCCGCAAAGTCATTGGTAAAGACATAGGTCCCGGTGTAATCCGGGTTTTTGTCGCCGGTAACGCGCGTATTGCCAGCGCACAGGAAGCAGTCCGGGTCATGTGCAGGCAGTACCTGCTTAGACGGAGTTTCCTGCGCCCCTTGCCACGGGCGTTTGGCGCGATGTGGTGATACGAGGATCCACTGCCCGGTGAGCGGGTTAAAACGGCGATGTGGATGATCGACAGGATTGAATTGCGTCATGATTGGTCCTTAATCCGAATATCCCTGCGGGTGGCGTGACTGCCAGTGCCAGGTATCTTGTGCCATTTCATCCAGTGTGCGGGTCACGCGCCAGTTGAGCTCGCGATCGGCTTTGCTGGCGTCAGCCCAGTAGGCCGGAAGATCGCCATCACGGCGCGGGGCGAAATGGTAATTCACCGGTTTACCGCAAGCTTTGCTGAAGGCGTTGACCACGTCCAGCACGCTGCTGCCGATGCCTGCACCGAGGTTGTAAATATGTACGCCCTGTTTGCCCGCCAGTTTTTCCATGGCAGCAACATGGCCGTCGGCGAGATCCATCACGTGGATGTAGTCGCGTACGCCGGTGCCATCTTCAGTAGGGTAGTCATTGCCAAATATGGCAAGAGATTCGCGACGGCCAACGGCAACCTGCGCGATGTAAGGCATCAGGTTGTTTGGAATACCTTGCGGATCTTCCCCCATATCTCCCGATGGATGAGCGCCAACCGGGTTAAAGTAGCGCAGCAGGGCAATGCTCCAGTCGGGCTGCGCTTTTTGCAGATCGGTCAGGATCTGTTCCACCATCAGCTTGCTTTTGCCGTACGGACTTTGCGGCGTGCCGGTGGGGAAGCTTTCAACGTAAGGAATTTGCGGCTGATCGCCATAGACGGTCGCGGAGGAGCTGAAAATGAAGTTTTTCACGTTGGCAGCGCGCATTGCATTCACCAGACGCAGAGTGCCGTTGACGTTGTTGTCATAGTACTCCAGCGGCTTGGCAACGGATTCTCCAACGGCTTTTAAACCGGCAAAATGGATGACCGTATCAATGGCATGATCGTGCAGAATTTCGGTTATCAGCGCTTCGTTACGGATGTCTCCTTCCACGAAGGTCGGATGCTTGCCGCCTAAACGCTCAATGACGGGCAGTACGCTACGCTTGCTGTTGCAGAGATTATCCAGGATCACCACTTCGTGACCGTTTTTCAGCAACTGCACGCAAGTGTGGCTTCCAATGTAACCGCTACCACCTGTAACCAATACTCTCATAATTCGCTCCGTTAAGCCTATGGTATGCAATAACCATAGCATAACAAAGATGCGAAAAGTGTGACACGGAATAAATTAGTGGAATCGTTTACACTCCGGTGTTTTCACTCGATGCTGCCAGTTACTTTATTATAAATCATTATGTTAGGTTGTTATTTCAGCACTTGTCTGAAAAAAAAGCAGAAAAAAGGGCGTGATAAACGCCCTGGCATGAAAATTAACGCAGAGAGGTTTGTCGATAGGCGTAGATATCACCCTCGGGTACAAACTCTAGCCGATTGGTAATGCAGGCCGGGGCATCTTCGGCGTGATGAGAGACAAACAAAAGCTGAGTTTCACCTTCACCGATCAGGACATCCACAAACCGACGGATCAGTTGACGGTTGAGCGGATCTAATCCTTGTAACGGTTCATCGAGGATCAGCAACGTAGGATGTTTCACCAGTGCACGAACAATCAATGCCAGCCGCTGCTGCCCCCAGGAAAGACTATGAAATGGCGCATCCGCGGTACGTTTATCGATGCCCAGAATATCCAGCCACTGTTGTACCAGCTTGTGCTGCCTGTCGGAGACGGCCTGATAAATGCCGATTGAATCGAAATAACCGGAGAGAATAACGTTGCGAACTGTCGTACTTACCCGGTAATCCAGATGCAGGCTGCTGCTGACATAGCCAATATGTTTTTTGATATCCCAGATAGTTTCACCGCTGCCCCGGCGGCGGCCAAACAGGGTCAGGTCGTTGCTATATCCCTGGGGATGATCGCCAGTGATTAAACTGAGCAGGGTTGATTTCCCCGCACCGTTGGGGCCGATGATTTGCCAGTGTTCCCCCGGATTTACCCGCCAGCTCAGATGATGCAGGATAGGGCGATCGTTATACGAGACGGTGCCGTCGTTAAGCACAATGCGCGGCTCGTTATCTGACAACGTGTGGCGCACCGAAGGCTCATCCGGTTCGGGTAACTGGATGCCTTCCAGCCGTTCGCTATGGGCAAGCTGAGCGATTAATGCCTGTTGCAGAAGGTCGGGTTTTGCACCGATTTCCGTCAGCGTGCAGTCGGCAAGTACGCCGGCAAACTGCACGAACTCAGGAATTTCATCAAAGCGATTAAGCACCAGTACCAACGTTAAACCGGCCCGGTGCAACTCAGCGAGCAACTCTGCTAACTGGCGACGGGACGCCACGTCCAGCCCGTCAAAGGGTTCATCAAGGATCAGTAAATCCGGTGTGGACATTAATGCCTGGCAGAGTAGGGTTTTGCGCGTTTCACCGGTGGAAAGGTATTTGAAACGCCTGTTAAGTAGGGATGAAATGCCAAACTGCTGCGCCAGCGCAGCGCAGCGGGCGGGGTCGTGGACTTCGTCCTGAATGATTTCTGCGGTCGTGCGCCCGGTGTCGTCTTCACCGGGACTAAGAAGATCGGTGTTGTTTCGCTGCCACTCGTCGCTGACCAGCTTTTGTAGCTGCTCAAATGAGAGCCGGGTAATACGCGTAAACTGACAGTGACGTTCGCCTTTCAGAAGCGGTAACTCGCCCGCCAGCGCGCGGGCCAGCGCAGATTTCCCGCTGCCGTTAGAGCCAACAAACGCCCAGCTATCACCCGCGTTTAACGTCAACGCATCTAACTGGAGCGTTTTTGTGTCGCTAAGACGAAACGTGCCTTGCGAAATTTGCAACGATGACATTTTGTATCCCATTATTTGCAGCGATGAATAACAGGGATACGTGTTCTTCAGGCTGATGTCAATTAACTCAGCACAGTGTGGCGATAATCACCCTGTCCGCATTAAAATATGCTGTGACGTTAGCGCCTTCCGTTAATGTGTGGGTCTGCTCTATCGGCAAAGTCGCGCACAGCGTCTGGCCGTCTGGCAAGGTCATCAACACTTCGCACTGCTCCGCTCCGCGTTCGATATGGCTGATTGTGCCCTGCAACTGGTTATCGGCGGCCTGAGCGATGGCGTCGTCCTGAGTGATTCCTACCCACGGCGCTTTCAACAGAATCAGTACTTCTTTGCCTTCCTCAAGCCCGAGACGCTCGCCGCTTTGTGCAGTGATTGCCACTTTCAGGCGCGTTTCGCCATCCGCCAGCAGCACGTCGACATGCTGTTGAACCTGATCGTGGTCGCGGGCGGTAATGGTGCCAAACCACTGGTTACGGGCGCTGGTTTGCAGCGAAAAGCGAGAGATCGCCGCCAGCAGGCTATTGAGCGGGAGTGCGTCGTCATCGCTCAAAACATCGAAGGCTTTCTGTTGGATTTGCGCTAATAAATCATACAGCTGGATTAAGCGTTGGCCGTAGCGCGTTAATACCGCGCCGCCGCCGCCTTTGCCGCCAGTGGCGCGCTCAACCAGCGTCTGCTCGCTGAGCTGATTCATTTCGTTAATCGCATCCCAGGCGCTTTTATAGCTGATACCTGCATCCTTCGCGCCCTGACTGATGGAGCCGGAAAGTGCAATGTGCTTAAGCAGAGAAATGCGACGGGGATCGGCAAACAGTTTTTGCTGAAGTTTCAGCGTAAGAAGGATTTCGGCCTGCATCACAAGCTCCTGGCAAAAGGGGTATTGTGACGGAAAACCGCGCGCGCGCAAAGCCAACCGCACAAAAGGGGAGTGCTTTTCTGTGTTATGTGGTTAGAATACAACTAAGGACTATATCTGGAGTTGACCATGTTAGAGTTATTGAAAAGTCTGGTATTCGCCGTAATTATGGTTCCTGTGGTGATGGCTGTCATCCTGGGGCTGATTTACGGACTGGGTGAAGTGTTCAACATCTTCTCCTCTATCGGTCAGAAAGACCAGTCCAGACAGAATCATTGATTCCCCAAACGCCCGCTCAGTCGGGCGTTTATATTTTTTGCCTGCCAACTCGTTTTCTCAAGATCTTGCTTTCCCTGCCGATATTTTCTTTGTGTAACCTCTAATTGGTATCAATAACCACTGGGAAAATCCTGGTTTACTCGTTATATTTGCGCCTACATAACGAAACGCAAAGGAGTTACAGATGGCACGTACATGGTTACGCTTGTTTGCAGGGGCAACACTTTCTCTTACCGTTGCCGGGCATGCGCTGGCGGATGAAGGAAAGATTACCGTTTTTGCAGCGGCTTCGCTGACCAACGCGATGCAGGACATTGCAACGCAATATAAAAAAGAGAAGAACGTTGATGTTGTCTCCTCTTTTGCTTCTTCTTCCACACTGGCGCGTCAGATTGAAGCAGGCGCACCGGCCGATCTGTTTATTTCTGCCGATCAGAAATGGATGGACTACGCGGTAGACAAGAAGTCGATTGATACCGCATCGCGTGAAACGCTGTTGGGTAACAGTCTGGTGGTGGTTGCGCCGAAAGCCAGCGCACAGAAAGACTTCACCATTGACAGTAAAACCAACTGGACCAGTCTGTTGAATGGTGGACGCCTGGCTGTTGGCGATCCAGAACATGTTCCGGCGGGCATTTATGCCAAAGAAGCGCTGCAAAAACTGGGTGCATGGGATACCCTGGCCCCGAAACTGGCTCCTGCTGAAGACGTGCGCGGTGCGCTGGCGCTGGTAGAACGTAACGAAGCGCCGCTGGGGATCGTCTATGGTTCCGATGCTGTCGCCAGTAAGGGCGTAAAAGTTGTTGCGACTTTCCCGGAAGATTCGCACAAAAAAGTGGAATACCCTATCGCGATTGTTGATGGGCACAAAAACGCAACGGTTAGCGCGTTCTATGATTACCTGAAAGGACCGCAGGCTGCTGAAATCTTTAAACGTTATGGATTTACGACCAAGTAATGATACTGACCGATCCTGAATGGCAGGCCGTCATCCTGAGCCTGAAAGTTTCTTCCCTGGCTGTGTTGTTTAGTTTGCCGTTTGGGATCTTCTTTGCCTGGCTGCTTGTGCGATGCAAGTTCCCGGGCAAAGCGCTGCTCGACAGCGTTCTGCATTTGCCGCTGGTTCTGCCGCCGGTCGTGGTGGGCTATCTGCTGTTGGTCGCCATGGGGCGGCGCGGATTCATTGGCGAATGGTTGTACGACTGGTTTGGCATTACCTTTGCCTTTAGCTGGCGCGGTGCGGTACTGGCTGCGGCGGTGATGTCTTTTCCTCTGATGGTACGGGCAATTCGTCTGGCGCTGGAAGGTGTCGACATCAAGCTGGAGCAGGCGGCCCGCACGCTGGGAGCCGGACGCTGGCGTGTATTCATGACCATTACGCTACCGCTGATGCTGCCCGGCATTATTGTCGGTACGGTGCTGGCGTTCGCGCGTTCCCTCGGGGAATTCGGCGCAACCATTACTTTTGTTTCCAACATTCCTGGTGAAACCCGCACCATTCCTTCGGCGATGTATACCCTGATCCAGACTCCCGGCGGCGAAAGCGCGGCGGCGAGGTTGTGTATCATTTCTATTGTTTTAGCGCTGATTTCGCTGCTGATTTCTGAATGGCTGGCGCGTATTAGCCGTGAGCGGACGGGGCGATAATTATGCTGGAACTCAATTTCTCCCAGACGCTGGGGACGCATTGCCTGACGCTCAACGAAACGCTGCCAGCCAGCGGCATCACCGCTATTTTTGGCGTTTCCGGTGCGGGCAAAACCTCACTGATTAACGCCATCAGCGGCCTGACACAGCCGCAGTCCGGACGCATCGTGCTCAACGGTCGGGTCTTAAACGACGTCGAGAACGGTATCTGTTTAACGCCGGAAAAACGCCGGGTGGGCTATGTTTTCCAGGATGCGCGCCTGTTCCCGCACTATAAAGTGCGCGGCAACCTGCGTTACGGAATGGCGAAAAGCATGGCCGGACAGTTTGATAAGCTGGTGGCGTTGTTGGGCATTGAACCGCTGCTTGACCGTCTGCCTGGCGGTCTTTCTGGCGGTGAAAAGCAGCGTGTCGCCATCGGTCGGGCGCTGCTGACCGCGCCTGAGTTATTGCTGCTTGATGAGCCGTTAGCCTCACTGGATATACCGCGTAAACGCGAACTGCTGCCTTACCTGCAACGCCTTGCACGTGAAATCAATATTCCGATGCTGTATGTCAGCCACTCGCTTGATGAGATTTTGCACCTGGCGGATAAAGTGATGGTGCTGGAGAACGGGCAGGTCAAAGCGTTTGGTTCGCTGGAAGATGTCTGGGGTAGCAGCGTGATGCACCCCTGGCTGCCTAAGGAACAGCAAAGCAGTATTCTGAAAGTCAGCGTGCTGGAACATCATCCACACTATGCGATGACCGCGCTGGCGCTCGGCGATCAGCATCTGTGGGTCAATAAGCTGGAGCAACCGCTGCAAACCGCGCTGCGTATTCGTATTCAGGCATCTGATGTTTCACTGGTGCTCCAACCACCCCAGCAGACCAGTATTCGTAACGTTCTCCGGGCAAAAGTCGCGCAATGCTATGACGATAACGGTCAGGTGGAAGTTCAGCTTGAGGTGGGCGGTAAGACGCTGTGGGCGAGGATTAGCCCATGGGCCAGGGATGAACTGGGTATCAAACCTGGCCTGTGGCTGTACGCGCAAATTAAGAGCGTATCGATTACCGCCTGATTACAGCAGGTGGGAGTAGATAAATTTCGCGATGCTGTCTGTGGTGTTGTCACCAATCACGATGTTGGCGCGGGCTTTGACCGCGTCATCCGCGTTGCCCATCGCCACACCGATACCTGCGGCTTCCAGCATGCTGATATCGTTAAAGTTATCACCAAAGGCAATCACGTTTTCCATTGACCTGCCCTGTGCTTCAATCCACTGGGTAAGGCGTCGTCCTTTGCTGTTGCCTTTACGTGCAATGTCGACCTGATCATGCCAGGACCATTCACACTCCAGTCCCAGCTGTTGCTCAACGTACTGGCCAAACTGCTGCAGTTTCGGAATATCTTCGTCGGTTAGAGCAAATTTCCAGACGGCGTTGACGTCATGTGCGGCCTGCGCCAGCGAAGGAACCTGGGTGAAGGTCGGGCGCTGTTCCGGCGGCAGAGTTTGCGCCCAGTTAGCGGTACGCACCACATGCCCGGTTGGGCGCTCATACAGCATGGCCTCATCCACATACATCAGCCCGTGGATCTGATGTTCATCCAGCATTTCGATCAGCTGTAATGCCTGGTCTACCGGGAGGGGATCGGATTCCAGTACCTTTTTTGCCTGATAATCATACAAGTAGGTACCGTTACAGCAAATTGCAGGTGTATCCAGCGCCAGTGCCTGATAAAAAGGATGAATAGCAACGTGATGGCGACCTGTGACAATGATAAGTTGGTAGCCTGCTTCTCTGGCGCGCGAGAGCGCTTCGAGAGAGGATGGCAGCAAGGTTTTTTTCGGGGTCAACAGGGTACCGTCTAAATCCAGGGCAATCACGCGTGCGGTCATAGTTTTTTCCAGATTAAGGTTGAGAATTTTGTCTGCTGGAATGGTACACCGAGACGGGAGCCGGACAAAATTCTGAGCCTTAATTAAGCATTCACCGTTAAAAGCGTCTACCTTAGGCGTGTGTCAGGCAATTGCAGCCACCTGCCAAAAAGCAAAGGAGTATTCATGAAGCAAACCGTTTATACCGCCAGCCCTGAAAGTCAGCAAATCCACGTCTGGAGCCTGAATCACGATGGTTCTCTGACGCTGACGCAGGTGGTTGATGTACCGGGTCAGGTACAGCCGATGGTCGTCAGCCCGGATAAGCGTTACCTCTATGTTGGTGTGCGCCCGGAGTTTCGCGTGTTGGCTTATCGTATTGCGCCTGATGACGGAGCGCTGACCTTCGCGGCAGAGTCAGCGCTGCCGGGTAGCCCGACGCATATTTCTACCGATCATCAGGGACGTTTCGTGTTCGTTGGCTCTTATAACGCGGGTAGCGTGAGTGTCACGCGTCTGGAAGATGGCCTGCCGGTGGAACTGGTTGACGTGGTAGAAGGTCTGGATGGTTGCCACTCAGCCAACATCTCTCCGGATAACCGTACCCTTTGGGTTCCGGCGTTGAAACAGGATCGTATCTGCCTGTTTGACGTTAGCGATGATGGCCATCTGGTTGCGCAGGAACCGGCTGAAGTGACTACCGTTGAAGGCGCGGGCCCGCGTCATATGGCGTTCCATCCGAATAAGCAATATGCCTACTGCGTGAACGAGCTGAATAGCTCTGTTGATGTCTGGGAGCTGAAAGATCCGTACGGCAAGATTGAGTGTGTGCAGACGCTGGATATGATGCCTGCTGATTTCGCGGATACCCGTTGGGCAGCAGATATTCACATCACACCGGATGGTCGCCATCTGTATGCCTGTGATCGCACCGCCAGCCTGATTACGGTCTTTAGCGTCTCTGAAGATGGCAGCGTGTTGACCAAAGAAGGTTTCCAACCTACCGAAACTCAGCCGCGCGGTTTTAATATCGATAACAGAGGTAAATACCTGATTGCAGCCGGACAAAAATCGCACCATATCGCGGTATACGAGATTGCTGGCGAACAAGGACTGTTGACGGAGAAAGGTCGTTACGCGGTAGGACAAGGCCCGATGTGGGTGGTTGTTAACGCGTACTAATATTGCGTCTAATGCCGGATGAGTATCCGGCACATTGCCCGGCAGAGCATGAATCTGCCGGGTTTACATCAGAGAATGACGTTTACTGCTTAGGTTCAGCAACCACTTTGCTACCGATACCGCGGTTGTTGTATTCCCACATACGGTTGAAGTTGGTGTCGTTCAGGTTACGCTGGATTTCACCTTTGTCATCTTCCGCACCGGTATTACCGGCAAACGGGCGTTTTGCGATAACGCTGTCAGCCCATGGTTTTGCCATGTTAAAGCCTTCGTTAATCACGCTGTCACGAATCACGACCTGACCGTTAGTGTTGGAATCGACATCCAGCGAGCGGCCTAACTGCGCCACGCCATCGCCACTTGCCGTGAAGCGACTATTAATCGCCAGGAAACCGTAGTAGATGTTTGACAGGGTAGCCGGTGCGAACACATAGGCTTCCTGCTGGGTACGGGAGTTCACTACGCGGAAATCGGTGTTATCGAACACTACGGCACCGCGACCGGAAACGATATCCACATCACCTTCAATGTAGCTGTTGGTAACCAGCGTACGCGGTTGACGATCGTTTTCCAGACGGTTTTGTACGCCGCTATTGGTCACGAAGAAGGTATTCTGGCGGCCAAGGATATTGACCTTGTTGATCTGCACTTTATCGCCATCGGTACGCAGTGCAACGGCCGGGTGGTTACCAGCATCAACGCTGTCACCCAGGTTGTTTTCGATGGTCAGGTTCTGCAATTGCAGACCGTTATTTTGCGACCAGACGACAGCAGAACACATCACACCAATATTTGTGCCACGTTTGTTCTGGCAATTATCAAACATATACCACGCAGGTTTACCCGGCATGTATTTACCGCCTGGGTTCACCGTACGACGCCAGTCAGCGGTGCTCATGTCACCGTCAATAGCCTGGCCAATTTTCACATCAAGCGGTTTTTCGCCCATGCCGTACAGCGTCAGGCTACCTGTTGCTGCCGGAATATATACCGTGCCCTGGTACTCGCCTGGCATAATCGCGATGTACTGACGTTTGTTAGTACGTTTGATGATTGCTGCATCAACAGCGGCCTGAATGCTGGTATGGGTGACGCCCTGAGTCCCTGCCGGGCCAACAACGAAGTCAGGCTGTGCAGGCAGAGAAATAGAAGAAGGACTCCACGGCGCGGTGTTTGGCGTCAGCGCGGAAAAATAGTGCGCAGTAACGAAGTTTTTCGCTTCATTGGCCGACAAAATTGGGCGCGAAGAGGTGCCTGGCGCGGTCTGATCGGAAGGAATTTGATCGGGCGGCGTAGAGCTACAGGCGGTCAGCGTCACGCCAAAAGCCATAGCCAGCGCCAGACGGGAAACTGATGATATGTTCACAGGTTGCTCCGGGCTTTGAAAGTTATCCATTAAAGCCTGCTTTTTTATACTAAGTTGAGCGAAACGGGAAGGCGAAAAGGTAAAAAGTTGTTTTTTATCGCAGCAATGTCTGGCGCGGAGAGTCTTTATATCACAAATAGATAACAATTATGGTTCTTCAGGTTGACAACATCCCTATAATCAAAAATAAATGTCTATACAACCTATGACAAGTGGTGAGTCGAATGCAGCAATTCTTCCCTGATGATGTTATCTGGCGCAATGTTCGTCTGGCGACTATGGACCCTGAACGTGGTACCCCATATGGGCTGTTGGATGGTCACGCGCTGATCGTCCGCCAGGGCAAGATTCGCGATATCGTCCCGGAATCATCGTTATATCTCACGCATGACAATACTTTTGATATGCAGGGCAGGCTGATTACGCCTGGCCTGATTGATTGCCATACGCATCTGGTCTTTGGCGGAAACCGCGCAGGTGAGTGGGAGCAGCGGCTAAATGGTGTCTCCTACCAGCAGATAAGCGCTCAGGGTGGGGGGATCAATGCCACCGTATCGGCGACCCGCAGCGCCACGGATGAACAACTCTTACACGTAGCCCATCAGCGGATGGAACAGCTGATCAAAGAAGGTGTTACGCTGCTGGAAATAAAATCCGGCTACGGCCTGGATTTGCCGACAGAAGAGAAAATATTGCGCGTGGTGGCAGCGCTGGCGGCAGAGAATATCGTTGAAATCAGCCCGACGCTGTTGGCTGCGCATGCAACTCCAGCGGAATACCGGGATGATCCTGACGGCTATATTACGCTGGTGTGTGAGACCATTATGCCGCAATTGTGGGAACAAGGGCTGTTTGAGACCGTCGATCTGTTCTGTGAAAGCGTTGGTTTTTCGTTGGCGCAGAGCGAGCGGGTGTTTCAGGCTGCACAGGCGCTGGGCATCCCGATTAAAGGCCATGTCGAACAACTGTCATTGCTTGGCGGCGCACAGTTGGTAAGCCGCTACCACGGGCTATCCGCCGATCATATTGAATACCTCGATGAAGCGGGTGTAGCGGCGATGAGCCAAAGCGGTACGGTCGGTGTGCTGCTGCCCGGCGCATTCTATTTCCTCAAAGAGCAGCAGCGCCCACCGGTAGCGTTGCTGCGTCAATATCAGGTACCGATGGCGGTAGCGACAGATTTTAACCCCGGTACCAGTCCGTTTATCAGCCTGCACTGGGCGATGAATATGGCCTGCGTTCAGTTTGGCCTAACGCCGGAAGAAGCATGGGCGGGCGTAACCCGTCATGCGGCCCGGGCACTGGGGCGTCATGCCACCCACGGTCAATTGAAGGCCGGGTTTGTGGCCGATTTTGTGGTGTGGGATGCAACCCTCCCGGTCGAGATCCTGTATGAACCCGGGCGCAATCCGCTCTACCAACGCGTATTCAAAGGACAAATAGCATGACCAACTGGCAACCAGCCTCACCTGCGCTGTGGCAGGGACGTGATGACCGCGCCGAATCGCCGAATGCGCTGCGCCTGTTTCAGACTATCACCCTGAGCCAGACGTTTAGCCCAGAAATGTACCGCGAGCAGATAGCGTTACTCGGGTTTGCCTGCGACGAAGGCGTTAAACGCAATCAGGGGCGCACGGGCGCCGCCGGAGCACCCGATGTGCTACGCAAGGCGCTGGCGAATTTAGCCAGCCACGATGGGCACAATCGGCTGGTGGATCTGGGAAATATTGTGGCGCAGGCTCCCGATCTTGAGGGTGCGCAGCAGGCGTTACGTAATGCGGTACAGCGCTGTCAGCACGAGAACATGCGTACCTTTGTTTTGGGCGGGGGACACGAAACTGCCTTTGCGCATGGCGCGGGCGTACTGGGTGCGTTCCCGCAGGCGAAAGTGGGGATAGTCAACTTCGATGCGCATCTCGATTTGCGCAAAGCTGAACAAGCTACATCCGGTACGCCATTTCGCCAGCTGGCGCAGCTTTGCGATGAACAGCAGCGTGAATTTCACTATGCCTGTATCGGCGTCAGTCGGGCGGCAAACACCCAGGCGCTTTGGGATGAGGCCCAGCGGCTCGGTGTTACCGTGGTGGAGGATCTGCATTGCGATACGGCGCAGGCGCAGTTAGCGCAGTTCATTGCCAATCTGGATGTCATCTATCTGACAATCGACCTCGACGTGCTGCCGGTGTGGGAAATGCCCGGCGTGTCGGCCCCCGCCGCGCTTGGCGTACCGTTGGCGACGCTGCTGAGACTGATTGAGCCTCTGTGTCGTAGCGGTAAACTCCTGGCGGTGGATATGGTTGAATTTAATCCACGCTTTGACGATGATGGCAGAGCAGCACGCGTGGCGGCGCGATTAGGCTGGCAAATCGCCCACTGGTGGCACTGATATACCTGATGGCGTTGCGCTTATCAGGCTCGGGTAATGCCTGTAAACTCTACCCACTCACATTTTCAGCTTAAGGAAGGCTCACGCATGCTCCCATCCCGTTCTGCTCCGGCTCCTTTTTACGAAAAGGTCAAACAGGAGATCAGCGAAAAAATTGCCAGCGGTATCTGGCAGCCTCACGATCGCATTCCTTCTGAGGCAGAGCTGGTGGCGCAGTATGGTTTCAGCCGCATGACCATCAACCGGGCGCTACGTGAGTTAACGGATGAAGGTTTACTGGTGCGTTTGCAGGGCGTGGGGACGTTTGTCGCCGAGCCCAAAGGTCAGTCCGCGCTGTTTGAAATCCGCAGCATCGCAGATGAAATCAACGCCCGTCAGCATCAGCACCGGTGCGAAGTGCTGACGCTGGAAAAAACCCAGGCCAACGCGCAGCAGGCTTTGGTGTTAAACGTCAAAGAAGGCACCTCCATTTTTCACTCTGTCATGGTGCACTACGAGAACGATTTGCCGGTACAGATTGAAGATCGCTGCGTGAATGCAGATATTGTGCCGGAGTATCTGGCGCAGGATTACAGCCAGACTACGCCGCACGCTTACCTGTCGCTGATAGCCCCTTTAACGGAAGGTGAGCATATTGTTGAAGCGGTACGTGCCAGCGCCGAAGAGTGCGCGCTGCTGAATATCAAAGAACACGATCCCTGCCTGCTGATCCGCCGTAAAACCTGGTCTGCGTCATCCATTGTCTCTCATGCCCGTTTGCTGTTCCCGGGTTCTCGCTATCGCCTGCAAGGACGGTTTATGTCCTGATACAGGACATGAAAACCGTGATTGCTGACGCAATATAATAAAAATGTATCTTAATTGTTAAAATGACCCTTGCGGCAGCTTGTATAGACAAGTATATGTTACTTATCTATCCGACGTTCGCGAGGAGTTTTCTGTCATGTCCCATAGCAAATATCGTCAGCAGGATATTCGTGCCCCACGCGGCACCACCTTAACGGCCAAAAGCTGGCTGACCGAAGCGCCGCTGCGCATGTTAATGAATAATCTGGATCCCGATGTGGCGGAAAATCCGCATGAGCTGGTGGTATACGGTGGGATTGGCCGCGCCGCGCGGGACTGGGAATGTTATGACGCCATCGTCAACGCGCTGACCAAACTGGAGACCGATGAAACTCTGCTGGTCCAGTCTGGTAAACCGGTAGGCGTATTCAAAACTCACGACAACGCACCGCGCGTGCTGATTGCCAACTCCAACCTGGTGCCACATTGGGCTACCTGGGAACACTTCAACGAACTGGACGCCAAAGGGCTGGCGATGTACGGCCAGATGACCGCCGGAAGCTGGATCTACATCGGCAGCCAGGGCATCGTGCAGGGGACTTATGAAACCTTCGTTGAGGCCGGGCGTCAGCATTATCAGGGTAACCTCAGCGGACGCTGGGTGCTGACCGCCGGGCTGGGCGGCATGGGCGGAGCACAACCGCTAGCCGCTACACTTGCGGGTGCGTGTTCGCTGAACATTGAATGCCAGCAAAGCCGAATTGATTTCCGTCTGCGTACCCGTTATGTCGACGAGCAGGCGACATCGCTTGACGATGCGCTGGCGCGTATCGACAAATACACCCGCGAGGGTAAAGCTGTGTCCATTGCGCTGTGTGCTAATGCCGCCGACGTTGTGCCGGAACTGGTGAAGCGCGGTGTGCGCCCGGATATGGTCACCGACCAGACCAGCGCCCACGATCCGCTGCATGGTTATCTGCCGTGCGGCTGGAGTTGGGAAGAGTATCAGGCAAAAGCGGTGTCCGATCCCCACGGCACGGTGCAGGCGGCGAAACGTTCAATGGCAACGCATGTCGAAGCGATGCTGGCGTTTAGCAAAATGGGCGTACCGACGTTTGATTACGGTAATAACATTCGCCAGATGGCCAAAGAGATGGGCGTGGAAAACGCCTTTGATTTCCCCGGCTTCGTACCTGCTTATATTCGCCCCCTGTTCTGTCGCGGCATAGGCCCGTTCCGTTGGGTGGCACTGTCAGGCGATCCGCAGGATATTTATAAGACAGATGCCAAAGTGAAAGAGATCGTTGCTGATGATAAGCACCTTCATCACTGGTTGGATATGGCGCGTGAGCGGATCAACTTCCAGGGCTTACCAGCGCGTATCTGCTGGGTCGGCCTGGAGTGGCGACAAAAGCTGGGGCTGGCGTTTAATGAGATGGTGCGCAGCGGTGAAGTATCTGCGCCGATTGTTATTGGCCGTGACCATCTGGACTCCGGTTCTGTTGCCAGCCCAAACCGCGAAACAGAAGCTATGCGCGACGGTTCAGACGCCGTATCCGACTGGCCGCTGCTGAACGCGCTGCTTAACACCGCCAGCGGAGCGACCTGGGTGTCGCTGCATCACGGCGGCGGGGTTGGCATGGGCTTCTCTCAGCATGCCGGGATGGTGATTGTTTGCGATGGCACCGATGAAGCCGCGGCGCGCATCGCCCGAGTCTTACATAACGATCCGGCTACCGGGGTGATGCGCCACGCCGACGCCGGGTATGACATTGCGGTGGAGTGCGCCGTTGAAGAAGGGCTGAATTTGCCAATGATTGCTGCGACGCAGGAGAAACGCTGATATGAACACCATGACACTCACGCCGGGCCAACTGAGTTTTACCCAGCTACGTGAAATCTGGCAGCAGCCGGTCAAACTGAACCTGGATGCCGGGGCGATTGATGCAATCAACGCCAGCGTCGCCTGCGTCAATAATATTGTCGCTGAAGGCCGTACGGCGTATGGCATTAATACCGGCTTTGGCCTGTTGGCTCAGACCCGTATCGCCACGGAAGATTTGCAGAATTTACAGCGTTCGCTGGTGCTTTCGCATGCGGCAGGCGTTGGCGAGGCGCTGGATGACGCAATGGTTCGCCTGATTATGGTGCTGAAAATCAACAGCCTGGCGCGTGGGTTTTCCGGCATTCGTTTGAGCGTGATTGAAGCGTTGATTGCGCTGGTGAATGCCGAGGTGTATCCACTGATCCCGGCGAAAGGGTCGGTGGGCGCATCGGGCGACCTGGCGCCGCTGGCACATATGTCGTTGACGCTACTGGGCGAAGGTAAAGCGCGCTGGCAGGGGGAATGGCTCCCGGCTACCGACGCGCTGAAAAAGGCCGGACTGGAGCCGATCACGCTGGAGGCGAAAGAGGGACTGGCGCTGCTCAACGGCACTCAGGCTTCCACCGCCTTTGCACTGCGCGGGTTAATTGAAGCTCAGGAACTGTTTGCGTCTGCGACGGTGTGCGGGGCGCTGACCACAGAAGCCGTGCTGGGCTCCCGTCGTCCGTTTGACGCCCGTATTCATGCCGCGCGAGGGCAGCGTGGGCAGATTGATGCCGCAACGCTATACCGTCATGTGTTGACCGACTCCAGCGCGCTTTCGCAGTCGCATCATAACTGTGAAAAGGTGCAGGACCCGTATTCTCTGCGCTGTCAGCCACAGGTGATGGGGGCATGTCTGACACAAATGCGCCAGGTGATGGATGTTCTGCTGGTTGAAGCCAACGCGGTTTCCGACAACCCGCTGGTGTTTGCCGAAGAGGGCGATGTGATCTCCGGTGGGAATTTCCATGCTGAACCGGTGGCGATGGCGGCAGATAATCTGGCGCTGGCGATTGCGGAAATCGGCTCGTTGTCAGAGCGGCGCATTGCGCTGATGATGGACAAACATATGTCGCAGTTGCCGCCGTTCCTGGTGAAAAATGGCGGGGTTAACTCCGGCTTTATGATTGCTCAGGTAACCGCCGCCGCGCTGGCGAGCGAGAACAAAGCGCTGGCGCATCCGCACAGCGTGGACAGCTTGCCGACCTCCGCCAACCAGGAAGATCATGTTTCTATGGCTCCGGCGGCGGGGCGCAGACTGTGGGAGATGGCAGCAAATACGCGCGGTGTGATTGCCGTGGAGTGGCTGGCGGCGTGTCAGGGGATTGACCTGCGTGAAGGGTTAACCTCCAGTCCGTTGCTGGAGCAGGCGCGACAGGCGCTGCGCGAGCAGGTTGCCCACTACACGCAGGATCGCTTTTTTGCCCCGGATATTGAGTGCGCGACCGAGTTGTTAGCGCAAGGAACGTTGCTGCAATTGCTGCCTGAATTTCTGTAGAAAATTGCCTGATGTCGACGCTGACGCGTCTTATCAGGCCCACGGTCTGCTTTGTAGGCCGGATGAGGTGAAGCCGACATCCGGCACAACACAGCTTAGCTAAACATCGCCGTAATCGAGGCGCTGGCGAGCGAGTGGAAATGGACGTTAAATCCAACCATCGCGCCGCTGGCACCTTCATCGACATCAATACGCTCCACATCCAGGGCGTGAACCGTAAAGATATAGCGGTGGGTTTCGCCCTTCGGCGGCGCAGCGCCGCCATAACCGGCTTTGCCAAAATCTGTACGGGTCTGAATCACCCCATCCGGCAGCGCAACCAGCCCGGAGCCGAATCCTTGTGGGAGTACGCGGGTATCAGCCGGCAGATTTACCACCACCCAATGCCACCAGCCGGAGCCGGTTGGCGCATCAGGATCAAAGCAGGTCACGACAAAGCTTTTGGTTCCTGCGGGTACGTCATCCCACGCCAGGTGGGGGGAAATATTATCCCCGTCATACCCCATGCCGTTAAAGACGTGGCGATGCCCAAGTTTATCGCCATCGCGCAAATCGTTACTGATTAGTTTCATGCTGACTCCTCTCGTTAGCCAAAAAGTGTAGCCAGAAACCGTAGAGCTTACCGCTGATTAATCGCTAAAAAATGTTGCATTGCGCACAGCCTCGTTCACGGCCTGCGTCAGACGACGCAACTGATCGGGCTGGATGATGTACGGCGGCATCAGGTAGATGAGCTTGCCAAACGGTCTTATCCACACGCCCTGTTCGACAAAGAACTTCTGTAACGCTGCCATATTCACCGGATGGGTGGTTTCGATGACGCCAATGGCGCCGAGCACGCGTACGTCCGCAACCCAACTGGAGTCCGCCGCCGGGGCGAGTTCTGCCCGCAGCTGCGCTTCAATGGCCGCTACCTGCGCGCGCCACTCGCCGGTTTCGATTAACGACAGGCTGGCGGAGGCGACGGCGCAGGCCAACGGATTGCCCATAAAGGTCGGGCCGTGCATGAAGCATCCTGCTTCACCGTTGCTGATGGTTTCCGCAACCTGGCGGGTGGTGAGGGTTGCAGAAAGGGTCATCGTTCCGCCGGTTAACGCTTTGCCCAGGCATAAAATGTCCGGAGTGATGTCGGCATGCTCGCAGGCAAAAAGCTTGCCTGTACGACCAAATCCGGTGGCGATTTCATCAGCAATCAGCAGGATCCCTTCACGGTCGCACATCTTACGGATGCGTTTTAACCATTCGGGATGATACATGCGCATACCGCCAGCGCCCTGTACGATTGGCTCTAGGATCACTGCCGCAATTTCGTGGCGATGCGCGGCCATCAGACGGGCAAAAGGCACCATATCCAGTTCGTCCCACTCGCCGCCCATGCGGCTTTGTGGGGCTGGGGCAAACAGGTTCTCCGGCAGGTATCCCTTCCACAGACTGTGCATTGAGTTGTCAGGATCGCAGACCGACATCGCGCCGAAGGTATCACCGTGATAACCGTTACGAAATGTCATGAAACGCTGGCGGGGTTCACCTTTAGCCTGCCAGTATTGCAGTGCCATTTTCATTGCAACTTCTACGGCGACCGACCCTGAATCTGCGAGAAAAACGCACTCCAGCGCCTCTGGGGTCATCGCCACCAACTGGCGGCACAGCGCAATGGCCGGGGCATGGGTAATGCCGCCAAACATCACATGCGACATGGCATCAATCTGCGTTTTCATCGCGGCGTTCAGCTGTGGGTGATTGTAACCGTGGATTGCCGCCCACCAGGATGACATGCCGTCAATCAGCTTCTCACCGCTGGCTAAGATCAGTTCGCAACCTTCGGCACGCGCCACCGGATAAACCGGCAACGGGGAGGTCATGGAGGTGTATGGGTGCCAGATATGGCGTTGGTCAAACGCAAGATCGTCCGTTGTCATAATCGACTTGTAAACCAAATTAAAAAGATTTAGGTTTACGAGTCTACACCAAACTAACAACGAAACGTATACCAATATGGCTCATTCTTCTCGCTGGACAATGTCGCAAGTCACCGAATTATTTGAAAAACCACTGTTGGATCTGCTGTTTGAAGCGCAGCAGGTTCATCGTCAGCATTTCGATCCGCAGCAGGTACAAGTTAGTACGCTGCTGTCGATTAAGACCGGTGCTTGCCCGGAAGATTGCAAATACTGCCCTCAAAGCTCCCGCTATAAAACCGGTCTGGAAACAGAACGGTTGATGGAGGTTGAACAGGTACTGGACTCGGCACGTAAGGCGAAGCAGGCCGGTTCAACGCGGTTTTGCATGGGCGCGGCGTGGAAGAACCCGCATGAGCGCGATATGCCGTACCTGGAACAAATGGTTCAGGGCGTGAAAGAACTGGGGCTGGAAGCCTGTATGACGCTGGGCACGCTGGACGAATCTCAGGCCCAGCGCCTGGCCAATGCGGGTCTGGACTACTACAACCACAACCTCGACACCTCGCCGGAATTTTACGGCAATATCATCACCACCCGCTCGTACCAGGAGCGCCTGGATACGCTGGATAAAGTGCGCGAGGCGGGCATTAAAGTTTGCTCCGGCGGGATTGTTGGGCTGGGTGAAACGGTGACCGACCGCGCGGGTCTGCTGCTACAATTAGCGAATCTGCCGACGCCGCCGGAAAGTGTGCCGATCAACATGCTGGTGAAAGTGAAGGGCACGCCGCTTGCCGATAACGACGACGTAGATGCTTTTGATTTTATTCGTACTATCGCCGTGGCGCGTATCATGATGCCGACCTCATACGTGCGTCTTTCTGCCGGGCGCGAGCAGATGAACGAACAAACCCAGGCGATGTGCTTTATGGCCGGGGCCAACTCGATTTTCTACGGCTGCAAACTGCTGACCACCCCGAACCCGAACGAAGATAAAGATTTGCTGTTATTTCGCAAGCTGGGTCTTAACCCGCAGCAAACGGCGGTACTGGCGGGCGATAACGAACAGCAACAACGTCTGGAGCAGGCGCTACGTACCCCGGATACCGACGATTACTACAACGCGGCAACCGTATGACCTGGCAGCAAAAAATTGACGATGCGCTAACAGCGCGTCGTAGTGCTGATGCGTTGCGTCAGCGCTATGCGGTGACGCAGGGTGCCGGTCGCTGGCTGCAGGCCGACGGTCGCCAGTATCTGAATTTCTCCAGCAACGACTACCTCGGCTTAAGCCACCATCCGCAGATTATCTGCGCGTGGCAGCAGGGCGCTGAGCGTTTTGGCGTCGGCAGCGGCGGCTCGGGCCATGTCAGCGGTTATTCCGTTGCTCATCAGGCGCTGGAAGAAGAACTGGCGCAGTGGCTCGGCTATTCCCGGGCGCTGTTGTTCATCTCTGGTTTTGCCGCCAATCAGGCGGTCATTGCCGCACTGATGGGAAAAGATGACAAGATTGTTGCCGACAGGCTCAGCCATGCCTCGCTGCTGGAGGCTGCCAGTCTTAGCCCTGCCGTGTTACGTCGCTTTACTCATAACGACTCGCAACATCTGGATCGTCTGCTGACAGCCCCCTGTCCGGGGCAGCAGCTGGTGATCACCGAAGGCGTGTTCAGCATGGATGGCGACAGCGCGCCGCTGGCAGAAATCCACGTGGTGGCGAAACGGCAGGGCGCGTGGCTGCTGGTGGATGATGCGCATGGGATTGGCGTAAGCGGTGAGGAAGGGCGTGGTTCGTGCTCCCGACAGCAGGTGAAA
The DNA here is from genome assembly GCF_030332875.1 of Citrobacter sp. Cpo045. Lineage (NCBI taxonomy): Bacteria > Pseudomonadati > Pseudomonadota > Gammaproteobacteria > Enterobacterales > Enterobacteriaceae > Citrobacter > Citrobacter sp. Cpo045. Next base: position 60,635 of record NZ_JAOWGZ010000072.1, read on the forward strand.
CCTGAGCTGTTGGTGGTGACATTTGGCAAAGGGTTCGGCGTCAGCGGTGCGGCGATCCTGTGTTCTGATAGCGTGGCCGATTATCTGCTGCAGTTTGCCCGTCATCTGATCTACAGCACCAGCATGCCGCCAGCCCAGGCTCAGGCCTTGCGCGCCGCGCTGGCGGTGATCCGCAGCCGCGAAGGCGATGAGCGCAGAGAAAAGCTGGCGATGCTGACCCAGCGTTTTCGCGCAGGGGTGAATACTACGGATTTGACGCTGGCACATTCAGACAGCGCTATTCAACCGCTGATCGTTGGCGACAATCATAAAGCCTTGCAACTGGCACAGACGCTACGGCAACAGGGGTGCTGGGTGACGGCGATTCGTCCACCGACGGTGCCGGTTGGGACGGCCAGGCTGCGGATTACGTTGACCCAGGCGCATGAAGTCCAGGATATCGACAACTTACTGGAGGTGCTGCATGGCGCAGGTCAATAAGCAGGCGATTGCCGCTGCGTTTGGTCGCGCGGCCACACACTATGAGCAACATGCGGAGCTTCAGCGTCAGAGCGCCGATGCGTTACTGGCACAACTCGATGGCCGGGCGTTCTCACGGGTTTTGGACGCGGGCTGTGGGCCTGGGCGTATGAGTCGCTACTGGCGGGAGCAGGGGAGCGAGGTCTGTGCGCTGGATCTGTCGGCGCAAATGCTTACGCAAGCGCAGCGTCACGATGTCGCCCATCACTATCTGCTGGCGGATATCGAAGCCATTCCGCAGGCCGCTGCCACTTTCGATCTGGCCTGGAGCAATCTGGCCGTGCAGTGGTGCAACGACCTGCGCGGCGCGTTACGCGAGCTATACCGGGTGGTGCGTCCTGGCGGGACGGTGGCGTTTAGTACGCTGGCGCAAGGGTCGATGCCGGAACTTCGTCAGGCGTGGAGAGCGGTTGATGATCGGGAGCACGCCAATCGTTTTTTACCCGTGGAGCAACTGGAAAACGCTCTGTGCGGCTGGGACGTTGAATACCAGTCTCATGCCGTCACGCTGTGGTTTGACGATGCGCTGAGTGCCATGCGCTCGCTAAAGGGCATTGGCGCGACGCATTTGCATGATGGACGTGAGCAGCGTGTGCTGACCCGCTCGCAGTTGCGCCAGTTACAGCTCGCCTGGCCCTGTCAGCAGGGTAAATATCCGCTGACCTATCATCTTTTTTTGGGAGTAATTCAACGTGACTAACACATATTTTGTCACCGGGACGGACACCGAAGTAGGTAAAACTATCGCCAGCTGTGCGTTGCTTCAGGCTGCGGGACAGCTGGGGTTGCGAACGGTCGGCTATAAGCCGGTGGCGTCAGGCAGTGAAATGACGGCTGAAGGTCTACGAAACAGCGATGCGCTGGCTCTACAGCGCAACAGCGTTGTGGCAGTGGATTATGCGGCCATCAATCCGTATACCTTCGCCGAACCTACCTCACCGCATATCATCAGTGCTGACGAAGGACGCCCCATTCAGGCTTCAGTGATGTCTGCGGGTTTACGCTTGCTTGAAGAACAAGCTGACTGGGTATTGGTGGAAGGCGCAGGCGGATGGTTTACGCCACTTTCACCAACGCTGAGTTTTTCTGACTGGGTAAAAGCGGAACAACTGCCGGTGATTCTGGTGGTTGGCGTTAAGCTCGGTTGTATCAATCATGCCATTTTGACCGCCCAGGCGGTGCAACAGGCGGGGCTGACGCTCGCCGGATGGGTTGCCAATGATGTGCTGCCACCCGGCAAGCGTCATGCTGAATATATGGCGACGCTAAAGCGTGCGCTTGCGGCTCCGCTATTGGGGGAAATTCCCTGGCTGGCAGAAGAGCCGGAACGAGCATCGACTGGTCGTTATATCGATCTTAGCGTTTTGTCTCTGGCATCCACCAGTCGTTGATTAGCGGGTCGCTGAATTGTGTTATTTGTCCTTGAGCCACGTTGCGTCCACGATGTAACAAGCAATAGCAGTCGGCGACCCGACGAATGAACGGCAGGCTCTGCTCCGCGAGCATAATGGCGATGCCAAGCTCCTGGCTTAGCCTCACAATCAGATTCCCCAGTTTGTGGATATACGCCTGGCCACTTCCTCGCGTCGGCTCATCGAGGATCAGCAGGCGCGGGCGAGTGACCAGCGCACTGGCGAGTGCAAGCTGGTGCTGATTTTCCTCTGACAATGCCACCCCTTTGGCCTGACGCAGTACAAACAGCTGCGGAAACAGGCGGTAAATATCGCTGCTGTTCATCGCTTCGCTTTCCTCGACCGCCTGGCGCGCAATGTGCAGATTTTCCTCTACCGTCAGCTGCGAAAAAATTCGCCGTTCCTGTGATACACAGTTAATACCCAGCGCAATGCGCTTTGCCGCCGGAATCTGAAGCAGATCGCAAGGTGGTGCGCCAGCCTGATGCCAGAACATGGTTCCGCTCTCAATCGGTAAATTGCCGATGATGCAATTGGCCAGCGTGGTTTTTCCCATCCCTGGAAGACCCAGCACGGCGGTACATTTGCCGGGCAACAGGTCGAGATCGACATCCCAAAGCGAGTGTTGATTACCGTAATAGTGATTCACTGCACGAAGACTCAACATAGATTTCTCCCTCATGATGATATCCGCCTCGCGGGCTGATGGTCGGGAGAAAACTGCAAATCTCTTGCCAGAAGCGGAATTAGGGGAAAATACAGCAGAATAGCGTATTGAGCGGGTTGCGGTATCCGGCTTGTTGTGGATGAGCGCCGCAGTGTGCACATTGTCAGTGCCTGGTGGCGTTGTGATGGTGCAGGCAGGAAAATGATGAAAATGCGAGCAAGATCTCGGCCATCCCAGGTCGCTTCGTTAGCTGATAAATATCAAAAAATAGCGATAATTTTTTTTTATCCCACCAGAAAAGATCATCAGGACGTTTTTGCCAGGCTACAGTCCGTACGGGCTGGAGGCAGTTATCCACTATTCCTGTGGATAACCTTGTGTATTAGAGTTAGAAAACACAAGGTAAGCGAGAGAAGACGCGGCCTGCGACTAAATTGATGCGAAAGACGGCTTGAGATAATAGTCATTAAATTACAGTGTGTTAGATAAATGCAATGGCTGTCGCAGAAGTGTCATGTGTTGCCACAAAACTTTCATCGGGTAGCTTGACAAATGTTAAAAAAGTCATTGGTTTGGGGATAACACATTTTTGCTGGTGTTTTATCTTGCCTGCGGACAAATTTTAGCCTGTAGTCACGGCCATTTTGCTGGCGTAACAGAAATATTCTGGCGCGTTACTGTTTTTTCATCCAGTATATTTTACTGGCAAAATATACTGCTGCGAGTAAAATTACACACCTGCCCGCCCATTGCTTCAGGTAGCTGCTCATGAGTAAACCGTTCAAACTAAATTCCGTTTTTAAACCCTCTGGCGATCAGCCTGAGGCGATACGTCGCCTGGAAGAAGGTCTGGAGGATGGTCTGGCGCATCAGACGCTGCTGGGGGTGACGGGGTCGGGGAAAACATTCACCATCGCGAACGTGATTGCGGACCTACAGCGCCCTACCATGGTGCTGGCCCCCAATAAGACGCTTGCCGCGCAGTTGTACGGTGAGATGAAAGAGTTCTTCCCGGATAACGCGGTGGAGTATTTCGTCTCCTACTACGACTATTATCAGCCGGAAGCCTACGTGCCAAGTTCTGACACCTTCATCGAGAAGGATGCTTCGGTTAACGAACACATTGAGCAGATGCGTCTGTCAGCAACCAAAGCGTTGCTTGAGCGACGGGATGTCGTCGTCGTGGCGTCGGTTTCCGCGATTTATGGTCTGGGTGACCCGGATCTATACCTGAAAATGATGCTGCACCTGACGGTGGGGATGATTATCGACCAGCGCGCGATCCTGCGTCGTCTGGCGGAGCTGCAGTATACCCGCAACGATCAGGCATTCCAGCGCGGGACCTTCCGCGTGCGCGGTGAAGTGATCGACATATTCCCGGCGGAATCTGACGACATCGCGTTGCGCGTGGAACTGTTTGATGAAGAGGTCGAACGTTTGTCGCTGTTTGACCCGCTTACCGGGCAGGTCGAATCCACTATTTCGCGCTTTACCATCTACCCTAAAACGCACTACGTGACGCCGCGCGAACGTATTGTACAGGCGATGGAAGAAATTAAAGTTGAGCTGGCAGAGCGGCGAAAAGTCCTGTTGGCAAATAACAAACTGCTGGAAGAACAGCGCTTAAGTCAGCGTACCCAGTTCGATCTGGAAATGATGAACGAGCTGGGTTACTGCTCGGGGATTGAAAACTATTCCCGCTATCTGTCCGGGCGTGGTCCGGGCGAGCCGCCGCCGACGCTGTTTGATTACCTGCCTGCCGATGGCCTGCTGGTGGTGGATGAATCTCACGTGACTATCCCGCAAATTGGCGGCATGTATCGCGGTGACCGGGCGCGTAAAGAAACCCTGGTCGAATACGGATTCCGTCTGCCGTCTGCGCTGGATAACCGTCCGCTTAAATTTGAAGAGTTTGAAGCGCTGGCCCCGCAAACCATCTACGTTTCGGCGACGCCGGGCAACTATGAGCTGGAGAAATCCGGTGATGATGTGGTCGATCAGGTAGTAAGACCGACCGGCCTGCTGGATCCGGTCATTGAGGTGCGCCCGGTGGCGACGCAGGTTGACGATCTGCTATCTGAGATCCGCACCCGTGCGGCGATTAACGAACGTGTGCTGGTCACCACGCTGACCAAACGGATGGCGGAGGATCTCACCGAGTATCTTGAAGAGCACGGTGAACGGGTGCGTTATCTGCACTCTGACATCGATACCGTGGAACGTATGGAAATCATTCGTGACCTGCGTCTGGGCGAGTTTGACGTGCTGGTGGGTATCAACCTGCTACGTGAAGGTCTGGACATGCCTGAGGTCTCCCTGGTGGCGATTCTGGACGCAGACAAAGAAGGGTTCCTGCGTTCTGAACGGTCACTTATTCAGACCATCGGTCGTGCGGCGCGTAACATCAACGGTAAGGCGATTCTCTACGGCGATAAAATTACCGCCTCTATGGCTAAAGCGATTGGTGAAACCGAACGTCGCCGTGAGAAGCAGCAGCTCTATAACGAAGAACACGGTATTACGCCGCAGGGGCTGAACAAGAAAGTGGTCGATATTCTGGCGCTGGGTCAGAATATTGCGAAGACCAAAGCGAAAGGCAAAGGGAAGTCACGCGCAGGCGCGAAGTCTGAGGTTGTCGAACTGGATATGACGCCAAAAGCGCTGCAGCAGAAGATTCACGAGCTGGAAGGGCAGATGATGCAGCACGCGCAGAATCTCGAATTTGAAGAGGCCGCGACAATCCGTGACCAGTTGCATCAGTTGCGCGAGTTGTTTATTGCGGCATCGTAAGACGGTGTCGGATGCGGGGTAAACCCCTTATCCGACCTACGGGGTAGATTGCGTCTTGTAGGCCAGATAAGCGAAGCGCATCAGGCAAATCCGTTCAGCCCAGCGCCTGCACTGCTTTCTCCAGCGCACTATGCAATAGCTGGCGGTCATGGCGGTAGGGAATATCGCTGGCTTCCAGCACTTCCTGGATCACAACGCGGTCGGTAACGGCGGAAGCATCCACTTTCGGCCCCACAACCACCGCATCAATCACTTTCTTCCCGACGTACTGTTCAATAATGGCCAGCTTATCGCTAAGCGTCAGGCTGGCTGCTGGCAGGCTTAATTCGCGCCCAAGATTGCCTATGTAGACCATTGGAGCCGGTGTGCGACGTAATGCCTGTGACATTTCATCGAGTAAAAGAATCGGCATCAGGCTGGTGTAAAAACTGCCGGGGCCTATCAAAATTAAATCCGCTTCAGCGATAGCCTCAACGCCCTCCCGTGTAGTCGGGACTTTTGGCGAAAGCATCAGTTCCTGAGGTGGGACGGTGAGCTGATCGATATTCACTTCGCCATAAACTTCGTGCCCCTGGTCATCAATGGCCATCAGATCCACCGGCAGCTCCGACATCGGAATTAAATGTGCGTCAACTTTCAGCAGGCTACGAATTAAATTGATAGCTTCCAGAGGCCGCACGCTGAGGTGATCGAGCGCCTTTAACATTAGATTTCCGAGGTTATGCCCGGAAAGTTCGCCATTACCGCCAAAACGATACTCAAACATAGCGGATGCAACGCTGGGTTGGGTAATTAACTGGTTCAGACAGTTACGCATGTCTCCCCAGGCAATCCCTCCTTCAGAGCGACGAATACGACCTGTCGACCCGCCGTTATCGGTGGTGGTGACGATACCCGTCAGGCGGGAACCTAATGGGGAAAGAGAGGAGAGAACGCGTCCTAATCCATGCCCTCCGCCGAGAGCGACAACGCGGTCCAAATCTGCCAGCGTGCGAGTGCGCATATATTTTCCTGATATCAATTGATCGGCGCTACAGTAACGTAAATAGCGTGTTTTCAGCAATTATCCAGTCGGCATCTGCCGTAATTTTTTTCTGCGATCTACTCCTTTCTGACGACACTCACCTGATGGCAAGATGATGTATATCAATGCAAAACTGTGATTTTTGCTTATTCTGTAGCGAAATTGCACGATCATGTCGCTATATACATATTTATACAGCGAAAGTGTACATGGCAAAAGCGCCATTTACACGCTAGTATCGGCATAACCACAAAGTACTCTTAAAAATTTGAGTTGCCGTAAGCCAACGCATCTGCAACTCGAAGTATGATGAGTATAAACACTCTAGCCTCTGCACCTGGGTCAAATGATACGGTGCTTTGGCCGTGACAAGACTTGAAAAAGTTTGTCACCAGGGCGCAGGAAGAAATGACTACGTCTCCCGTATTTGGAAAGGTGTACATGGGCTCTCAACTTACCGATGCTTTCGCACGTAAGTTTTACTACTTACGTTTGTCGATTACCGATGTGTGTAACTTTCGTTGCACCTACTGCCTGCCGGATGGCTATAAGCCCGGCGGGGTCACCAATAACGGCTTTTTAACCGTTGATGAAATTCGCCGTGTCACGCGTGCGTTCGCCAGTCTGGGAACGGAAAAAGTGCGTCTGACGGGGGGCGAACCTTCACTGCGTCGCGACTTCACTGACATTATCGCCGCCGTGCGCGAAAACGACGCCATTCGCCAGATTGCGGTAACCACCAATGGTTATCGTCTGGCGCGCGATGCCGCCGCCTGGCGCGATGCCGGACTGACCGCGCTCAACGTCAGCGTCGACAGCCTCGACGCCCGTCAGTTTCACGCCATTACCGGACAGGACAAGTTTCAGCAGGTGATGGCGGGCATTGATGCCGCCTTTGATGCCGGTTTTGAAAAAGTGAAAGTCAACACCGTGCTGATGCGCGACGTAAACCATCATCAACTGGACACCTTCCTGGCGTGGATCCAACCTCGACCAATCCAACTGCGTTTTATTGAACTGATGGAAACGGGCGAGGGCAGCTCTCTCTTCCGTAAACACCATATTTCCGGACAGGTACTGCGCGATGAGCTGCTGCGTCGCGGCTGGATCCACCAGATCCGACAGCGTAGCGACGGCCCGGCTCAGGTTTTCTGTCATCCTGATTATGTTGGCGAAATTGGTCTGATCATGCCTTATGAGAAAGACTTCTGCGCCACCTGTAATCGTCTGCGCGTTTCCTCTGTCGGCAAGCTTCATCTGTGTTTATTTGGTGAAGGCGGCGTAAGCCTGCGTGATTTGCTGGAAGACGATGCTCAGCAACCGGCGCTGGAAGAACGTATTTCAGCCGCGCTGCTGGAGAAAAAGCAGACCCATTTCCTGCATCAGAACAATACCGGTATTACGCAAAACTTATCTTACATTGGCGGCTGATCGCTAAAAGGAGTTTTTCATGAGTCAGGTAAGCGCTGAATTTATCCCGACACGCATTGCTATTCTTACTGTTTCCAACCGTCGCGGCGAAGAAGATGACACCTCCGGCCATTATCTGCGTGACTCGGCGCAAGAAGCGGGTCATCAGATTGTCGATAAGGCGATTGTCAAAGAGAACCGCTACGCCATCCGCGCCCAGGTTTCTGCCTGGATTGCCAGTGACGATGTACAGGTGGTGCTCATTACCGGTGGCACTGGCTTAACCGAAGGGGACCAGGCGCCGGAAGCGCTGCAACCGCTGTTCGACAGAGAAGTCGAAGGGTTTGGCGAAGTATTCCGTATGCTGTCGTTTGAAGAGATTGGCACCGCGACGCTGCAATCCCGCGCGATTGCCGGGGTGGCCAATAAAACGCTGATTTTTGCCATGCCGGGTTCGACCAAAGCGTGTCGTACTGCCTGGGAAAATATCATTGCGCCGCAGCTTGATGCCCGTACGCGTCCGTGTAATTTCCACCCACATTTGAAGAAATAAGTATGTCGCAACTGACTCATATTAACGCCGCTGGCGAAGCGCATATGGTGGATGTCTCCGCCAAAGCGGAAACCGTACGTGAGGCGCGTGCAGAAGCATTTGTAACCATGCGTAGCGAAACGCTGGCGATGATCATCGACGGCAGTCACCATAAGGGTGATGTTTTCGCCACGGCGCGTATTGCCGGTATTCAGGCTGCCAAACGGACCTGGGATCTTATCCCACTGTGTCACCCACTGATGTTGAGCAAGGTCGAAGTCAATTTGCACGCCGAGCCGGAGCACAATCGCGTACGTATTGAAACGCTGTGTCGCCTGACAGGTAAAACCGGCGTTGAAATGGAAGCGTTAACGGCAGCCTCCGTGGCGGCGTTGACCATCTACGATATGTGCAAAGCGGTGCAAAAGGATATGGTGATTGGTCCGGTGCGTTTGCTGGCAAAAAGCGGCGGCAAATCGGGTGATTTTAAGGTGGATGCGCATGATTAAGGTTCTTTTCTTTGCTCAGGTACGGGAACTGGTGAACACCGATGCGTTAGAAGTTGCCGCCGAGTTTGCAACGGTAGAAGCGCTGCGCAAGCATCTGGCGGCGCAAAGCGATCGCTGGGCGCTGGCGCTGGAAGACGGCAAGCTGCTGGCGGCGGTGAATCAGACGCTGGTCAGTTTTGACCATCCTCTTAACGCGGGTGATGAAGTCGCTTTCTTCCCGCCGGTAACCGGAGGCTAAAATGGCTGAAACGCGAATTGTTGTTGGCCATGCGCCGTTCAGCGTTGGGGATGAGTATCCCTGGCTGGCAGAGCGCGATGAAGACGGCGCGGTAGTCACTTTCACCGGTAAAGTCCGCAATCACAATCTCGGTGACAGCGTTAAGGCGTTAACGCTGGAACACTATCCGGGAATGACCGAAAAAGCGCTGGCGGAGATTGTCGACGAAGCGCGTTCGCGCTGGCCGCTGGGTCGGGTGACGGTGATCCATCGCATTGGCGAACTGTGGCCGGGTGACGAGATCGTTTTTGTTGGCGTGACCAGCGCGCATCGCAGCAGCGCGTTTGATGCCGGGCAGTTCATTATGGATTACCTGAAAACCCGCGCGCCGTTCTGGAAGCGCGAGGCCACGCCGGAAGGTGAGCGCTGGGTTGATGCCCGCGACAGTGATAAGCTAGCAGCAAAACGCTGGTAGAGTACAATTGTTGTAGGCTCATACTGATTCAGGAGATTGTCATGGACCGATTCCCACGATCCGATTCTATTGTACAGGCCCGTTCCGGCCTGCAAACGTATATGGCGCAGGTGTACGGCTGGATGACCTGCGGACTATTGCTGACGGCGTTTATCGCCTGGTATGCGGCAAATACGCCCGCGGTGATGATGTTTGTCTTCTCCAGCAAAATCACCTTCTTTGGCCTGATCATCGCTCAACTGGCGCTGGTGTTTGTTCTGTCCGGCATGGTGCAAAGGCTGAGCGCGGGTATGGCGACCACGCTGTTTATGCTCTATTCGGCATTAACCGGGTTGACGCTATCAAGCATCTTTATTGTCTATACCTACTCGTCTATCGCCAGCACCTTCGTGGTCACTGGCGGGATGTTCGGGATCATGAGTTTGTATGGCTACACCACCAAGCGCGATCTGAGCGGCTTCGGCAATATGCTGTTTATGGCGCTGATCGGTATTGTGCTGGCTTCGCTGGTTAACTTCTGGCTGAAGAGCGAAGCGCTGATGTGGGCGGTGACCTATATCGGGGTGATAGTGTTTGTCGGTCTGACCGCCTATGACACGCAGAAGCTGAAAAATATCGGTGAGCAGATCGACCTGCGAGACAGCTCCAATCTGCGTAAATACGCGATTCTTGGGGCCTTAACGCTGTATCTGGACTTCATCAACCTGTTCCTGATGCTGCTGCGTATTTTCGGCAATCGTCGTTAATTGTCTGTTGCCGGATGGCGCTGCGCTTATCCGGCCTACAGTTGTGTATCGAAAGTAGGCCGGATAAGGCGTTAAGCCGCATCCGGCACTATAAGCACCATCATTTCGCCATCGCCTTCTCGTTTTTTACCCGCAGCTTTTTCGCCCGACTCTCCAGCAGCAAAAAACACACCAGCGCCAGCAGTAGCGGAATAAAATAGTACAGCACGCGATACGCGAGCAGCGCGGCAATGATCGTGCCCTGAGACGTGTCCTCTCCTGCCAGCAGCGCCATAAACACCGCCTCCAGCACGCCAATTCCCGCCGGAATATGTACGATAACCCCGGCAATACTGCTTACCAGCAGCACGCCAAGCACGAAGAAATAGTTAATATTCTGACCCAGCAACAACCAGATAATCGCCCCCATAACCATCCAGTTAGTCCCGGATATCGCCATCTGCGCGAGGGCAAATTTCCAGGAGGGGAGCACCAGCTTTTGGCCCTTGATGGTGATGTGACGATGTTTAGCGAAGGTGCAAAACCACAGATAAACAACAATAATAAGCAGCAGCGCTATGCCTAAAATGCGCAATGTGCCTTCATCGATATACCAGTGAGCGGGCAGTTCGACGACGCCGAAGGTAAATATAAAACCGCCCAGCAGAATATAGCCCAGCCAGTTAGTGGTAATACTCAGCGAAAAAATCCGCGTTATTGTGCCCCCCGGCAACCCGAGACGCGAGTAGAGCCGATATCGCATCCCAATACCGCCCACCCAGGTGCTTAACGTCAGGTTGAACGCGTAACAGATAAACGACACCAACATGACCTGGCGTTTTGCCAGTTTGTGACCGCAGTAGTAGCGCCCGAGCAGATCATAACAACCGTAAAGTAAATAACTGACGATCACCAACCCCACGGCGCTGAGCAGGGCGATCCGGTTGTAATCGCGAATTACCGTCCACACTTCCTGCCAGTTGACTTTGCTGGCATAAACGACCAGCAACACGATCACCGCAATAAAAAATAACCATGTGAGGATCTTTTTCGCTAACCGCCAGCGTCGGTGATTTTTTGCCATCAGGGTTTCCCTCCTGCATCCTCAGTTTGTATACGGTCCTGAGTTTCCAGAGCGGGCTGCGCGGGCGGCTCTACCTCGGCCAGATGCGGGGTTTGCGCCGGAAGCCAGCCGACCAGCGCCGGGAAGTGGCGTAAAAAGTGGAAGGCCAACACGCTTTTAGTCAGGTTCCACCAGGTGCGTTTTGGCAGCATGGATTCATCTACCCGCTTGCAGTCCTGCGCAATAATAGGGTTCAGGTTGTCGCGCAGGGTCTGGTTAAACGTGCGGTCATGAATAATCAGATTCGCTTCCAGATTCAGCGACAGGCTCAGCGGATCAAGATTGCTGGAGCCCACCGTCGCCCAGTGATCGTCCATCAGCGCCACTTTGCCATGCAGAGGTTTACGGCGGTATTCGTAGACATGGACGCCACCTTTAACCAGATAGTTGTACAGCAGGCGGGCACCCACTTTCACAATCGGCATATCCGGTTCACCCTGCACAATGAGTTTTACCCGAACGCCGCGTCGTGCTGCTTTACGCAGGGCATGCAGCAGGCGATAACCGGGAAAGAAATAGGCATTGGCAATGATCACTTCCCGTCGGGCCTGGGTCAGCATTTTAAGATAATGGCGTTCAATATCATCGCGATGCTCTTCGTTATCGCGCCAGACAAACAGCGCCTGCGCTTCGCCGGGGCGATGATTGTCGATTGCCCGGTGATGACGTCGCCACCAGCGTCGTACGGCGCTTTGCCCGGGCAGGTTTTCCAGTACAAAGTTCAGAATGTCAGCAACGACTGGACCTTCAACGCGCACGGCGTAATCCTGCTTGGCCTCCGGGCCGTAATCCGACATATGTTCAGCGGAGTAATTGATGCCGCCGACAAAGGCAACACGGTCATCAATGACCACTATTTTTCGATGCATACGGCGAAAGAGATTGGTGCGCATTCCAAAAAGACGCGGACGCGGATCGTAGTAGCGGAAAACAACACCGGCTACGGTCAGCTCTTCAACAAAACTGTCGCTCAGATCCGGCGAGCCGTAGCCATCCAGCAGCACCTCTGCTTTGATTCCTCGTCGGGCGGCTTCGAGCAACGCGGCATGCAGCTGTTTTCCTACCGCATCTTCAAACCAGATAAAAGTCTCAAGGATAATTTTTTGCTGTGCCTGCTCAATGGCGTCAAAGACGGCGGGATAGAATTGATCGCCGTTTTCCAGCAGTTGAATTTGATTGCCTTCACGCCAGCCATATTTCATAAATGAATCTCCGCACTCAGGGGGGCATGATCGGACAAATGTCGCCAGTGACGCAGCGCAAGCGTCGTTGGGGTACTGGCATTCGCGTTTTTCACATAGATCCTGTCCAGGCGCAGCAGGGGAAACTGCACCGGAAACGTTCGCGCCGGGCGACCGTGGGCGCGGGTAAAAATCTCGTCAAGGCCAGCTTTGGCTTTCAACGGGCGATTGGCCGTTTGCCGCCAGTCGTTAAAATCTCCAGCAATCACCACGGGCTCCGCGTTGGGCAGGGCGTTAACCCAGTCTGCCAGCATCGAGAGCTGGGCCTGGCGGTGAGCTTCACGTAGGCCGAGATGCACACACATCACATGAATGGGGAGGGAGAGCATTGGCGGTACGATGCGGCAGTAAAGGACTCCGCGCTTTTCACTCGCGCCGACTGACACATCACGATTTTCATAATGCTCAATGGGATACCGCGACAGCACCGCATTACCGTGATGTCCCTGCGGGTACACGGCGTTACGCCCGTAGGCGAAGTCGCTCCACATTGTGTCTGCCAGAAATTCGTAGTGGCTGGTATCCGGCCAGTTCTCAATGTGCAGCGAATGCGCTTCGTGCGCCCCCATGACTTCCTGCAGACACACAATGTCTGCGCCGACGGTTCTGACGGCTTCCCGTAGCTCAGGCAAAATAAAACGCCGGTTGAAGGCGGTAAACCCTTTGTGAGTATTAATGGTGAGCACATTGAATGAAAATTGAACTCTCGATCCGCTCATGGACCTCCCGTTGGCGTCACTTCCTAAATAAAATAGTGTAGTCGTCGTCACAAAAAGATGCGGTGTTACGGAATTTTCCGTAAAGTCCGGTACTCTGAACAATTAGTCGAAAATCCTTCAGGAGAATAGCCATGAGGTGGCAACAACGTGTTCGTGTCGCAACGGGTCTAAGTTGCTGGCAGATAGTGTTGCATTTACTGGTAGTGGCGTTGCTGGTAATGGGCTGGATGAGCGGCAGACTGGTGCATGTCGGCCTGGGATTGTGCGTCGTGTACGGCGTTACCGTTTTATTGATGCTTGCATTGCAACGTCACCACGAACAGCGCTGGCGCGACGTGGCTGATGTGCTGGAAGAGTTGACCACGACGTGGTATTTCGGTGCCGCCATGATCGTGCTGTGGCTGCTGTCACGCGTGCTGCAAAACAATGTCTTGCTGGCACTGGCGGGGCTGGTCATCCTTGCCGGACCCGCCGTGGTCTCGCTGCTGGCGAAAGACAAAAAGCTACATCACCTTGCGTCTAAACATCGCATACGCCGCTGATCCGGTCGTGGCCGCTATCACTAATAGCGGCCACAAGCTTCCCCAGACAATCTGCAGACTCGCATCTTTCAGGTAAATCTGTTTCGTGATGTCCGTAAAATGGCGGATCGGGTTTATCCACGTCAGATTCTGCAACCAGACCGGCATGTTTTCTACCGGTGAGACATAGCCCGAGAGTAAAATCGCCGGCATCATAAACACAAACACCCCGATAAACGCCTGCTGCTGGGTGGCGCACAGTGACGAAATCAGCAGACCAAAGCCGACCAGCGACAGCCCGTAAATCACCATTGTGAAATAGAACAGCCCCAATGAACCGGCAAACGGAATGTGATAAGCCCAGATACCAATCGCCAGCACAATGGTGGCCTGAAAAGTTGCCACAATTAACGCAGGCACCGCTTTACCGATAAAAATCTGCCAGGTGGTAAGCGGGGAAACCAGCAGTTGATCCAGCGTGCCTTGCTCGCGCTCGCGGGCAACCGAGAGCGAGGTGACGATCATTACGCCGATGGTGGTGATCATGGCGATCAGCGACGGAACCACAAACCATTTGTAATCCAGATTCGGGTTATACCAGTTACGCACCACCAGCTCGCTGTTGTTCGGTTTCGGCTTGCCGTCCATCAGCTCCTGCTGATACTCCTTAACGATTTGTTGCAGGTAATTCGCGGCAATTTGCGCGCTGTTGGAGTTACGTCCGTCGAGGATAATCTGCATGGGAGCCTGCTGGAAGGTATCCAGATTACGCGAAAAATTGGCCGGGAAACGCACCAACAGCAGGGCTTTTTGCGTGTCGATGGTGGGCTGGATCTCCTGCGGACTTTTCAACAGCAGAACATGCGTAAAGGCGCTGGCGCGGGCGAAGCGCTGGGTAAGCTCAACCGAATGTTTACCGTTGTCTTCGTTATAGATAGCGATAGTGGCGTTGGTGACTTCCAGCGTTGCCGCGAACGGGAACAGGATAACCTGAATCAGCACCGGTAAAATCAGAATGGCTCGCGTCTGCGGTTCGCGTAATAGCGATTGCAGCTCTTTGCGAATTAATGTCCATAAGCGATGAAACATGCCTGTCCTCTCAGTCCAGTTTGTAGGCCTGATAAGCTAAGCGCATCAGGCATAATGCCGGATGGCGACGTGAACGCCTTATCCGGCCTACGGCTACAATTATCCATACACGAATTTAATCCAGCCGACGTTTGGTTTTAAGCCACGTCAGGCCAATAAACATCACCGCCGAAGCGATTAAAAACAGCACGTTGATAATCAGCACCACCGGGATATTGCCCGCCAGGAACAAGCTTTGCAGGGTGCTGACGAAATAACGCGCCGGAATAATGTAGGTTACCGCCCGGATAATCGCGGGCATGCTGTCTATCTGGAAGATAAATCCCGACAGCATAATCGAGGGCAGAAAGGCGGCGTTCAGCGCAACCTGCGCGGCGTTAAACTGGTTGCGGGTGATGGTGGAAATAAGCAACCCCATACCGAGTGTACTGAGCAGAAACAGGCTGGTAATGAAAAACAGGATCAGCAACGAGCCGCGGTAGGGCACGCCAAGAATAAACACCGACACCAGCATACACAGCAGCATCGCCAGCATGCCCAGAAAGTAATACGGGATTAGTTTGCACAGTAGGAGTTCGACGCGGGTGACTTCTGTCGACAGCAGCGCTTCCATGGTGCCGCGCTCCCATTCGCGCGCCACCACTAATGAGGTGAGGATGGCGCCAATCACCGTCATGATGATGGTGACCGCCCCGGGAATAATAAAGTGCTGGCTGATGGCCGCCGGGTTAAACCAGTAGCGGGTTTGCACGTCGATCAAAGGTTTGAACGATTCCCCACGATCTTCTGCCCGCTGTTGCTGCCAGATTTGCCAGATGCCTTCGACATAACCCTGCACAAAGTTGGCGGTATTCGGTTCGCTGCCGTCGGTGATCACCTGGATCGGGGCGACATCGTTAGGTCGCGCCATCTGCTGGGCAAAATCCACTGGGATCACCACCAGACCGCGAATGCGCCCGGCCTGCATTTTCTCAATCAGTTCCTGGCGATTATCGCTGATGGTTGCGTCAATATACGGCGAACCGGTCATGGTATGGGTAAAATCCAGCGCCTCTTCACTCTGCTGTTCGAGCAAAATCCCTACCCGCAGCTTGCTGGAGTCGAGGTTGATCCCGTAGCCGAAGATAAACAGCAGCAGCAGCGGGATCACCACCGCAATCAGCCAACTGCTGGGATCGCGGACGATCTGGCGCGTCTCTTTCACGCACAGCGCGCGGACGCGACGCCAGGAGAGAGCGGAGTTACTCATGCGTATGCTCCTTATCCCAGTCATTGATTAGCGTGATGAACGCCTGTTCCATGGTCGGGTCCGGCGTGTCGCTGTCGGCAGCCTGAGCCTTCAGGTCGTCTGGCGTACCGCTGGCTATCAGTTTGCCGCGATACACCAGCCCGATGCGATCGCAGTATTCTGCCTCATCCATAAAGTGGGTGGTCACCATCACCGTGACGCCTTTTTCCACCATACTGTTGATATGCAACCAGAACTCACGACGGGTGAGGGGATCGACCCCGGAAGTGGGTTCATCAAGGAACAGAATGTCGGGTTCATGCATCAGCGAGCAGGCCAGCGCCAGACGCTGCTTAAATCCCAGCGGCAGTTCATCGGTGGCATGGGAAGCGATACTCTTCAGGCCAAATGCTTCGCTCATACGATCGATTTTCTCTTTCTGCGCCCGACCGCGCAGGCCGTAGACGCCGGAGAAAAAGCGCAGATTCTGTTCAACCGTCAGGTTACCGTACAGGGAGAATTTCTGCGCCATATAGCCCAGATGCTGACGCGCTTTACCGGAGCTAACTTTCAGGTCCATATCCAGCACCAGCGCTTTGCCGGAAGTGGGGACCAGCAGGCCGCACATCATTTTAAAGGTGGTGGATTTGCCAGCGCCGTTGGGTCCTAACAGACCAAATATCTCGCCGCGCTGCACGGCAAAGTCTACGTGGTCGGTAGCGGCAAAATCGCCAAATTTCTTGGTCAGCGCTTTGGCTTCGATCACCGTTTCGCCAGGCGTGCCTTCCACGGTATGCAGGATAGCGCCCAGCGGGGATTCCGATGTTCCGGCTCCGCCGAGTAAATCGATAAAGGCATCTTCGAAGCGGGGTGCGGTTTCGTTGATGGTTATCTCCGGCATGCCGTCAGCGTTTTGGATCTGCTGAGCCGTAGCCTCTTTTTTCAGGATTAAACGGACGGATTTGCCCTGAATCATTCCGTCGCTGACCAGCGGCAGTTTTAACGCGCGTTGCAGCAGTCGGCGGTTGTTTTCCTGTGGACTGCTCATCAGGAAGCTGCGACCTGCCATGGTTTGCGTAAGCTGGGTGGGATCGCCCTGGTATAACAGTTCACCTTCGTTCATCAGCAGCACATCACGGCATTGCTCTGCTTCATCCAGATACGACGTACTCCAGAGGATCAGCATGCCGTCCCCGGCCAGCTCGTGGACCATTTGCCACAGTTCGCGACGGGAAATGGGGTCGACACCTACGCCTGGCTCATCCAGCAGCAACACTTTAGGTTCGCCAACCAGCGTACAGGCAAGCCCGAGCTTCTGCTTCATGCCGCCAGAAAGCTTGCCAGCCAGTCGTCCGGTAAATGGTCCCAGCGAGGTGAATTCCAGGAGTCGGGCAAAGGTTTTTTCTCGCGCTTCACCGGTGACGCTGCGTAAGTCGGCATAGAGATTGAGGTTCTCCATGACGGTTAAATCTTCGTACAGACCAAATTTCTGCGGCATATAGCCCAGCACCGCATGTAGTGCGCTGTCGTCTTTGATGGGGTCAAAACCAATCACTTCAGCACTTCCGGCATCAGGTTTTAATAATCCCGCCAGCATTCGCATCAACGTAGTTTTGCCCGCGCCGTCCGGCCCGACAAGCCCGGTCACGTAGCCTGCATGAACGGTACAGTCGAGCGGGGCGACGGCCGGTTTTTCCATTCCGGCAAAGTTTTTCGTCAGCCCTTTAAGCGTAATGACGGCGTCATTCATGCCGTGCCTCATCGCCAAACTTTATCGTTACCGGCATTCCCTGACGCAGCGCATCGTCCGCGTCGGTCACCACAATTCGCAGGCGATAAACCAGGTCGGTACGCAGGTCAGGAGTCTCGACCGTTTTCGGGGTAAATTCGGCGGTAGGAGAAACGAAGCCGATTTTGCCGTGATACGGTTTGTCCGGGCGGCCATCGGTATAGAGCAGGATCTCACGTCCTGGCTGCGCCTGGCTCAGATTTCGTTCGTCAACGTAAGCACGAACCCATACCGGACGCGTGAGCGACAGCGTCAGTACCGTGCCCCCTTCGTTCAGCATGCTGCCGGGTTCAACTGCACGGGTGAGAAGCGTGCCGTCAGACGGCGAGGTCAGCGTGGTGTCATGCAAATTCAGCTCTGCCTGTGCCAGCTCGGCCTGAGCTTGTTCGAGCGTGGCTTTTGCCTGCTCGATGTCCTGCACACGATTACCGCTGCGATACTGCGTGAGTTTATCCTGTGCGGATTTCAGCGAAGCTAACGCCTGATCGCGAGATGAACGGGCGTTTTCCAGATCGTTGGCTGAAATGGTGCGGCTTTTCCACAATCCGACCTGCCGATTGTAAAAGTTCTGCGCGTAATCATAGGCGGCCTGTGCCTGTTTGACTGCCGCCGCGGTTTGCGCGATCTCTTCTTCGCGATACCCTGCCAGCATCAGATCGTATTGTGCCTGTGCGGCGGCAACGTTGGCTTTTGCCTGCATCAATGCGTTTTCATACGGTGCGCGGTCCAGTTCACCCAGCACCTGACCGGCGGTAATCGCATCGCCTTCGTCAACCGCCAGCGAGGCCAGCCTGCCGCCGACACGAAAACTCAGGTTGACGCTACGGATATCGACATTGCCGTATAGCGTCAGGCCGTTATCTTGCCGACTCTGATACCACCACGTTCCACCGGCAATCACGGCAACGAGGGCCGCGATAACCAGCCCGAGAACGACAGGTTTTTTCATGACTCCAGACTCCTTTGCGTTAAACCTTGCAGAATAAGATCGATGTGACAGGTGATCGTTTGGTCAATCAGCGCGGTTTTATCCTCATCAAATTGTGACCAGCCTGTACGCAACAGAATGGTTTCTTTCCCCAGACGAAAAGCCAGCACCTCGCCGAGTATGGCGTGGGTGTGCAGAATCATTTGGGTATCATTGGCATCGCCGCCCGTATAGGCGGCAATCAGGCGCGTCAGATGTGTATGTAGCGGATTGATAACCTGGTCGTGCACCAGTTGATAAGCCGCGGTGGGGGAAAGCTGTTCGCGCGAGATAAATTTGCTCAGGTTAACGGTGTCGTCCTGAGTTAACAGCATGATCATATTTTTGCAGGCGCGCAGGATCAGTTCGCGCATCGCGCCACGGTCCGGCTCAGGCTGGGCGAATAAACGCTCGGCCTCTTCAGCGTGCGGGCGAAACTGTGCACCGATAAAATCCGCAATCCACTGGGCGCAGGCGAGATATAAATCCTCTTTTGAGCCAAAATAGTAGGTGATAGCCGCAATGTTTTGCCCGGCCTGTGCAGCGATATCGCGCGTCGTGGCGTGCAGACCATACTCACCGAATTGCGCCAATGCGGCGGCAATGAGCTGGTTCTTCGCCTGTTCACCTTTGGTTGTCATGGTGGGTGTATTCATGGCACGACTCTGATCTTAATCAATCGATTGATTAAGATTATGACTGATGTGCAGCCTTGTCCAGTCCGGAGCGTTATTTTCCAGTGAAGGGATAATTTATGCGGCACATCACAAAAACTGCTACACTCCGCCCCTTCATGACATTGTGGTTTTTGTCATCTCTATTGTATGTATCTCCCTGAAAACGACACCGGTAACGGTCAGGGCGGTTCGGAGTTGTTATGTCTTTTGATTCCCTTGGTTTAAACCCTGAAATTTTACGTGCCGTTGCCGAGCAGGGTTACCGTGAACCTACCCCTATTCAGCAGCAGGCTATTCCTGCCGTGCTGGAAGGCCGCGATCTGATGGCTAGTGCCCAGACCGGTACGGGGAAAACGGCAGGTTTTACCCTGCCGCTGTTGCAGCACCTGATCACCAATCAGCCGCATGGTAAAAGCCGTCGTCCGGTTCGTGCACTGATCCTCACGCCAACCCGCGAACTGGCGGCCCAGATTGGCGAAAACGTCCGTGATTACAGTAAGTATCTGAATATTCGCTCGCTGGTGGTCTTCGGCGGCGTCAGCATTAACCCGCAGATGATGAAGCTGCGTGGCGGCGTAGATGTGCTGATCGCTACTCCGGGTCGTTTGCTCGATCTGGAACACCAGAATGCGGTGAAACTTGATCAGGTTGAGATCCTGGTACTGGATGAAGCTGACCGCATGCTGGATATGGGCTTTATTCACGATATTCGTCGCGTTCTGGCAAAACTGCCGGCAAAACGTCAGAACCTGTTGTTCTCGGCAACGTTCTCTGATGACATTAAATCGCTGGCCGAAAAACTGTTGCACAACCCGCTGGAAATCGAAGTGGCGCGTCGTAATACCGCGTCAGAGCAGGTTACTCAGCACGTTCATTTCGTTGATAAAAAACGTAAACGCGAACTACTGTCGCAGATGATTGGTCAGGGCAACTGGCAGCAGGTGCTGGTGTTTACCCGTACCAAACATGGCGCGAACCATCTGGCAGAGCAGCTGAATAAAGACGGCATCCGCAGTGCGGCTATCCACGGTAATAAATCTCAGGGTGCGCGTACGCGTGCGCTGGCTGATTTTAAATCCGGTGATATTCGCGTGCTGGTAGCGACCGACATTGCCGCGCGAGGTCTGGACATTGAAGAGTTACCGCACGTGGTGAACTACGAGCTGCCAAACGTCCCGGAAGACTACGTGCACCGCATTGGTCGTACCGGTCGTGCGGCCGCTACCGGCGAAGCGTTGTCTCTGGTGTGCGTCGATGAACACAAGCTGTTGCGTGACATCGAGAAGTTGCTGAAAAAAGAGATCCCGCGTATTGCAACGCCAGGCTATGAACCAGACCCGTCCATTAAAGCTGAGCCGATCCAGAACGGTCGTCAGCAGCGTGGCGGCGGCGGTGGTCGTGGGCAGGGCGGAGCAGGGCGTGGACAGCAGCCGCGTCGTCAGGATGGCGGAGCGCCAAAAGCGAAGCCGCGTAATGGCGAAGGCAAACCGGCAGGTGACAAGCCTCGTCCACCGCGCCGTCCGCGCAAACCGTCTGCAGCGCAGTAATTGCGAGCCCGGCCGAAAGGTCGGGCTTTTCTTTTTGCGACACGGGATAGAAAGTGCCACAATAGTGGCTGTTTATACAGTATTTCAGGTTTTCTCATGGCACTTACCGCCGCGCTAAAAGCGCAAATCGCCGCCTGGTACAAGGCGCTTCAGGAACAGATCCCCGACTTTATCCCCCGTGCGCCGCAGCGGCAGATGATTGCTGACGTCGCGAAAACGCTCTCCGGGGAAGAAGGGCGGCATCTGGCGATTGAAGCACCGACCGGAGTGGGGAAAACCCTGTCGTATCTGATTCCTGGTATTGCCATCGCGCGTGAAGAACAAAAAACGCTGGTGGTCAGTACCGCCAACGTCGCTTTGCAGGACCAGATCTACAGCAAAGATTTACCGCTGCTGCGCAAAATTATCCCCGACCTGCGTTTTACCGCTGCGTTTGGTCGCGGACGCTATGTCTGCCCGCGTAACTTAGCGGCGCTGGCCAGCACTGAACCCAATCAGCAGGATCTGCTGGCTTTTCTCGACGATGAACTGACGCCCAACAACCAGGAAGAACAAAAGCGCTGCGCCAGGCTAAAAGGCGATCTCGACAGCTACAAGTGGGACGGGCTGCGCGACCACACCGATATCGCTATCGACGACGGACTCTGGCAGCGTCTGAGCACCGATAAAGCCAGCTGTCTGAATCGCAACTGTCACTACTATCGTGAATGCCCTTTTTTTGTTGCCCGCCGGGAGATTCAGGAAGCTGAAGTGGTCGTGGCTAATCATGCGCTGGTAATGGCGGCCATGGAAAGCGAAGCCGTTTTGCCGGAGCCGAAAAACCTACTGCTGGTACTTGATGAAGGCCACCATTTGCCGGATGTCGCGCGCGATGCGCTGGAGATGAGCGCAGAAATCAGCGCCCCCTGGTATCGACTTCAGTTGGATCTATTTTGCAAATTAGTGGCTACCTGCCTGGAGCAGTTTCGCCCGAAGACCACGCCGCCACTGGCAAATGCCGAGCGTCTGAACGGTCACTGTGAGGAACTGTATGAGCTGATTTCATCGCTCAATAACATTCTTAATCTGTATATGCCCGCTACCCAGGAGGCAGAACACCGCTTCGCGATGGGCGAATTGCCTACGGAAGTGATGGAGATTTGTCAGCGTCTGGCAAAGCTAACAGAAATGCTGCGCGGTCTGGCGGAACTGTTCCTCAACGATCTCAGCGAAAAAACCGGCACTCACGATATCGTGCGTCTGCATCGGGTTATTTTGCAGATGAACCGGGCGCTGGGCATGTTTGAGGCGCAAAGCAAACTGTGGCGGCTGGCATCGCTCGCGCAATCGTCAGGCGCGCCGGTGAGTAAATGGGCGACGCGCGAGGTGCGTGACGGGCAGATCCACGTCTGGTTCCACTGCGTGGGGATCCGTGTGAGCGATCAGCTCGAACGACTGCTGTGGCGTAGCGTCCCGCATATTATTGTCACTTCCGCAACGCTGCGCTCGCTCAACAGCTTCTCACGTTTGCAGGAGATGAGCGGTCTGAAAGAAAAAGCAGGGGACCGGTTTGTCGCGCTGGATTCACCGTTTAATCACGTTGAACAGGGCAAAATAGTCATTCCGCAGATGCGCTACGAACCGTTAATTGATAACGAAGAGCAGCATATCGCGGAAATGGCCGCCTATTTTCGCGAACAGCTGGAGAGTAAAAAGCATCAGGGCATGCTGGTACTCTTTGCCAGCGGTCGCGCGATGCAGCGTTTTCTTGAGCATGTTACCGATCTGCGCCTGCTGTTGCTGGTGCAGGGCGATCAGCCGCGCTACCGTCTGGTGGAGTTGCACCGCAAACGGGTGACCAACGGCGAGCGCAGTGTGCTGGTTGGGCTGCAATCTTTTGCTGAAGGTCTGGACTTGAAAGGCGACCTGCTGACTCAGGTGCATATTCACAAAATTGCTTTTCCGCCTATCGACAGCCCGGTGGTGATCACTGAGGGCGAGTGGTTGAAAAGTCTGAACCGCTACCCCTTCGAGGTGCAGAGCCTGCCTGCGGCGTCGTTCAATTTGATCCAGCAGGTTGGGCGACTCATCCGTAGCCATGGCTGCTGGGGAGAAGTGGTTATTTATGACAAGCGTTTATTGACCAAAAGCTATGGCAAGCGTTTACTGAACGCGTTACCCATATTTCCGATAGAGCAACCTGCTGTGCCAGACGTTATAGTAAAACCAAAAGAAAAAGCGAAACCCACGCGCCGCCGTCGGCGTTAACGATGCGAGCAACAGGCAAGGAGTTATCGATGGATTACCGCAAAATCATTAAAGAGATTGGGCGAGGAAAAAATCACGCGCGTGACCTGGATAAGGATACTGCTCGCGGACTGTATACCCATATGATGAACGGCGACGTACCTGACCTTGAGATGGGCGGGGTACTGATTGCGCTACGTATCAAGGGCGAAGGTGAAGCGGAGATGCTGGGCTTTTACGAAGCGATGCAAAACCACACCATTCGCCTGACTCCGCCGGTAACCAAACCCATGCCGATTGTCATTCCCAGCTACAATGGCGCGCGCAAGCAGGCGAATTTGACTCCGCTGCTGGCGATTTTACTGCATAAACTCGGTTTTCCGGTGGTGGTGCACGGCGTCAGCGAGGATCCAACCCGCGTACTGACTGAAACCATTTTCGAACTGATGGGGATTACGCCAACGCTGCATGCCGGGCAGGCGCAGGCAAAGCTGGATGGTCATGAGCCGGTGTTCATCCCGGTGAGCGCGCTGTGCCCTCCGCTGGAGAAACAGCTGGCGATGCGCTGGCGCATGGGGGTGCGTAACAGTGCACATACGCTGGCTAAATTAGCCACGCCGTTTGCTGAAGATGCCGCGCTGCGTCTTTCCAGCGTGTCCCACCCGGAATATGTTTCGCGCGTGGCGAAGTTCTTCGGCGATATCGGTGGGCGCGGCCTGTTGATGCATGGTACCGAGGGCGAAGTGTATGCCAACCCGCAGCGCTGCCCGCAGATAAGCCTGATAGATTCATCCGGTGTGCGAGTGCTACAAGACCGACAGAGCGAGATGCCTGACGAGCCGGTACCGCTACCGGTAGCAAAAGATCCGGAAACCACCGCGCGCTGGATTGAGCGTTGTCTGGCTGGCAGTGAGCCTGTTCCGGCATCGTTGAAAATCCAGATGGCCTGCTGCCTGGTGGCAACCGGTGAGTCCGCCTCACTGGCTGAAGGACTTGCCCGCGTCGAGCAAAGTTTCTAAACCATTTGTTATCCCGACGGGCCTGTTGCCTGGCCCGTCGGTTCTCTCTTTTCGGCAATGTGAAATTTCTGCACGTTTATTGACCTCCAGCGCACCGTGGCGCAGCATAGTTTGTTGAAAAATAAGAAACACAACAAACACGCGACACAACAGGAGATAACAATGAACAGTGGACATCGCTTCCATGTGCCAACGCTGCACGCCTTTATCCAGGCCGTTTTTCATCAGATGGGAAGCAATGATCAGGAGGCGCGGCTGGTGGCCGACCATCTGATAGCCTCTAACCTCGCCGGTCACGACTCCCATGGCATCGGTATGATCCCAAGCTATATTCGTTCATTCTCGCAGGGGCATCTGCAGATCAACCGTCATGCCAAAGTGGTAAAAGATGCGGGGGCGGTGATTACGCTTGACGGCGACTGTGCGTTTGGTCAGGTGGCGGCGCACGAGGCAATCACGCTTGGAATCGAAAAAGCGCGTCAGTACGGAATCGCCGCCGTGGCATTACATAATTCGCACCATATCGGCCGTATTGGCTACTGGGCGGAGCAATGTGCGGCGGCAGGTTTTGTCTCGGTGCATTTTGTGAATGTGGTGGGGATCCCGATGGTCGCACCGTTTCATGGGCGCGATAGCCGTTTTGGCACCAATCCTTTCTGCGTCGTATTCCCGCGTAAAAATACCTTCCCACTGTTGCTGGACTATGCAACCAGCGCCATCGCGTTTGGCAAAACCCGTGTGGCATGGCATAAGGGCGAGCCGGTGGCTCCAGGATGCCTGATTGATGTGGCGGGTGTTCCCACTACCGATCCTGCGGTAATGCAGGTTTCTCCGCTGGGGTCGTTGCTGACCTTTGCCGAGCACAAGGGGTATGCGCTGGCGGCGATGTGCGAAATTATGGGCGGTGCGCTTTCTGGCGGTAAAACCACACATGAAGAGAGCCTGCAGACCAGCGCGGACGCCATCATTAACTGTATGACCACCATCATTATGAATCCACAACTGTTCGGCGCGCCGGACTGCGACAACCAGGTCGCGGCATTTGCTGAGTGGGTGAAAGCGTCGCCGCATGCTGAAGATGCCCCGATCCTGTTGCCTGGGGAGTGGGAGGTGAATACTCGCGAGGAACGGCTGGAACACGGTATTCCGCTGGATGCCGGAAGTTGGCAAGCGATTTGTGAGGCGGCACTGCAAATTGGGATGCCAGACGCCGTGTTGCAGGAATTCTGTCAACGGCTGAAACAATAGGCAAAAAAAAGCCCGTCCAGTGGCGGACGGGCAAACAAAGGGTAACAAACAGGGTCAATGAGGGTTGGAGCATTGGGTCGTACAGGTAATCTTTCGGTTATTTATAGATAACCGCGGTGCCGCTCATTTTGTCTTTGCCGATAGCAGAAGTGATGCTGTACCCAGTTGCGCCAGCAGCATTCGCTTTCTCAGCCAGTTTGGCTTCCAGTCCGTCCAGCGTAGTGGCGCCGTCAGCAGATACCACTCCAATTTTGTTCATGTTTTGCGCCTGAGTAGAGGAAACCGGCTCGGCAGCGAAAACGCCAAATGACAGGGTAGACAGGGCGATGGCAGCAACAGCAAATTTGATATTTTTCATGATTAATCTCTCGCAGGGTTGTTCTGTTAGTCAGTGTTCTTTAAGAAGACGTTGTTCCGTCGATGTGATAAGTATCACGTTTTTTTTGGTGAGAGAAAATCGAATAGAATTGACGACATCAATCAAAAAAATTGAATGACAAATAACTTATTGAATATTAATAAATTCGAGTAAGGGATTTACAGTTCTTGTCATTGCGCTTTACAGAGAAGGCGACAACGGCACATTTTGCTACACAGGGTGCAAAAAAGCGTGCTCGTAAAGGAAATCGTATGCGCTGAAACTTTTGGTAAAGATAAGTCAACGTAGCTGGCTGTCTTTCGAACCCCTGCGATTATATCCTGAAAATGCTGAGTTATGTGAATCTTTATCCTGTTGGCAGGTGATGCATAAGCGTACCCCTGGCACGGCCTCACGTCTGGCCTGAGGGATAGGATTGCCGCATTCTTCGCATTCATACAGACTTTCCCCCGTCGGTAACTCACCGCGAACGCGGGCAACAGCATCTTCAATAGTATTGTTGATCTGTTCGTTAACCGCGTCGTCATTTGCCCATCCGGATGCCATGTGTACCTCCTGCTGATGTCTACAGACTAAGTATAGCGAAGGTGATGGTTGAAAAACGACCACGCGCCAGCAGTATCAGATTTCAGACCATTCACGCAGCAGGTTATGGTAGAGATTGAGTAATGACAGGATCTCGCTGCTCTCCCCATGGCGAGCCTTCAGGGATTGAATGTTTTTATCCAGTTCAAAAAGCATGGCGCGATTTTTGTCGTCACGGACCATCGACTGTATCCACATAAAAGACGCTACACGAACGCCATGGGTCACTGGCGTGACGCAATGTAGGCTGCTGGAAGGGTAAAGCACCAGATCGCCTGCCGGAAGCTTCACCGCATGCTGGCCGTAAGTATCATTGACCAGCAGTTCTCCCCCTTCATAATCATTCGGGTTACTCAGGAATAAAGTTGCGGAAAGGTCCGTGCGCATCCAGCCGTTTTGCGGATGGCTACGCACCGCACCGTCAACGTGAAAACCGTAGGTCTCGTTGTCCTGGTAGCGATTAAACAGCGGTGTGGAGAGCGTTTTCGGTAGTGCTGCGGCGAAGAAAAGCGCGCTGTTATTTACCGCAGTCTGTACCGCCTGTTGTAAAACGCCGTAGCGTTCACTTTGCGTATTCACCTGCTGGTTGTTTTTAACCTGCGCCCCCTGAGCGCCGGTGGTTGCGCGGCCATCAACCCAGTCGGCAGCGTCCAGTTGTTCGCGAAACCAGGCTACATCCTGCGCCGACAGAACGCCGGGAATGTGGTACATCATCAGTGTTTCTCCTGAAAGTGGGGCTTACGCCCCACGCGATGGATTAGAAATGCATATTGGCGGTGAGCAGGAAAGTTCTTGGCTCGCCCGGATGATAGCGGTATCCACTCTTGTTTATGGAAGATACATAATCGGTGTCGAACAGGTTATAGACGTTTAGCTGGAAATCGAGATTGCGATTCACGCGATAGCCCAGTTTGGCGTCAGCGACCCAGTAACCTTCAGTGTAGGATGGCGTACCCACCGCACCGTCGGAACCGCGATGCATACTGCCCACGTAGCGAGCGCCTGCGCCAACGGAGATATCATCGGTAGCCTGATACTGGTTCCACAGCGTGAATGCATGTTCCGGTGTATATGGCAGGGAAGAGGATCCATCTTGAGCAACGTTTTTACCGCTGTGGATGGTCGCGCGTTGCTGGGTGTAACCCCCAATAATCTGCCATGCGGGAGTGATGTTACCTGCTACCGAGAGCTCGTAGCCTTCAACGCGTTTCTCTCCGTACTGGGAATAGGTACCGTCGTCGTTCTGCTCAACTTCATTCTCAATATCTGTGCGGAAAATCGCGGCGGTTAACAGCAGGCGCTTATCCAGCACCTCCCATTTGGTGCCGATCTCGCTGGTTTTCGCTTTCTGCGGTTTGAAATCGGTACGGTTCGCACTGTTACCGCTGCCGCCCTGAGCAAGAGCAAAGTTGCTGCCGCCCGGCGGTTGCTGAGAAACGGCATAGTTGATGTACACGTTACCGTTATCGGTCAGGTGATACAGCGCGCCAGCTTTCCAGTTCACCAGATTGCCTGATTTGGCTGTATCCACAGTGGTGACCGGGGAACCTTTGGCCACGCCTGTCGGGCACGCGACTGCGCCGCGACCGGAAGCGCCACAAGCGGTGGCGCTGTCATATTCCGTGCGGTAATTGTCGAGGCGAATACCACCGTTCAGCTCGAATTCACGGGTAATTTGTAGCGTATCAAAAGCGTATACACCGAAGGTGTCTGTTTGCCCGTTAGCGTTGGCGCCGTTACGAGACAATCCGCCGATATTCACATTGCTGTCGGGGTGATAGATATTCACCGGTGGTGGGGTGATCGGCGCCACGCCATAGTTGGTTTGTGTTTCGCGCGTCAACTCCACGCCGGTGCTGATGTCGTGACCGATGGATCCCGTGTAGAACGTTGAGGTCAGGTTGGTCTGGTTGGTCAAGATCTTATTGCTGACATCCTTGGTATTTGCCAGGCGTGACCAGGTCCAGCTGTCGACGCTGCTGGTGGGTTGGGTGATGTTAGACGCGCCGCCCATCACCGCCGTCATCAGATAATCCTGTTTAATGCGCGACCAGCGGGTGGTGTTGCGAATAGTGGTGCTGTCGTTCAGGTCATGTTCAAAACGCATCGTCGCGGTATCGGTTGTCGAATCGTCATAATCCGAGTTGGTACCGTAGAAATTATGCGTGTCCACTTTGCCTGAATGATTCAGTGCAGAAGTCCCCGCAGAAGGTGCGGAGTATCCCGGCAGGCCAATGGTAGGGATGCCGCCATCCGGCGTGTTGTGTTGGGTGACATGCAGATAGTTCAGGTACAGTCGGTTCTCAGTCCCTAAGCCAAAAGCGAGAGAGGGGGCCACACCGTAACGTTCATTCTTAACATTATCGCGACCAGCATCATGCGTTTTTTCACCCATCAGGTTTAAACGTGCGGCGGTGGTCTCGCCGATGACCTGGTTAATGTCCAGCGTACCACGGCGGAACCAGGCGCTACCGACGCTGGCCGATGCATCGATTCCTGAGTCGGTGCGTGGCTGTTTGCTGATCATATTGATAGAGCCAGTCGGTGCGCTACGTCCATAGTCGGTACCGGAAGGACCTTTGATTACTTCCACCTGTTCGGTATTGAAGGTGTCGCGCGTGACGCTGCCAATATCACGGATACCGTCGATATAAATACTGTTCGAGGTATCCGCACCACGCATGTAAACCGCGTCACCGGTGCTGGAGTTACCGTTCTCACCGGCGAAAAATGCGCCAACGCCCGGGACGTTTTTCAGCGCGTCGGTCAGATTTGTTGCGCCTTGATCCTTAATCACCTGCTCAGAAATCACCGTCATGGTGCGGGTTGTATCCGCCACCGGACGGGAGAATTTAGGGTCGGCAGACTGTGTTGGGGCGTACAGCGAAGGTTTGGCCGCTTCAACGATCAGAGTGTCTTCTTGTTTTTTATCCTGGTCGTCCGCAGCGACAGCCTGAGCTATAGGGGACAGGCCAATGCACAGACCGGCAAAAAAAGTCAGTGAGTGAAAGCTACTGGACGGCAAGTTGCGATTTTTATCCATGTTAATGAGTGACTTATTATTTTTTGAGTGGACGGTTTCACTCGCGCGAAGGGACATCTCTATGGATGTTATACCCTGCAGGCCTCGCGGAAATGAATGTGTAATTGATAATGATTTTGATAAGCATTACTAATCAGTGCGACGTTTTAGCATTCATTAATTCAAAAATAAATACATTTATTTACATTGGATTCAAAATGCCAACATATTGATTACAAATTGAACTGCAATGAAGTGAACAGCGCGCAGAAAACTGCATTCGGGATGAATGCAGTTGGGCTGAGAAGGGGTTACTTATAGATGGTTGCGGTGCCGTACATCTGATTTTTACCGCCTGCAGAATTAACGACAAAGCCTTTTGCGCCTTGCTCTTTCGCTTTCTCCGCCAGCTTGTCTTCCAGGTCGCTCAGATTAGAGGCGCCGGTAGCGGATACGGTGCCGGAAGCATGTAGCTGACCGGTTGCAGGGCTAGTGTTGGGCTGTGCAGCAAAGGAGGCAAATGTCATGCCGGAAAGTACGGTAGCAGCAAGTAATGTGAGGCATTTCTTCATGGTGATGTCCTCTGAAAAACAACAGGTGTGCCTGATAAGTTTAGGTCGTCAGCGGATGACATTTACCGCAAAAAATTGGTGATGAACTGTCTGTTTTTTGAACAATCAGCAAGGCGTCAAACAGGTGTAAAAAATCAAATTTCCTTGTTGTGTGTGTTTACCGCGTGGCGTTATGCGGGTATCTTACGCCGCTGTTAAAAGGAGAATGCTATGTCCGCCCAGAAACCGGGATTACACCCACGCAACCGCCACAATGGCCGTTATGATCTTGCGACTTTATGCCAGGTTACGCCCGAGCTGACGCAATTTCTCACCCTCACGCCCGGCGGTGAGCAGAGTGTTGATTTCGCGAATCCGCAGGCAGTAAAGGCGCTCAATAAAGCACTGCTGGCGCATTTTTATGCGGTGAAAAACTGGGATATTCCAGATGGTTTTCTGTGCCCGCCGGTGCCTGGTCGTGCTGACTACATACACCATTTGGCCGACCTGTTGGGTGAAACCAGCGGAACCATTCCGGCAAATGCGAGCGTGCTGGACGTGGGAGTGGGGGCAAACTGTATTTATCCACTGATCGGCGTGCATGAATATGGCTGGCGATTCACGGGTAGTGAAACCAGTAGCGAAGCGTTTAACAGCGCTCAGGCGATCGTCAACGCCAATCCGGGATTAACCCGTGCTATTCGTCTGCGTCGCCAGAAAGATGCAACGGCAATCTTCAACGGCATCATTCACAAAAATGAGCAGTATGAAGCCACATTATGTAACCCGCCATTCCATGATTCTGCGGCCTCAGCCCGTGCCGGAAGCGAGCGCAAACGCCGTAATCTGGGACAGGACAAAGACGATGCGCTGAACTTTGGCGGACAGCAGCAGGAGCTGTGGTGTGAAGGCGGTGAAGTGGCGTTCATCAAGAAAATGATTGCTGAAAGCCAGGCCTTTGGTCGCCAGGTGATGTGGTTCACCACGCTGGTGTCGCGCGGTGAGAACTTGCCTCCGCTGTACCATGCATTAACGGATGCGGGCGCGGTGAAAGTGGTCAAGAAAGAGATGGCCCAGGGACAAAAGCAGAGTCGCTTTATTGCCTGGACCTTTATGGATAACGATCAGCGTCGTCGTTTTATGGCGCGTAAACGCTAAAGCGTTGGCTCGGTTGGCGGTAGCGGTTCGCTTGCCGCCGACGCAGGGCCATTCCCTGGTGCAGGTAACACTTGATACGTCTGTACCGGGGCGCGTATTTTGGCCAGATCGAAGTATTTCTTCACCTGGCTGTCGAGCGCAAAACGTACCGTCCACTGCTTCAGCGGTAAGGTGGTAAACGAGACCCGTAGCGTGAATGCCGTATTGGTTAATCCTACAATCCCGGCAAACGACGGTTCGCCGATAATCAGCCCGCGAATATCATCTTTTTCCATCACCGCAGCAACCGCGTCTTTCAACGCCTGATTCGCTTTATCCGCATCCTCATGGCGGTCTACGTCGTAATTGGCGACGACCGATCCAATTCCACGCACAAAGTTGGCGAAGGTCGTTATCGATGACCAGGGAATAATATGGTACGCCCCGGTGTCCTGACGCACGCCCACAGAACGAATGGACATTCGTTCAACCGTACCGGTGAGTGGACCGATGGTCACCAGGTCGCCGGTGTTCATGCCATTTTCAAACTGAATAAAAATCCCGGTAATAATATCTTTTACCAGCGTTTGCGAGCCGAAAGAGATTGCCAGCCCCAGCGCCCCGGCCCCGGCCAGCAATGGGGCGATATTAACGCCAATTTCCGACAGCACAATCATGATGGTGATCGTGCTGATGATCACCGCCAGCGCGTTGCGAAACAGCGTCAACAGGGTTCGGGTACGAGCGCTGGGTAGCGGGCGGCCATGAATATCGGAAGCCAGGCGATTTTCAATCAGGCTGGCGAGGATCGTCCAGCCGATGGCGGAGAAGAATAAAATCAGCGCGATACGGATCAGAATATCCACCGTTTTTTCTCCTGCGCCGTAATGCAGCCAGTTCCAGAAGTCGAACAGTCCCCAGGCATTCAATAGCAGCATGACCGCAACGCACACCGTCAGGATCCTGGCCACGCTTAACGCCGTCGACAGCCAGCCATTCAGCCGCTTTTGGAGTTCCGGATAGTTGCGCTGGGTGTGTGGCGAAAGGGTAATAGTTTTGGCTATCCAGCGGGAAAACATGCCGGAAACAAAGGCGGCAATTCCAATGATTACCAGGCTGCGCAGCGTAGCGCCCATCATGAATTTCAGGCTGTTGCCCGGATCAAACAGTGAAAAGAAAAACAGCACAATGAAGTAGGCGCTGGCCAGCCAGTGCCATACCAACGCAAAGGCGCGGATAAACAGGCTGAAAAAAGCTAACGATCTTTCTGCCAGATTCTGTAAATGCAGCGTTATCTCTTTCTTGTTTCTGAAAATCAGGTACAGCGCCCATAGCGTGATACACAGCATGATGATGACGTTGGCCATCGCGCCGACCTGCACATTGACCTGATTGGAGATAATGGGAACGGCAACTATAAGCCCGTAACCAATCAAACTGCTTAATGAACTCAAACGCCGATTCCAGTAGCGCGCACCGGCATCCTGAATGTTAAACGGACGCAGTTCGGCCACTGTTGGGCAAAATATCAGACGCAGAATGGCTTTGAAGAACTCAATCAGGGCAAAGGCATTGAGAAACAGGCTTTGCTGAAAGGCGATGGTGCGACTGCCGGCGTTCATTCTGTCGCTCAGTATCTGCCCGACAAACAATGTCAGCGCCAGCAGAAGCAAATCAATAATGAATGCGCCAACGATCATTGCTGGAAGCTGCAGCCAGTTGCTGCGTTCGCGGTTTTTCCGCCGCGCCCATTGCCCCATTTTGCGATACAGCGGCAGCGCGCACAGGCGGATCAGCCAGTAAAACCCGAACACTGACGCCGCCAGCATTAAAAAATGAGTCAGGGCATTGGTGAACGTTTGCGGGTTAAAGGTCTTGTGCGGTGCATCGGTAATATTGCGATAAAGTTGGGCAAAGCGGCTGGAGAGCGCCTCACCGTAGTGCCGTGTGACATCCGTGACGTTTTCCAGCACCGTTTTTTCTTCTGTTAATGTGGGTGGAACAATGGTTGGCACCGGCTCGGCAGGGGGCGCTGTCGCCACTTTGCGTAACTGATCGATCAGTTCCTTCCGCGAGGCGTCATTTTCCAGCACATCCGCCAGTGCGCCGTAGGCCGCTTTCTTCTGTTCAACATCCGGCTCTTTCGTTGGCGCGGCTTGTGCGTTGGTTGACGTTGGCGAGGTGACGCCAGGTATTGTCACCGCCTGAGCCGGAAGACTCAGCAGACAAACAAAGATGAACAAGATCCAGCGCATGACTCCTCCCATGAGAAAATAAATTCAAAAGGATAAGTATAGATGTCAGAGCGGGAGGGAATTGAAATGAGAGGATTCTGGTGAAAAACCTCCCTTCGGGCGAAGGGAGGTTGAGCTATCAGGAAACGTGCTGCAAGAATTCCTGTAAGCGTTGGCTGGGGGGATTTTCAATCAGGGCCTGCGGATTACCGTCTTCGGCAATTCGTCCCTTATCAATGAAAATCAGGCGTGAAGCCACTTTTTCGGCAAAGCCAATTTCGTGGGTCACAATCACCATGGTCATCCCTTCTTCCGCCAAATCCTGCATCACTTTCAGAACTTCATGACGCAGTTCCGGGTCGAGTGCTGAGGTTGGCTCATCAAACAGCATCATTTTCGGTTTTACTGCCAGCGCACGGGCAATAGCCACACGCTGTTGTTGACCACCGGACAGTTCAGAAGGGTAGTGATGTGCACGTTCGGCCAGACCCACTTTTGCCAGCAGCTCTTTCGCCAGTTTCTCGGCCTGTTCTTTATTCGCCCCGCGTACGCGCTGCGGTCCGAACATGACGTTTTCCAGTGCCGTCAGATGTGGGAACAGGTAGAACTGCTGAAACACCATTCCGGCTTCCTGACGGATTAAGCGCTCGTCTACCTTCGGATCGTTTACTTTCAGACCATCGACGATCAGATCGCCGGAGGTTATCTCTTCCAGCTTGTTAATGCAGCGCAGCAGGGTAGATTTACCGGACCCGGACGGACCGATAATCACCACCACTTCGCCCTGCTGAATGTTCAGGTCAATATTGTGCAGCACCTGAGTTGGACCAAAGTGCTTAGAAACGTTTTTAAATTCAATCACAGGATTTTCATCCTTCTTTCCAGACGACGCAGAATGAAGCTCAGCACCAGCGTAATGATCAGATAGAACACCGCAACGGCGCTCCAGATTTCCAGTGCGCGGAAGTTACCGGCAATGATTTCCTGGCCCTGACGGGTCAGTTCAGCGACGCCAATGACAATAAACAGCGAGGTATCTTTAATGCTGATGATCCACTGGTTGCCCAGCGGTGGCAGCATACGACGCAGTGCGAGGGGTAAAATAACGTGGCGGATAGTCTCTGTGCGTGAAAGTCCAAGCGCCAAACCGGCTTCGCTGAACCCTTTATGGATTGAGAGCACCGCACCGCGGGTGATTTCCGCAATATAGGCCCCGGAGTTGATCATGATGGTGACAACGGCGGCGCTAAAGGGGTCAATGCGTAAATCGTTAAATGCCATTGGCAGAGCGAAGTAAATAAACATTACCTGCACAACGATTGGCGTACCGCGAATGACTTCGATAAACACCAGCGCTACGTGGTTGGCGATCCAACCGCCGAAAGTGCGCGCAAACCCTGCTGCAAGTCCGATTATCAGACCGCCAGCCAGACCGAGGACCGAGATCCACAGGGTCATTTTGGCGCCTTCAATCAAAAGCGGGATGGCGGGCCAGATGGCACTCCAGTCAAACTGCATATGTCGTTCCTGTTACCGTGGTGTAAATATTCAAATGCCCGTTTTGCCGGATGCGCTGTGCTTATCCGGCCTACAGGTCTCAAAAATCCAGGCGTAGGCCCGGTAAGCATCACGCCACCGGGCAACGCTGCCGGTTATTATTTAGGTTCAGTACCGAACCATTTTTTGTAGATTTCGTTGTAAGTACCGTTCTCTTTCAGCGTTTTCAGCGCGCCGTTCACTTTTTCACGCAGGTCATCGCTGCCTTTCGGGAAGGCGATACCGTACTGCTGGGCTTCCAGCGATTCGCCTACAGCTTTGAACTGACCATTGCCAGCTGTTTTGATGAAGTAAAGAATGTTTGGTGTGTCGTGCAGTACAGCGTCTGCGCGGTTGGTGCCCAGTTCCATATATGCGTTATCGATATTCGGGAACTGACGCAGGTCTTTGGTTTTGATATTCGCTTTCGCGTAATCAACGGAACCGGTGCCGCTCTTAACTGCAACGACTTTACCGTCCAGATCTTTTACGCTTTTGACGTCGTTGTTATTCGCTTTCACCATCACTAACAGACCGCTTTTGTAGTAGCCGTCGGAGAAGTCGATCGCTTTTTTACGCTCATCGGTGATGGTGATACCTGCCAGTGCCAGGTCGATATTTTTGGTTTGCAGAGCCGGGATGATGCCGCTGAAATCCATCGGTTTCAGTTCATAATCCAGTTTCAGTTCTTTGGCCACGGCAGCCCACAGATCCACATCAAAACCAACGTATTTGTCACCCTGTTTGAATTCAAACGGTACAAACGCGGTGTCGGTTGCGACAACCAGTTTCTTATCTGCGGCATGGGAGGACACCGCAAAAGCCAGGGTAAGTGCAGCCAGTGAAACTTTTAATACAGACTTCATAGGATTTCCTTTTATATCCACGGGGCGATCCCCTGCGAGAACATATGGCTTAATGAAAAAATCGTGCCAATTTTGCAACTCATTGTTTTAACAAGAGGGTGTCTCGTTTTTCTGCACAATAAGTAGGGCATAGCGAATAATCTGCACTGTTTTGGGGCACTCATTTGGTGCGAACCAGTCACGGTGCAAACGGTATGACTATTTAGCGTAAAAATTGTTGATAAAACAATCTTTCGTTAACGATTGTGTGAGGTGATTATTACAAATAATTTACTTTGGAGTGGCGAATGATCAATGTTATGCACCATAGATGTGCAAAACCCCCGCCGAAGCGAGGGTTATATAGGTAATTCTTATGCCTGCTGTTACTCAATGTTGGCTTCGATAAACCACAGGAATTTATCGAGGTCGCGAGAAGCTGCGGTAAAGATATCCGCGGTATCTTCGTCTTTTGCTTCGCTGATAGCTTTACGTACGCTGTTTGCAACTACGGCATAACGTTCGGCCAGCTCTTTTAAGTGGTCCTGTACGCTATGGATATCCAGCGGGTAACTTTTCAGAGGCGTTTTGCTGTTAATAACCTGAGTTGTGCCCAGTGCCACACCGCCCAACTGTACGGCGCGTTCAGCCATGGTGTCGAGGTGATCGGTAAGGGCTGTACGGAAGCCATCCAGCATTTCATGTACTGCAATGAAGTTTGCACCGCGCATGTTCCAGTGAGCCTGTTTGGTGATCAATGACAGGTCAATGAACTGGATTACTTGCTGATTCAGCAGTTCTACGGTCGCTTTCTTTTCGCTATCAGATACATCGTTGCGGGTATAAAGGAGGGCGGATGCTTTTGTTTTTACCAGTTTCGCGGTACTCATATTTTCATATCCTCTTGATATTTATGTCCCAACTCTTCAACGGAATTAAGTATAGCGCTAAATTTGGATTTTTGTTTCCGGTGTTGCCTATCACTTTAATAGCGAAGAAGAGGGTAAATATAAAATATCAAATAAAATCAATGTGATGAGTGTATTGTTACTTGCGTGGTGTTATTTTTATGTTAATTTTAAGATTAAATGAAATATGCGGATGAGAAAATTATATTTATTAGAATTATTATCACGCAGATTTACAATTGGATATTCTGCATGATTATGCAAACCATGCAGAATAATACGTGGTTAATTCACGTCGACTTGTTTTATTTGTGGCTCTTTACGAATAGTAAGCGTAGAGCCCATTGATGCGACAATAATGGCGCCCAGAGCAAGCGTCTGGATAAGCGTCAGTGTTTCACCGAGGAAGATCATTCCGGAAACCGCTGCCAGCGCGGGTTCCATGCTCATCAATGTACCGAAAGTACGTGTAGGCAGGCGCGTCAAAGCAATCATCTCCAGCGAATAGGGAAGCGCAGTAGAGAGGACTGCAATGGCCAGACCTAACGGCAGAATGGACCAGTGCCACAGGGCATCTCCGGCCTGGAGTGCGCCGATTGGAACAAATACCAGTGCTGCAATGAATGACCCTACCGCGACGGTTGCCGGACCGTGTTCCGCCCCGGCTCGCTGCCCGGTAAGAATATAGATGGCCCAGCAGGCGCCAGCCCCCAGCGCCAGCGCTGCGCCGGTTAAATCTACGTGAGAAACGTCCTGACCCAGAGGCAGCAGGAACCAAAGCCCGAGCACTGCCAACGCAACCCAAATGAAATCCACCGGGCGTCGGGATGAAAACAGCGCTACCGCGAGCGGGCCGGTAAATTCCAGCGCCACGGCGATTCCCAGTGGGACGGTTTGGATTGACAGGTAGAAAAGGTAGTTCATCCCGCCCAGAGACAGGCCATAAAACAGTAGCGGCAGGCGTTGTTCTTTGGCGAATCGTAAACGCCAGGGCTTAAAGAAAGCGATAAGAATGAGCGTACCCAGCGCAAGGCGCAGCGCGGTAACGCCCGGCGCACCGACGAGTGGGAACAACGATTTTGCCAGTGATGCTCCGCTTTGAATGGAGGACATAGCAATAAGCAAAACCAAAATAGGCAACCAGACTGGCGCTTTACGTGACAACCCCGGCATCCTTTCTCCTGTCAAATGATGATTACACGTCTCCATCTGTGCCACGCTTCAGCATGGTTACGACGCAGATGACTTTATGTATAGAAAAGTAAAACAGCGAGTGTAATGGAATTACGCTCAACTGGTTGAGTATTCGTTGAAAAAAAAATTGCTCAGTTCCGTACAATGGCATGAAAATGATGGATTAATAATCTGTGTGATTAGGAATGTTCTGGATGAATGTGCCATATTGTGCGCGCAATAATGGTATTTTTAGTTGAAAAAGTGATGTTAATTGAAAGAGATAGCGGGTTTTTGAAATGTTCTGTTACATGAAAGACCCCGTTAGACATCGCGAATCGCAAAGAGTTTCCCATCAATTTTTGGTATATTTAAAACTTAAGATTTACTTGAAGCACATTTGAGGTGGTTATGAAAAAAATTGCATGTCTTTCAGCACTGGCCGCTGTTCTGGCTTTCTCCGCAGGTACTGCTGTAGCTGCTACTTCTACCGTTACCGGTGGTTACGCTCAGAGCGATGCTCAGGGCGCAGCGAACAAAATGAACGGTTTCAACCTGAAGTATCGCTACGAGCAGGACAACAACCCGCTGGGTGTTATCGGTTCCTTCACTTACACTGAAAAAGATCGTACCGATGCTTCTGGCGACTACAACAAAACCCAGTACTACGGCATCACTGCTGGTCCGGCTTACCGTCTGAACGACTGGGCAAGCATCTACGGTGTAGTGGGTGTTGGTTACGGTAAATTCCAGAACGCAGCATCTCCGGCTGACAACCACAGCACCAGCGACTACGGTTTCTCTTACGGTGCTGGTCTGCAGTTCAACCCGATCGAAAACGTTGCTCTGGACTTCTCCTACGAGCAGAGCCGTATTCGTAGCGTTGACGTTGGCACCTGGATTGCTGGCGTGGGTTACCGCTTCTAATCACTTCGGTGATATGAAAAATCCGCCTCTTGGGGCGGATTTTTTTTGCGTGTAATGCAGGAAGGAATGTCGTTGTAGGCCTGATAAGCGCAGCGCATCAGGCATCGGTAGCAAAATGCCTTATCCGGCCGACAACGTATTATTTGGTTGAGAAAATATCGGTACCCAGATGGTTGTAATCCACCTTCTGCAGTTTGAAGTTGGTGATGTACACCGGCCCGGCTTTTTTCTCTGAGATAAAGCGGTAGCTGTTGGTGATTTCTTTTGCGCTTATCCCCGTCCACTGCGAGAAAAAGCTGAGGAAATCATTGGCGGAGCGACGAGCTTTAATCACCCGATGCGCTTTATCATCGCTCGACAGCACCATGAAAGGCACCTGGAAATTCTGCTGGAACTGATCGTCATGCGCCAGGTACTGCACCTCTTTTCCCCGCTCTTTAAACGCGAGGCCATGATCGGAGAAATAGACCATCGAGAAGCTATTACCGCTGTTACGTAACTGCTCGTAAAGCTGGCGCAGCAGGTCATCCGTTTGCGTCATGGTGTACAGATAACAAGATGTCTCTTTTGACTGGACGAAAGTCTCGTATTTACCCTGTGTTCGGTCACAGGCCTGCGGATGCGAGCCCATTAAATGCAGCACGATGAGCTGTGGCTGGGTGCGCTCGGTTGCCAGCACCTGGGCAGTCATCTTCAACAGCGCTTCGTCACGGGTGTTTTTATCCGCTTCGAAGTCACCGCTTTTGAGGAACTGAACCTCATCAGCGCGCTTCGCAATGCTGGCGATGGCCGTATCGTATTCACCAATCTGTCCCTGATTGGAAAACCACCATGTCTGAAAGCCCGCGCGGTTAGCCAGGGTGACAAAGTTATCCTGGAACTGGGGTTTATTATCCACTACCCGATTAAGCGTTAAGCCGAGCGATTTTTGCGTTGAACCGCTGGCAGCAATGTAATCCGCAAAGATATAGCCGTTAACGGAGCTGGCAAACGGGGTGTTATCCCAGTGACCGCCAAACGCGCCTAACGCATCGCGGCGGGCGCTTTCACCGATTACCACGACGTAGGTGTGATACTTCGGTTTAACGGCGGTTACCGTCCAGCTGTCTTTTACGCTCGACAGTTTCGCCATACGCTCTTGTTCGTCGAGCACTTCGTTGTTATTGACGATAACGTCCTTGGCGAAACGGAAAACCGGATAGCCAGTGTCTTTCAGCTTGAACACGCCGCCCCAGGCCAGGTTTTGTACCGGGGTAACAAAGAATGCGACAACGCTAAACAGCAAACAAATGCTGTCGAACTTATTCCAGCTGCGCTGCTGCACATCTTTTTTACGGCGTACGGCGATAACGCCAAGGGCAAAAATAAACACCCCAACCAGATAACTGTACCAGGGGAAGATGGTCAGGATCTCGGTTGACTCTTCCATATTGGTTGAGTGCAGCGCCAGCAAGGTATTGAAGTTCGGTGAGCCGTAAGCCTGGCCGAACGGAAAGTACATTGCCGCAATGAGTGAGCAAATGCCAATCAGTGCTTTCTGCGCGCGCGGCGCGCTACGCCACAGCAGCATCAATATACAGGTGAAAGCAACGCTATAGAGCAGGCTAAGCGGATAGCCCAGAGCAAGGTTTATTAGCAGAGACTGTAAGAAATAGAGGCCAGTCCACGGACTAATTGCCCGGCTACGAGCAATGATTGAATCTTTGAGGGTTAAATTCATATGCCACTGTTACAAAAACGCCATGTGCTTACCCTGGCGCTAAGGGTCATTGCCTGCCTGAGAGAGCGAGAAGAGGGATAGGGTCCGCATCCGCGAGCCGCAATATACGCAGGGCTGCGAAAAGATAGAGTGTGCGCAAGAGAAGGTCAACTACTACAAAGAAATTGTTTTGCGAGGGGCGTGGCAAAACTGACAAAAAGAAAGGTTATTGAGACGAAAACCACCACCGTACCCGAATGACGGCAGGAAAATGAAGCGGCGTACCGCGACGCCGCATTATTTTTCTGAAGGTTTATCCTGCTCTGGTTTGCTGTTAATCATGTCACACAGCATAGAGATCAGCATCAACCGTATTTTAAAGGGAGAGTGACTAAACACGCGTATGCACCTCTTAAATTCATTCATGTAAACCTCCTGACTTCACAATCCCATCAGTCCTTGAGGGATGTCTTTATTATATACAGATATAGCACAGGCTATATTATATAGCTATTGCTAAAACGTTAATTTTTTGTGCCCACGCAACTCTGGTTTACAATGAGCGCTCTCTAATCAGATGCCGTTAACGCGTCACAGTAACGAGGAAGCAGAATGAGTCGTCGCGCAGGTATGCCAACAACAAAAAAAGTGACGCAATTGGTGAATGTTGAAGAACACGTTGAAGGATTTCGTCAGGTCCGGGAGGCGCATCGCCGCGAGCTGATTGATGACTACGTAGAGCTGATTTCCGATCTCATTATTGAGGTAGGTGAAGCGCGCCAGGTGGATATGGCAGCGCGACTTGGGGTTTCCCAGCCGACGGTTGCTAAAATGCTTAAGCGCCTTGCTTCAGTCGGATTGATTGAAATGATCCCGTGGCGTGGGGTGTTTTTAACCGCAGAAGGTGAACGACTAGCCCAGGAGAGCCGGGAACGTCATCAGATTGTGGAAAATTTCCTGTTGATGTTAGGCATCAGCCCGGAAATTGCCCGTCGCGACGCGGAGGGGATGGAGCATCACGTCAGTAAGGAAACGCTGGAGGCTTTTAGCCGGTTTACGCAACAGCAAGGAACTGGCTCTGAATGAGTTTTCCTTTATTACGTGCCTTACAGCGCGATCGTTTTTTCCAGCTGTTAATCATCGTTGGGGTTGTACTGAGTCTGTTCACGCCATTTACGCCCCGGTCCTGGCCAGGGGCAATTGACTGGCACACGATTATCACGCTTAGCGGGCTGATGTTACTGACCAAAGGCGTGGAGCTAAGCGGTTATTTCGATGTGTTAGGGCGCAAGATGACCCGCCGCTTCAAAACAGAGCGCCAGCTGGCGATATTTATGGTGCTGGCGGCGGCGTTGTTGTCGACGTTTCTGACCAACGACGTTGCATTGTTTATTGTTGTTCCGCTGACCATCACCCTGAAAAAATTATGTGCCATTCCGGTGAATCGCCTGATTATCTTTGAGGCGCTGGCGGTAAACGCCGGATCGTTGCTCACGCCAATAGGTAATCCGCAAAACATTCTGATGTGGGGACGCTCAGGCTTATCGTTTACCGCGTTTACCTGGCAAATGGCGCCGCTTGCGGGGGCCATGATGCTGACGCTGGTGGTGCTGTGCTGGTTCAGTTTCCCGCATAAAGCGTTGCACTATCATACCGGTACGCGCGCGCCTGACTGGCAACCACGCCTGGTATGGAGTTGTCTGGCGCTGTATATCATCTTCCTGGCGGCGCTGGAGTTAAAGCAAGAGCTGTGGGGTCTGGCTATTGTGGCGGCAGGGTTCATGGTACTGGCGCGTCGCGTGATCCTCAGCGTGGATTGGACGTTGCTGTTAGTGTTTATGGCGATGTTCATTGATGTGCATTTGCTGACGCAGCTCCCGGCCTTGCAGGGGATTTCCCACCAGATTGGCACGCTCTCAGCACCGGGACTTTGGTTAACGGCTATTGGCCTGTCGCAGTTTATCAGTAATGTGCCCAGTACGATTTTGTTGCTGAACTATGTCCCGCCGACGCTGCTGCTGGCCTGGGCGGTTAATGTGGGCGGCTTTGGTCTGTTGCCGGGATCGCTGGCGAATCTCATTGCGTTACGGATGGCAAACGACCGACGGATCTGGTGGCGTTTTCATTGGTATTCGGTACCGATGCTGATATGGGCGGCGCTGGTGGGGTATGGTTTGCTGCTGTTGATGTAATTGATGTGATGTGCCGGATGGCGGCTGGCGCCTAATCCGGCCTACTGCGTTGGTAGGCCCGATAAGCGTAGCGCCATCGGGCATATATAGCAGATTAGTTCAAACGAACCGGCATACCTGAACGGTTCTGTACCGCCTGCTCAACGACGGCCTGATCGACGTCAGACTGACCGGTGATGCTGGTAATGCTCTTGTTCAGGGTAATCGGTACGATTTCTCCGCCTTCGAACTGTGCTTCAGTCGTAGACAGTGGGTTATGTACTTCGATGTAACGGCTGCCGTCTGGTTCGGTAGTGGCTTTTACCGGCTCATCGATAAACTGTACGCGGGTGCCGACTGGCACATTTTCAAACAGGAATTTGATGTCGTCGTTACGCAGACGCACGCAACCGTGGCTGACGCGTAAGCCTACGCCGAAGTTAGCATTGGTGCCGTGGATGGCATACAGGCGACCGATATACAGCGCGTACAGTCCCATCGGGTTATCCGGACCTGCCGGAACAACGGCTGGCAGCGGCTCGCCCGCAGCGCGGTATTCCGCATGCATTTTCGCCGTTGGCGTCCAGGTTGGGCCCGCTTTTTTACGTTCTACTTTGGTGGTCCAGTTGATTGGCGTGTCTTTGCCCAGCTGGCCGATACCG
Source organism: Citrobacter sp. Cpo045 (assembly GCF_030332875.1). Classification (NCBI taxonomy): domain Bacteria; kingdom Pseudomonadati; phylum Pseudomonadota; class Gammaproteobacteria; order Enterobacterales; family Enterobacteriaceae; genus Citrobacter; species Citrobacter sp. Cpo045. The sequence goes on from NZ_JAOWGZ010000072.1 coordinate 104,138, forward strand.
ATCGGCAGAACAATTACGGTGTTGGTGCCTTTCGGGTAGTAGTACAGACGCATTTCAGCGCTGTTGATAACAATACCTTCATGCACGGTATCCGGCAGGATCAACTGCTGAGGAATGTTCAGCACGGTGCCGCCTTTCGGCAGGAAGGTATCCACACCCGGGTTGGCTTCCAGCATGTTAGACAAACCCATCTGATACTCTGCCGCAAAATACTCCAGCGGTTGGGTGTTGCCTTCAGGAATAGTAATGACCTGGTTTTGGCCAATCAAACGGCTACCATCAGTCGGCAGCGGGTACGTGACGGCTGAAGCGGTATTACAAAAACCAACTATTGCGAGTGCCGCCGCGAAAAGCGTTGTTAATTTCATATTCATATTCATGTATGCGAGATTCAGTGCCAGGCAGGCTAGTGGGTTGAGATTTATGTAGTGTTGGGCACGCATTATATGTGCAATCTGAGCAACAAGGAATTCGGATGTGTACTAAATCACATTTTTTTCCTTTTGGTTTCACTTTTCCCCTTCCGCATGAAGACGCGATCTTCTTGTAGACTTATGGCATAATAAGCGGTTTGTCACATATTTCTTTCTCTTTCAGGATACGCCAGTGTTAGTTTCCAGCAACGTCACCATGCAGTTCGGCAGTAAGCCGCTGTTTGAAAATATTTCCGTCAAATTTGGCGGCGGCAACCGTTACGGCCTGATTGGCGCGAACGGTAGCGGTAAATCCACTTTTATGAAAATTCTCGGCGGCGATCTCGAACCGACGCTGGGCAACGTTTCCCTCGATCCTAACGAGCGCATTGGTAAGCTGCGCCAGGATCAGTTCGCCTTTGAAGAGTTCACCGTGCTCGACACCGTGATCATGGGTCACGCTGAACTGTGGGAAGTGAAGCAGGAGCGCGATCGCATTTACGCTCTGGCCGAGATGAGCGAAGAAGACGGCTATAAAGTTGCTGACCTCGAAGTTCAGTATGGCGAAATGGACGGCTACTCTGCGGAAGCGCGTGCGGGTGAACTGCTGCTGGGCGTAGGTATTCCGGTAGAACAGCATTACGGCCCGATGAGCGAAGTCGCGCCCGGCTGGAAGCTGCGTGTGCTTCTGGCACAGGCGCTGTTCTCTAACCCGGACATTCTGCTGCTCGACGAACCAACGAACAACCTGGATATCGACACCATCCGCTGGCTGGAGCAGACGCTGAACGAGCGTGACAGCACCATGATCATCATTTCGCACGACCGTCACTTCCTGAACATGGTCTGTACGCACATGGCGGATCTGGACTACGGCGAACTGCGTGTTTATCCGGGTAACTACGACGAATACATGACGGCGGCAACCCAGGCGCGTGAACGTCTGCTGGCCGATAACGCCAAGAAGAAAGCACAGATTGCCGATCTGCAATCCTTCGTCAGCCGCTTTAGCGCCAACGCGTCTAAATCTCGACAGGCGACTTCTCGTGCGCGTCAGATTGATAAGATTAAGCTCGACGAAGTGAAAGCGTCCAGCCGTCAGAACCCGTTCATCCGCTTCGAACAGGATAAGAAACTGTTCCGTAACGCGCTGGAAGTGGAAGCGCTGGCGAAAGGTTTTGATGAAGGCCCGCTGTTTAAAAACTTCAACCTCCTGCTGGAAGTAGGGGAGAAGGTTGCCATCATTGGTGCCAACGGCGTGGGTAAATCCACTATGCTGAAAACGTTGGTTGGCGACTTACAGCCGGACAACGGTACCGTTAAGTGGTCTGAAAACGCCCAGGTCGGTTACTACGCGCAGGATCATGAATACGAGTTCGAAAACGATCTGACCGTTTTCGAATGGATGAGTCAGTGGAAGCAGGAAGGCGATGATGAGCAGGTAGTACGTAGCTTCCTTGGCCGTCTGCTGTTCAGCCAGGACGATATCAAGAAACCTGCGAAAGTGCTCTCTGGTGGTGAAAAAGGACGCATGCTGTTCGGTAAGCTGATGATGCAGAAACCGAATATCCTGGTTATGGATGAACCGACCAACCACTTGGATATGGAATCTATCGAATCGCTGAACATGGCGCTGGAAATGTACCAGGGCACGCTGATCTTCGTTTCTCACGACCGTGAGTTCGTCAGCTCGCTGGCAACCCGCGTGATTGAAATTACGCCGGAACGCGTAATCGACTTCACCGGTAACTACGAAGATTACCTGCGTAGTAAAGGCGTCGAATAATTATCCCGTCGTTCTCGTGTTACAGGTGTGATGGTTGCACCTGTAACACGGGATACTTAAGGATAAGGGTATATAAAATTAAACAATCCCCAGCGCGCGTTTGCCGTGGATATTCAAATCCTCCAGCGTGAAGCGTCCTTCCCAGTTAGTTTCATAATCCTCCCGTGGAAAATCATCCGGCGACGCACCTTTTTCCAGCGCGGCCTTCACTTTGTGGGCGTAGGCCAGATTCTTTTCGCACATCGGTGCGGCAGGAATGTACATCACGTTACCCCAACCCTGCTGATTTTCCACCGGTGCGACGGAGTGAATCACATCACAATGCCACCAGACGGAGTCTCCGGCGTCCAGTTGTGGAATGCTGGTTAACGCTTCAATCAGCAGAGGATGCCATTGCGTGGAAATCGGCAGCACCCGGCCGGGCGCAACGCCGCAAAGTTCATCTTCTGGCACATCGTCAAGCAATGGGCGTAACAGCACATACGCCATCGCTTCAGGGATCGGGACCACATGCAACAATCCCTGACCTGGCAGCATATCGGACAGTGCAGTCCAGCCCTGGAAGGTACGGAATACCGAACATTTGGTGGTGTTATCCACCGTGTACTCTTCTACCTCAGTGCGATGCGCCGCCTGCCACGGATCGTAATCTTCCAGCTTGCCATTGAAAACATGAGCAAAGACCTGCTGATATGCCGGAAGAAGCCAGCGTTCCAGCGCGCCGGAATCCGTATGCGCGCCCAGCCCTTTAGACGTGGTTCCCGGCGGTCGACGGCGAATGCGGTCAGGGTAAATAACGCTGATATCCGGGTTAAACCATTGTTTACCTTCGCTTGTAAAGGTCCACAAACGATTGAGGAACGACTGTGCATTGGCCATTTCTTCACTCTGGCGGGCCTGCATCTGCGCCTGGGACCAGTAGATGGGGTAGATTTCAGGCCGTGATGCGCTCAGAGTACCGAAGAAATTATCGCCGGGTCCTTTATAGACGTCGTCAAAGTGGTTGCGGTCCAGATAGTCCAGCATTGAGCTGTCCCAGTCGAGAGCCTGTTCGCGAGGGAAATGACCTTTAATGACTGCGCATCCGCGACGCTTAATTTCTTCACGCTGCTCTGCACTTACGTGGCCCGCTTTGATATCTGCATAAGATATCACCGGCCACACCGGGGCACCTTGCGCTTTGAGGGCGTTGATTTCCGCCACGCGGGTGGCGATAGCATCGCTCAACTGATTGAAGATTAACTGAACATCCCCAAGCTGTGTCCGCAGTTGCTGTTTCATCTGCCGGATTGCCGCTTTGTGATCGGCGGGCAGCGTGTCGCTGGTAAAAGTAAAAGCCATATCCACCTCGCATCAACTTTCATTCGAAACTTAACTAACTTACAGATGATAATATAAGTTAAAATTTAGTTAACGCAAGTTTAAAACTTGATGGAGTGAGCAAAATAGAAAAAGAGTAAAAACCGGGATGAGGGATACCCCGGTTGGCAGGATTAGACGTTAAAAGGGGAGGTGTTATCCAGCACAGCCTGAATTACGTTCAGCGCGCCCTGATGGTTATTGTCGTCGGTCTGATAGCGAGCAATCGCTTTGATATTCTCTGCCGCGTTGGCCATGGCGAAAGAGTAGTGCGCCATTTTCAGCATTTCCGCGTCGTTTCCGCTATCGCCAATGGCGACTACGTTTTGCGGTGACAGGTTCCAGCGTTTAAGCAGGCGGCTGATCCCGTTGGCTTTATGTAGGCCCGGAATGATCAGATCGATAAACCCGAAGCCGCTGGTGACGGGCTTCATAATGCCGTCCAGCGCAGCATGCAGGTGATCGATAACCAATGGGATTTGTTGGTCCGGTAAATTTAGCGAGAACTTGAACAGCACATCGTCGATATCCTGATAATCCTTTACGGGTTTCAGGCGATGGTAGTGTTTTGACATCAATGCGACAAAGGACTCTGGCGCATTTTCGCTAACGTAAGCGCTTTGCAGCCCGCAAGCCACAAAGTTGAGCTGCTTATCTTTTAGCAGTTCACCAATGACAATACGGGACTCGTGGCGGGTAAGCTCGCCGTGAAACAGCTGTTTGCCATGCTCATAAACCAGCGCGCCATTCTCAGCGACAAACGATATTTCGTCTTTAAGCTCCGGGAAAAAGGAGATCAACTGGTAATACTGGTTGCCGCTGGCCACGACAAATTCGATATTTCGTTTTTTCAGTTCCTGATACTGCGCCATAAAACGTGCACGATCGTATTTCTTGGCGTCGTCGAGAAAAGTTCCGTCCATATCGGTGACGATAACTTTGATGGTCATAAAGATAGGCTCCTGGCGATTACTGCAACCAGAAACATTCTAATAACAATGTGACCTGTAGCACAAATTTAATTTCGAATGAAAGTAAAAAGCCGGATGGTAGCTTCACCTTACCCGGCTACGGGGAGAGTCGTTGTAGGCCGGATAAGCGTCAGCGCATCCGGCAATGGGTAGGGTAGCGTGCCGGATGGCGGTGTGGAATCTCATCCGGCCGACAATATTGTTTACAGCATATGTTCAGTACGCGCGATGATGTCGTCTTGCGCATCCGGAGAAAGCGCAGTGAAGAAGGCGGAATAACCTGCTACACGGACCACCAGGTCACGATATTGATCCGGGTGTTTTTTGGCTTCCAGCAGCGTTTCACGGGAGACAATGTTGTACTGAATATGCCAGCCTTTGTGCTCTTCGAAGAAGGTACGCAGCAGGATCATCAGCTTTTGCTTATCGGATTCATTTTCCAGCGTGGCCGGGTTGAGCTTCTGATTTAACAGCACGCCGCCGAGAATCGAACCGGTCGGCAGTTTACCCACCGAACCAATTACCGCCGTTGGGCCGAGATGGTCCGTACCGGAGGCCGGGCTTGCGCCTTCTGCCAGCGGAGTGTGTGCTTTACGGCCATCCGGCGTTGCCATCGTTGCTGCGCCAAACGGCACGTTTGCCGAAATAGATGAGGTCCCGGCGTAGTAATTGCCGCCAACCGGGCCACGTCCGTAACGCGGATTATGATACTGTTTCAGTTCATCGATATAGGTCTGATAAGCGCGGGCCAGCAGCGTATCAACGCTATCGTCATCGTTGCCATATTTCGGCGCGCCGTTGATCAGTCGTTGGCGTAACTGCTCATGGGTCAGACCGTCAAAATCATCGGCCAGCGCGGCGGCCAGCTGTTGTTGACCAATAGCGCCCTGTTCAAAGACCAGTTTCTTCACTGCTGCCAGGCTGTTACCGAGGTTGGCAATACCCACCTGCAAACCCGATACCCAGTCATACTTCGCGCCGCCTTGCTTAATGCTTTTCGCCCGTTCAATGCAGTCGTCTACCAGCGCGGAACACAGAATATCGTGCACGTTCTCTTCCAGCATGGTGTCGACGACATACTCAATTTCTATGGATTTACGCGTGTAGTAGCGGATTTGCGTATCCCAGGCATCCATCACTTCGTCGAAATTGTTGAAGTTACCAGCCGAGAGCGCTTTTTCCTGTGGCAGAAAGACTTTGCCACTGGTGGCATCACGCCCACCTTCCAGTGCCGCCAGCATCACGCGGGCAAAGTTAATAAAGCTCATGCCGGTGCAACGGTAGCCCCATTTCCCGCCGACTGCGGTTTCGATACACCCAATGGCCGCATAGTCATAGGCATCCTGCGGTTCAATGCCCAACTTAATGAATTCCGGTATGACGATTTCATCGTTGTTAAAGGCTGGCATCCCGAAACCGCAGCGGATCACCTGCACGCAGGCATCAAGGAAGTCATTACTCATCCCCGCGTGATAACGCACGCTCAGGTTTGGCTGCGTAGAACGCAGACGGCCGCAGGACTCCAGAATCGCGTAGGAGAGCGGGTTGACGGCATCCATCGGCTGGCCGTTGACCAGGTTTTGACCACCAATGGTCACGTTCTGATACAGCGGACTGCCCGCCGAGGCTTTCGAATGGGAGCCGGAACGGATTTTGTTCACTTCCAGCAGTTTCAACCAGCAGTTGTGCAATAGTTCAATAGCGTGCTCACGATCAAGACTCTGGTTCAGTTCAACGTCACGACGATAGAACGGGTAGAGGTATTGATCCATACGACCAAACGACACCGAGTGACCGTTTGATTCAATTTGCAGGATCAACTGGATAAAATAGCACAGCTGCAGCGCCTGCCAGAACGTTTTTGGCGGCTCATGGGCGATAACATCACAGTTTTCCGCCATGGTCAGCAGTTCATCTCGACGGCTGGCGCGGGTTTCCATGGATGCCATTTTACGTGCCAGCGCGGCAAAGCGCTCAATGTGCAGACTGACGGCTTCCAGCACGATATCAATCGCTTTCAGGAACTGATCGCCATGGAGGTCTTCCAGACATGTCAGATTGATGCGGGAGCGACGTTCATCGACTTTGTGACGCAGGCCGTCGAGACCTTTTTCCAGCAGCAGCGGGAAGTTTACCGCCAGGTGTGCGTCGCCGGAGGTCATGTTACCTTCGGCTTTGATAATACCGGTTTCCAGCAGCCCTTTCTGCTCATCAGTGAACATCCCGTAGCAGCGATCCTGCACGGTTTGACCACGCCACCATGGGCACACCTCATGCAATACACGTTTGTTCTCTTCGCTTACCGCAAAGCCTGCGCCCGGTCTGTCGGCGAGGTCGTCGATCTCTTTTTCAATCCACGAGACGGTGTATTCCGGGAAGATAGGCGCGGCACGCACTTCGCTTGCCTGGTTACCAATGATCAGTTCGTCATGTTTGATCCAGATGGTGCGTTCCGCCAGATGATGGGCTAGCGCCAGTGCGCGACGTACCGGGATAGGCTTATCCAGGTGTTGCTGATACATCTCGGTATAGTGCTGGGCGCGCTCGGTACAAACCGGTGGTTTCACGATGTGGATCAGGGCCGTTTTATGCGCTTTGATACGGTCGCTGAGTGTGTCCAGTTTCAGAGTGGTCATGGCAATTATCCTCGTAGGGTCGCAGTTAAACCTTTAAGGCTGGCGTACTGCTGGGCAAATTCGAGCAGTGCTGGCGCATCAAGCGGTTTATCCGGTGCGTTGTAGGGTTGACTGAGTAAGTGGTATTTGTTGATGCCCAGGGTGTGGTAGGGCAAGAAATGGATCTCACCGACGTGAAGCTCATCGGCGGCAAAATCGGTAATGGCCTGAATAGCGGCTTCGTCTGCGTTGAATCCCTGAATCAGCGGTACGCGGATAATCATTTTTTTACCGGCGGCAGCCAGTTTTTTTAGATTTTCCAGTACGCGAGAGGCACGCCCATCGGTCCATTGTTTAAACGGCGCATCTGCAACGTGTTTTAGATCTGCCAGAAACAGATCGACGTCAGGTAATGATGGTTCAATATACTTCCACGGGACATGCAAACAGGTTTCCACCGCGGTATGAATGCCTGCGTCGTGGCTGGCTTTGAGCAAAGCAGCTGCCAGCTCTGGCTGCATAAACGGTTCACCGCCGGACAGGGTGAGGCCTCCGCCACTGCGGTCGTAAAACGGTTTATCTCGCAATACGGTCTCCATGATATCGTCCACGCTTTTTACCTCTCCGCAGACGGTTAACGCCTGAGTCGGACAGCAGTCGGTCAGTACGGTGAGTGCGTCATCGGTCAGTTTTTCGCGATGAATAAGTAATCCGCCCAGCGCCCGTTCAATCACCGCGGGTGCAGCCTGAGCACAGAGATCGCAACCGTCGAGGCACAAACGCGCGTCATAAAGCAGGTCCTGCGTGCGGGCGCGGCTTTCCGGATTCTGGCACCACCGACAGCCCAGGGAGCATCCCTTAAGGAACACCACGGTACGAATACCGGGGCCATCATGCGTGGAGTAGCGCTGGATATTGAAAATCATAAGCGACCTCTTTTCTTTCGTATAAAGATTAAATTACTTTCGAATGAAAGTTATATTGACGTGCGTCAACTAACAGTGAGGTTTCGCCGTGCTACCTTTTATTCATGCTAATTATTCGTTTGAGGAAAGGTTATGGAACTCTATTTAGATACGTCTGATGTTGATGCGGTAAAAGCTCTGGCGCGCATTTTCCCGCTGGCTGGGGTGACCACTAACCCGAGCATTGTGGCGGCAGGGAACCAGACGCTGGAAGTACTACTGCCGCAACTGCAGGAAGCGATGGGAGGGCAAGGGCGTCTGTTTGCTCAGGTAATGGCGACCACCGCCGAAGGTATGGTCAGCGATGCGCGTAAACTGCGGGCAATCATTGCTGATATCGTGGTCAAAGTGCCGGTGACAGCAGAAGGTCTGGCGGCGATTAAGCTTCTAAAAGAAGAAGGGATCCCGACGCTGGGTACCGCGGTATACGGTGCTGCTCAAGGGTTATTGGCTGCTCTGGCGGGTGCGGAATACGTTGCGCCATACGTCAACCGCGTGGATGCGCAAGGAGGGGATGGCATTCAGACGGTGACCGACCTGCAGACGTTACTGAAAATGCATGCTCCGCACGCCAAAGTACTGGCAGCCAGTTTTAAAACACCGCGTCAGGCGCTGGATTGTCTGCTGGCGGGCTGCGAGTCCATCACGCTACCGCTGGACGTTGCTCAGCAGATGATTAGCTCTCCGGCGGTTGATGCTGCCGTCGCGAAGTTTGAGCACGACTGGCAGAGTGCATTTGGACGCACGTCGATCTGATGCTGTTGCCGGATGGCGCTAACGCTTCCCCGGCCTACGTTGGAGCCGTTGTAGGTCGGGTAAAGCGAAGCCGCCACCCGACTTTTTTACTGCCCGCAAACCTCACACCCCGGGTTGCGCATCAGCTTCATTTCGCGAAACTGGCAGGTCATGGCATCGTACATGACGATTTTTCCGGATGCCGGTTTACCGTAGTTTGCCAGTAGCTTAATGGCTTCCATCGCCTGTAACGATCCGATCACGCCGATCAGCGGGGCCATCACTCCGGCTTCTACGCAGGTCAGGGCATTTTCACCGAACAGACGACTCAGGCAACGGTAGCAGGGCTCACCGTCCTGGTATGTAAATACGGTAATTTGTCCTTCCATGCGAATAGCTGCACCGGAAACCAGCGGGACTCTGGCGGCAAAACATCCGGCATTCAGCTGATTGCGGATGCTGACGTTATCCGTACAGTCCAGCACCAAATCGTGTTCGGCAATAAGCGCGTGAATCTCGCTATCGTCAAGCAGCGCATTCACCGGCGTAATGGCGATATAAGGGTTAATCCGCGCTAGCGCGTCACGGGCGGATAGCACTTTGGGTTGCCCGACGGTTGCATCGCTGTGCAGCGTCTGGCGTTGGAGGTTCGACACGGAGACCGTGTCAAAGTCGAGCAGGGTTAAATGTCCGACGCCAGCGCCCGCAAGGTACTGGGTTGCTGCGCATCCCAGTCCCCCCAGACCAACGACCAGTACCCGCGCATCTTTGAGCGCTTCCTGACCTTCGAAATCGAAGCCGCGCAGAATGATTTGCCGGTTATAGCGCATCATCTCCTGGTCGCTGAGTTCCGCCATTACAGGCCTCCAAACAGTGCGTTAAACGGCTCGACCTCAACCCATTCTCCGGCCTCAACGTTACCGCGATCGCGCTCCAGCACGATAAAGCAGTTGCCCTGGCTAAAGGAGCTAAAAATATGCGAGCCCTGGTGTCCGGTGGTGGTGACTTCCAGTTCGCCTTCCGCGGTACGCTGCAATACACCGCGCTGAAAATCCAGACGCCCTGGCGTTTTCTTCAGGCGTGAGGCTGTGCGCACGCGCTGGCGCGCAGGTAACCCACAGGCGGTGTTTCCGCTGAGTTTCGCCAGCAGCGGTTGCACCAGTTGATAAAAGGTGAGGGCCGCAGAAACCGGATTACCCGGCAGGCCGCAAAACCAGCTGTTGCTCAGTTTACCAAACGCGAACGGTTTACCGGGTTTGATGGCCAGCTTCCAGAAGGCAATTTCTCCCAGCTCTTCCAGAATGGTTTTGGTGTAATCCGCTTCGCCTACCGAAACGCCACCAGAGCTGATGACGACATCGGCCTGGCTGTCGGCTTCGATAAACGCGGCCCGCAGCGCGTTGGGATCGTCGCGAATAATTCCTAAGTTGATCACTTCGCAGCCCAGTTGCTGCAGCATCAGGTGAACGGTCAGACGGTTTGTGTCATAAATCTGCCCGTCGCCCAGCGGTTGACCCGGCAGTTGCAGCTCATCACCGGTGGAGAACAACGCCACGCGAACTTTGCGAACGACCGGTACTTCGGCAATGCCGAGCGAGGCCAGAACAGGAAGCTCGGCGGTTGTCAGACGAGTTCCGGTAGGGAATACCACCGCGCCGTTTGCGATATCTTCACCGCGCAGACGAATATTTTGTCCGCTGCGGACCTCGGCGGTAAAACGCACACCGTCGTCAGTTTGTTCCGTTTGCTCCTGCATCACCACCGCTTCACAACCGGCAGGCACCGGGGCACCGGTCATAATGCGGATGCAGGTTCCCGCAGGCCACTCGCCGTGGAATGGTTGACCAGCAAAGGCTTTGCCAGCCACCGCAAGAGGCTGGTCTGATTGTAAATCGGCTAATCGCACCGCATAGCCATCCATTGCCGAGTTATCGAATCCCGGCACATCAATCGGGGAGATGACGTCGGTGGCCAGAATGCGGCCAAAGCATTGAACCAGGGGCAGCGTTTCGACGGCGGTGAGTGGGGTAATACGCGAAAGCATCTGAGAGAGAGCCGTTTCAAGCGGCATCAGTCCGGCGGTAAATTCCATGAGAAGACTCCTGCGGGGCAAAATCGAATCCGCTCATTATGTCAGAAAATGGACGCGGACAGTATGCTACCTCAGGCTTAGGATCCGATCTGAGACAGGTTTTCTGCCAGAGAATAGCGCTACAGGAAAAATGCAGTATAGACTCATTATTTCTGCTTTTTTCCAGGAGGCTAAATGGCTGCGACTATCCCGAATTCAATTCGACAACAGGTGAATGCCGCCAGTGCACTGATTGCGCGGATTATCGAGGGCGACCTGGTTGCTGTTCATTTGTATGGCTCTGCTGTTGAAGGTGGCTTAAAGCCCCAAAGCGATATCGATTTACTAGTTACCATTAGGCAGCCACTGAATACCCGGCAAATAAAAGATCTGATGCAGGGGTTTCTGGAAATATCAGCACCGCCTGGCAGCGTTGATAGCTATCGGGCGCTGGAAGTGACCATCGTGGTCTATTCACAACTTGTGCCGTGGCAATTCCCACCGTCAAGAGAAATGCAATTTGGCGAATGGTTGCGTGACGATATTCGCGCGGGAATTTTTGAACCGAGACAGGTGGATCCTGATCTTTCCATCCTGCTGACCCAGGCCCGGCGCGTCAGCGTAGCGTTGTTCGGTGAACCCGCTGAGACGTTATTCAACGTCATCCCTTTTAGCGATGTCTTGCAAACGTTTCGGCATATCCTTGATATGTGGCAGAAACCGGGCGATTTAGAGGGTGACGAGCGAAATATCATCCTTACTCTGGCGCGTATTTGGTACAGCGTAGTTACGGGCAATATTGTCGCTAAAGATGAAGCTGCCTCCTGGCTTATACCGCAATTACCCGATGAGTATGCTGATACGCTGCAAGCCGCACGTGCAGAATACCTGGGGTTAACCAAAAAGAACTGGGCTGCGTCTATGCCATCTGTTGAACGCTTTGTGTTTTATGCAAAAAAACAGATTGCCGATCGGCTTGAATAATATATTCAACGATGTTGGAAGATACTCTTTCTGTTTAACTCATCTAAATAACCTGATGGGATGGGGCGTGAGGTACGGGCCTTTACCTTTACATGACGTCTGCATCTTTCTATATTCAAAAATCGAATCAATAAGTCACAGAAATTCTGATATTTATAACCCCGGTACCTGCCACCTAATGGACGAAAAAAATGGGTAAAGCAGTCATTGCAATTCACGGCGGCGCAGGGGCTATCACCCGTTCGCAGCTGAGCCAGGAGCAAGAGTTGCGTTATATACAGGCGCTGTCGGATATCGTTGAAACCGGCCAGCGGATGCTTGAAGACGGTCGTAGCGCACTGGATGTGGTGACCGAAGCCGTGCGCTTACTGGAAGAGTGTCCGTTGTTTAATGCCGGAATTGGCGCGGTGTATACCCGTGATGAAACCCATGAATTGGATGCCTGCGTGATGGACGGTAACACGCTTAATGCGGGAGCCGTCGCCGGAGTCAGCCATTTACGCAATCCGATTCTCGCGGCGCGCCTGGTAATGGAACACAGCCCACACGTCATGATGATAGGTGAAGGGGCTGAAAACTTTGCCATTGCGCAGGGTATGGAGCGCGTATCAGCGGATATTTTCTCGACGCCAGAACGCTACGCTCAACTACTGGCGGCGCGAACAGCGGGTGAAACGGTGCTGGACCATAGCGCGAGCCCGCTGGATGAAAACAACAAAATGGGTACCGTGGGGGCGGTCGCGTTAGATATGTTTGGCAATCTGGCGGCCGCAACATCGACCGGGGGAATGACCAACAAATTACCTGGGCGGGTGGGTGACAGTCCGTTGGTCGGCGCAGGCTGTTATGCCAATAACGCAAGTGTGGCAGTCTCCTGCACCGGAACCGGGGAAGTCTTTATTCGTGCGCTGGCGGCCTATGACATTGCGGCGTTGATGGACTATGGCGGCCTGAGTTTATCCGAAGCGTGTGAACGCGTCGTGATGGAAAAATTACCGGCGCTTGGCGGCAGTGGCGGTTTAATTGCTATCGATCATGAGGGCAATGTCGCCTTGCCGTTTAATAGCGAAGGCATGTACCGCGCCTGGGGATATGCAGGCGATACGCCAACCACCGGTATTTATCGGGAAAAAGGAGATAGCGTTGCCACACAGTGATGAGCTTGATGCCAGCGACGTGCTGGCAGTCAGCAATCTGAATATTGCCTTTGAACAGGAGCAGCAGCGTGTCAGCGCAGTGCGTAATCTGTCATTTCGCCTGAAGCGTGGCGAAACGCTGGCGATTGTTGGTGAGTCCGGTTCAGGAAAGTCGGTAACGGCCTTGTCGCTGATGCATCTGATTGAACAAGCAGGCGGCGAGGTAAGCTGCGATGAAATGCTGCTGCGACGCCGCAACCGGCAGGTTATTGAGCTGGGTGAACAGAGCGCATCACAAATGCGTCACGTGCGCGGTGCGGATATCGCGATGATCTTCCAGGAGCCTATGACATCGCTCAATCCGGTGTTTACCGTGGGCGAGCAAATTGCTGAGTCTATACGCTTGCACCAGGGCGCCAGCCATGAAGAGGCGATGGTAGAAGCGAAGCGGATGCTCGATCAGGTGCGTATCCCCGAGGCGAAGGCGATTTTATCGCGTTATCCACACCAGCTTTCCGGCGGTATGCGCCAGCGGGTGATGATCGCCATGGCACTGTCGTGTCGCCCTGCGGTTTTAATTGCCGATGAGCCGACGACCGCGTTAGATGTCACCATTCAGGCGCAGATCCTGCAACTGATAAAAGTGTTGCAGCAGGATATGTCGATGGGAGTGATCTTCATTACCCACGATATGGGCGTTGTGGCGGATATTGCTGACCGCGTGCTGGTGATGTATCAGGGCGAGGCGGTAGAAACCGGCAGCGTTGAACAAATTTTTCACGCTCCCCAGCATCCCTATACCAAAGCGCTGTTGGCAGCCGTGCCGCAGCTTGGGGCGATGAACGGGCATGAGCTTCCGCGCCGTTTCCCGCTCATTTCATTGCACGATCCCAGTCATGTAGAACCGCAGACCGAGCAGGACACCGTGGTTGAAGGCGAGCCTATTCTGCGGGTACGTAATTTGGTGACGCGTTTTCCTCTGCGCAGCGGCATTCTAAATCGCGTGACTCGCGAGGTGCATGCAGTGGAAAACGTCAGCTTTGACCTGTGGCCGGGAGAAACGCTCTCACTGGTGGGGGAGTCGGGCTGCGGGAAATCCACCACCGGGCGGGCGCTGCTGCGCCTGGTTGAGTCTCAGCGTGGGGAAATCATTTTCAACGGACAGCGTATTGATACCCTTGCTGCCAGCAAGTTGCAGCCGCTGCGTCGGGATATTCAGTTTATCTTCCAGGATCCGTATGCTTCGCTCGATCCGCGCCAGACCGTGGGATATTCCATTCTGGAGCCGCTACGGGTACATGGGTTATTGCAGGGCGATGCGGGGTCAAAACGGGTTGCATGGTTGTTGGAACGTGTAGGCTTGCTACCTGAGCATGCCTGGCGCTATCCGCACGAGTTTTCCGGCGGTCAGCGTCAGCGTATCTGTATTGCACGGGCATTGGCGCTCAATCCCAAAGTGATTATTGCCGATGAATCTGTCTCGGCGCTGGATGTTTCAATTCGTGGGCAAATCATCAACCTGATGCTCGACCTGCAGCGAGAATTGGGTATCGCATACCTGTTTATTTCCCACGATATGGCGGTGGTGGAACGGATCAGTCACCGTGTGGCGGTGATGTATCTTGGGCAGATCGTTGAGATAGGCACCCGGCGGGCGGTGTTTGAAAATCCGCAACATCCGTACACTCGCAAGCTGATGGCGGCGGTTCCGGTCGCCGATCCATCCCATCACCGTCCCCAGCGCGTGCTGTTGTCGGACGATATCCCCAGCAATATTCGTAAACGTGGCGAAGAGATTTCCCCCGTATCACTCCAGTTAGTTGGTCCGGGGCATTATGTTGCGCGTCCGCTACCAGAAAATGCGCTTTCGCGTTTATAACAGGCAGGCAGGGTTTAAGGAGAATAACATGACAAAAATTGTTGCTCGAAAATGGCTGGTTGCTGTGGGAGTGGTCTCTGCACTGGCCGCATCGCCTGGCTGGGCCGCCAAAGATGTGGTGGTAGCCGTGGGGTCCAATTTCACGACGCTCGACCCCTATGACGCGAATGACACGTTGTCACAGGCGGTAGCGAAGTCGTTTTATCAGGGGTTGTTTGGCCTTGATAAAGAGATGAAACTGAAAAATGTGCTCGCGGAGAGTTATACGGTTTCTGATGATGGGCTGACCTATACCCTTAAGCTGCGCCAGGGGGTGAAGTTTCAGGATGGAACCGACTTCAATGCCGATGCGGTAAAAGCTAACCTCGATCGGGCCAGTAACCCGGAAAACCATCTGAAACGTTACAACCTGTATAAGAATATCGATAAAACCGAAGTCGTCGATCCGTCGACGGTGAAGATTACGCTGAAACAGCCGTTCTCTGCCTTTATCAATATTCTGGCGCACCCGGCAACGGCGATGATTTCTCC
The DNA here is from genome assembly GCF_030332875.1 of Citrobacter sp. Cpo045. Taxonomy (NCBI): domain Bacteria; kingdom Pseudomonadati; phylum Pseudomonadota; class Gammaproteobacteria; order Enterobacterales; family Enterobacteriaceae; genus Citrobacter; species Citrobacter sp. Cpo045. Next base: position 119,583 of record NZ_JAOWGZ010000072.1, read on the forward strand.
CGCCGCGCTGGAGAAATACGGTAAGGAGATCGGTTTCCATCCTGTGGGGACCGGGCCGTACCAGCTTGATACCTGGAATCAGACGGATTTTGTGAAGGTTAAGAAGTTCGCGGGCTACTGGCAGCAAGGGCTGCCAAAGCTGGATACGATTACCTGGCGTCCGGTGACCGACAACAACACGCGTGCGGCCATGCTGCAAACTGGGGAAGCGCAGTTTGCCTTCCCGATCCCATACGAGCAGGCGTCGCTGTTGGCGAAGAACAAAAACCTGGAACTGGTGGCCAGTCCGTCTATTATGCAGCGTTATATCAGCATGAACGTCACGCAAAAACCGTTCGACAACCCAAAAGTGCGTGAGGCGCTGAATTATGCCATCAACCGCCAGGCGTTGGTGAAAGTGGCTTTTGCTGGTTACGCGACGCCGGCAACCGGCGTTCTCCCCCCGTCGATAGCCTATGCGCAAAGCTATACGCCGTGGCCCTACGACCCGGCGAAAGCGCGCGAACTGCTGAAAGAAGCAGGTTATCCGAACGGTTTTACCACTACGCTATGGTCTTCGCATAACCACAGTACCGCGCAGAAAGTGCTGCAATTTACCCAGCAGCAGCTGACGCAGGTGGGCATTAAGGCTCAGGTAACAGCGATGGATGCCGGTCAGCGCGCCGCGGAAGTTGAAGGTAAAGCGCAGAAAGAGAGTGGGGTACGGATGTTCTACACCGGCTGGTCGGCGTCTACGGGTGAAGCTGACTGGGCGCTGTCACCGCTGTTTGCATCACAAAACTGGCCGCCAACTCTGTTTAACACGGCGTTCTACAGCAATAAGCAGGTGGACAGTGATTTAGCGGCAGCGTTGCAAACTAACGATCCGGCGCAGAAAGCGAAGCTGTACAAAGACGCGCAGGATATTATCTGGAAAGAGTCGCCGTGGATCCCGCTGGTGGTGGAAAAACTGATTTCGGCGCACAGTACCCGGTTGACCGGGTTCTGGATTATGCCGGATACCGGATTTAGTTTTGATGATGCGGATTTAAAATAAGCTATGCATTCGGCCCCGCAGCCCAGGGGCCGACGAAGGGAGCCTGATGCTTAACTATGTTTTCAAGCGCCTGCTGGGGTTGATTCCAACTCTGTTGATTGTTGCGGTGCTGGTATTTTTATTTGTTCACCTGCTACCCGGCGATCCGGCCCGGCTGATTGCCGGACCGGAAGCTGACGCCGAGGTTATTGAACTGGTGCGCAAGCAGCTGGGTCTGGACCAGCCGCTGCATGTTCAGTTCTGGCATTACATGACTAACGTGTTGCAAGGCGATTTTGGCACCTCGATGGTTTCTCGTCGCCCGGTATCTGAAGAGATAGCCAGTCGTTTTATGCCATCACTATGGCTGACTATTGTCAGTATGGCGTGGGCGGTATTGTTTGGTATGACGGCGGGGATCATTGCTGCCGTATGGCGAAATCGCTGGCCGGATAGATTAAGCATGACGCTGGCGGTCACCGGGATCTCGTTCCCGGCGTTTGCGCTTGGCATGCTGCTGATGCAGATATTCTCCGTTGAACTCGGTTGGTTGCCTACCGTGGGCGCAGACACCTGGCTTCACTACATCCTCCCGTCTATTACGCTGGGCGCGGCGGTGGCTGCGGTGTTAGCCCGATTTACTCGCGCCTCGTTTGTTGATGTGCTTAGCGAAGATTATATGCGCACCGCGCGGGCTAAAGGGGTGAGTGAAACCTGGGTGGTGTTAAAACATGGTCTGCGTAATGCGATGATCCCGGTGGTCACCATGATGGGACTACAGTTTGGCTTTTTGCTTGGTGGATCAATCGTGGTTGAGAAGGTGTTCAACTGGCCCGGGCTTGGGCGACTGTTGGTGGACTCCGTCGAAATGCGCGACTACCCGGTGATTCAGGCCGAGGTGCTGTTGTTTTCTCTGGAATTTATTCTTATTAACTTAGTGGTGGATGTGCTCTACGCTGCCATTAATCCGGCTATCAGGTACAAGTAAGGATGCGATTTTTTAACTGGCGCCGACAGGCGATTTTAAATGCGATGCCCCTTGTTAAGCCAGAGCAGATACGCACACCGTGGCATGAGTTCTGGCGTCGGTTCCGTCGACAGCACATGGCGATGGTCGCTGGGCTGTTTGTATTGCTCCTGATCATGGTAGCGATTTTTGCCCGCTGGCTGACGCCATTTGATGCCGAGAATTACTTCGATTATGACCGTTTGAATGATGGGCCGTCGATGCTGCACTGGTTTGGCGTTGACTCACTGGGACGGGATATCTTTAGCCGCGTGCTGGTTGGTGCGCAAATCTCGCTGGCGGCAGGAGTCTTTGCCGTATTTATTGGCGCGGCGATTGGTACGGTACTGGGGCTGCTGGCGGGATACTACGAAGGCTGGTGGGATCGACTGATCATGCGAATCTGCGATGTGCTGTTCGCCTTTCCGGGGATATTGCTGGCGATAGCCGTGGTTGCCGTGCTGGGCAGCGGTATTGCTAACGTGATCATTGCCGTAGCCATTTTCTCCATTCCAGCCTTCGCGCGCCTGGTGCGTGGGAATACGCTGGTGCTGAAGCAACAGACGTTTATTGAGTCTGCGCGCAGTATTGGTGCCAGCGATGCGACCATCATCTTCAACCATATTCTGCCTGGAACGGTCTCATCGATCGTGGTCTTTTTTACCATGCGAATTGGCACGTCGATCATCTCTGCCGCAAGCCTGTCATTTCTGGGATTAGGCGCACAGCCGCCGACGCCGGAGTGGGGGGCAATGCTTAATGAAGCGCGCGCTGATATGGTGATCGCGCCGCACGTGGCGATTTTCCCGGCGGTAGCGATATTCCTGACGGTGCTGGCGTTTAACTTACTGGGAGATGGTCTGCGCGACGCGCTGGACCCGAAGATAAAAGGATAAACCGTAGGCCTGATAAGACGCTTCAGCGTCGCCATCAGGCATTGCCGGATGCGGCATAAATGCCTTATCCGGCCTACGTTGGGTTACGCTAATTAAACGCGGGTGCCCCACAGATCGTATTCATCTGCGTTTTCGACCTTCACGCGGATGATATCGCCAGGTTTCACCTTGGTTTCACCATTCAGGTATACCGCGCCGTCGATTTCTGGAGCATCAGCCATGCTACGACCAATTGCGCCTTCTTCGTCAACTTCATCAACGATAACCAGAATCTCGCGGCCCACTTTCTCTTGCAAACGTTCAGTAGAGATCTGCTGCTGCAATTGCATAAAGCGGTTCCAGCGTTCTTCTTTCACCTCTTCCGGGATTTGATCCGGCAGGTCATTAGCGCCAGCGCCTTCTACCGGGCTGTATTTAAAGCAGCCCACGCGATCCAGACGCGCTTCCTTCAGGAAGTCGAGCAACATCTGGAAGTCTTCTTCCGTTTCACCCGGGAAACCAACAATGAAAGTGGATCGCAACGTCAGTTCAGGGCAGATTTCACGCCACTGCTTGATGCGCGCCAGCTGTCTGTCCACGGAGCCCGGGCGTTTCATCAGTTTAAGAATACGCGGGCTGGCATGCTGTAACGGGATGTCCAGATACGGCAGGATTTTCCCTTCCGCCATCAGCGGGATCACATCATCAACGTGCGGGTAGGGGTAGACGTAATGCAGTCGCGTCCAGATCCCCAGTTTTGATAACTGTTCGCACAGATCAACCATGCTGGTTTTGACCGGCTCGCCGTTATGGAAACCGGTACGATGCTTCACATCTACACCGTACGCTGAGGTATCCTGAGAAATTACCAGAATCTCTTTCACGCCCGCATCGACCAGACGCTTGGCTTCGCTAAGGACGTCGCCAATCGGACGGCTCACCAGATCGCCGCGCATGGATGGAATAATGCAGAACGTGCAGCGGTGGTTACAGCCCTCGGAAATCTTCAGATAGGCGTAATGGCGAGGAGTCAGCTTGACGCCCTGCTCAGGAACCAGACTCTGGAACGGGTTGTGTTTTGGTTTTGGCACATAGTGGTGAACGTGCTCCAGAACCTGTTCATAGCTATGCGGCCCGGTGATTTCCAGTACCTTCGGGTGGACTTCACGGATCTGATCGACTTTCGCGCCCAGACAGCCGGTGACGATCACCTTACCGTTCTCGTTCAGCGCTTCGCCAATTGCTTCCAGGGACTCCTGAACCGCACTGTCGATAAAGCCGCAGGTATTAACGATAACCATATCCGCGTCGTCGTAGCTTGGCACAACATCATAGCCTTCGGTACGAAGTTCGGTCAGGATGCGCTCAGAATCGACGAGGTTTTTCGGACAACCTAGTGATATAAAACCAATTTTTGCCATTTTCTTATACTGTACATTGCTCGTAATCGGGGGATTATACAGATGCCTTCACGGTACATCTATATCTGATCAGCATAAGACGGAGAGAATAAAGAGCGATACCTATAAAGAGTAGATCGGTTAGTGAAAGGTGTTTAGTGAGTCTAATTCCGGCTTTAAGTGCCGCTTCTTGGCTATAGACACTCATTATCGTAAATTTTATCTCGTCGAGCGTTACTAATGAGGTTAAATTTGAAAGATATTGTTTTGAAGTCGAAACTTGAAATGGCTAAAACTCTTTATGCTAATGGTGTGAGTTTATATTATATCTCACTTGCCACAGGCTTAAGTTGGCATGTATTAATGACAGAATTAACGTTTATCGCCAGTCATGAAAATATTCGACAAAAAGCTAACGCTCACGTACCCAAACTTTAAATAATTCACCTGTCTATTACCATCCTACAAAATTTGAAAGGTAACGTTAATATGTATATTTCGCCACTTCCGGTCGCCACGGACTCTGATGTTGATAAACTTAGAGATGATATTGCTAATAAACTTTTATTCACTATTGGCAAAGATCCCGCAATCGCCACGAAACGGGAGTGGCTTAATGCGACGTTATATGCGGTACGCGATCGGATGGTCGAGCGCTGGCACCGTTCTAATCGGGCGCAATTCTCTCAGGATGCGCGCCAGGTATATTATCTGTCGATGGAATTTTTAATTGGTCGTACGCTATCCAATGCATTGCTCTCTTTAGGTATTTATGACGAAGTCAGAAGCGCGCTGGAGGCAATGGGGCTTGAACTGGAAGAACTGATTGATGAAGAAAACGATCCCGGGTTAGGTAATGGTGGTCTCGGTCGTCTGGCGGCCTGCTTCCTTGATTCACTGGCAACGCTTGGGTTGCCGGGATGTGGATACGGTATTCGTTATAACTACGGTATGTTCAAACAAAATATCGTTAACGGTGTACAAAAAGAGTCGCTCGATTATTGGCTGGAATACGGTAATCCCTGGGAGTTCAAACGTCATAATACGCATTATAAAGTACGTTTTGGCGGGCGTGTTCAACAGGAAGGGAATAAAACCCGCTGGCTTGAAACCGAGGATATTCTGGCCGTGGCACATGATCAAATTATTCCAGGTTATGCGACGGACACGACTAATACGTTACGCTTGTGGAACGTGCAGGTGAATAGCGAAGTTAATGCGGGCAAACTGAATCAGCAGGCCGACTTTGCTACTGAAGTGGAAAACAAATACCACTTCGATCGTATCTCGCGGGTTTTGTACCCTGATGATTCCACCGATGCGGGGCGTGAATTGCGTTTACGCCAGGCCTATTTCCTGGCCTCAGCGACGATCCAGGATATTCTGAGTCGTCATTATCAGTTGCACAAAACATACGACAATCTGGCCGATAAAATTGCGATTCACCTTAATGATACGCATCCGGTACTGGCGATCCCTGAGTTGATGCGTTTATTGGTTGATCATCATCAGTTTAGCTGGGATAACGCGTTTGACGTGACCTGTCAGATTTTTTCTTATACCAACCATACGTTGATGAGTGAGGCGCTGGAGACCTGGCCAGTAGAAATGCTAAGTCGAATTTTGCCGCGCCATTTGCAGATTATTTTTGAGATTAACGATCGTTTTCTGAAGACATTACAGGAACGTTATCGTAATGACAGCGATCTACTGAAACGTGTGTCGTTAATTGATGAGTCCAATGGTCGTGTGGTGCGTATGGCCTGGCTGGCGGTAGTTGTCAGTCATAAGGTAAACGGCGTGTCGGCATTGCATTCAAAACTGATGACCGAATCACTGTTTGCAGACTTCGCGCGTATATTTCCCTTGCGTTTCACCAACGTAACCAATGGTGTGACTGCGCGTCGTTGGCTGGCGCTGGCGAATCCACCGCTTGCCAAAGTGCTGGACGAAAATATCGGTGACAGCTGGCGGACTAAATTAATGCAGTTGGGCGAGCTGAAGCAGTTTATAGATTATCCGTCGGTGAATGAGGCAGTGCATCGTGCGAAACGTGAAAATAAGCAGCGGCTGGCGCACCATATTGCCACCCACTACGGCGTGGTGGTGAATCCTGATGCGCTGTTTGATGTGCAGGTGAAACGCATCCACGAGTACAAGCGGCAACTCATGAATGTGCTCCACGTTATTACACGCTATAACCGGATTAAAGCCGCGCCGGATGCCAACTGGGTACCGCGAGTGAATATCTTTGCCGGAAAAGCAGCCTCCTCTTATCACATGGCAAAACAAATTATTCGCTTGATTAACGATGTGGCGCAGTTAGTCAATAACGATCCGCAGATTGGCGGCAAACTGAAAGTAGTATTTATTCCTGATTACAGCGTCAGTCTCGCTCAGCTAATTATTCCGGCAGCCGATCTGTCAGAGCAAATTTCCCTGGCCGGGACGGAAGCCTCCGGGACCAGCAATATGAAATTCGGTATGAATGGTGCGCTCACTATCGGTACGCTCGACGGTGCGAATATCGAAATGCGCGAATACGTTGGGGAAGATAACATCTTTATCTTTGGCAATACGGCTAATCAGGTTGAAACTCTGCGACGTGATGGCTATGACCCGAGGCACATCTTTGAAAAGGATGAGGAACTTCATCAGGTGCTGACGCAAATCGGTACAGGGGTGTTCAGTCCGCAGGAGCCAGGGCGTTATAGAGACGTGTTGGATTCATTGATTAACTTCGGCGACTACTATCAGGTATTGGCAGATTATCACAGCTATGTAGATTGTCAGGATGCGGTGGATGAGTTGTATCGTACTCCCCGGGAGTGGACGACAAAAACCATGCATAATATTGCTAACATGGGGTATTTCTCGTCGGACAGAACGGTTCAGGAATATGCCGACCATATCTGGCGCATAGCAAAAATACGCGTGTAGCCAGTATTTCTAACGCTCAGCCTCTCTGGTTTTCATAACAGGGAGGCTGTTTGCAAATCAGCCAGAATAGGTGAGAGGATTTTGTGGGTATTGCTTTCTTTGCGCGATGAGGCAAACACGCTAAATTGTGGCAAGGGAAACGGAGTGTTTATTTTTTTTAGTCCATACAGCTGAGCGTGTGTTTCAAATACCTTTTCCGGGATCACCCCTAAACAATGGGTATTGGACACAATCGTCAGAATCGCCGTAAACGATGAGGTAAGCAGGCAGCGTTCTCCGGTTCTGAATTTTTTATCCACAATACTGCGATGATAAATGATTTTCTCATTCTTAGTATTGTAACCGACCAGGTTAGCGTTTCTGAATTGCGCTTCACTGATGGTGTTACCATATAAAGAATTATTCTGCGAGGCCGCCAGTACCAGGCGCATATCGCATATTTTCTGGCATGAAAGACTTGCTGACTCTACGGCAAAGGTAGAAAAAACGGCATCTGCCTGACGCATATTCAGCAGTTCAATAATACTCTGTTCATTCAGGTCGGCGGTAAGGTGCAGGAGGCTGATATCGGCGTCAGTCTCGATTATTCTGGCGGTGACATCTGGAATAACGATAGGGGAAATAAAAGATTCCGTATAAAGCGTTAACCTTTTTTTGGTGGCAGGCGTGGAAAGCGGCATCAGCGTTGACAGCTTATCGATAATTGGGATTGTATTATCATACAGTTCATCAGAATAGACCGTCGGTAACAGGGCATTTCCGCTACGGACAAACAGATTATCCCCCATCATTTCGCGCAGTTTTCTTAATGACTGGCTGACGGCGGAAGGTGAGATGTTCAGCATGTCAGCGACTCTGGAAATGCTACCCACGCTATAGATCAAACAGAAAATGGTCAGCAGATTGAGATCTATTTTTGATAGTGTGCGTATCTTTTCTGCATCATTTGCTTTCGACATAGACCCCTCATCATCAACACCATGGCAGTAACCACATCAGGTATAGCAAAAAAAGTCAGGCGAGTCAGACACTGGGCGCTTTCGATAAGCGTACCGGATGAAGTTGTAACATTGTAAATTATGTTAATCAATTGGGCTTTATTGATGTAGGACATCTATTTGTTCAAAAAACAACCATACTATTAAGTTGCACCATAGTTGGAAAGAGGAGGAACAAAGTATGGTTGTTGACAGACTGAGAACCGATCTTCTCAACAAATTGATAAACGCCCGTATCGAACTTGCCGCTTATCTGCAGTTGAGAAAAGCGAAAGGCTACATGTCAGTTAGCGAGAGCGATCGCCTGCGTGATGTTTTTTTTGCACTGAATCGCGAATTGCACGAGCAATCACAGCTTCACGGTATGCATCTTGATCAGGAAGAGTGGAATGCCCTTCATCGTGCTGAAGGGGCGTTAGCCGCCGCCGCGGTTTGTCTTATGAGTGGACATCACGATTGTCCAACGTTTATCGCCGTTAACGCAGAGAAACTGGAAAACTGCCTGACAACGCTGACGCTAAGTATCCAGAGTTTGCAATCTTACCCAACGCTGGAACACGTCTGAATCAGGGGGAGGGCGCTCCCCCTTTTCGTCAAGATTATGTAAATGTAGCGGGATAATTCCCCTTGCTGGCTACGCTTTATGCAGAGCCATTAAGGAGGTGTTATGCGTCGACTCTTTCTCTGTGCTGTTCCACTTGCGCTATTTTCCACTTATGCCGCCGCGGTAAAAGTGGAAGTGCTGCAAACTAAACTCGATCACCCATGGTCACTGGCTTTTTTACCCGATAACCGCGGTATGCTCATTACGCTCAAAGGTGGACAGCTTCGACTCTGGCAGCCTGATAAAGGGCTTTCCGACCCGCTGACCGGCGTACCCAAAGTTTGGGCAAATGGTCAGGGAGGACTGCTTGATGTGGCGTTAGCACCGGATTTTGCACAATCTCGCCGGGTATGGCTAAGCTTCGCTGAAGCCGACCGCGAAGGCAAAGCGGGCACTGCGGTAGGCTACGGGCGATTGAGTGACGATCTCAAACATCTGCAAGGATTTCAGACCGTTTTTCGCCAACAGCCAAAGCTTTCCACCGGAAACCATTTTGGTGGACGTCTGGTATTTGATGGTAACGGTTATCTGTTTATTGGCCTGGGGGAGAATAATCAACGCGCTACCGCCCAGGACCTGGATAAATTGCAGGGTAAATTAGTCCGACTGACCGACGAGGGAAAAATTCCGCCGGATAATCCGTTTGTGAACATGGCAGGAGCGCGGGCAGAGATTTGGTCGTATGGCATCCGCAACCCGCAGGGTATGGCGATGAATCCGTGGAGTGATGTGTTGTGGCTCAATGAGCATGGTCCACGCGGAGGCGATGAAATCAATATCCCCGAGAAAGGGAAAAACTACGGCTGGCCTATCGCGACCTGGGGTGTTAACTACAGTGGTTTGAAAATTCCCGAAGCAAAAGGTCAAATTGTTGCTGGCACGGAACAACCCATCTTTTATTGGGAAAAGTCGCCGGCGGTTAGTGGAATGGCTTTTTACAATAGCGATACCTTCCCGCAGTGGCGGCAAAAGTTGTTCATCGGCGCGTTGAAAGATAAAGAAGTGATCGTGCTGAGCATTAAAGGGAATACGGTCACTGAGGATGGTCGTCTGTTGCAGGAAAGGGGGCAGCGGATCCGTGATGTGCGCGTCGGACCAGACGGTTATTTGTACGTGCTAACCGACGAGTCCGACGGGGAATTACTGAAAGTGAGTCCCTGATTTGGTTAGCTGACCGGGATCATCACGATTTTTTGAAACGCCGGGCGCTCGGTCAGTTGTTGATACCAGCGTTCCAGATGCGGGCGCGGGGTCCAGCTCAGACCAACGTTGAACAGGTTATAGATGAACGGTGCAACAGCGATATCCGCGGTGCCAAATTCAGCGCCGGAGAACCATGGCTGGTCTGCCAGCGCGTTATCCAGAATAGCAAACAGGTTCTCGCAAACTTGCTTACTTGCCTCAATGGCCGCCATATCGCGCTGATCGGCAGGTGTTCTGACCAGACCAAATAAGATAACCCGATGCGCAGGGCTTAGAGTCTGATTTGCCCAGTCCATCCATTTTTCACCGACTGCGCGCGCGGCCGGGGCGTCAATCCACAAACGTTTTTGTCCGTACTGAGCGGCCAGATAGCGGACAATGGTATTGGATTCCCAAAGAACAACGTCTGTTTCATCATCGCGTAGCAGCGGGACCAGTCCGTTCGGGTTCAGTGCCAGATAGTCGGCATCGCGGTTACCGCCATGCTGTCCGCCCGCCAGAATTTGGTTATACGGCAGTTCCAGTTCCTCGAGCGTCCACAATACTTTTTTTACGTTGGTCGAGTTATTGCGACCCCACAGTGTAATCATAGTAACCCCGCAAATTAATTGAGCAGCTTTATGGCTGCAGATGCCATCTGACTAGCTCACATGGTGGGGTAAACCTAATATTTACGCAACAAAGTCTAAAAAAATCGTGCCAGGAGCAGCGCACCGCGGCGTTATTGCATAAACTTTAAAAACTTTACCAACTTACGGTTTCTTTAAGCTCGTTAGTGCGTTATTACTCACCGCACTTATTTTACACGTCATCCATCAGACTTTTTCTGCATGGGTTGGTCGAGGTCGCTTGGCCGGTTTTGTGTAAACACGGTGTGGTATGACGTGGTTTTTTGGAATGGATACTCGGGTGGCATTTATGACGCAATACTTCTCTTCACTTCGCAGCTTTGCTGCAGGTTCTGCACTCTTAATCCTTTTGGCGCCGACCGTACAGGCGGCGGAGCAACCGACGGCCCCGCCGAGCGTGGACGCGCGCGCGTGGATTCTGATGGATTACGCCAGTGGTAAGGTGCTGGCGGAAGGTAATGCTGATGAGAAACTGGATCCTGCCAGTCTGACCAAAATCATGACCAGCTATGTGGTTGGGCAGGCGCTGAAGGCCGGAAAAATTAACCTCAACGACATGGTCACCGTGGGCAAAGACGCCTGGGCGACCGGTAATCCAGCCCTGCGCGGTTCGTCGGTCATGTTCCTCAAGCCCGGCGATCAGGTTGCGGTGTCCGATCTGAATAAAGGCGTTATCATTCAGTCAGGTAACGATGCCTGTATTGCACTCGCTGATTACGTTGCCGGTAGCCAGGAATCCTTTATTGGTCTGATGAACGGCTATGCGAAAAAACTGGGGCTGACCAACACGACTTTCCAGACGGTACACGGCCTAGATGCGGCAGGACAGTTCAGTACCGCACGTGATATGGCGTTGCTCGGGAAGGCGTTAATCCACGATGTGCCGGAAGAGTACGCTATTCACAAAGAGAAAGAATTTACCTTCAATAAAATCCGCCAGCCGAACCGCAACCGTCTGTTGTGGAGCACCAACCTGAACGTGGACGGTATGAAAACCGGGACCACTGCCGGGGCGGGATACAACCTGGTGGCCTCCGCGACCCAGGGCGATATGCGCCTGATCTCCGTGGTGCTGGGAGCAAAAACCGACCGCATTCGTTTCAATGAGTCAGAAAAACTGCTGACCTGGGGCTTCCGTTTCTTTGAAACCGTTACGCCGATCAAGCCGGATGCGACTTTCGTCACCCAGCGCGTCTGGTTTGGCGATAAGAGTGAAGTGAATTTGGGCGCCGGAGAAGGGGGTTCTGTGACCATTCCGCGTGGCCAGCTCAAAAACCTGAAGGCCAGCTTTACCCTGACTGAACCACAGCTAACTGCACCGCTGAAGAAAGGTCAGGTTGTGGGCACTATCGACTTCCAGTTGAACGGAAAATCCATTGAGCAGCGTCCGTTGATGGTGATGGAAGATGTGGAAGAGGGTGGTTTCTTTAGCCGCATGTGGGACTTTGTGATGATGAAATTCCACCAGTGGTTTGGTGGTTGGTTCTCTTAATCTTATTTATTGCCGGATGGCGCAATCGCCGTCCGGCAGTATCTGTTAGTACTTCAGCGTGATACGTTGTGCTTTAGCGTACTCAACAAACTCATCGTCAGGGCGGTTATCACTGATGATGGTATCAAAGCGTTTTAATTCCCCCATCCTCGCAGGTCGCACCTTGCCAAACTTGCTGTGATCGACCACCAAAACATGATGCTGCGCCATCGACATCGCCCAGTGCTTCACCGGCAGTTCTTCCAGATTAAAACAGGTCGCGCCTTTTTCGATGTGAACACCTGCTGCGGAATAAAAGGCGATATCCGGACAGAGGTTGTTCAGCGTTTCCTGGAAATCGAGCGGTTTAAAAATCGCGTTACTGGCATGGAATTCACCACCACACAGAATGACGCGGCACTGCGGTTTTTCCTGCAGCACCAGAAACGTATTCAACGAGTAGCAGATTGCGGTGAAGGGCAGTTCATTGTCGATCGCTTCAATGATCCACGGCGTGGTCGTACCGCAATCGAAAAAGATGGTCTGATGCGCCTGCACGAGACTCGCCGCCTGCTGGGCAGCGCGACGCTTTTCATCAACCAGACGGGATTTTTGATCGCTGATTAAATAGTGGTTAGCGCTGCGGGGTTCCAGAACAATATAGCCCCCGAGCAGCACGACGGGAGCATCATGATTATTCAGGTCGCGACGAATGGTCATCTCAGATACGCCCAGCAACGTCGCGGCTTCTTTGAGGTGTAATTTATCGCTGCGTTTCAGCGCCTGCAGTAATTGACCAATACGCTCGTCGCGTCGAGTTTCCATAATTCCCCTGGAGAATAGAATAAGTGCTCAGTTTCGCGCTTAATACTACTCTTTTTACCGCGGGTTAGTCACGTACCCAACCTTTACGGATGGGGAGAGCGAAGCAGGTGCGATAGCACGTCTGCAAGCCGAGGTACAAGGTTGTGCCGAACCGTTGCCAGATCATCTGGGCGCTCAGACAGCCGATCAACCCGGCCAGTAATCCACCCAGCATATCCAGCGGCCAGTGAACGCCAAGGTAAACACGTGACCAGGCAATCGCCACGGCGACAACCATCAGCAGAGCACCCGTCCACAAGCGATGCCAGAACAGGAAGGCCAGAGCAAAGGTAAAGATAACCGTACCGTGGTCGCTCGGGAAAGAGTCATCTGCCGCATGGTGCAGGAAGTTATAGCCGATGTGGTTAACGAACGGACGATCGTGGGGGAAAAGATGCCCCATCAGCCAAGAAATCGTCAGACCGACTACCAACGCAATGGCCATTTTGATGACCAACTGGCGCTGAAGCGTAACCTGACCACGAGGTCCCCAAAGCCAGAGCACAACGGCTAACAGCGGCACAATGCTGATCAGATCTTTGGCAATGAAAATGGCGAGCGAAATTGCCCATTGCGCAGAGTCGGGTGTTGCATTGATCAAGTAAAAAAGCGAATTGTTCAGATTTTCCAGCATAACGTCCAGACTCAGTGTAATCGTTAAAAAGACCCATTTGGGGAGAGCATAAAATTGCTTTCACGGGATAAAAAGCGGTCTTGTCTTATTTGCCTGTTAAATGACGATTTTTAAGACAATTAATGAGACTTATTGAGCATGATAGCGGTCTCAACTTAAATTAACCTTAAAGCAAAATGTTCTTGAGCAAATGAGTGTAAAAATGTGCGCATTTTGCTTTCAAATCACATAATTCACTATCACCAGTACGGCGCATTTATTACACTTTGCGCGATTTTTCTATAGTTAAGAGATTGCATGCAGAACCGTTTATCTTCAGGCGTCCGTTTGGGGCGTCAGGCATTACTTTTCCCGCTCTGTCTGGTGCTTTACGAATTCTCCACTTATATCGGCAACGATATGATCCAGCCCGGAATGTTGGCGGTGGTGGCGCAATATAACGCCGGATTAGATTGGGTACCTACGTCCATGACCGCCTATCTGGCAGGCGGCATGTTTTTGCAGTGGTTGTTAGGACCGCTGTCGGACCGTATTGGTCGTCGTCCGGTAATGTTAACCGGTGTGATCTGGTTCATCGTTACCTGCCTTGCAACCCTGCTTGCACAGAATATTGAGCAATTTACCTTCCTGCGTTTTTTACAGGGGATAAGCCTGTGCTTTATTGGTGCTGTGGGTTACGCCGCCATTCAGGAATCCTTTGAAGAAGCGGTCTGCATAAAAATTACCGCGCTGATGGCAAACGTGGCGCTGATTGCGCCACTGCTGGGTCCGTTGGTAGGCGCAGCCTGGGTACATGTTCTGCCGTGGGAAGGGATGTTTATCCTGTTTGCTGCTCTGGCGGCCATCTCCTTTTTTGGTCTGCAACGCGCGATGCCGGAAACGGCAACCCGGCTTGGTGAAAAGCTGTCCATTAAAGAGCTGGGCAAGGATTATAAGCTGGTGCTGAGGAACGTGCGCTTCGTTGCAGGCGCACTGGCGTTGGGTTTTGTCAGCCTGCCGTTACTGGCGTGGATTGCGCAGTCCCCGATTATTATCATCAGTGGTGAACATCTCAGCAGCTACGAATATGGTCTGTTGCAGGTGCCGATTTTTGGCGCGTTGATTGCTGGTAACCTGGTGCTGGCGCGTCTGACTTCGCGAAAAACCGTGCGTTCGCTCATTATCATGGGCGGCTGGCCAATCGCCGTTGGCCTGATTATTGCCGCTGCGGCCACGGTGGTGTCATCCCATGCATATCTATGGATGACGGCGGGTTTGAGCATCTATGCGTTTGGCATTGGCGTGGCGAATGCGGGGCTGGTACGCCTGACGCTGTTTGCCAGCGAAATGAGTAAGGGGACTGTTTCTGCCGCAATGGGTATGTTGCAGATGCTGATTTTTACCGTCGGTATTGAGTTGAGCAAACACGCGTATCTGCTGGGAGGGAACGGCTTGTTCAGCCTGTTCAATCTGGCAAGCGGCGTACTGTGGCTGATTCTGATGGTTATCTTCCTGAAAGATAAACGGGTAGGGAATTCCCGGGAAGGTTAAGGTCCGGATTTCCGCAATCCAGCGCAGATAAGCATAATGACGCCGATAAATTCATCATTATGTTGATAATAGAATCACGCTGTAGGCCGGATAAGCGAAGCGCCATTCGGCGGCCTGTAGCAAATTGCCGGATGGCGGCGTAAACGCCTTATCCGGCCTACCGCTCACCAAAGATCTTAACTGACCAGTATTACGGTTGTCCGGGCCTTACGAAACTTAGTGATGGTCGTCAATCTGATGTTCGATAACCATCCCTTCACCGACGCTTGCCACATGTCGCGCATAAGGATGTGCGCGATAGACAGGGGCCGGAGCAGGCGCTGGAGCAACATATACCGTTTGTGGTGCGGTAGTTACGCTGACCGCCTGCGGGACGCTGACGGAAGAGGGCACTACCACCACTTTATAACCGCTGGGGACATCAACGGTAACGCTCTGTGCAAATGTTGTCCCCGCAAAGCCCAGCAACAATGTCGCCATTAGTACACTTTTCTTCATGATCCGCTCGCCTGAAATATTCACTGGAAGTAATAATCCAGCGGGTTAATTTGAGGCGGATTATGAATAGATCATGCCATCATTTTGTTGCCGTCTGTGCTGAGCCGTTAATGCGTAAACGGTGCTTCATTCCTTAACACGCGGTCAATAATATCCAGAACGCCCTCTTCGTTGTTCGAGCCTGCGCGATATTTTGCCGCCTCGATCACCGGCTCATGGGCGTTGGCCATTGCAAAACTAAATCCCGCCTGACGCAGCATCTCAATATCATTTCCGCCATCGCCAAACACAACAACCTCGTCGTCGTTAATATTCCAGCGTTGTTGCAGCAGGCGCAGACCGTTAGCCTTATGCACGCCGGGTATTATTAAGTCGATGCTGCCGTAGCCGGTATGCACCGGTACCATAATATCGCCAATCGCCTCGTGGAGATCGGCCTGTACCTGTGGAATTCGGTCGTCGGAAATATTCAGCCCGAACTTGAAGAAAACGTCGTTAAGATTGTCAAAATTATCTACAAATTCGAGACGATGATAGTACATGGCGGAAACGTTCTTATGCTCATCGCTGTACTGTTTCAACGTATAGGCGCTGTTTTTACCACAGGCAATAATGTCGATATCGGCGCGGGTCAGCAGATGATCTACGATGGCATGGAAATCGTCTTTAGCCAGTTCGCCGTTAAAGACATCTTCTCCTTCACTGACCACCCAACCGCCGTTTTCGGCGACAAATGAGATCTCATTGGCCAGTTCGGGGAAAAAGGAAATCAACTGATAATATTGGTTGCCGCTGGCGACCACAAAGCGGATCCCTTGTTCTTTCATCTGGCGGTATTGCGCCATAAAGCGCTCACGGTTATAGGTTTTTTGGTCGCTTAAAAATGTGCCGTCCATGTCGACCGCAATTAATTTGATACTCATTAGCTGTTCTCCATCACCGTAGTATTTTTGAGATCCGGTTTCGCTACCGCTTTCGCGACGACGGCGGCGACAAGCACCAGCGCCAGCACCACTAACATAGCGCTGCGCAGGCCATAGTGTTCACCCAGATAGCCTAGCAGCGGCGGTCCAACAAGGAACGCCAGGTAACCGGTGGTCGCCACGACGCTGACGCGGGTTGGGGCATCGGGGCCGGTGTCGCTGGCGGCTGAAATGGTCAGCGGGAAGCCGAGCGATGCGCCGAGTCCCCACAGAATAACGGACACACCCGCCACCCAGGAGCTATCGACAAAAATAATCAGGCTAATCCCGAGAGCGCCCATCAGCGCACTGGCGCGCACCACCGCAACGCGGCTGTAACGGTCGATGAACCAGCCGCCGGTAAATCGCCCAACGGTCATACCCAGCGTGAAACCGGCATAAATCAGCGAGCCTGATGTCGGGCTAAATCCATGTCCGTCCACCATTAACAGTGGAAGCCAGTCGTTGGCGGAACCTTCAGCAAATGCCATCGCCAGCACTACAACGCCGATCAGCAATAGCTGGATATCACGATAAAAAGGCAGTCCTTTTTCACCGGAGTGAGAACCGTCAGCGGCATTTTTGCCCGTGCCGTCAGGAATAGCTTTGATGGCGATGAAAATAGGTGTGATAGCAACCATTGCAGCCAAAAGAATATGCGCGGTAGCCGGGACGCTGAAGGCGGTAAGCATCATTCCAACTCCAGCCCCTGCCAACGTTCCCAGGCTGTAAAAACCGTGCATCATCGGCAGCACGGTTTTGTTCATTTCGCGCTCAACTGCCGCACCTTCGACGTTGATGGCAACTTCTGCCGCGCCAAAGCTGGCGCCAAATACGCTCAGGCCAAACGCGAAAAGCCATGCGGAATGTAGCCAGAGCGCTACGCTGAGGATCGCCATTCCGAGAACGGCACAAGACATGGTGGTGCGGATCACCTTACGCGTGCCAAATCGTTTCACCAGCCAGGCCGAACAAAGTATGCCACTCATCGAACCAATAGAGAGCCCAAACAACACCGCACCCATTTCGGCAGTGGAGATGGAGAGGATATCTCTGATGGCAGGGGTACGCGTTGCCCAGGAGGCCATTAATAATCCTGGTAAAAAGAAGAACGTGAACAGCGCCCAGGTGCGACGTCTTAAGGCTTTGCGTGATGAGATGCCAGTCATGAATTCGAGCCAAAGAAAAGAGGGAAGGAGACAACATTAGCAAGACTGTGTACATTTGTACACAAATGCAAGAAGAGGAAATGTAGTGCGACGTGCAAACGATCCGCAGCGGCGGGAAAAAATAGTTCAGGCGACTCTGGATGCAGTAATAGCCCATGGTATTCATGGGGTTACACACCGTAAAATCGCTATGATTGCCGAGGTACCACTGGGTTCTATGACCTATTACTTTTCGGGAATCGATGAGCTTTTGATGGAGGCATTTGGCCGTTTTACTGACAGGATGATGCTGCAGTATCAGGACTTTTTTGCCGATGTTAAGGATGCGTCGCAGGCTTGCCATGCCATTACCGATATGATTTACGGCTCTCAGGTCACAACGCCTGATAATATGGAGCTCATGTATCAGCTGTATGCTTTTGCCAGCCGTAAACCAGCGTTGAAAACGGTGATGCAGAACTGGATGCTACGCAGCCAACAAACGCTGGAGCAGTGGTTTGACCCGGTTACGGCGCGGGCGCTGGATGCGTTTATTGAAGGAATGACGCTGCATTTTGTCACGGACAAAAAACCGCTGCAGCGAGAAGATATCTTGCTGATGGTGGAGCGTATTGCAGGGATACCCGCGACAGTCAGCTGTGCGTAGCGCCTCCGGTAATATTCACCACCGTCGCGGTCATGGCGCTGGCATGGTCTGAAGCAAGAAAGGTCATGACCTCAGCGATTTGTGCAAGCGTAGGCAGGCGCGCGAGCATGGTACTTTGCGCCGCCCCCCCTAACCATTGATCGACGGTTAAACCCATTGACTGTGCTTTGGCGGAGAAAATTTCTCCGGTATAGGAGCCAGCTGCAACAGCATCCACAATCGCATGCGAGCGCACGCCGACGACCCGGATATTTGCCGGTCCTACCTCGCTGGCGAACGCTTTAATAAAAGCCTCTGTTCCTGCACAACCAACAATATGACCCAGATGACCAGGCATCGCCATCGGGGCCGCGGGGGCAACAACGCTGAGAATGACGCCCGCACGATTGCCGCCCATGTGCGGCGTTATGGCTTTAGCGATATTGAACTGCGCCGAGAGGAAAGGGGTTATACCGCTCATAAACTCAGAGAGGGATAATGCGTCAAGGCGTTTGCCCTGTTCGTGCATAAATCCCGTTGCGTTAACCACCACATCTATTCCACCAGTTTGCTGCGCAAGGCGGGTAACTTCCTTCGATGCGTTGTGCTCGTCGAGTACATCGGTGATAAAGGTTTCGACTGTACCACCTGCCGTTCGGATAATACTGGCCGTCCGATCAAGTTTTTCCTGGCTGCGAGCGCCCAGACATATATGGGCTCCTTCGCGCGCCATGGCCTGCGCAACCGCACTACCAATAGCCCCGCTGCCACCAAAAATTACTGCGACTTTGCCAGTAAGCAACATGACTAACCCCCATCCCCGATAAAGCACCGTTTTAAAGTATGTGCCATAACCGGCATGCTGCAAATTTGGGAGGAGTTTCAGAGGTGGAAGGCGATGAGCGCAAATTTCAGGCAACAAAAAACCCATCAACCTTGAACCAAAACGGCGGGGTTGATGGGCTCCACAAATTGGGGACATCAAAGAAAAGCAGTGGCAATAGTTATGACTGACGCCTTGAAGAAAAGTTCTGCTTACCTGCAAAATTTTTTCAATTAAGGGAAAATTTCAGTGCTAACCAAGGCCAGGCCAGACAATGACGATGAGTGTCCCCGCTAATGTCAGCAGAACGTTGGCAATCGCGTAGGTCCCCGCATAGCCTAACGCAGGGATGTTGCTGCGTGCGGTGTCGCTGATGATTTCCATTGCCGGAGCACAGGTACGTGCGCCCATCATGGCACCAAACAGCAGGGCACGGTTCATGCGCAATACGTAAGCACCAAACAAGAAACAGATGACAACCGGAACTAGGCTGACTACCAGACCGGCAATCAACATTTGACCGCCGACGGCACCCAGGCCATTACCAATGCCACTGCCTGCGCTTAAACCGACGCCTGCCATGAATACCATCAGGCCAAACTCTTTCACCATATTCAGCGCACCCTGTGGGATATAGCCAAATGTGGGGTGGTTGGCTCGCAGGAAGCCCAGCATGATCCCGGCGAACAGCAGTCCAGCCGCATTCCCGATGCCGAAGCTGAAATTACTGAACTGGAAGGTGATCATCCCGATCATCAGACCGATGATAAAGAAGGCGCAGAAGGCCAGCAGATCGGTCACCTGACTGTGAATTGAAATAAAGCCGATACGATCGGCAATGGTTTTCACGCGACGAGCATCACCGCTGACCTGCAACACATCACCTTTATTGAGTACGACGTTGTCATCAATAGGCATTTCAATCTGGCTACGGATCACGCGGTTCAGGAAACAACCATGGTCGGTTAGTTTCAACTGGGCCAGGCGACGACCAACGGCATTGTGGTTTTTCACCACAATTTCTTCAGTGACGATGCGCATATCGAGCAGATCGCGATCGAACACCTCTTTACCGTTACGGAAGCTGGGATCGAGGCGAGCATGGGCGTCCGGATAACCCACCAGGGCTATCTCATCGCCCATTTGCAACACCGCATCACCATCCGGGTTGGCCAGAATGCCGTTGCGGCGGATGCGTTCAATGTAACAACCAGTCTGGCGATAAATACCCAGTTCGCGCAGATTTTTACCATCGGCCCATGCCACCAGCTCAGGGCCAACGCGATAGGCGCGGATCACCGGGAGGTACACTTTACGATTAGCGTCGGTGTCCAGACCTCGTTCACGCGCGATTTGTTGGGCGCTGGTTTGCAGGTCCTGATGCTGGAGTTTCGGCAAATAGCGCGCACCAACAATCAGGCTGACCAGACCAATCAAATAGGTGAGGGCGTAACCCAGGCTCAGGTTATCGAGAGCGCTTGAAAGTTGTGTCCCTGTCATTCCTGAATGGCGCAAGGTATCACCCGCGCCGACCAGCACCGGCGTTGAGGTCATCGAGCCAGCCAGCATACCCGCCGTCAGGCCGATATCCCAGCCAAATAGCTTACCCAGCCCCAGCGCGATCAGCATTGCGCTACCGACCATCACCAGGGCAAGCATTAGATAATTTTTCCCATCGCGAAAAAAAATCGAAAAAAAGTTGGGACCGGCTTCGACGCCGACGCAAAAAATAAACAGCATAAAGCCGAGATTTAATGCATCGGTGTTAATACTAAAGTGCTGCTGACCTAATAATAGGGAGACCACTAAAACGCCAATGGAATTACCGAGTTGGACTGAACCCAGACGTAATTTGCCCAGACACAGGCCCAGAGCCAGGACCACAAATAATAACAGGATGTAATTCCCATTTAACAAATCTGCGACGTTTATATTCACGGAGACTAACTTCTTGTTTACTAGTAAGCTATTGAAAGAAATGGCAATTTACGCTAATGTTTTTGCCAGAAATTAAGGGGCGATAGCATCGTACACAGCCCCGAATAATGCAGCATAACAATATATGCGGTTAGTTTAATCTCATTACGTATCAACGGCTATAAGAATCGTGTGGGTGTGTTTTTGGCATGGAATGCCGAGTTACTTTATCTGACTGGACGCCTGCGGGCGAAAAGAGTGTTCGATAGAGAATGTGTCAGGAGGAACGATTGAAACATAAGCAAAGTTGGGCGAGTGCGGTCTGCTGCTTTGTGCTGTTTATTGTGGTGTGTCTTTCATTAACGCTGAACGTGAAAGGGGCATTCAGAGCGGCAGGGCATCCTGAGGTCGGATTGTTGTTTTTTATCTTACCGGGTGCTGCAGCAAGCTTCTTTTCCCATCGACGGGAAGTGCTCAAACCCCTGCTTGGTGCAATGTTGGCGGCGCCGTGCTGCCTGTTACTGATGCGGTTCGTTTTTATGCCGACGCGTTCATTGTGGCAAGAGCTGGCGTGGTTGTTTAGTGCGGTGTTTTGGTGCGCACTTGGCGCATTATGTTTTTTATTTATCAGTAGCTTATTCAATCAGCATCAACGGCGGAAAAAGAACTGATGACGCCCTCAAGGTGAGGGCGTAGAAACCGCTATCAGGCGAACAGATTCATGTTCTCTTTTGCCCAAGCTTCAAAATCCGTGCAGCCGCCGATGTGTTTTTGATCGACAAAAATCTGCGGAACGGTTTCAACTGGCTTACCTACCGTCTTTTCCAGATCTGCTTTGGTAATTCCTTCAGCATGGATATCAATGTAGCGGAAGTTAAAATCTTCATGCTCACTGCTTAATTTTTCTGCTAATTCTTTTGCGCGCACGCAATACGGGCACCCTGGGCGACCAAAAATAACGGCAAACATCTCTTTCTCCTCGAACTTATCAGGCCGGATGGCAATACTGGTTATGATGCCGCGATTTGTGACGGATGGAAAGCAGGTTCAGCCTGTTGCTTTGATATCCTCAAGCTATATCTGTTAAACACGGCAAGCCGGAACGTTTTATAATGGAAGCCATTTCGCCGGGAGGCCGCGTATGCGCACAATTGGTGTATTACCCAAAAGCGTATTGATGCTGGAAATAATTGGGATGGTTTTGTTATCGCTGGCGCTGCTATCGCTTAACGATTACCTCACCTTGCCCGCACCGCTTAACAGCCCGTTAGCCTGCGTGGTGATGATATTTCTGGGCGTACTGCTGATGCTCCCTGCTACGGTGGCGTTGATGTGGCGTGTTGCTCAACTGCTGGCACCGCAACTGATGTCTCGCACACCCGGTGATTCAACTGATTCAGACAGAGACAAAAGAGATGACTCCAACCATTGATTTACTCCGCAGCCACCGTTCCATTCGCCATTTTACTGATGATGCCATTTCGGATGCACAGCGTGAGGCGATTATTGCCGCCGCTCAGGGAACGTCAAGCTCCAGTTTTCTACAGTGCACGACGATCGTTCGCATAACGGATAAATCCTTGCGTGAATCACTGGCTACCTTATCTGGCGGTCAAAAGCATGTGGCACAGGCCGCTGAGTTCTGGGTGTTTTGCGCTGATTTTAACCGTCATTTGCAGATTTGCCCTGACGCGCAACTTGGGCTGGCGGAACAGCTGCTGCTGGGTGTGGTTGATACTGCAATGATGGCGCAAAATGCATTGACGGCGGCAGAGTCGCTGGGACTTGGCGGCGTGTTTATTGGCGGTTTGCGTAACAATATTGAGCCGGTCACCGAACTGCTGAAGCTTCCGCAACATGTTCTGCCGCTCTTTGGATTGTGCCTCGGCTGGCCTGCGGATAACCCGGATATCAAGCCGCGCCTGCCCGCATCGCTTGTGGTGCATGAAAACCAATACCAGCCACTCAACAGTGATGTGTTGGCGCAATATGATGAGCAGCTCGCGCAGTACTATCTGACCCGAGGCAGCAATACCCGCCGCGACACCTGGAGCGATCATATTCGCCGTACCATCATTAAAGAAAGTCGCCCCTTTATCCTGGAATATTTGCATAAACAGGGATGGGCTACGCGCTAAAGATTTTAACCCAGTGTATGATACGCCAGCTTTTACCAGGTCATTCAGAGAGGTGCAGGGTGAAAATTGCCATTTTGTCCCGGGACGGAACGCTCTATTCTTGTAAACGCCTACGTGAAGCGGCGATGCAGCGCGGTCACCTGGTTGAAGTTATCGATCCCCTTTCTTGCTATATGAACATCAGCCCGGCGGCATCCTCTATTCATTACAAGGGCCGTCAGCTTCCTCATTTCGATGCGGTGATCCCGCGGATTGGTTCCGCGATTACCTTTTATGGGACGGCGGCGCTGCGCCAGTTTGAGATGCTGGGTAGCTATCCGTTGAATGAATCAGTAGCGATTACGCGAGCGCGCGATAAGCTGCGTTCGCTACAGCTGCTGGCGCGTCAGGGAATTGATTTACCCATTACCGGAATTGCTCACTCTCCGGACGATACCAGCGACATGATTGACATGGTTGGCGGTGCGCCGTTGGTGGTGAAACTGGTTGAAGGCACCCAGGGTATTGGCGTGGTGCTGGCGGAAACGCGGCAGGCTGCAGAAAGCGTGGTAGATGCCTTTCGTGGGGTGAATGCCCATATCCTGGTTCAGGAATATATCAAAGAAGCGAAGGGTCGCGATATCCGCTGTTTCGTGGTGGGCGATGAAGTAGTGGCCGCCATTGAACGACGGGCTAAAGAGGGCGATTTTCGTTCTAATCTCCATCGCGGTGGGGTGGCGACTATTGCGAGTATCACGCCGCGCGAAAGAGAAATTGCGCTCAAAGCCGCCCGGACGATGGGCCTGGACGTTGCAGGCGTTGATATTCTGCGTGCTGATCGAGGGCCACTGGTCATGGAGGTCAACGCGTCTCCGGGGCTGGAAGGCGTGGAGAAAACCACCGGAATAGACATTGCCGCGAAAATGATCCAGTGGATCGAGCGCCATGCTACTCCTGAATTTTGTCTTAAAATCGGCGGCTAAGCGCAATATCGATTGCGATCGTGGTATGACACGCTCTTTTTGCGTAAGCTGTGCCGGTATTTTTTTCATCAATAGAGGTCGCACATTATTATGACATCACTGGTCGTTCCCACTCTGGATACGTTGCGTCAATGGCTCGACGACCTGGGCATGAGTTTTTTTGAATGCGATACCTGTCAGGCGCTGCACTTGCCACACATGCAGAATTTTGACGGCATCTTTGATGCAAAAGTTGATTTGGTCGATAACGTCATTCTGTTTTCTGCGATGGCGGAAGTCAGACCTTCTGCATTGCTGCCACTGGCAGCCGATCTGTCTGCGATCAATGCCAGTTCACTGACGGTGAAAGCGTTTCTGGATATGCAGGATGATAATCTGCCAAAGCTGGTGGTTTGCCAGTCTTTATCCGTTACGCCGGGCGTAACCTTTGAGCAGTTTGAATGTTTTGTTCGCCAGAGCGAAGAGCAAATATCGATGGTGATCCTCGAAGCCGGAGCGCATCAGCTGTTATTTAATGCTGAAGAAGATGCGCAAAACAGTACCGCTGAAATTCATTTCCTCCATTAATTCTTCCTGAATCTGGACATATATTGCGCAGCCGCTGCCAGAGCGGTTGCGTATTGCCTGTTTTTATTCTGCATTTAACCTTTCATTAAAGAATTATTCACCTCGATTCAGCGCCTTCCGCTTTATGTCATAGACAATTCCTGCATAAAAAATTGATAAAAGACGTTTTTTAATCTGGGCTATATCCACAATTCCTGGCTAAAGTTATTCTTGCGAAGCTTACCAACGTCATCATTTAAACAGCCCCTTGTGACCTAACCTGTGGCCACAATGTGTGTTGAATGCATAGGCGGATGCCAGCGAGCAACAGCGGCATGAGGAGAGGTCTCTCTTTTCATCGGTGCCGCATGAAAGAATATGCACGTTTCTTGCATATCATTAGAGTGTGACATTTTTGTTCGTTTGTTAACGAACTTTCAGAAGGAAAGAGATTATGACCGCCTTAAATAAAAAATGGTTATCAGGCCTGGTTGCGGGTGCTCTGATGACCATCTCTGCCGGCACGCTCGCTGCTGAACAAAAAACGCTGCATATATATAACTGGTCTGATTATATTGCCCCGGACACGGTGGCTAATTTTGAAAAAGAGACCGGAATTAAAGTTATCTATGACGTATTTGATTCCAATGAAGTACTGGAAGGTAAGCTCATGGCTGGCAGTACCGGCTTTGACCTTGTCGTTCCTTCTGCCAGCTTCCTTGAGCGTCAACTGACTGCGGGCGTATTCCAGCCGCTTGATAAGAGCAAATTGCCGGGCTGGAAAAATCTTGATCCTGAACTGCTGAAGTTGGTGGGTAAACACGATCCGGACAACAAGTTCGCGATGCCGTATATGTGGGCTACGACCGGTATTGGTTATAACGTGGATAAAGTCAAAGCGGTGCTGGGGCCAGATGCGCCGGTTAACAGCTGGGATTTAATCCTCAAACCGGAAAATCTGGAAAAACTCAAAAGCTGCGGCGTCTCTTTCCTCGATGCGCCCGAAGAGGTGTTTGCCACGGTGCTGAACTATTTGGGTAAAGACCCAAACAGTACCAAAGCGGATGATTACACCGGACCGGCAACCGATCTGCTGTTGAAGCTGCGCCCAAATATTCGCTACTTCCACTCCTCGCAATATATTAACGACCTGGCAAACGGTGATACCTGCGTCGCGATTGGCTGGGCAGGGGACGTATGGCAAGCGGCAAACCGTGCGAAAGAAGCGAAAAATGGCGTCAATATCTCCTTCTCAATTCCTAAAGAAGGTGCAATGGCGTTCTTTGACGTATTCGCGATGCCTGCCGATGCGAAAAACAAAGATGAAGCCTATCAGTTCCTCAATTACCTGCTGCGCCCTGATGTGATTGCGCATATCTCCGACCACGTGTTTTATGCCAATGCCAACAAAGAAGCGACGGCTCTGGTCAGCCCTGAAGTTCGTGACAACCCGGGTATCTACCCGCCTGCGGATGTTCGCGCCAAGCTGTTCACACTGAAAGTACAGGATCCGAAGATCGATCGTGTACGTACCCGCGCATGGACGAAGGTAAAAAGCGGGAAATAAACCGATGTTTGGGACATGACCCGGCAGGATTTTTGCCTGCCGGGCAGCGTTGAACCCGGACACATATAACCCGGCAATACGCACCGTTATGGTGCGTTATTTGCACCGTTTCTTTGTTTTATGCCGGAGAGCACCTGAGTGAATGATGCAACCCCACGCCCACAAGCGAAAATCCGCAAGGCGCTGACCCCGCTGCTTGAAATTCGCAATCTGACCAAGTCATTTGACGGTCAGCACGCCGTTGATGACGTCAATCTTACTATCTACAAAGGTGAAATATTTGCTCTGCTCGGCGCGTCCGGCTGTGGCAAATCGACTCTGCTACGGATGCTGGCGGGATTTGAACTGCCGACCACCGGGCAAATCATGCTTGATGGCGTCGATTTAGCGCATGTCCCGCCTTATCTGCGTCCGATTAATATGATGTTTCAGTCCTATGCTCTGTTTCCGCACATGACTGTCGAGCAGAACATTGCCTTTGGCCTCAAGCAGGACAAACTGCCGAAGGCTGAAATCGCCAGTCGGGTGAATGAGATGCTGGGACTCGTGCATATGCAGGAGTTCGCCAAACGCAAGCCACATCAGCTTTCTGGCGGCCAGCGTCAGCGCGTGGCATTGGCGCGCAGCCTGGCAAAACGGCCAAAACTGCTGCTGCTGGATGAGCCGATGGGAGCGCTGGATAAAAAACTCCGAGACCGCATGCAACTGGAAGTAGTGGATATCCTTGAACGCGTCGGCGTGACCTGCGTGATGGTGACACACGATCAGGAAGAAGCCATGACGATGGCGGGCCGTATTGCGATCATGAACCGTGGCAAATTTGTTCAGATTGGCGAGCCTGAAGAGATCTATGAGCATCCGACTACGCGCTACAGCGCAGAGTTTATCGGTTCGGTAAACGTTTTTGAGGGACTGCTAAAAGAACGCCAGGAAGATGGTCTGGTGATTGAGTCTCCTGGACTGGTGCATCCGCTGAAAGTGGACGCCGATGCTTCTGTTGTCGATAACGTCCCGGTATACGTTGCGCTGCGCCCGGAGAAAATCATGCTCTGCGAAGCCCCTCCGCCAGAGGGTTATAACTTCGCGGTAGGCGAAGTGGTACACATTGCCTATTTGGGCGATTTGTCGGTGTACCACGTACGTTTGAAAAGCGGCCAGATGTTGAGCGCCCAGCTACAAAATGAGCATCGTTATCGCAAGGGATTACCAACCTGGGGTGACGAAGTCCGTTTATGTTGGGATGCGGACAGCTGTGTGGTGTTGACGGTTTAAGGAGCGAAGATGAGTACACTTGAACCTCCGGCACGCGTGGATAAAGCAGGGCGATTCACGCTGTTTATGTCGCGGCTGCAAATGAAGCACGGGCGCAAGCTGGTGATCGCGCTGCCGTATGTGTGGCTGCTGCTCCTGTTTCTGCTGCCTTTTCTGATCGTCTTCAAAATCAGTTTGGCTGAAATGGCGCGCGCTATTCCTCCCTATACGGACCTCGTTTCATGGGCTGACGATCAGTTATCCATCACGCTCAATTTAGGCAATTTTTTGCAATTGACGGACGATCCGCTCTATTTCGATGCCTACATGCAATCGTTACAGGTGGCGGGAATTTCGACAATCTGTTGCCTGCTGCTGGGATACCCACTGGCATGGGCCGTCGCGCACAGTAAACCCTCAACGCGTAATATTCTGCTGTTGCTGGTGATCCTGCCGTCCTGGACCTCGTTTTTAATTCGCGTATACGCCTGGATGGGGATCCTAAAAAACAACGGCGTGCTGAACAACTTCCTGATGTGGTTGGGCGTAATCGACCAACCGTTGACGATTTTGCACACCAATCTGGCGGTCTACATCGGTATTGTTTACGCCTATTTGCCCTTTATGGTGCTGCCGATTTATACCGCGCTGACCCGTATCGATTACTCGCTGGTGGAAGCGGCGCTGGATTTAGGTGCCCGGCCGCTGAAGACCTTCTTTAGCGTGATTGTGCCGTTGACCAAGGGTGGGATTATCGCCGGGTCAATGCTGGTATTTATTCCGGCTGTTGGCGAGTTTGTGATCCCGGAACTGTTGGGCGGCCCGGATAGCATCATGATTGGTCGCGTGCTGTGGCAGGAATTTTTCAATAACCGCGACTGGCCGGTGGCTTCTGCTGTCGCCATTATTATGCTGCTGCTACTGATTGTGCCGATCATGTGGTTCCACAAATATCAGCAAAAAAGCGTGGGGGAACACGGATGAATAACTTACCGGTCGTTCGCTCGCCGTGGCGTATTTTTATCCTGGTAGTGGGCTTTACCTTCCTGTATGCGCCGATGCTAATGCTGGTTATCTATTCGTTTAACAGCTCGAAGCTGGTGACGGTCTGGGCGGGGTGGTCAACACGTTGGTATGGCGAGCTTTTTCACGATAGCGCGATGATAAGCGCCGTCGGCATGAGTTTAACGATTGCTGCGGGTGCTGCGACGATGGCGGCAATCCTTGGCACCATCGCCGCCGTGGTAATGGTGCGCTTTGGTCGTTTTCGCGGTTCGAATGGTTTCGCTTTTATGATCACCGCGCCGCTGGTCATGCCGGATGTTATTACCGGTTTGTCGCTGCTGCTGCTGTTTGTTGCGTTGGCTCACGCCATCGGCTGGCCGGCGGATCGCGGCATGCTGACCATCTGGCTGGCGCACGTCACTTTCTGTACGGCATATGTGGCGGTGGTGATTTCTTCACGCTTGCGCGAACTGGATCACTCCATTGAGGAAGCGGCGATGGATCTCGGCGCCACGCCGCTGAAGGTCTTTTTCGTCATCACCCTGCCGATGATTATGCCGGCGGTGATTTCCGGTTGGCTATTAGCCTTCACTCTGTCACTCGATGATCTGGTTATTGCCAGCTTTGTCTCTGGTCCTGGCGCCACAACGTTACCGATGCTGGTGTTCTCCAGCGTACGTATGGGGGTAAACCCGGAGATCAACGCCCTGGCGACGCTGATCCTTGGTGTGGTAGGAATTATCGGATTTATCGCGTGGTATCTGATGGCGCGAACAGAAAAACAACGGATCCGCGATATCCAACGTGCAAGACGCGGCTGAAAAAACTAAAATCTGCCAACCTGTCTATACGGCGCAGCTGTGGTGGTTGCGCCGTTTTCATGGAAGACGACGCGTTGGGATTTTTTAAGAAATCATCCACATCACATGCTCGCTTAAACGTCCCTGCTTTGGTGCAGGTGGCGGCGCTGGCTATTATCATGATCCGCTGTCTCGATCTGTTGATGATTTTTAATACGCTTGGGTTTCGTGGAACCAGTGAGTTTATTCATCGCAGTGTGCAGACCTGGAATTTGACGCTGGTGTTTCTGGGCAGTCTGGTGCTGCTATTTATCGAAATTTACTGCGCATTTTCGCTGGTAAAAGGACGGAACTGGGCACGCTGGATCTATCTGTTGACCCAGATTATCGCCAGCGTCTATCTGTGGGCGGCTTCGCTGGGCTACGGATATCCCGAACTGTTCAGTATTGCGGGGGAGTCCAGACGCGAAATCCTGCATACGCTGGTGATGCAAAAACTGCCGGATATGCTGGTATTGCTGCTGCTGTTTGTTCCTGCGTCCAGCAGGCGGTTCTTCCGTTTGCAATAACGTGTATAATCTTGGCCCCCGGTTAATTTGTAGGTCTTTGTATGCAATGCGCACTATATGACGCCGAACGCTGCCGCTCCTGTCAGTGGATAACACAGCCTGTCGCCGATCAACTCTTCGAAAAAACAGCCGATCTGCAGAATCTGCTGGCCGAGTACCCGGTCGGAGAATGGTGCGCGCCGGTCAGTGGTCCGGAAAGCGCGTTTCGTAATAAAGCCAAAATGGTGGTCAGCGGCAGCGTGGAAAAACCGCTTCTGGGAATGCTGCATCGTGACGGTACGCCTGAGGATTTGTGCGACTGTCCGCTCTATCCTGAGTCTTTTGCGCCCGTATTTGCCGCGCTTAAGCCGTTTATCGCTCGGGCGGGGCTGACGCCCTATAACGTGGCGCGCAAACGCGGGGAGCTGAAATATCTGCTGTTAACGGAAAGCCGATACGACGGCGGTATGATGCTGCGTTTTGTCCTGCGTTCTGACGCAAAACTGGCACAACTGCGCGCGGCACTACCCTGGTTGCAGGCACAACTCCCACAGTTAAAAGTGATCACTGCCAATATTCAGCCGGTGCATATGGCGATTATGGAAGGGGAGACAGAAATCTTCCTGACGGAACAACAGGCGCTGGCGGAACGCTTTAACGATGTGCCGTTGTGGATCCGCCCGCAGAGTTTCTTCCAGACTAACCCGGTAGTGGCGGGGCAGTTATATGCCACGGCGCGTGACTGGGTGCGTCAGCTTCCGGTTAATCACATGTGGGATCTGTTTTGCGGCGTTGGGGGTTTTGGTCTGCACTGTGCTACACCGCAAATGAAACTGACAGGGATTGAAATCGCGCCAGAGGCGATTACCTGCGCGAAGCAGTCAGCGCAGGAGCTTGGGTTGCAGAATCTGCATTTTCAGGCGCTGGATTCAACCCAGTTTGCTACCGCTCAGGGCGAAGTACCTGACCTGGTGCTGGTGAATCCGCCGCGTCGCGGGATTGGAAAACCGTTGTGCGATTTTCTTTCCCGCATGGCACCGCGTTTTATCGTTTATTCCAGCTGTAATGCGCAAACCATGGCGAAGGATATTCGTGAGTTGCCCGAGTATCGCATTGAACGCGTCCAACTTTTCGATATGTTCCCACACACCGCGCACTATGAAGTGCTAACGCTGCTCAGCCGACAATAACTGCCATGCCTGATGGCGCTTCGCTTATCAGGCCTACGGAGATATTCAGGGCTGTAGCAATGTAGGCCGGATAAGGCGCTTGCGCCGCATCCGGCAAATGCAACATGCGAAAAAAAAGCCCGTACTTTCGTACGAGCTCTTCTTAAAATATGGCGGTGAGGGGGGGATTCGAACCCCCGATACGTTGC
>NZ_JAOWGZ010000073.1:0-27162 GCF_030332875.1 Citrobacter sp. Cpo045
ATCTTCCCGACAACGCAGACCGTTCCGTGGCAAAGCAAAAGTTCAAAATCACCAACTGGCCCACCTACAATAAAGCCCTCATCAACCGTGGCTCCATAACTTTCTGGCTGGATGATGAAGCTATTCAGGCCTGGTATGAGTCAGCAACACCTTCTTCACGAGGCAGACCTCAGCGCTATTCTGACCTTGCCATCACGACTGTGCTGGTCATTAAACGCGTATTCAGGCTGACCCTGCGGGCTGCGCAGGGCTTTATTGATTCCATTTTTTCTCTGATGAACGTTCCGCTACGCTGCCCGGATTACAGCTGTGTCAGCAGGCGGGCAAAGTCGGTTAATGTCAGTTTCAAAACGCCCACCCGGGGTGAAATCGCACACCTGGTAATTGATTCCACCGGGCTGAAGGTCTTCGGTGAAGGCGAGTGGAAAGTCAAAAAGCATGGCCAGGAACGCCGCCGTATCTGGCGTAAGCTGCATCTCGCCGTTGACAGTAAAACACATGAAATCATCTGCGCTGACCTGTCGCTGAACAACGTTACGGACTCAGAGGCCTTCCCCGGGTTAATCCGGCAAACCCACCGGAAAATCAGGTCAGCCGCCGCCGATGGCGCTTACGATACCCGGCTATGTCACGATGAACTGCGGCGTAAGAAAATCAGCGCGCTTATCCCTCCCCGAAAAGGTGCTGGTTACTGGCCCGGTGAATATGCAGACCGTAACCGTGCAGTGGCTAATCAGCGAATGACCGGGAGTAATGCGCGGTGGAAATGGACAACAGATTACAATCGTCGCTCGATAGCGGAAACGGCGATGTACCGGGTAAAACAGCTGTTCGGGGGTTCACTGACGCTGCGTGACTACGATGGTCAGGTTGCGGAGGCTATGGCCCTGGTACGAGCGCTGAACAAAATGACGAAAGCAGGTATGCCTGAAAGCGTGCGTATTGCCTGAAAACACAACCCGCTACGGGGGAGACTTACCCGAAATCTGATTTATTCAACAAAGCCGAGGAAACGCTGCGTCAGAACGCGGAGAACCTGAAAGAAAGAGGGGTAGTGTATACAGCACAAAGCATTGATAAAGCAGCTAAAGTTGCAGCCAACCTGCCAAACAGGCGTGTGTTGCTTATCATGATTGGAAAAACGTAGCCTCTGCGGTCTAGGCCATCTGACCTGCTGAACTGACGCAGTAGACTCTCTCGGAGGCAAACAAATTTGCTGGTGGGATAAAATGGGCGCATACTTAAAGCACGTGTAATCGACACGTGCTTTTTTATTGGAGGACACATGCAGGCTACAGCTGCTCGCCAGAAAAAAACCGTCAGTGTCACCCTTGAGCCAATGCTCGTACAGCAGGCAAAAGACGCTGGGATTAACTTGTCCGCCACGCTGGCAGAAGCGCTTCAGAGCAAACTGAAGGCCAGTGCAGCGGAAGAATGGAAACGACAGAATCGTGCTGGTATTCAGGAGTTGAACCGCATCACTGAAGAGCATGGGTTACTGTCTGACGAATACAGGACGTTCTGATAATGCAATATACCGTTTACCGCAATCCCGGCAACAGCCAGGCATACCCTTACCTGCTGGATATACAGAGCGACATCATTGGCGAGTTAAATACCCGCCTGGTGATCCCCCTTCATCGGCTTAAAAAAGGAGCCTCGGCCCCGGTTGCGCGATTAACTCCGGTCATACAGGTGGAAGGGAATGACGTTATCCTGATGACGCATGAAATGGCTTCAGTCCGCGTGAAGCAGCTCGGTCAGGCGGTCATGGACGCATCTCCGTTCCGGCACACTATCAAAAGTGCGGTGGACTTCCTGCTGGATGGTTTCTGACAGAGATAATGAGCGAGAAAATGATGAAGCAAAATGAACTGCTGGAAGTGGCAAAAGCCATGCGCGATTATATTGATGCCCTCCCTACCGATGTCGTTGCAGCATTACCGGTGATGCCGGGATTTGATCGAGACTGGGCCGACGAAGTCATTTACGAAGCCGAATCCGCCAGCAAATAACCCCCCGTCTGCGCCCGTTTCATCTGAATTCGGGCCGTCACAATCTTTCTGATTTTATTGAGAAAACAGCCTCTTTTTGTCCCCTTTTTTCCTTCGTCAGCAGACTCAGTCGTTCGATAATAAAAACAGACCAACACAACCACTGAGGTGTTTCATGTTAGCGATTATCCCGGCAGCAGGCACTGACAAGGTTTTTAAAACCTCCCTCAAACACGTGCTCGATGAGGACTTCCTGTTTGCAATGGCTTCAAAAGCAAGCGCGACGTACATTTCATCCCATATCAGCGATGACGGTGAGGGCACAGTGTTTTTCAGTCTGAGCGACTGGGATAACCTCAAGCCTTCCTTATCGGCTGATGGCTGGGATGGCGATACGATGCCCGGCTTCATTGATTTGCTGGATGCAATCGCAGCGCAGGGCTATAACACCGTCGAATTCCACATTTCTCACCCACTGGTGGTTGGCGCGGTCTGGTTCACCGATGAGTATTACTTCACGGTTACCCCGCTGGCGTATGACCTTGCCACGCTGGATGGTCAGTTTGTTCTGCCGGATGGCTCTTCCTACCGGCTGGATGACCTTGATGAAGTCAGCTATGACGAAATGACCGACTACTTTGACGGCATTATCGAAGTCGATGGCGATACCATGCTGGGTGTAAAGCGTAACGACGATGACACCGTAAACGTCAGCAAAATCGAAAGCTAACCCCTCCTCCCCGGTGTCGGTATCCGCCGCGCCGGGCTATTTTCCTGCCATCATCCTCTGGAGTGTTTCATGAAAGACCGTTTTTATCTGGTCAGCTTGCGTGACACCGTTGGTAGCAATACCGCTTTTCATAGCCATCACGGCAGAGGTTACAGCACCGATCAGCGTAATGCCCGGGTTTACACCCGCGAGGAAGCACAACGCGCATGGAATACGGGACGGGAGTTTGACCTGCCGGTTGATGCCGATGCAGTCGACCGCCATCTCGTGTTTCATGTTGATCATCAGTTTGTACCGGGAAAAACCATTCTCTCCGAAAGCGCCACCAAATATGTCGGCTTCGTTAATGGCCAATGGGACGGAAACGATCTGTTCTGGCTGGCTGATGCGGGTACTACCACGGATTTTTCCCTTGCCAGAGTTTTTGACTCACCACAGGCAGATAGACCTGATGTCGTCTGGTTACCCCATCACATCCCTGACGCTGCAAAACGCCCTACCTTCAGTGTTGAGCGGATAGACCGCCGTAAAATGACGCAGGGGGCCGGTCTGCTGATGCCTGCCTGGCTGAAACGCCAAAATCGCCGACAGTCAAAGGGGCTGACTCGCTGGAATTGCCCCGGGTGTGGCCGTATTTCATGGCAACAGAATCCGTATGATTTTGATGGTTGCCGGTTCTGCATATAGTCAACTACCGCGAGAGGCCTCTATGTTCCGATTATTACAGAAGTGGTTAGTCAGGTTTACCTGTCAGGACGATATAGATTGTATGTCGACCCGGCGCTCTGCGGGCGAGTTCTGGCTGGAAATAGATGCCCGTCGTCACTGGATTTTCCTGGACATCGACGGTGTACTCCACCGGGCGGAAAACGGGTCACTGGAGTTTATGCCTGTGCTGGATCACGTGCTGACGCAATGCCCGCAGACGGGAATTATCCTTTCCACAAACTGGCGTACCGGCGTACCCCGGGAGATGGTGCTGAGTCATTTCCCTGCGGGTATACGCGATCGGATTGCTGGACTCAATCCCGATCTGGATGGGCTGGTGAATAACCACGTGCGTTATCACGAATGCATGGCGGTCGTTAAACGGTTCGGCCTACAGCATTACACCTTCGTGGACGATACCGCTCGACTCTTTCCAACTGACTGCCCTGCCCTGTTCCTGACTCACCGGCACGAGGGGCTGAATGCAACGCAGGGTAGCGCTTTGATAGACCGGATTCGGTTAATGAAATGACCGGTTTAAGGCTGAATACAAATTATTAATGAGGATGCGTTATGAATGAAATCCCACAATACGTCTATGACCTGATCGGTATTTGCCTCTTTGTTGGAATGTGGGTCGGAGGCGTTCTGCTTATTTGGTTTATTTTCTCTAATGGAGAGAGCGACGAATAGCCAGGCAACTGGCGCAACTGATGTTGCAGGATGGCCCCAACAATATCTTACCTGCTTACGCTCTGATTACCCGCGCAACGCTTCGTCAGAAGCGGAAAGCTGGGATAATGAATATATCCCGTATACACCAGGCTATCCCAATGAAAATTACTGTGTTTACTGCCCCTGATTGTCCGAAATGTCGCATGACGCTTACCCGCTTTTCTCTGGCTGGGGTGGACGTGAATGAGATCCCGCTGGTGGACAACGCAGATCTCGTTCGCCTGACACAAAATACCGGTGCGCCGCTGGTGGTGGTGGTCAACGATTCGGGCCGTGTGACGGGTTGGGGTGGGTTCCGGCCAGATCTTATTGCGACAACTGCCAATGGCTGGAGTGTCGGGTCACTCGATATCCCCCCGTCGCTGGTTAATCACGTCCTTCACTGAGGTAAACGCCATGCACAATATCTCTGTCGAAATCCCTGCGGCCCTCGGCGTACATCCTCCTTCAGGAGCGGATGTCGTGCTTATAGACGATCTGAATAACGCCCTCGCCGGTGCTGGCTTACCGCAACTGAAGATAGAGCCGATAACGTGGACACCGCCATCAGGCCGACCGGTGATCTACCGGTCTGAGGTTCCCGATATCCTGCGCATTGCAGGTATAAACCCTGACACCTCTGACATGGTGAAAACCTTCTGTTCCGGGCCACTGCCGATTGACGATAACGAGCTGGATGCCCTTCTGGAGATGCGCGAACGGGACGGTCATAGCGAAAGCTTCAGGATCGCGCTCTGTGGGGCGCTGGACGCGATTCTCATTCGACTCTACTCAGCAGAGCGTCAGCTTCGTTGAAACGCCAGTAAAGACGCTGGTGGCCTCATATGAGGTATCAATCGGCTCGGTTCCGTCTCAATAATTTAAAGAGAGCACGGTATATGAGTCCTGAAGAAGAAAAAGTGCTGCATCAGCGGCTGATACAGCTTGGCGATATGATGGGGGATGGCCTGCACTATGAGCGCGACGGTCAATGGATCACCCGGGAGTACAAAGCCACGTTGCGGGCGCTGGGGCTTTTGAAGGCTCCCAAGCGTAAGCATAACCCGACCAAAACACTCGCTGTGGATGAGCGAATGGCACAACGTGTGAAGGACGTAGCCTGTACCCAGTGCGCCGGGAAACTGAAACAGGTGCGCTCCGGGTCTCTGAAAGCGCAATGCACCCGGTGCAAAACCAAGTTCACCCTCCTGAAAACCATTAAGTAACTATACCCGCAGCTGGTGGTCACCCCACCAGCATAAAATATACCCGAAACTGTGACACCTGCGCTTGCCTGCCTCAATGTCGTGATAGCTGACAACCCCCACGAAGAAAACAAACCTCACACCTGCGATCGTCGTGATGCAACGATTTTGTCGAGCCAATTATATGAAGAGACTGTTATGAAAGATTTCCATTTCCTGTATGTCGAACTCCTGGTCGAATTGCTTCGACTGGTCAATTTTCTTCTGCCGTTGTGGTTTGGTAGTTGAAAATAGCAGGTAATACCCGGGCAAGACCTTCCCGTTTTTTTAAAATAAAAGGGCGCACATAGCGCCCTGTCAGAAAGGTATTTTGAAGCAGCAGACTACTTACGAAACTCCCATTGTTTAATCAGCTTTTTGACAAACGTCTCGCCATAGATCTCATGTGACTCCATGTATGCACAAAGCTGTATCAGGGTCATCATGCCATCGCGAAGGGTATCGCATGACTCGTTACGGCAATAGGCCGTGAGTTTGTACATATTCGCCCCGCAAACGTCCGGGTTGTAGAGATTAACAATCAGGCTTGCCGCGAATTTCTTTCTCTCTGCGATAGCGGCCAGATAAGCCAGCTCCCTTTTCAGGTCTTCCGGGATAGGTGTGACAGCACACGCTCGCGGGTTCAGGTTTATCTGGATATGGTCAAAGTCGAGTTCCTGCATTGTCCTGGTTCCTTCTGCTGATATTCGGTATCCGTCTGCCGGGCCACACGATTCTGCATGTAATGCCCTTCATATCACCATTGTACCGGATACCTGCAATTTGCCCCGTAACTACCGGTGCTGATGATAAAAAATATCTTTATTTTGCGAACGATATACACCAGTCCGTCCTGATTTCGTCAGCTGAATTGTGCCGGGTAAGCTGGTTGCCATGTGAGTGACCTAATGGAGAACACCATGCAGCACACTGCAACCACACACCCGCAACCGGCTAACACCGTGAGTATCGTCAGTACGACCTACGGTCAGACGCTGGTGGTACTGAACGGGAAATGTCTCTACTGCGCACCACCAGAGCGAGGAGACGAAGCCCGGCAGCTGGCATCAACCACTGCCGGGGCACTCAACGTGCCGGTCGATGTCGTCCACCTCGATACATTTGCTACCGATACAACCGAAAGCCAGCTGATGGCCCGCTTTGAAAACCAGAATGCCGGGCCGTGGTATAGCCATGCGTTTACCATCGCGTTCAGTGTTGAATACCCGGCGAAGAGTAGCGATGACATTCCACCAGCGGAATTACACCGTGCATTGATGAAGCGGGCCAGAGAGTTTACCGGTGATCTGGATGCGCTGGTGGAAGCCTGCGGGGCATCTTATGACAGTTATCAGATGGGGTAACTCCTGCTGGAAATGACCGCATTCTGCTGGCGTTTTCAATGAGATATCGCCAGCCGCTTTGGTAGAGTTTTCCAGATAGCAAGCGAACATCATAGCCAGTGGCAAGAGGTAAACCTATATGAATTCTGTCTGTCTTGATTACGAGAAAGTGGATTTTCTGGCGAATCTCCTGATCCCCACCCTCGCCAGACACCCCATCAGTAACAGTTTCCCGGAGCGCGGCCTCGCACTTAAGGAAAAGCACCCTGAGCTGGTGGGCTGGCCCGAGCGCAAACTGGGTGAAGTGGAAAATTACCAGAATGCACTGTCCAGACAGCTACCGAGCCTGAACAGCATGTCCTTGCCGGAGTTTATCGACTTCATTCTCACCCCGCATGTCGCGGAGTATGTTCTTGAGCAGGTTGGCACTCCGCTTGCTGAAGAAACCATGCAGCTGTTTATGGCGAAAGTGAAGGCATAACGCGGTTTTCAGCCCCATATACTCCAGATCATAACCGGCCTTAATGGTCGGTTTTTTTTGTGAATTTTCTGCCCCGAAAGCCTTCGTCACCTGCGGGGAGCGTGGTTAACTGGTTATGTAAACAAAACGAACAACACACATAACTACAGGGGTCTACCATGTTAAATCCAGCTATCTGCGCCATGTTCATGTTTCAGGGCTTCCAGCATGAAGTCTCCCGTCTGACCGCATTATCAGTGGCTAATCCTATCCCCCTCACCTTCAACTGTGACAGCGTACAGACAATGATCTGTGAAACGCTGGCTGGTGGCGAAATTGAATGTGCTCACTGGATGTTGGATGCCGCAGAGCAGATCTGTAAAGCCTGCGAACCTGCGTATCAGGCATCTGAAGAACCGGGAGTCTGGTACTACGACATTGCTGAACGTCTGGGCGCTGAAGTGGCCTGCCGTTGCGTAAAAGGTGATATCAGCACTGACCAATTGGTCGCTGTTGCAGTTAACCTCACTGAGTCATGGAACACGCTGAGCGAAGACAGCAATCAGGAGCCTGATTGCGGATCATATGAAAATACCGTCAGGACGTTGGTAGAACGTGCTGATACAGCAGAAGCGGCTTGCGTAGAAGCAGTCAGAATCCTTGATGGTGGTGAGCGGCAGGCGTTATCAAAGGCGATAGCAATTCTTCGCCCTGTGGCCGCAACGTTGCAGTAGATAGTGGCAGAACACCAATACACACAACACTCACTACAGGAAAATGACCATGAAACTCACCGTATCGACTCGCCCGGTAAGAATTGAAGGGAATTATGTCTCTGTCGTCTTTAATCGTTCCCATAACTCCATGCCGGAAACAGCAGAGGTTAAAAATGCCGATCAGGCGCGGGCATTCATCAACGATTACATCGCCCGTAATATCAACGAAACGCCGATGCATCTGGTGCTGACAAAAGAGGGCCGGGCATTTGGCGGGTTCGACGCGCTGAATAGTAGCCTTCCGCCCGCGATTGAATCATCAACCCGTTTGTAATGACTGACTGGTGGCGCTCAGTGAGGAGCGTCACCCGGCATCACGGAGGGAGTTGCAAGAGTTCTGATTAGCCTTTCCTGACCCACGCCCAAAGCATCGCACCCGCCAACACCGTCAGCATCAGAGCAAACACGGAACCAACCAGACTCGCATCGCCATTCTTGCCGGAGTAACCGCAGGTTTGAGATGCGTCACCAACTGCCTGACAAATTGAATCGGGATCAAGTCCCCAGTAGACAAAGGCGAACAAGGCAATTACAGAGATAAACGCTTTAGCGACTTTCGCTTTCTGAATCATCAGAGACACCTCAGTTCGTCAATGCCGGGGAGTTGCCTGTGTGTTATTTCAGGCGGGAATCAAACCGGAACGGAATTTTCTTAACCGTAGCCATCAGGTCAAAGAGTTCAGGGTGTGCCGGATTCAGCAAGTAGTTAAATTCAACCGGAGACAACGCACTTGGAATACGCAGCGCGATAGAAGAACCGCTTTCAGCCCAGTTATCACCGTAGAGCGCCAGCTCAGCAGGAGCATCCTCACTCGCCCAGTTATCAGGGAGACGGCTCATGTCGAAGGTCTGGATCTGATCATCCGGTACATCAAGACTCAGCAGTGTAAAGTCGTCCAGTAACTGCGGCGCGTGAATGTGTACCAGCGTTTCAAGCATGGTAAGGCTGGCCGTTTCAGACAGGTAGACCATTGCAGTGCCTACGCTGTTCCAGCGGCCCCCCGTTTCTTTCGCACCCAGACCAGACCACGCAGTCATCAGATAACGGGTCTTGGTCAGTCGGTAAAGGATCACGAGTATACCCCGTGCTCAATACGCGTAATCAGGCGCATCACTTCAAGCGCACCTGTCTCAGAAGAAACAAGCTCTGCCGGTGATTTCCAGCTCAGACCACGGTTCGCTTCGTTCAGCCATTTGTGCGCCGCTTCTTTGTCACCTTCAAACAGCTCTACAGCGCGTTCAATTACGCGGATAATGCGCACCAGACGTTCGCTCTGATCGGCAGTGAAACGGTCTTTGATGCTACGATTAAACGTCGTATTAGGTATACCCGACATTTTGCGCAGCTCAGACGGCGTGATGTTAGCCCATTCAGAAATGTGCTTAGCTACTGTGCCATCGAGACCGTGATTGATTTTATCCATCAGCGCGATACCGTCATTATCCAGCCCAGCAACCTGCCATAAGCAGTGCTGATTCGTTTTGGTAACGTCTGGAGAAAAAACTTTCATCGTCATAACTAGCCCTCCCATTTGGTAATTCAATTATACCATATGGAACACTAACGGCAATCTTTTAACCATCAGACAACCTCAGCGCCCTTCGTCACCAGCCCCACCTGCCAGATAATAGGTCAATAACGACAAAACTATGACAGGGGGCATCATGCCGAATCTCTTACGTTATGACCAACTGGACTCCTCACGTCAGCCAGCAGCGCGGGCATCAGCCGCTAGTGGCGAATTATGGTGTGCCCGCAACAACGTAAAAAAGCAGGCGGCAGCGTCAAAGGCCGCAATTCACCAGGCAATCAATGATCAGCACCGCATTACCCGGCTGCGAAACACCTTTTCGCTCGCGAAGGATATGCGTGAAAAGCCGGTCGTCTGGATTGAAAAGCGCATCCTCGAAAATCTGTGCATGTTCAATGAGCAGGACGATATGTACCTGTTCACGCAGCAGAACTTTGTCAGCAAACTCTGAACCTCCGGCCCGGCTCGTCGGGCCATTAAAAGGAAACCGATATGACAGACTTCATTGATAAACTGGCAGCGAATGGTGTGGCCTTTACCCTTCAGGACGGACGAATCATCGTTGAAGGCGATCTTCGTGTCGGGTTTACGCTTGAGCCAGAAGATCCGGCAATTCCCTGCGACTATATTCCCGCGAATCTGACCGTGACGAACACCCTGACCATTCTGTCGGGCATTCATAGCATCCCTGCCGGGCTGGTGGCCCGCAATCTGTTTATCAGCTACTCTGAGCTGGAATCTCTCCCTGACAACCTGACCATTACCGGTACGCTCATGGCGAATTCTTCACGTCTTAAGTATCTGCCGGAAAATCTGACGGTGGGCCGCGTTCTGGACATCATGTGTACTGATATCGCCTATCTGCCGGATACGCTGAAAGTAGCTGGCAGTATGATGCTGTCAAACACCCGTATTACCACTTTGCCGGATAACCTGCATCTTGAAGAAAATCTGGCCCTCGAAGCCATGCCGTTGCAAGCGTTGCCAAAAAACCTGAAAGTGGGCCACAGCCTGTATCTGGATGCTGTGGCTCTGAAGCGGATCCCTGAGTGTATATCGTGCCCCGTGATTAACCTGGTTAACCCTGGTAATTTTGAAAATGTCGCGTCAGTCACCGGTATCGGCGGAAAGCCTAACCGCCATGTCTATGCGCTACGTACAGCGCTTGGCGTTCGCGTATGCATGTACGATTTGTCTGTAGACCCGGAAATATTTGGTCTGCTGGTACGTGGCATCTATGATGAACCCACGGCTGAACTACTTGATAAGGCCGCACAACAATGTATTCAGCGTCTGGAGGATATGTATGCTTCTGAAAACGCAGTTCGGCACTGACTCGGGTATGATTTATACCCGGAAGGTGTATCTGCATTACACCGACACTGACGGGCATTCACGCAGCAAGCTGATAAAAGGTTACTACTACCCGGGCGAAGTCCCGGTTGAGTCGTTTTCAGAGCGGGCACTTGCTCCTGGTATGCGCCAGCTGTTGAGTTGCCGCTGCGGCGCAATAAACTGGGTCGCAACTGGTGGTATCAACGAATACCAATGCGACTGCTGCGCAAAGGAAATAACCGTTTACTGACGGTCTGCACGGGGATACCGTTCGACCGGCATACCCATGACAATAAGAGCAGGTGCTAAATGACAAAAGAAGAATCACAATTTTATGCTGGTGCAATCTGGGCCGCATCGACCATTTACCGGATGCATTCTGACTCGGTGGTAGCGAAAGATTTTCTCCGTGAAATTAACGATCTGGATGTGGCAGCAA
The DNA here is from genome assembly GCF_030332875.1 of Citrobacter sp. Cpo045. Classification (NCBI taxonomy): domain Bacteria; kingdom Pseudomonadati; phylum Pseudomonadota; class Gammaproteobacteria; order Enterobacterales; family Enterobacteriaceae; genus Citrobacter; species Citrobacter sp. Cpo045. Next base: position 11,276 of record NZ_JAOWGZ010000073.1, read on the forward strand.
AATGTGGTGCTGAGTACGACGTTCTCCCATTACGCCTGTTTGTTTTGCGCGATTTACCATTGGGCCACGATGCGGATTATGAAGCCATCAGCTTCGGGCCGGTAGACCGTCACGGCAATATCATCTGCGATCACTCTCAGACTTCGGTCACCGATATCTCCGGCCAGCGAGCGTATGGGGTTTATGCCCGCCGTGCGGGTGAGTCGAATCTGACGCTCATCGACAATCTTGATGATGAAGAAGAAGCCGAACCACTGGCGAAGGTGCTGGCTGAACAGCTCCAGCAAATCAAAGAAGGTCGCTACGATATTTAAGCGTTAGACCACGTACTGCTGGTGGCAATACACTGGCGATTAAGGGGGTTAAGTGACTTAAATGATCCACTGACCTGTCTGTGTAAAGCCTGTTTATCCCAAAGCCGTCTGGTTCACCAGGCGGTTTTTTTATGCCCGGAATAGCAAGCACAACACAAAACGAAACCGATATTATCTTTCTGAAAATACAGGGCTTTTTATGCCCTGGTTTTCTTCGTCACCTGAGTCACTCACCAGATACTGGATACAGAAGCCACAACATGTAACCCGTTATCAGGAGCGACCCATGAAAGCACAAGCTGTTCGTAATCACTCTTTTGGCTCACTGAAGCTCAGCGCAAGCAATGCGGCAGCAGCCGCGCTGGCGCACCCGGTAACCCATTTCTTCATGCTGTTCGCCATCGTGATGTACCTGGTCTATGGCGGTGTAGTACTCGGCATTAAGCCGTAGCATTCCCTGTGGCCGGTCGCCCAACCGGCTTTGCCTCCAACCCTTCTGGAGGTAGTTGTTAACTTCCCCGGTAAACCGGGGATTTTTTTACCCGTAGTTCCAGCGTTCGCCACTGGAGCTAAAACCCACCAGAGCGAATTCCGTAACATAAGCGCTTCTTCTACGTCCGATCAGTACCTTACCCTATGAGCAACCCGTCACACTCTGCTAGCCTTCCTCCCGGAATGAACGACACTCTGATGTCCCTATATATCGAACCGGATATGCCTGGTATCGATGATCTCGTTATAACAATTATTCGGCTTCGGCGTGAGGGCTGGACAGCATCTGAACTGACTTTCCGTATACTTTCGTCAGTTGCATATCAGGTGATTCCTCCAGAGGCGTTTACCGACCCTAAGCATCACCTCCTGAAAGAGTATGTCAGTTTGTCCCGTGAGTTCGGCCTAGTAAGCGGGGCAAGACATAATGCTCACCTCCGTGGTGTCATTCGCAGAGGGATAATGTCGGGAATAGATAGAGCAGAGGTAATACGCCGCGTTCTTTTCTCCCCGCACTATTCAGAACATGAGGAAGATAACCAATCTGATTCGTTCCCTCGTTCGTCGTAACAACCGGGTGGCATTAACGCTTTTTCCCCGAATGTTCCGGTACAAAGCCTTTGGCGTGGTTGAAACAGGATCTGGTTATCCGCGACGGCCTGAACATCAGGAATCCAAAGTTTGTCTACTGGCAGGATATCTCAGAGTCCAGGAAGAAATTCGTGCTTCTCAGGCCCGTCTGGCTTTACTAAATACTGAAATCGAAAAGGAGAATGCTCAGGAGTACGCACGTAACAAAATTCCGGCATCACGGTTGGCTCACTTCAGGCTCTGGTTCACTCGCCGATTTGGTAATGACACATCCCGTTTGATTGAGTCCGTGGACACCTACTGCGAGGAGCAGAATCCAGTAATGGATGAGCAACCGGCTGTATTGCCATTACCACGCGGTCACCTCCCCCATGCAGATATCCGTATGCGCTCCCCGAGCTTCCGCCGAGAGGTTAGCGTTCGCGATGTGCATGTCCAGTCTCAGTTCCGTGAGTTGGTGGATAAGAATTTCGGAAGCCTGTGCGCGGTATCGGGCAAACACCTCAACGGTGTGCTGGAGGCAGCACATATTGAACCAACATCCGTAGCAGGCTGCTATAACGCCAGTAACGGCATTTTGCTATCACCAACATTCCACAGGCTGTTTGACACAAACATGATGGGTATTGATCCTGATACACTACAGATTCACTTCGCCAGCGGTATAGAGTTCCCTGAGTATGAAGGGGTCTGTATAAAACCGTTGTTCTACAATCTGGATAAAAACAGGCTCGGGGCAAGATGGCTTGAATTTAAAGTGAAATCACCTGCGGAGTAAGCCCTCTCCCCTCTTCCATCTCCCTGCCCTATCCAATCTATTTATTGGAAAGGCATAGCAGCATGGAGATAAGTAGCACACAAGTAACTCACCGATAATTCACATAAAAACCATATCAAAACAAATCAATCAGTTTATCGCATTTCCTAGCGCACTTTTAATTCACATTTTATGGACTTTTAATCCAATCCTCTCCTGTTCACTTTGAATTTAAGTGATATCAGTGAATGATAAGGTACGAATAATTCACTAAATAACAACTATGTAAATTCAACAGCATAAAAACCAGAGCGCTATCTTCGGACTGGTTCCAGTAATTGATGGTTTGAGTCCGGCCCGCATGTCATACTGATTTATATCTTTCGTGTAGCCCTGCGGTAGGCACGATTTCATCCCAATACATCCAGTGGCATGTGACTATATGATCGACCAAGCAGAGTTAATGAAGAGTGTTTTAGCGGTTCTGCAAGCCAGAAACGTGTCATTATCAGAGAGCCCTACGCGAATTCTGATGATGCTTCCAACACGGTTACGCGTGAATGTCACTGTAATCGATGCTCAAAATGAACCGTTAACCGCGACACTGATGCTGGATCAGGAAGGTCAAGTGACCTGTAAGCTGGCAACAGACCCCGCTGATACCGTCGTTGATATCAGTCGATATAGAGTATGATTTAAATCTTCGCGTTCCAGCCAGCCGTTCCCAGCTTCGTTGTAGAATATTGCAATAAGCCAATCCCCAGCCAGCCCTGTAATGTAACCGAAGAAAATCGTGCGCAATGCGCACGTAAAAATGTCTGCCCGCCACGCGGGCAATCGCCGTCCAAAAGCTTCGCTCTCAAGCGAAGCAGGCACGGCATGTAAATTCGAATAGAGCCCTCACGGGGCGATTAGGCGAATTCGCGGCCCGCTAGGGCAAAGTCTCAAAGCGTATGGGGGTTAACACCCCCAAAACGCTGTGGAGACTGTTGTGGCTTTTCGGAACTACGATCCCGAAGTACTGACTAAGGGTTGCGGCTGCCACCAGCCCGGCTATCAGGCGACCCAACAATTATTTCTCCGTATCACTTCGTCACCTGCTCAAGGTGATTGAAAATAGAATCACAATTAGAAAGCGGGGAACACACAATGAACACTCAGACAAGAATCAAATTGAAAGGCCTCAAAATCTATACTGGCATGAGCCAGGAAACAGTCTGCTTTAACGCTACTGTCCTCTTCGACGGGCTGAGCATAGGTACAGCTGATAATGATGGGCATGGTGGCGAAACTCGCGTACTGTTCGAACCAGGAAAAAAAGAGCTGTTCCGCCAGGCCGAATCATATGCGAAGGGTCTTCTGCCAATCTGCCTTGGCGAACACAATGGCAAGCCATTTCTCATAGACTCAAACCTGATTGAAGTAATCGACCAGCTTGTCAGTGACGAGGAGCGTAACCGGAAAACTAAATCAAGTTTCAAGAAGGTTTACCGCAAGAAAATCTGCGTCTTACGCGAAGGTAGACTTTGGACAGTGGGCTACAAAAGCCAGGCTCAATACGCTTCATACATCGCACAAATCAAAAAAGAACATGGCCCTGATATCGTTATCCTGGACGATTTGGAACATGATGAAGCTTTCGAGCTGTACAGTAAGCACTTATACGCCTGACCATCAAGCGTGGTAGAATTGGATAATTCTAGCGCAGAGGATCACTATGAAAGTTAAAGAGCTTATCGCCCAGCTTCAGCTACACGACCCTGATGCTGTTGTCGTAATTGCCGGATTTGAAACCCAGAGTACTGGACTGGTTGCCGAGGCCGATACTATTAAAGAATGCGTGACAGTTCCTGTCCAAGCGGACAGCATGACGGGTGACCGTTCGTTGGCAAAGGAGGGTTCACCTTCTGTCTGGTTGGGATGGGGGAATGATTACCGCACGGAGTTCTTCGTTAGTGCCATCAACGACCCGGACGAATTAGCCTAACTATATCGAATACCCAAGAGCCTCTACTTCAGAGGCTTTTTTATTTGATGGGTCTTACGGGAAACCTTGTCATTCATTTACCAATAGTTGCAGGGCGTATCCTCCAGCGCTAAGTCACTTAACCCCCTTAATCGCCAGCCAGCATCTCCGGGTTCTGCCCGACCCGTGGATTACTTAACACCCTTAATCGCCAGTCAGCCTCTCCGGGTTCTGCCCGTACCGTGGGTCACTTAACCCCCTTAATCGCCAGCCAGCCTCTCCGGTTTCTGCCCGTACAGTGGGTCACTTAACCCCCTTAATCGCCAGCCAGCCTCTCCGGTTTCTGCCCGTACCGTGGGTCACTTAACCCCCTTAATCGCCAGCCAGCATCTCCGGGTTCTGCCCGACCCGTGGGTTACTTAACCCCCTTAATCGCCAGTCAGTCTCTCCGGGTTCTGCCCGCCCCGTGGATTACTTAACCCCCTTAATCGCCAGAAGAGAAAGATGATGTGTCATTGAACTGCATTTCGAGATCGCAAAATGAAGAAAAAACAAAATAGAATGTTAGCGTCTCAATCTGATTGCCGTTACAATTATACGCATAGAGCGTCATTTTACGAATTATACGTAAAGTATACGCATATGCGTTTAAATTCATAATTCAGGTTTGAGGGTATGACGAGAATGAATCTAATAGATAAAATTGCCCTTGTCGGGCAACGCATGAAGTCCGAACAAATTTCATTGAAAGAATCGTTACTGGCTTCTTCCCGGGTATCTGTATCAGATGACAGTGTGGAGGGGGTAGATCGCCTTATCTATAACCACTGCCTGAATAAAAAAAATCTCTCCGACTTCTTTGGAAAATCTCGAGTTACCTTCAATAAAATTCTCGCTGATCTCGAAGAAAAAAGGCTGGTGGGTCAACCTATTTATCAGAACAAAAACCACCTTTATACCCGCTGGGATGTCCAGAATATTATGGATGCCCTGGGTTATCCGCGCTATAGAGATTACTACCAGAGCCGAACAATCATTGTTCAGAATCATAAAGGTGGGACAGGAAAAAGCACGACCTCAGTGGCTCTGGCTGTAGCAGCAGCACTTGATCTCCAGTTGAATGCCAGAGTTTTAGTAATTGAATGGGATCCGCAAGGCTCTATTGGTAGCGGTATGATTCAAAGCGTATCTGAAGACGACGTATTCCTGACTGCAATCGACGCAATCCTGGGCGTGTATGAAGAAGGTTCTGAATATAAAAAATACCTCGACATGGGTTACTCTGAGGCTGAAATCATTGAGAATATGCCGTTCTCAACCCATCTGCCAAATCTTGATGTAATTACTGCGTTCCCAACCGATGCGAGATTCAAAGATAAATACTGGCAGTGCAGTAAAGAAGAGCGCACTCAGTTGTTGCTACGATTCAAAGAAGTGATAATGCCAGTCCTGAAAGCTAAGTATGACCTTATTATCTTCGATACCCCTCCAGAAGACTCGCCAATTATCTGGGCCGCTGATGAGGCCGCTGACGGTATTCTTGTCGCAGTTTCTCCGCGAGAATACGACTATGCATCCACAACTGATTTTATGCTGACGATCAGTGAGCGATTCCGTCAGTCTCCCAATAAAGGTGAAAATATTAAATGGTTTAAAGTACTGGCCGTTAACGTCGATGATAAAAGCCCATACGAAAAAATAGTCCTCGATAAGTTAATTCGAACCGTTCAAGACCTGTTTATGGCAACCAATATCAAAAACTCTGAAGCATTCAAAGCAGCTGCGTCACGGGGTAGGTCGGTTCTCGATATTAAGAAATCTGAAGAGTTATGTTCACCAAAGCAGCTGGATATTGCCGAAGAATCCGTAATGTCCGTATATCAACAGTTTATTAATGAGATAAAGAGTTTTTCAGCGAAGGAAGGAGTTAACGCATGAGTGATGAACAGCATATCGGAAACGATAAATCGCGTTATCTAAATACGCCAAAGCGAACCGATGTAGGCCACCGTTCCGGGTTAGCTAACCTTAAGAGTCCCCCTCGCATTAAGAAACTCTTTACCCTTCATAACGGGCGAAAACTTGAAGCTGAGCACGTCACTGTAGCAGCTGAAAATGTCGCTACTGAGACCGCCGTTCACCCAATGAACCCGCGAAATCAGGAAGCGCTTACCACAAACGCAGTACGAGATATCCTGCAACAAATTGAGTCAAGGGGTGTTGATACTGAAGGTGTTGCCGTTAAACGTGATGGCGTGTACCTGCTTATTGAAGGTAGCCGCAGACGTTTTTGCTGTATTGCGGCTCAAAAAGATCTGCCTTTATGGGTGCTACCAGATGATCTATCAGCTGAGGACATCAAGGCGATTATTACCGCTGCACAAACATCACGCCGATTCTCATACCGAGAGGTTGGGCTTCAGTATCTGGAACTAATGCAGGAAAAAGGATTCACCAAAAATGAAGAGCTTGCCCTCTTTCTTGGCATAAGCCATGTGTCAGTCTTTAAACGTATTCAGGCGGCGCGTATTGACGGTTCGTTGATAGCTCTGTTCCCGGATTATGAAGGTATACCAAACTCCTTCTACAGCCGGTTGTCCAAACTTCAGAAATACGTAGAGAGCAACCTTTTCATTCTTGCAGATGTAGTTGATAGGGTGAAAGAAGAAATTGCTAATCTGGACATCAGTGACATCCCGGAAGCGCAGAAAATTGTCATGGCGCAGATCACAAAGGCGGTTGAATTACTCGATCAAAAGCCACCTGCAAAAAGTTGGGAAACCCGTGATCTGGCTAATTTTGCTAATAAGGACAAATACGCCCGTATCAGCAAAAATGCATCGGGCCGTAAAGTTCGCTTTGAATTTAACCGAATGAGTACCGAGCTCATGGCAGAAATTGAAGCATTTATTACGGATAAACTGAGTAGCGAAAAATAACAATTCGCCATTGCTTGATTATCGAAACTGCACCTCCTGGTGCAGTTTTTTTTTGGCCGCAAACCTATTCGTCAGGAGGAGACACCGGTTGATAATAGGAAAAAAACAGCTCATGAGGTGGCTATGCTTTCGGAAAAAATTGTAACCCTGTTTTCAAATGACGCATTAAAGCGTTTCACGATTCTTGAGGCTTACGCCGAGCTAAAACGTCAGGGTACTTTTAGCGTTTTCCTTTCGTTCATCGATCCTCGTACTGATTGTCTCGTAGAGGGTAACTTTCAATTCTACCCGAACCCCGTTAAGACCTACTCAAACATGGGAGTATGCTATCTCACTGAACATCTTGGGCTAACGTTAAAAATCCCAAGCTCTATGGAATGGTGGGCTACACATGAAAAGTCAACATTTCATAACCAAGACATCACCTATCTGAAGGAGGGTGAATACGTAAAGGCAACCATTAAACTGGAAATAGGCTCGCGGATCAGAGTTCCTAATGCGTTCGAAGTTGCCCCTTCCATGTGAACTTAAGGCATATCAAAGTAAATTACTGACGAGGACGGCTATGGCACTCACGATAAAAACAGAAACACTAAAAGCTACCACAAGCCCAACATTTGAGGCTTTACGTAATCGTTATAGCCACCGTAGTTCTGACGATGAGATTGCCGTCGATCCGCTATGTTTATCTCGGGATGATCTGAATGAACTTTTACAGGCATGTCGTGGTGATGGAGAGTCAAAAAATCGACGAGCTCTTGAATCGATCATCACTGCACTGGAAGGTGATTTCGATAAGCCTGTGAGCAGTTTTCCGGCATTCGGTCGTGTGTTACTACAGTATCTGAAGTCAAATCGAATTGATGGCTGGATATACCGACGCGGTCATGACGGCAACCTGTACCCCGGTCTTGTTACAGCAATAAAAGAAGTAAAATCAGAAAAAAACTCTGACCGTCCCCCATCACTATTGTTACAAATCAGCTGGTATGGGTTCGGCGAATATTCGCACTCCAAAAAGGTTTACGGAACCCAGCTTACCGCCCTGAATTTCGAGCCTAATGAGGTGGCGCGGCGCAGTGTCGCTAAGACACTGGCCGACCGTGATATCTACCATGAAACGCATGAGCTGAAACAAGAGTACCTGGAACAACTAACGCGGTTTAAGGAAGTGGTCGACGGGCAATTTGGCAATCAGTTTAAAGCAACCGGCAGGGCTGTCAGAATGGAATCGTATAGCTACAGCGACCGGAATCTGGAAATAGCAGGGCATAAACTGATACACGATTTGCCTGATAGTGAGTGCGATGCCTACGGTGCAGAAGTGGAGTCGCCTCTTTTTGAAGATGACCAGTTTGGCCTTTTACCCGAAATTCCTGTGCAGCGTTATTTTGATCTCTCGCTGCAAGACTTTATCTGGATACATGCCAATAACGTAGAACCATACAAGTATGATAAAGAACTGCCAAAAAAGATGGTTTTGCCGGAAGACCACCGTGATTTACTCGATATACTGACCACGGATATCAGCGCTTTCACCAGCGATATTGTTGAAGGGAAAAGCGCGGGTAACATCATCATGTGCGTGGGCTCACCCGGACTTGGGAAGACATTAACTGCTGAAGTGTATGCAGAGGTCATTGAACGGCCCCTGTACTCAATTCATGCTGGCGCACTGGGAACCAACGCCGATGACATTGAGAAAAATCTGCGGACGATTCTGACCCGGGCTAAACGCTGGAACTGTGTCCTGCTTCTGGACGAAGCCGATGTGTTTGTCATGCAGCGTGGAGCATCACTGACTCAAAATGCCATCGTTGCGGAGTTCCTCCGTACACTGGAGTATTTCGATGGGTTGATGTTCATGACAAGCAACCGGGGTAGTGACATCGATGAGGCTATCATACCAAGATGCGCTGCAATCATTCACTATGATGTGCCGGAGAAATCAGATGCCCAAAAGATCTGGAAGATTATGGGTGAGAACTTTGGCGTGAACATTCCTGATGAACTGGTCAGATCACTTGTAAACACTTACCCAGAACTTCCACCACGTGACATCAAGATGTTGCTACGGCTCACGTTGCGAATGAGCGTGAAAGAGCAGGGGAGTGGTAGCATCCCGACACTGGATATTGTGCGGAAATGCGCGATGTTTCGTGGGATAGAACGAAAGGGAAAAGAAAAAGCCCTGTGATAACGATGCCGGGTTCGCCCGGCATACAACCTGCTGGCCCAGCCCAAAGCAATCCGAGTTCTTCAGCAAAAGCAGCAGCGTGTCGGAAATAACTGTGTTATAACAATTCAGGTGATCATGATGAGAAGTTGATAACAATGTTTAAGCTAAGTCCCATAAGAAAAAAAACAAACAAGCTGCATAAACTCCTTAATAACGGCTATCGTTTCGTAATCATGCATGAAGATGAAATTATTGAACCCTTCCGCTACGAAATAGAAGCCAGACGAAAACTATTCTTTGGCAGAAAACTCCTTTCTATTTCCGACCTCATCGACTCAATAAACGATAGTGTAAAAACCCAAGCAAAACGCGCCCCTTAACTATTCGTCACCTGAATAACTCCAGCTATGATAAACATTATTATCAAGCTTAAAGGTGATACTTATGAAACCGTTTGGGATTTTCTATTCAGTAGAAGGCTGCACTTGTTCACTGTGCCGCTCGCGTGGCTATCGTAAAAACAATGCATACGATAGATCTCTTCGTGTAAGCAAACACCGCGCCCGTCAGCAGGCCAAGCGTGAAATCCGCTCCGCCGTATTCAGCATCGACAATTAAGAAAGGTTGATGATAAATAAGAAGAATAACGAGGATAACAAATGACTGATGAAAACCAAATAAAGGTGCTGTTTTGCATTCTGCGTCGTCGATTCGTGGATTATGTCCCTGAGTTTGAAAACTGTGTAGAAGAACGGGAAGTCATCAATGAAACGCCGAAGGGTTACCGTATGTCCGTCTCCTACGGCACATCAGTTTACCTGCACGCGGATTATGAGTTTTTCGAATCACGTCAGGCAGCGTATCAATGGTGCGCCCGCCGTGTGACCGCTAGCATTGAGAAGATGAAACAAAAAATGCAGGCGGCAGAAGCAACAAAAATAAAACTGATAGAAGCATCCGGGAACTGTGGCGAATAAGATGACACCACGTCAAATTATCCTCTCACATATTACAGCTGAGAAAGCACTCCCACGAGGAACGCTGATCTGGTTATTCTACGAGAATGCCGATGATTTAATCAGCCTGAATGAAGTGGGCGATAATCTTGAAAGGTGGCATCAACGAGTTGGGTCGCCTGAAGAAATTCAGGTGATACTGGATATGCCTGATGACGATTCAGAAGTCTGGCTATTCAGCCCAACAAAATTATTCTCCCCACGGGTAAAAACCCCCGTTCTGACAGCCAGAGATAGGGCAGTTGCTCGCTATGGCGTTTCTCGCGTTATGACGGCGGAGAAAGTTGTTTTTCTGTATTCAGGGTATCTTCTGCACCTCTATAGACAGGCATATGGTTTCACCGGCCCTGCGCCTGAAGTTCGGGTCAACTGGAGTGCCAAACATTCATGGGGCGGCAGGAGCTCAATCACTATTTCACCATCGTCCATTTATCCTGACAGTGATACACCGCGCTATCGCTACCATGAGTACGCACATATAGAGCAGCGTAAGGACATCGGAGCATTTTATTCAATCAATCAACTGGATCATATCAAAGGCGTAGTGGCACATGAGCTTGCGCACTTTTGCCAGCGCCACACTGGAAAAGATAATTTTAAATTTGGTTTTCCGGTACTCCCTGAAAAAGATTTCAGAACGGCTCATGGTGATGGGTGGCAGTTCTTGTATGCATTTTTCAGAACAGAATTAAATAAAAGAATTCAGCGATAACCCAAAAAAAGGCATAACCAATGTACCTTCTTTCCATTTTATTATTTACATTTGTTTATCTGTTATCCTTTAATTCTGTTATAGAGGAAAATAGAGACCGCTATTCCATACAGACTTTTGCAATAGTGATGATCACGATATTCCTGATATCAATGCCAGTAACAACAACTTTTGTGTCGTTGATGCTTGAAGAAAACCAGAGAGAGCATCGTGATTTGATTTCCTTCCTGCAAATCAATTCCGTTTGGTTCGCAGGAGCCGGGGGGCTGGTGGCTATCTTCTTGTCAGCCCTGACAATGGTTCGCCTGAAGCAAAAACGTATCCGTCACAAAACATCGAACCTTAACCTCATCGTTGTGGGCCTTTTCGCGGGCGTAGTCTCTTTTGCCAGCGCGTATAAGCATCTAGCTTTCTTCAGTGGGGATGATGCGGGAGTGTTTTTATATGAGGCTATACCAGCCATCGATGACATCGACTGTAACGCGCCAATACTCCTGGTGAAATGGGAACCTGACTCAAAGAAGCCAACTGCATGGCGATGCCCTACGGGCGTTGCATTCAATATCAATAGTCCTACTCCATTCCTACCTTGGGGTTCATATGAGGAAGGGGAGAGTTCAAAACTAAATGAAGTGATGACAATTTTGATGAAAAATGCGGTCAAAATCGAAAAACGTCGCCATCTTGATGTCATCATTACGAGCTAAGGCCTTGTAATCACTGGATTACAGGGCTTTTTTATGTACCCGAAAAAAAAGAGACATTTTGTCCCCAAATACGCTTCGTCACCTGTTTGGTGTGTGTTTAACTGGATTTACAGCAAGCAACGAACCTCGCGACACAATAACTAAAGCGGAGAAACACCATGAACACCGACGTTAAAGCTATCTTCGAACAAAGCCGTACCCTGGAAAATCTGGAAGGCGCTGCGGTACTGATGCGCAGCTTAGACAAAGCGCCATCATCACTCCGAGCACTGAGCGATTTCGTAACCAAAGCGCGTAAAAGCGGCAATACGGAACAGTTCGAAGAAGCCGATATCGGGCGTAACAACGTCTTTGCGGTGAGCCCGTACTGGTTGTTTGTGGAAGAGGGACTGAACCTCCGCGACGTAAATTATGACCGTGCGGTAATGTTCAAACACGCTTATCTGGAACGTCCTCAGTCAGTGCCTGTCATCCGCGTTAAACCAGTAGTAGTGGAAGGCGTAACCCGCCTGAAAATCATTGATGGCCACCACCGTTTTGCTGGCCTGATGATGGCGATTGCTGAGGGCGCGAGCTTCCAGAAAATCACCGTCGAGGAATTTGAAGGCGGCAAGGACGAAGAAGTCTACAACATGATCGAGAGCGCCAACTCCCTTCAGTTGAAGATGGTGGAACGCGCTGAAGGCTTCAAGCGCCTGATTGGCTGGGGTCACACCATTGAGTCGATTGCTCAGCGTCTGGGTGTCTCTCTGGTCACCGTTCGCCGCAGTATCGTGCTGGCAAACGCTGACTTCAGCATCAAGATGCTGGTGAAAGAAGATAAGGTATCTGGTGACGTTGCCGTTGACGTTATTAACGAATGTCAGGGTACTGACCGCGACCCGTATGAAGTCCTGATGGAATCCCTGAAAAAGGCAGAAGGAGCTGGGAAAACCCGCGTCACTGCCAAATTCGTGAGTTCCAAGAAAAAGACTGGCCTGAAACCGAAAGTTATCCGTAAAACCTTCGACAGCCTGTTGCCAACCCTGAGCCAGCTGCGCGACCAGATCCCGCCGCAGCCGGAAGGTGAGCATGAAAATCAGATCGAAATTACGGAAACCGTGCCGGAAGAAGTCGTCTTACGCCTGACTCCTGAAATGGCCCGTACTCTGATGGCTACCCTGGCTGAACTGGAATCAGCAAAACAGGCAGAAGATGCTGAAGCTAATGGTGACAACGACGGTGATAGTGCTGAAAACAACGGCGGTGCTGACGATGCGACTGATGCCGATACCGATGGCGCTAACCAGCAGAATGGTGAAACTGAAGAGACTCAGCTGCACCCGGTGTACTAACCTCCCAGCAGGTCTTTAACAGACCTGCATAAAATTCCTTTTCATTCTGATGGGCCGGATAAACCGGCTCATATTTTTGCACATATAAATGGCCGCATTTTGCTGCCTTAAATTTTTCGATGATAGACAGGAGCGCATTAAAATATCAGGGTTATAGACTTTTTTGGATAGCAATGGGGGTCGCGTTGAATATTCAGACTAATTATATCGAGCTGCAAAATTGGCTCGAAAAGGCAAAAAGTATTTATTCCTCCGCAGGATGCCCGCACGAAAGAGTTGATGATGGCATTTTAAAAATTGCAATGCAGGTAGCGGCTATTAGAAAAACAAAACCAGATATGCTGCATGTATTCCTTCAGGAGTTAATTACTGAGTTCAAAGGTTATAAACTCATTCAGTGCCGATTCAATAAATCCAATTATGAGCATTTTGTTATGACCCCGGAAATTCAGATTCTGATCGGTGGTCTTATGGATAAAGCGTCAGAGGGAATAATGCTGGCTTCTATCTGCCACATGCTACAGGTAGATACGTTATCCGAACTTCTAAGCCTAATCCCAACGGGAATGCCAGACACCGATGTACTGGATGCGCTATGGCGTGATCAGAAGACGCCCGCAGGACTGAACCTGCTTGATGACTTCGTACTTCTGGATACCGTTGCGCTGGCTAATAAGCGGGGGATTGCTGCATGAATGTATCGGCGTTGATTAGTAGCCTCTATGTGACCGTTATCGCCGGGCAGGAGCTGGAAGCAAAAGCTCTGGAGCATCACGAACGCCGTACAGCTGGTCGATTTTGCCGAAAAACACTTTCTGTCCACGCGGTGAAGCGCAAGCCCGGGGTGGAATTTCTGGCGCGGCTGAAAGTCAATTACGCCCGCGCCAACCTGACAAACTGCGACCCCGGTACAGTAGCCGAGCTGAGGCTGGTGGGCCGCTCTGATGAAGCGAATGAGCTCTCTGAAGCAATTCTAAAGGCAATAGCATCCAGTTACCCGGAGTTGGTATCGGAATGCGCACGACAATTACAAAAACAAAAGCTATTCCAGAACCTCTGAGGCCACTTATGACTATGGCGGACATCTCGTTTACCGAAACAGGTGAGACAAAGCAAACAGCTGAATACAGCTTAAAAACCCCTCCGCAATCGATAGAAGCGGAACAGTCCGTGCTGGGCGGGTTAATGCTTGAAAACCAGAGATGGGATGATGTGGCAGAAATCGTTAGTGAGCAGGATTTTAGTTCTCGACCGCATCGCTCAATTTTCTCTGCAATGAGATCGCTCGTTGCGAATCAATTCCCGATTGATTTGATAACTCTCGCTGAGCACATCGAAAACGAGGGAGAAGGTAAGCTGGATAGTCTCGGCGGTTTCGCCTATCTGGCAGAACTGTCAAAAAATACGCCCAGTGCGGCAAATATAATTGCCTACGCGCAGATCGTCAGGGAACGTGCCGTAATCAGGGAAATGATAAAAGTTGCCAACGAAATAACCGAGGCCGGTTACAACCCGGAAGGTAGGACAAGTGACGAATTGCTTGATCTTGCAGAAAGCCGGATTTTCCAGATTGCAGAGCAAAGGGGAAATAAAAGCGGTGGGCCGGAAAATATCAGCAGCATTCTGGACAGAACCGTTACCAAGATTGAAGCCTTGTTCCAGCGTCCCCATGACGGGGTCACTGGAGTTGATACCGGCTACGTGGACGTGAACAAGAAGACAGCCGGTCTACAGCCCTCGGATTTGATTATTATCGCTGCCAGACCCTCAATGGGGAAAACTACGTTTGCAATGAACATCTGCGAGAATGTATCGCTGACAAACGATAAGCCCGTCATGATTTTCAGCCTGGAAATGCCTACGGAACAGCTCATGATGCGCTCACTGGCATCGCTATCACGCGTCAACCAGACCAGCATCCGAACCGGACAGCTCGATGACGAGGACTGGGCCCGGTTATCCGGCACAATGGGACTGCTGCTGGAAAAAAAGAACATTTACATTGATGACAGCTCTGGCCTAACACCTATGGACGTTCGCTCCCGGGCGCGTCGATTGTCCCGCGAACACGGTGGGCTTAGCCTCATTATGATCGACTACCTTCAGTTGATGCGTGTACCGTCGTTATCTGACAACAGAACTCTGGAAATTGCTGAAATCTCCCGATCTCTGAAAGCACTGGCAAAAGAGCTGAATGTACCGGTAATCGCTTTATCGCAACTAAACCGCTCGCTTGAACAACGTGCCGATAAACGTCCGGTAAACTCAGATTTGCGAGAGTCAGGCTCCATTGAGCAGGATGCTGACCTGATCATGTTTATTTACCGTGATGAGGTCTATCACGAAAATAGCGATATGAAAGGTATAGCCGAAATTATCATAGGTAAACAGCGCAACGGGCCTATAGGGACAGTACGTCTCACATTTAATGGTCAATGGTCTCGATTTGATAATTATGGTGGCCCTGAGTATCATGATGACGACTGACCATAAAAGCTACTGACCTTAGGTAATGACTCCAACTTATTGATAGTGTTTTATGTTCAGATAATGCCCGATGACTTTGTCATGCAGCTCCACCGATTTTGAGAACGACAGCGACTTCCGTCCCAGCCGTGCCAGGTGCTGCCTCAGATTCAGGTTATGCCGCTCAATTCGCTGCGTATATCGCTTGCTGATTACGTGCAGCTTTCCCTTCAGGCGGGATTCATACAGCGGCCAGCCATCCGTCATCCATATCACCACGTCAAAGGGTGACAGCAGGCTCATAAGACGCCCCAGCGTCGCCATAGTGCGTTCACCGAATACGTGCGCAACAACCGTCTTCCGGAGCCTGTCATACGCGTAAAACAGCCAGCGCTGGCGCGATTTAGCCCCGAC
>NZ_JAOWGZ010000074.1:0-10256 GCF_030332875.1 Citrobacter sp. Cpo045
ATACCTGCTTTCGTCATTTTGTTCAGCGCTCGTACCAGGGCCATAGCCTCCGCAACCTGACCATCGTAGTCACGCAGCGTCAGTGAACCCCCGAACAGCTGTTTTACCCGGTACATCGCCGTTTCCGCTATCGAGCGACGATTGTAATCTGTTGTCCATTTCCACCGCGCATTACTCCCGGTCATTCGCTGATTAGCCACTGCACGGTTACGGTCTGCATATTCACCGGGCCAGTAACCAGCACCTTTTCGGGGAGGGATAAGCGCGCTGATTTTCTTACGCCGCAGTTCATCGTGACATAGCCGGGTATCGTAAGCGCCATCGGCGGCGGCTGACCTGATTTTCCGGTGGGTTTGCCGGATTAACCCGGGGAAGGCCTCTGAGTCCGTAACGTTGTTCAGCGACAGGTCAGCGCAGATGATTTCATGTGTTTTACTGTCAACGGCGAGATGCAGCTTACGCCAGATACGGCGGCGTTCCTGGCCATGCTTTTTGACTTTCCACTCGCCTTCACCGAAGACCTTCAGCCCGGTGGAATCAATTACCAGGTGTGCGATTTCACCCCGGGTGGGCGTTTTGAAACTGACATTAACCGACTTTGCCCGCCTGCTGACACAGCTGTAATCCGGGCAGCGTAGCGGAACGTTCATCAGAGAAAAAATGGAATCAATAAAGCCCTGCGCAGCCCGCAGGGTCAGCCTGAATACGCGTTTAATGACCAGCACAGTCGTGATGGCAAGGTCAGAATAGCGCTGAGGTCTGCCTCGTGAAGAAGGTGTTGCTGACTCATACCAGGCCTGAATAGCTTCATCATCCAGCCAGAAAGTTATGGAGCCACGGTTGATGAGGGCTTTATTGTAGGTGGGCCAGTTGGTGATTTTGAACTTTTGCTTTGCCACGGAACGGTCTGCGTTGTCGGGAAGATACGTGATCTGATCCTTCAACTCAGCAAAAGTTCGATTTATTCAACAAAGCCGTGCTGATGATAAGTTCGCGATATTTATCAATCTAAAAGCTTCTCGATAATGTCCTTTTTTTGCAACAAAAGAAGTTATTTTAGGGAGGATGTTAGGGCTAATCTTGGAAGGCATTATTTTTTTAAAGCTGTAAATCAGTTTTTTTACTAATTCATGATTTTCTTCAATTTCTTTAATTCTCATTTTCAAAGCTATTTTCGCATATTTTGACATAGTATGATCAAAGCGAACATATTCAGTATCAGAATAACCAACATCTTCACATGCGAGTTCAGAATAATGTTTCTTTAAGGCATATAAAAAATTATCAGCATTGTACAAGAACGAGTTTATGATTATATTTTCATAAACATTTGTATCATCAATAAGCACTTCCTTAGGTTGTTCATCAAAATGATAACCACGATTATTGAAGTATATATTATAGTTGTCGGCCGTAGAAGGAGATAATCTGTCTAAATTCGTAAGTGCCCAGTATACAGAATCAGGACCCGTTGGTTGTCCATTTTGGGATAGAATTACCTTCTGTTTCCAGTGAGTTTTTTTGTCATTAACAAAAGCAGGTAATGATTGCGATAAATAATTTACAGCGTAAATGACTGCATCATACTTGCTAAACTTGTGTTCTTCTTCATTATTAAAACCACCTCCGGTTTTGCTTCTCGAAAAACAAATAGCTACGGTATCATCAACATTATCACTAATAAAACCCAACATTTCTTCTGCTAATTTTGCATTTTCTTTTCTTGCTAGTATATTAAATTTAAATGTTAAAGTTTTCCCTTCTGCTTTACCAAAATATATTGTAACCTCGCTCTCACCGAAAAAGTTAAAGAAGTAGCGTGACGAATGAGAATAAGACGGTTCACATGATACAAAATGACACTCCCCTTGCGGGGAGTTTTCATTTCTTAAAAAGGTTGTTGGAATATCGCCGATTACCATAACTGGCTCCCCAAGAGTAAGCAACTCTTGTTCACTTATAATTAAGTGAAAAACCAGCTTGTCATTTTCCTTTACCTCATAGGCACCACTGTCTGTAAGAGGTATTCGGCATTCGTCATTACCGTTATAAACATTTACATAACAATCAATCATAAATTATTCCCATATCCAAAGAGATTTTGACTTCCATGATTGATGCTTCTTTTAAGTAAGCGACAAGATCTTTCCATTTCCTCAGGGAGGATATTTAACAGAGCTTCTAACCTCTTACCGAAACCTTGTCCATAACCGTTAAGCAGAGGTAATATATGTTGAGATACAGCATAGTCCAGTGCCAAGTATCGACTCTCCATCGACATCAAAGGACCTGCAATATTATAATAATATCTTATAGCCTTTATTTTTCTATAAGAAACAATAATTGGGATACCAAAATCTAGTCTATCATCGCGTAGAACACTTATTATTGATAATAATGTTTGCTCTACATCTTGAGGTATTTCTAAACTTGTTGGCTGAAATGCTTTGATAAAATCATTTCCAGATATTGCTTCCATTAGGATATTTGATTTAACTCCTGACTCTTTTATGACAACATCATAGTTATGTTCAAAGTCATCAAAGTTAATAATTGCAGCCCTGTCTAATAATCGAGGCGTCAGCGTCTGTACAGTTTCATCTTGGTTTATAGTGCCTAAGAATCTAAGGTACTCTGGAACTAATAAGTATGAATAGTCTGGTAAATCTTTGAGGAAACGCTCTAAATTCCTTAGAGGATGAAAAATGCTTACGTATTTGAGATATAGTTCCTTTTGTAAAGCTTCTTATGTCTGAGTTTTGAGCTATTTTGTTTCCGTACGTTGAAATGATCTGATCATCTGAAATAAAATCAATCACTTCATCGATTTGCTCAAGGTTTCTCTTTATATTTGACAGGTATGATATTTTATTTTTAGGGTTACTGGCTATGTTTGCAATGCATTTTTGAATGCCAATTTTTCCAATGTGGTATTGCGGGATTCTATTCAGGGGGGTGTTTATAGGTTTTAAGTTTAATGTATATGTGTCAGATGATTCATCATGAGATGCTATAAAATCGAATGGTCCAAAGATATAATCATTTTCTTCAATAACTATGGTCTTTGTTGTTGGCTTTATATCTGTGACTAAAAGAGGGTTTTCGGGTATAGGCAGTTTACCATCTATAATTTGACTGACCTGGAGTCCTTTTATTTCTTCACAAGCATTAAATCTTGTTACATACTTACAGTCTCCTTCTTTTTTTTCGAAGTTCGTCGGTGAGCAAGAGACCTCAAATAAGTTGTCTTTAAATTTCTCCTTAATTTCAGAAAAACCACCTGTTACGAATACTTGCTCTGTTTCGCAGAAAAAGTCGCTTTGATTGATTGGTATTATTTCGCCGTTACTAAACACTTCATAATATGCTTTTAACTTTCCAAACTGATCTTCACGTTCACCATAAAAAGCTTGGTCAATAGTGCATAAAACTTTCCTATCATTAGCATTCATTTTTAACTTCCATCTTTGTCGACAAATGAGATTTATCCTATCAGTTCCGTATCTCTTATCAATTTTTTTCTCTACTTATTAAAATGTCTATTTGAAAAAGTAGACTTTCTGCGATACGCTTTGACCGGGTCACCGGACCCGTTTTTTCACACAGCACACCGGGCTTTTCCGGCCCAGGAGATCAGACCGTGACCGATCACTCAGAGGAACGGGTACCGCCCGTTCCGTCGCTCAGCCTGAACGGGGAACACCTGCCCGCCGTTGCCGGTCATGCCGGCCTTTCTGATCCGGCCCGCGCCTATCTTCTTTCCCTGAACTCTCCCCGCAGTCGCCGGACCATGGCCTCCTTTCTCGGGATCGTCGCCCGGATGCTTGGCTTCGCCGGGCCCGACACCTGTACCTGGGGCAGCCTGCGGCGTCATCATGTGATGGCCATCACTGAGATGCTCCGGGATACGGGGCGCGCAACGGCCACCATCAACACCTATCTGGCCGCGCTGAAAGGGGTGGCGAAGGAGGCCTGGATGCTGCGGCTGATGGACGTGGACAGCTTCCAGCATATCCGCGCCGTGCGGAACCTGCGTGGCAGCCGGCTGCCGCGGGGGCGGGCACTGCCGGCGGCGGAGATCCGCCAGCTTTTTGCCGCATGTGATGCCGATCGCAGCAGTCTGGGTCCGCGGGACGCGGCCCTGCTGGCGGTGATGCTCGGGTGCGGGCTGCGTCGCTCGGAGGCGGTGGGCCTCTGTATCGGTGACGTTGTCACGGAGGAGCGGGCGCTGCGGGTCACCGGAAAGGGCAACAGGGAGCGGCTGGCCTTTCTGCCGGCAGGAAGCTGGCAGCGGCTGCAGGTGTGGGTAGACCAGGTCCGGGGTGAGGCGCCGGGTCCCCTTTTCACCCGTATCCGCCGGTTTGACACCCTGACGGACGACCGGCTGACTGACCAGGCGGTGTACCATATCCTCCAGGTGCGGCAGCGCCAGGCCGGAATTACCAAATGCGCCCCCCACGATCTGCGCCGGACATTTGCAACCGCCCTGCTCGATAACGGGGAGGATCTCATCACGGTGAAGGACGCGATGGGGCATGCCAGCGTTGCCACCACCCAGCAGTATGACCGGCGGGGAGAACGACGGCTGCGTGAGGCCCGCGACCGGCTGAACCTGACCGGCTAAACAATCGCACGGCCCTGTGGATCAGGGCGCCCCGGTTAGCCTTACTCCTGCGTTCTGCCAGGGGTCGTCTCAGAATTCGGAAAATAAAGCACGCTAAGGCGTAGTCACCCCGTGACTCCCCCGCGCCGATGCAGCGAGCTTCGTTCCGTCTTGCAGTGACGCAATCAGCGGGCAGGAAACGTTCCCTTTCCGCGCATGGCAGGCGCACACCAGTTCAGACAGCACGGCCTCCATGCGTGCCAAGTCGGCCATCTTCTCGCGCACATCCTTGAGCTTGTGCTCGGCCAGGCCGCTGGCTTCCTCGCAATGGGTGCCATCCTCCAGCCGCAGTAGCTCGGCGATTTCGTCCAGGCTAAAGCCCAGCCGCTGGGCCGATTTCACGAACCGCACTCGTGTTACATCCGCCTCGCCATAGCGGCGAATGCTGCCATAGGGCTTGTCTGGCTCCGGCAGCAGGCCCTTGCGCTGGTAGAACCGGATGGTCTCCACATTGACCCCGGCCGCCTTGGCAAAAACGCCAATGGTCAGATTCTCAAAATTAATTTGCATATCGCTTGACTCCGTACATAACTACGGAAGTAAGCTTAAGCTATCCAAACCAAATTTGAAAGGACAAGCGTATGTCTGAACCACAAAAGTCTGAACCACAAAAGTCTGAACCACAAAAGTCTGAACCACAAAACGGGCGCGGCGCGCTCTTCGCCGGTGGGCTGGCCGCCATTCTTGCGTCGGCCTGCTGCCTGGGGCCGCTGGTTTTGATCGCCTTGGGGTTCAGCGGGGCATGGATCGGCAACCTGACGGTGCTGGAACCCTATCGCCCGATCTTCATCGGCGCAGCGCTGGTCGCGCTGTTTTTCGCCTGGCGGCGCATCTACCGCCCGGCGCAAGCCTGCAAACCGGGTGAGGTCTGCGCGATTCCCCAAGTGCGAGCTACTTACAAGCTCATTTTCTGGATCGTGGCCGCGCTGGTCCTGGTCTCGCTCGGATTTCCCTACGTCATGCCATTTTTCTATTAATCACAGGAGTTCATCATGAAAAAACTGTTTGCCGCCCTCGCCCTCGCTGCCGTTGTTGCCCCCGTGTGGGCCGCCACCCAGACCGTCACGCTGTCCGTGCCTGGCATGACCTGCGCCTCTTGCCCGATCACTGTCAAGCACGCGCTTTCCAAGGTTGAGGGCGTGAGCAAGACCGACGTAAGTTTCGACAAGCGCCAGGCCGTCGTCACCTTCGACGATGCCAAGACCAACGTCCAGAAGTTGACCAAGGCGACCGAGGACGCGGGCTATCCGTCCAGCCTCAAACGCTGATCCGTTAACCGAACTCGGGAGCGACACATGGGACTCATCACGCGCATCGCTGGCAAAACCGGCGCGCTCGGCAGCGTCGTTTCCGCGATGGGCTGCGCCGCCTGTTTTCCTGCCATCGCCAGCTTTGGCGCGGCCATCGGACTGGGCTTCTTGAGCCAGTACGAGGGGCTATTCATTGGCATCCTGCTGCCGATGTTCGCCGGCATCGCGTTACTCGCCAATGCTATCGCTTGGCTCAATCATCGACAGTGGCGACGCACGGCGCTCGGCACGATAGGCCCGATCTTGGTGCTGGCAGCGGTGTTTTTAATGCGGGCTTACGGCTGGCAGAGCGGTGGACTGCTCTATGTCGGCCTGGCCTTGATGGTTGGGGTGTCGGTCTGGGATTTCATCTCGCCAGCACATCGCCGCTGCGGGCCGGACAGCTGTGAATTGCCAGAACAACGTGGCTGACGGCAACAGCCGTAGCCACCACAGAAAAGGAAAAATACATGACCACCCTGAAAATCACCGGGATGACCTGCGACTCGTGCGCGGCTCACGTCAAGGAAGCCTTGGAGAAAGTGCCCGGCGTGCAATCGGCGCTGGTGTCCTATCCGAAGGGCACAGCGCAACTCGCCATTGAGGCGGGCACGTCATCGGATGCGCTGACTACCGCCGTGGCCGGGCTGGGCTACGAGGCAACGCTTGCCGATGCGCCACCGACGGACAACCGCGCCGGCCTGCTCGACAAGATGCGCGGCTGGATAGGGGCCGCTGATAAGCCCAGTGGCAACGAACGCCCGTTGCAGGTCGTCGTCATTGGTAGCGGTGGAGCCGCGATGGCGGCAGCACTGAAGGCCGTCGAGCAAGGCGCGCAGGTCACGCTGATTGAGCGCGGCACCATCGGCGGCACCTGCGTCAACGTCGGTTGTGTGCCGTCCAAGATCATGATCCGCGCCGCCCACATCGCCCATCTGCGCCGGGAAAGCCCATTCGACGGCGGCATGCCACCCACACCGCCGACGATCTTGCGCGAGCGGCTGCTGGCCCAGCAGCAGGCCCGTGTCGAAGAACTCCGTCATGCCAAGTACGAAGGCATCCTGGACGGCAATTCAGCCATCACCGTTCTGCACGGTGAAGCGCGTTTCAAGGACGACCAGAGCCTTATCGTTAGTTTGAACGAGGGTGGCGAGCGCGTCGTGATGTTCGACCGCTGCCTGGTCGCCACGGGTGCCAGCCCGGCGGTCCCGCCGATTCCGGGCTTGAAAGAGTCACCCTACTGGACTTCCACCGAGGCCCTGGCGAGCGACACCATTCCCGAACGCCTTGCCGTAATCGGCTCGTCGGTGGTGGCGCTGGAGCTGGCGCAAGCCTTTGCCCGGCTGGGCAGCAAGGTCACGGCCCTGGCGCGCAATACCTTGTTCTTCCGTGAAGACCCGGCCATCGGCGAGGCGGTGACAGCCGCTTTCCGTGCCGAGGGCATCGAGGTGCTGGAGCACACGCAAGCCAGCCAGGTCGCCCATATGGACGGTGAATTCGTGCTGACCACCACGCACGGTGAATTGCGCGCCGACAAGCTGCTGGTCGCCACCGGCCGGACACCGAACACGCGCAGCCTGGCATTGGAAGCGGCGGGGGTAGCCGTCAATGCGCAGGGGGCCATCGTCATCGACAAGGGCATGCGCACCAGTAGCCCGAACATCTACGCGGCCGGCGACTGCACCGACCAGCCGCAGTTCGTCTATGTGGCGGCAGCGGCCGGCACTCGTGCGGCGATCAACATGACTGGCGGCGATGCGGCCCTGGACCTGACCGCAATGCCGGCCGTGGTGTTCACCGACCCGCAGGTCGCCACCGTGGGCTACAGCGAGGCGGAAGCACATCACGACGGGATCGAGACCGACAGTCGCCTGCTAACACTGGATAACGTGCCGCGTGCGCTTGCCAACTTCGACACACGCGGCTTCATCAAGCTGGTCATCGAGGAAGGTAGCGGACGGCTCATCGGCGTGCAAGCGGTGGCCCCGGAAGCGGGTGAACTGATCCAGACGGCGGTGCTCGCCATTCGCAACCGTATGACCGTGCAGGAACTGGCCGACCAATTGTTCCCCTACCTGACCATGGTCGAAGGGCTGAAGCTCGCGGCGCAGACCTTCAGCAAGGACGTGAAGCAGCTTTCGTGCTGCGCCGGATGAGGAAAAGGAGGTGTTCAATGAGCGCCTACACAGTGTCCCGGCTGGCCCTTGATGCCGGGGTGAGCGTGCATATCGTGCGCGACTACCTGCTGCGCGGATTGCTACGGCCGGTCGCGTACACCACGGGCGGCTACGGCTTGTTCGATGACACCGCGTTGCAACGGCTGCGCTTTGTACGGGCTGCCTTCGAAGCGGGTATCGGCCTGGACGCACTGGCGCGGCTGTGCCGGGCGCTGGATGCTGCGGACGGTGACGGTGCGTCTGCGCAGCTTGCCGTGTTGCGGCAACTCGTCGAGCGTCGGCGCGAGGCCCTGGCCAGCCTCGAAATGCAACTGGCCGCCATGCCAACCGAACCGGCACAGCACGCGGAGAGTCTGCCATGAACAGCCCAGAGCACTTGCCGTCTGAGACGCACAAACCGATCACCGGCTACTTGTGGGGCGCGCTGGCCGTGCTCACCTGTCCCTGCCATTTGCCGATTCTCGCCATTGTGCTAGCCGGCACGACGGCCGGCGCGTTCATCGGGGTGCACTGGGGTATTGCAGCCCTCACGCTGACCGGCTTGTTTGTCCTGTCTGTGACGCGGCTGCTGCGGGCCTTCAAGGGAAGATCATGACCGCTTCCCAGCCAGCCGAGAGTGGGCAGCTTTGAGCTTCGCTACCAATCTGGAGGAGTACCACCATGAACGCAAACGCCCCGAACACTGCCAGTTGCACCACCTGCTGCGTATGCTGCAAAGAAATTCCGCTCGATGCCGCCTTCACCCCGGAAGGCGCGGAATACGTCGAACATTTCTGCGGGCTGGATTGCTATGAACGCTTCCAGGCACGCGCCAAGGCCGCGACAGAATCTGACATTGCGCCTGTCCCTGGCGGTTCGCAGCCGTCAGATTGAGGCATACCCTAACTTGATGTCAGATGCCATGTGCAAACGATGTCAGAATAGAGTTAAATTTCCTATTGATTGACATATTCCGTCAAAGGTAATAGATTTCATCCTGACACTTTTGCCTTTGGAGGCATCTTGCAAGGTCAACGCATCGGCTATGTCCGCGTCAGCAGCTTCGACCAGAACCCGGAACGGCAATTGGAGGGTGTTCAGGTGGCGCGGGTGTTCACCGACAAGGCTTCTGGCAAGGACACCCAGCGTCCCGAGCTGGAAAGGCTGCTGGCCTTCGTCCGCGAGGGCGACACCGTGGTGGTGCATAGCATGGACAGGCTGGCACGCAACCTTGATGACCTGCGCCGCATCGTCCAAGGGCTGACACAACGGGGCGTGCGCATGGAGTTCGTCAAAGAAGGGCTGAAGTTCACCGGCGAGGACTCACCGATGGCCAATCTGATGCTGTCGGTCATGGGAGCCTTCGCTGAGTTCGAGCGCGCCCTGATCCGCGAACGTCAGCGCGAGGGAATCGTGCTGGCCAAGCAGCGCGGTGCCTACCGGGGACGAAAGAAATCGCTGAACAGCGAACAAATTGCCGAGTTGAAACGGCGAGTTGCGGCAGGCGACCAAAAAACCTTGGTGGCCCGTGACTTCGGCATCAGCCGCGAAACCTTGTACCAGTACCTGCGGGAAGACTGACCATGCCACGCCGCTCAATCCTGTCCGCCACCGAGCGCGAAAGCCTGCTGGCACTGCCAGATGCCAAAGACGAACTGATACGGCACTACACGTTCAACGAAACCGACCTGTCGGTGATCCGTCAGCGTCGCGGCGCCGCGAATCGATTGGGCTTCGCTGTGCAGCTTTGCTACTTGCGATTCCCTGGCACCTTTTTGGGCGTCGATGAGCCTCCGTTTCCGCCCCTGTTGCGCATGGTGGCCGCGCAACTCAAGATGCCAGTGGAAAGTTGGAGCGAGTACGGCCAGCGCGAACAGACACGGCGGGAGCACTTGGTCGAGCTGCAAACGGTTTTTGGGTTCAAGCCCTTCACCATGAGCCACTATCGGCAAGCCGTGCATACATTGACCGAGCTGGCCTTGCAGACCGACAAAGGCATCGTGCTGGCGAGCGCACTTGTCGAGAATCTGCGGCGGCAGAGCATTATCCTGCCCGCCATGAATGCCATCGGGCACTGTTGCAAAGTTAGCGATGAGGCAGCCTTTTGTCTTATTCAAAGGCCTTACATTTCAAAAACTCTGCTTACCA
>NZ_JAOWGZ010000075.1:0-6730 GCF_030332875.1 Citrobacter sp. Cpo045
CTTTGAATGGGTTCATGTGCAGCTCCATCAGCAAAAGGGGATGATAAGTTTATCACCACCGACTATTTGCAACAGTGCCCATCGGCGTAGTAGTGGATGTGGTCGATGACAAAGCCGGTGCGGGTCAGCGTGCGCCGGAGGATCGGCAGAAAATCGACCAGGAACGAAGTAGCGCGTGTGACGACGGCCGGTACGCCGACACGCGCCACGGCCTCGGCCCAGCGCGCGGCCGGCGGTTGGAGCAGGCCGTTGTGCACCGAACCGTGGTAGGTGCCGACCGCCAATGTGAGCCAGCGCTCTAGCTCGCGCAGCGTCAGGGCGGCCTTGTTTTCGGAATCGTAGTCGCCGCGCTGGTCAGGGTTGGAGAAGGTCGTTCCCGGCAGTTCGTCGTGAATCATCTGCATCGCCGTGCCGATGATCCGTTCCACGATGCCGCCATAGTGCGGCTGTCCCAGCGGGCGATAGTCCAGCCGGATGCCATGCTGCTCGCAACCCCGGCGCAGGGCCTCGCTCTTGAACTCGGCCGCGTTGTCTAGGTAGAGCAGCAAGGGCTTGCCGCTCATCTGCCAATCCATTTCCACGTTCAGTCCTTCCAGCCAAGGGCGCTTGTCGCAGGCGACATGCACGAGGCACAGGCCAACCGAAACGGCAGACGGCGCTTCCAGCGTGACGACCATGCCGAGCACGCAGCGGGTGAACACGTCGATGGCGAGGGTCAGGTACGGGCGGCCAATAGGTTGCCGGTCGCGGTCATCGACCACGATCAGGTCGATGACCGTATGGTCTATCTGCACCTGCTCCAGCGGCGCGGTCACGGCAGGAGGCTCGCCGCCCACACCTTGTAGGTCACGAGCGGCATCCTGGCCTTCCCGCCGGCGGATGACCTTGCGCGGGTCAAGGCTAGCGATCCGTAAGGCCACGGTATTGCGCGCCGGCACTCGCAGTTTTTGAGCCTTGCACACCTGAGTGACTTCGCGGTGAAAGGCCGCTAGGCTGCGCTTCTGCTTGGTCAGGAACCGCTTTTGCAGTAGCTCGTGGATGACGCGCTCGACCGGTTCCGGCAAGCGCCCCTTACCTTTACCTCCACCGGACTGGCCGGGCACCAGATCCGTCACGAGGCCGCTGCCTTGCCGGGCACGCCGGATCAGAACGTATACCTGGCGCCGAGACAAGCCCAGCGCCTGAGCCGCCATATCGGCCGCTTCGTGCCCGACCGTCTCCGACTGCGCCAACGGACTGATGATCTCCGCACGACGGCGCGCACGCTCCCAAGCCTCATCAGGCAGAGTGGCCACGCCTTGTTCTGGAATCCGTGGGGTGTCCGTCGCCATGCTCACCTCGCTTTGGTGCACACGAGTATTGAGCATAGTCGAGATTGGTGCAGATCACTTCTGATATTGAACTGTCAGGAGCTGGCTGCACAACAGCCATTACGCCCAATCAACTGGTGCAGTCGTCTTCTGAAAATGACATCCATGCCCAGCCCGTGCGCGAGCTGGATCACCGCCCGCACGATAGTTTGGTCACGGGCATCATCCGGGAGCCTGGCGACAAAGGATTGGTCGATTTTCAATGTGGTGATGGGGCAGCATTTCAGATGTTGCAGGCAGGAATAGCCGGTGCCGAAGTCGTCGGCGGCGAAGCGCACGCCGATGGCGCGCAAGGCGTCGAAACTGGCGAACAGGGCTGGATTGCCGAATGCGACCGATTCGGTCAGTTCGATCTCCAGAAGCTCGGCGGGCAGGGCCATATCGGCCAGCACCCGCTTTACCTCGTCGTCGAACGTTGGCCCAACCTGGCTGGCGGACACATTGATGGCAAGACGGAACGGTTGCCATGCCGGTCCTTGCCACTTGTGCATCTGGCGACAGGCCTCGCCCAGCACCCACGCGCCTATTTCCGGCATCAGGCCGAACGACTCGGCCAGCGGCAGGAACTGGCCGGGCGGCAACAGGCCAAGCCTCGGATGCCGCCAGCGCATCAACGCTTCCGCGCCAGCGATCCGGTGATCGCGCAGATCGACCAGCGGCTGGTAATGCAGGTCAAGCTGTCCGCGCGCCGCCGCCTGCGCCAACTCGGCCGCCGTCCATCCGGCGGGCTGCGAACTCGTCATGATCCGCCCCGGAAGGCGCGCAGCAGCCGCGTTACGGCCAGAACGAACAAGCCGGTCAGCGCGAGCGCGGCAACACCCCAATGCTCGCCAAGGAAGGCACCGGCGGTCGTCCCGGCCAGCACGGCGGCGAGAATCGGCAGATGGCAGGGGCAGGTCAACACGGCCAGCGCACCCCACAGGTAGCCGGAAACGGGTTGGCGCGTCTCGGGCGGCAGTTTGTCAGGGGCGTTCACGGCAATGCCTCCTCGTGCGCCCGCTCGGCTGGCATGGAGGCCAGTTGCGCGTCCAGATGGGCCAACGCCGCGCGCCGCCGCTCGACCAACTGGCGCAGCACGGCAAGCTGCGCTGCGGCTTGTGCGCCGTCCGCTGCGTCGAGCGCACGGCACAGCCGCGCCAGGGCATCCAGGCCGATACCCGCCTCGAAGGCCGCGCGCACGAAGCACAGCCGTTGCAAGGCCGCATCGTCGAACACGCCGTAGCCGCCCGTGGTGCAGGCCACCGGCCGTAACAAGCCGCGCACCAGGTAGTCGCGCACGATATGTACGCTCACCCCAGCGTTATGGGCCAGTTGCGATACCGTGTAGGCGCTCATCGCACACCTCCTTGTCCTCACCCGGCGCAGCAGGAAAGCTGCTTCACATCCTTGTTGAAGGTCTGCGCCGCGAGCTTCAACCCTTCGACCATCGTCAGGTAGGGGAACAACTGGTCGGCCAGTTCCTGCACCGTCATCCGGTTGCGAATCGCCAGTGCGGCCGTCTGGATCAGTTCGCCCGCTTCCGGGGCCACTGCCTGCACGCCGATCAGTCGTCCGCTGCCTTCTTCAACCACCAGTTTGATGAAGCCGCGCGTGTCGAAGTTGGCGAGCGCGCGCGGCACGTTGTCCAGCGTTAGCGTGCGACTATCAGTTTTGATGCCGTCATGGTGCGCTTCCGCCTCGCTGTAGCCTACGGTCGCCACTTGCGGGTCGGTGAACACCACGGCCGGCATCGCGGTCAGGTTCAGGGCCGCGTCACCGCCGGTCATGTTGATCGCGGCGCGAGTGCCGGCCGCTGCCGCCACATAGACGAACTGCGGCTGGTCGGTGCAGTCGCCTGCGGCGTAGATGTGTTCCACGCTTGTACGCATGCCGGGGTCGATGACGATAGCGCCTTGCGGGGTGAGCGTGACGCCCGTCGCATCCAGTGCCAGCTTGCGTGTGTTGGGCGCGCGGCCGGTGGCGACCAGCAGCTTGTCGGCGCGCAGTTCGCCGTGCGCCGTGGTGAGCACGAATTCGCCGTCCCCTTCACCATTGATATACGCGACCTGGCTGGCCTGGGTGTGTTCCCTCACCTCGATGCCCTCCATGCGGAATGCGGCCGTGACGGCTTCGCCTATAGCTGGGTCTTCGCGGAAGAACAGCGTGCTGCGAGCCAGGATCGTCACCTTCGCTCCGAGTCGGGCGAACGCCTGCGCCAGCTCCAGCGCCACCACTGATGAGCCAATCACGGCCAGGCGCTTAGGAATCGTCTCGCTGACCAGCGCTTCAGTGGAAGTCCAGTACGGAGTGTCTTTCAGGCCGGGAATCGGCGGCACGGCCGGGCTCGCGCCGGTGGCGATCAGGCAGCGGTCGAATGCCACCACGCGCTCGCCGCCGTCGTTGAGTTGCACGATCAGGTTGCGATTGTCCTTAAAGCGGGCGGAGCCGTGCAGCACAGTGATCGCCGGATTGCCCTCCAAGATGCCTTCGTACTTGGCGTGGCGCAGTTCATCGACGCGGGCCTGCTGCTGGGCCAGCAGCGCCGTGCGCTGGATGGTCGGCGTGGTAGCGGCGATGCCGCCATCGAACGGGCTTTCCCGGCGCAGATGGGCGATATGGGCGGCGCGGATCATGATCTTGGACGGCACACAACCGACATTGACGCAGGTGCCGCCGATGGTGCCGCGCTCGATCAGCGTGACACGTGCGCCTTGCTCGACGGCCTTCAGCGCCGCTGCCATCGCGGCCCCGCCGCTGCCGATGACGGCGATATGCAATGCGCCGCTGCTACCCGTCTTGTCGTTTCTGCCCAGCAGATCGCGCATCTTGTCGAGCAATCCGCCCGGCGTCGAAACTGAGGGGGCATCGGCCAGCGTGGCCCGATAACCGAGTCCAGCTACAGCGGCCGTCAGCGCGTCGGGTGACGTGCCGACCTCAATGGCGAGCTTGGCGCTGCCCTTGGCGTAGGAGACATCCGCTGATTGCACGCCGGGCACTTTCTCCAGGGCGTCCTTGACATGCACTGCGCACGAGTCGCAAGTCATGCCGGTGATTTTGAGAGTGCTCATACCATCGTTCCTTATTCGTGTGGGCCGCCGTGTCGCACGGTCAGCCGTCTTTCACAAGCGCTTGGCGGGGAGTTCGCAGCCGTCCAGTCCGCAACGGCGATGCGCCGGCGACACGAAGTCCCAGATCGACACCCCAATCATCAAGGCCAGGCCGACGTACATCAGGTTCGCCGTCCACCAGTTGCCGAGCAGCCAGACCGTGGCCGCAAACACGATGGCCGGGCCGATCATGCCGAGCAGACTGCGCAGCCATTGCCGATGACTGAACCAACCCAGCGCGTTCGCCAGGAAGGCCAGCGCGGCAAACAGCGGCAGCAGGCGGCTGATGAACAGTCCCTCGTACTGGCTCAAGAAGCCCAGCCCGATGGCCGCGCCGAAGCTGGCGAGGGCTGGAAAGCAGGCGGCGCAGCCCATCGCGGAAACGACGCTGCCGAGCGCGCCGGTTTTATCGGCAATGCGTGTCATCAGTCCCATGAAGCGGCTCTCGCTGTTGTCGTTGGCTTGCTGGCTCACTGCTTGACGCTGGACGGATAGCCGGCGTCTGCGGTGGCCTTGGTCAGCTTCTGTACGCTGGCCTTGGTGTCGTCAAAAGTGACGACGGCCTCGCGCTTCTCGAAGCCCACATCGACCTTGCTCACGCCTTCGACCTTGGAGAGCGCTTTCTTGACTGTGATCGGGCAGGCGGCGCAAGTCATGCCGGGAACCGCTAGCGTGACGGTCTGGGTAGCGGCCCACACCGGGGCAACAGCGGCGGCGAGGGCAAGGGAGGCAAACAGTTTCTTCATGATGAACTCCTGGTTAATAGAAAAATGGAACGACATAGGGAAATCCAAGCGCGACCAGGACCAGCACGGCCACGATCCAGAAAATCAGCTTGTAGGTGGCGCGCACCTGCGGAATCGCGCAGACCTCACCTGGCTTGCATGCCTGCACGGGCCGGTAAATCCGCTTCCAGGCGAAGAACAGCGCCACTAGCGCCGCGCCGATGAACAACGGTCGATAGGGTTCCAGCACCGTCAGGTTGCCGATCCAAGCACCGGAGAAGCCCAGGGCGACCAGTACTAGCGGCCCCAGGCAGCAGGTCGATGCAAGAATGGCGGCCAGCCCGCCGGCGAAGAGCGCACCGCGCCCGTTTTGTGGTTCAGACATACGTTGGCCCTTTTGAATTTGGATTGGATAGCGTAACCTTACTTCCGTACTCATGTACGGAGTCAAGCGATATGGAAAATAATTTGGAAAACCTGACCATTGGCGTTTTTGCCAAGGCGGCCGGGGTCAACGTGGAGACAATCCGCTTCTATCAGCGCAAGGGCCTGTTGCGGGAACCGGACAAGCCTTACGGCAGCATCCGCCGCTATGGGGAGGCGGACGTGGTTCGGGTGAAATTCGTGAAATCGGCACAGCGGCTGGGGTTCAGTCTGGACGAGATTGCCGAGCTGTTGCGGCTCGACGATGGCACCCACTGCGAGGAGGCCAGCAGCCTGGCCGAACACAAGCTCAAGGACGTGCGCGAGAAGATGGCCGACTTGGCGCGCATGGAAACCGTGCTGTCTGAACTCGTGTGCGCCTGCCATGCACGAAAGGGGAATGTTTCCTGCCCGTTGATCGCGTCACTACAGGGCGAAGCAGGCCTGGCAAGGTCAGCTATGCCTTAGCGTGCTTTATTTAATGAGATGGTCACTCCCTCCTTCCCAGTACTATGCTGAGGACAGGCTTTCATTCGGAGAACCATCATGGAAAACATTGCGCTTATTGGTATCGATCTGGGTAAGAACTCTTTCCATATTCATTGTCAGGATCATCGTGGGAAGGCCGTTTACCGTAAAAAATTCACCCGACCAAAGCTAATCGAATTTCTGGCGACATGCCCGGCAACAACCATCGCGATGGAAGCCTGTGGCGGTTCTCACTTTATGGCACGCAAGCTGGAAGAGTTAGGGCATTTTCCAAAGCTGATATCACCGCAATTTGTCCGCCCATTCGTTAAAAGCAACAAAAATGACTTCGTTGATGCTGAAGCTATCTGTGAAGCAGCATCACGTCCATCTATGCGTTTCGTGCAGCCCAGAACCGAATCTCAGCAGGCAATGCGAGCTCTGCATCGTGTCCGTGAATCCCTGGTTCAGGATAAGGTGAAAACAACTAATCAGATGCATGCTTTTCTGCTGGAATTTGGTATCAGCGTTCCGCGAGGTGCTGCCGTTATTAGTCGACTGAGTACCCTTCTTGAGGACAGTAGTTTGCCTCTTTATCTCAGCCAGTTACTGCTGAAATTACAACAGCATTATCACTATCTTGTTGAGCAGATTAAAG
>NZ_JAOWGZ010000076.1:0-372489 GCF_030332875.1 Citrobacter sp. Cpo045
AAAAATCGGCCCAGATCCGCGAAATTTTAATCAACGAGTCAGCTTGGGAAGACATGACCTGCTTATTCGCACCTTCCCTAGGTTCTTTCTATATCTCCGGTTATCAGCAAGATTACTGGGGACTGGCGGGATATGAGCGCACGGTATCTGTCGGTTATAACCAGAACTGGGAACGGATCCGATTTATGCTCAACTATTCGTTGACGCAAACGCCAACCTCACATCGAGATGAGCAGGTTTCATTTACTGTCAGTATTCCCTTAGATAAATGGTTACCCAGTGCCTGGGCGAATTATACTTATACAGATAACCGTCATCGTAGTCAGCAACATCTGATTGGGATCAGTGGTACTGCATTGCAGGATGATAACCTCAATTATAATCTCCAGCAGTCCTGGGGGAATAATGGAATGGGGGAGAATGGAAGTATGAATGCCACCTGGCAAGGCTCATTTGGCTCTGTTTCTGGTGGGTACAATTATGACAACAACAGCCGGCAAGTGAATTATAAGTTACAAGGTGGGATTATCGGCCATGCTGGCGGGTTTACTTTAGCACAGTCGCTACCTGAAACGGTGACCTTAGTCGATGCCGACGATGGGCCTGATATTAAAGTAGAAAACAGTACCGGCGTATATACTGATTCCTATGGCTACGCTGTTATTCCATATGCCTCACCCTATCGAACGAATAACATTATATTGAATACGGCAAGTAACCCGCAGGTTGATATTGAGGAGCCCGTCAAACAGGTGATTCCTTCGCGTGGTGCGGTCACACTGGCAACATTTTCTGCACGCACCGGTATACGTGTTTTGTTAACGCTACAACATAATGGAAATAACGTTCCTTTCGGCGCGCTTGCGGCATTGGCAGGGGAAAACGAAAAAAATTATGCCAGTATCGTGGGTGATAATGGACAGGTTTATTTAACCGGTGTATCGGCAGGCGATCGCGTTATGGTGAAGTGGGGTGAGAAAGCAACACAGCAGTGTACCGCGCAGATTGCTATTCCTGCCGATGAACTTACCAACAAAACCGTTGCTATATTAGCGGCAGAGTGTAAATAAAGGTGAAAGTGATAATGATATCCTTCATTAGGTATGTGATTGTATTTTTTGTACTAAACTGGTCAGTGGTAAGTTATGCTTCATGTTATTATAAAAATGATACGACAGCTGCAACCTATACGGTCACCGTTCCGACTATTAACGCTCAGCGCGATGTCCCTGCAGGAACTGTCCTATGGGATAGCGGTTATCTTAGTGCTCCAAATCAATCGGATATATTTTGTAATGGGGTGCACCCAATCTATCGTGGATATGATGACTCATCATTGACGCTGGTAAATGGTGTTGAAGAATATGTTTATCAGACGAATAACCCAGGCATTGGGATTAAAATTTGGTGGTTGTCTGTTGATAGTGGCAAAAGCTACTCACCAAGTGATGCCCGTATTTTTTATTCTCCGGCAAAGGCCGAGGGTAATAAAACATGTAAGGGGTGTGAATACACAAATGTATCGGCAATGTTTGAGGTGCGATTAATCTCAACCGGGCAACCTATTACAGATACTCCCTTGCAATTATCACGATTTAGTGCTTCCCGAATATATGAA
This sequence comes from Citrobacter sp. Cpo045, assembly GCF_030332875.1. Classification (NCBI taxonomy): domain Bacteria; kingdom Pseudomonadati; phylum Pseudomonadota; class Gammaproteobacteria; order Enterobacterales; family Enterobacteriaceae; genus Citrobacter; species Citrobacter sp. Cpo045. The sequence continues at coordinate 1,619 of NZ_JAOWGZ010000076.1, forward strand.
TCCGCCGCCCAACTTCATATTAACTTTACCGATGCAGATGTGGTAGTTAACAGTGCCAGTTGTGTACTTAATAGTAAGAATATTTCTGTTAATTTGGGGCGTTACTTTAAAACTGTCAGCCTGAATAACCCGGGTGATACTGGTGATGCGGTTGATTTTAAAATTGATTTGACGTGCGATCAGGATACCAATGTCAATGTATTATTTTCTGGTACAACGGCAGCAGGCGATAGCACTATTCTGACATTAAATGACCTTGATTCTCCGACGTCTGCGCAAGGTGTCGGTGTACAAATTTTATATAACGATCGGTTAGTGAATTTTGGCGAGCTCCTGTCCACGATAAAAAATGGTGCAGAAGGGAGCGTCGCTCTGCCGTTTAAAGCTCACGTCATACGTTTAAATGAGAACTTGCGGGCCGGCGAAATCAACGCCACGGCGACCTTTGATATGATTTACCGCTAGCGGTTATTTTTTAAGCGTAAGAATAATATGCAGGGAATGATATTGCCGATCTTGTCGGCAATATCAATACGTCGAAAAATCAGCGTCATTCCACTCTGAAAGTGTTGTCGAGTTTGCTGTAGCCCAGCCCGTTGATTTTTTTCACTTTGATTTGCACCGGAATGCGTTCTTTCATTGCTTCGACGTGGCTGATCACGCCAATGGTTTTACCGGTAGCGTTGAGTGCATCCAGTGCGTCCAGCGCGGTATCCAGCGTTTCGCTGTCCAGCGTACCGAAGCCTTCGTCGAGGAACAGGGAGTCAATTCGCGTTTTGTGGCTGACCAGATCGGACAATGCCAGCGCCAGCGCCAGACTCACCAGGAAGCTCTCGCCGCCGGAGAGCGTACGCGTGTCACGCACCGCATCGGCTTGCCAGGTATCGACCACCTCCAGCTCCAGCGCTTCGCTGGCCTTGCGCTGCAACAGATAGCGACCGTGTAGACGGGTTAACTGGTTGTTGGCAAGCCAGACCAGGTTATCCAGCGTCAGTCCCTGGGCAAATTTGCGGAACTTATCTCCCTCTTTCGAGCCGATCAGCGCATTCAGATAGCCCCAGTCTTCGACCTGCTGCGCGACTTTTTCAATCTCCTGCATCAGCGCCTGCTGCTGCTGGCGGTTTTCAGTATCCTGCCTGAGCTGCTGGCGAATTTCTCCCTGACGAGTGGTGTTATCCCGCAGCAGTTGGGTGAGCTGCGCCAGCGTGTCGCGAAGATGTTGTGCCGTGAGCGTGAGATCCACCCCGGTTGGTTGCTGCTGTTGATGAGTCGCCAGCGCCTGCTGGGCCTGATTAAGCAGCGTTTGTGCCTGTTGTTGCTGGACTTCCAGCGATTGTTTCAACAGCTCAAGACGGTTGAAGGTCTCTTCATCCAGCAAGGCGGCGATAAAGGCGTCACGATTGTCAAAGATGCTGGCCTGCAATGCGGCATCAAACTGCGCCTGAATGTCCGCGGCGCGCTGAACGTCCTGTGCTTCCTGCTGCTGCAAGGTTTGCCACTGTCCCTGTAAAGAGAGGCAATCGTCGTGCACCTGCCGCCAGTTTTCCAGCGACAGATCCTCAATGTTTTCAGAAAGCGCCTCAGATTCTGGCAGCGTTTCCAGCAGCGGCGCAAGCTGGGCAATCCGGGCCTGTAACTCAGTCAGTTCATTCTGGCGCTGTTGCCACATTTGCGCTTCGTTCGCCCGTTCGCTTAACCATGAGGCGACGTCATCCTCGGGCGGAAGGGCCAGGCCATGACGGTCCAGCTCTGAGGTTAACGTTGCCTGGCGCTGGTCAATATGCTGTTGGAGTTGAGTAATCTGTTCGGTATGCGCGGCGATTTGCGCCTGCAGGGTATGACGCAAGCTTAACTGGTGAAGCTGTTGTTCGTACTCTTCCTGAGCGGCCAGCCACGGGGCAATGTCATCCTGCGGTTGTAGCGATACGTTGAGGCTGGCGGTAACGGTCAGCCACTCTTGAGTAAGTGCTTGCTCCTCCTGAGAAAGCCTCTGTGCTTCATGTTCATCGCGCTGAAGTTGCTGCGTTATCGCCTCAAGCTGCCCGCGCAGGGTTGAACCCTCATCGGCCAGCGTTTTGACCTCTTTTTCCAGCGCTTCACGTCGTGCCTGATTTACGCTCAGCTCAAGCGTCTGGTAACGCGCGATAGCCGGATGTGTAATAGAGCCACAAAGCGGACAAGGTTTGCCGGATTCCAGTAATGCCCGATGGCTTTCCAGATCTTTGATGCGGGCTTCCTGCTCGCAAATGAGTCTCACATCGGCAAGTTGCTGATTTTTATCTTTATAGCGCTGACGTTTCTCGGCAAGTACCGCGTTGCGCTGGGTCAGCTCTTGCTGGCGCTGCACCAGTGAAGCGCGTAGCTGTGCCAGCTGCTTTTGCTTCGGGGCGATTTGCCCGTGCAGATTACTGAGGCGCTGGCGTAGTGGACGAAGCTGCACATGTTGCGCCAGCGCTTCTGTCACTTCCTGCGGCGAAAGGGTCAACGTGGGAAGCTGCAGGGCATCGAGCTTACGTGTGTCGTTCTCCCGCAGCTGTTGCCACTGGCGTAGCTGGGCGCTGGCGTCGGACTGTTGCGCCAGCAGCGCTTTCCATCCTGCCAGTTCGCTACTCCATAAGCGGAAGCGGTCATGTTCGTTCAGCCAGTCGGTTAACGTCTGTTGTTCGGCGAGTATCGCGGTCGATTGCGTGTGCGCCTGCTGACGGATACGCCCGCGCAGCGCTAAGCTGCTTTGTAAGCGAGTATTCACTTCCTGAATCTTCTGGCGCGTACGCTCGATAGTAGCCGTTTGTTCCTGGATTCGCTCCCAGTGAGGGCGCAATGCTCTGGCCGGCTGCGCCAGGCTCAGCGCTGCCAGCTGCGGCTGCGCGTCTTCTTGCGCCTGAAGTGCTGCCTCTAATGCCTGCTGGTGGCGGTTTATGTCCGTCTGAAGCTCATTTTGCCGAATAAGCCAGTTGAGGTGCTGTTGCTGGGTTTGTTGGCTGGTAAGGTATTGTTTTTCTTCGTCAGTAAGTACCTGCAAACTTTCCGTCAGGGACTGCACCTGCTCTGGTGCTAACAGCGCCACGCCACTGGCCTGGGCCTGCAGTTTTTCCAGCTCCGTACGCGCCGACTTGTGCTTTTCAAACACCATGGCGGAGATTTGGCCGTAGATCTCAGTACCAGTTAACTCCTCCAGAAGCTCGGCGCGCTCTTTCGGTTTGGCATTAAGAAAGGCGGCAAACTGGCCCTGAGACAGTAGCATCGAACGGGTAAAACGCCCGTAATCCAGCCCGGTAAGCTCGGCTGTCATCTCCAGCTTGTCTTTGACTTTATCGGCGAGGATTTTACCGTCAGCGCAGCGGGCTAGCTCTACGCGCGGGACCTGCAGGTTGCCCTCGGGCTGATTGCGCGCCCGGTTCTGGCTCCAGAATGCGCGGTAGGCTTCGCCGCGCACCTCAAACTCAACTTCGGCCAGACACTCCGCGGTATCGCGAGTCATCAGGTCGTTTTGCGACTGTGACACGGTATTCAGGCGCGGTGTTTCGTGGTACAGGGCGAGGCAAATCGCGTCCAGCAGGGTGGTTTTCCCCGCGCCCGTTGGCCCGGTAATGGCGAACAACCCGTTGCTGGCAAAAGGTTCTGCTGTGAAATCGACTTTCCATTCTCCCTTCAGGGAGTTGAGGTTCTTCAGGCGCAGGCTGAGAATTTTCATGCTTCACTCTCCCCGGCAAGCGTGTGTAAGGTTGCGCTAAACAGCTGATTCAACCGCTCACGCTGAGGCTCCTCGAGCTCTTCCAGCGCCAGGCGGCGGTCAAAAACTTCCGTTACGCTTAGCTCGCTTAACGTTTCGCGTCGTTCATTGGCCATAATACGTTCACGTTGTTCTCGACTGCGGCGCACCAATAACACCTCGACCGGTAAATCTTCGGTTAAGGCCTGGATCTTACGTTGCATGTCATGCAGATAGTCGTCGGTGGTGATTTCAATATCCAGCCATATCGGCGGCTCTTGTGGCACGTTACGCCACTGCTCAAGCTGGGCGGTAATGGCGGCTAAATCGCCTTTCAGTACCGCAAGCGGCTGGGTGACCGGTACGGTGAGATTTTCAACGGCCCTGAGTTTCCCCGCTTCGAAACTCACCAGATGTACACATTTGCTTTTGCCGCACTCGTCAAAACTGAGGGCAATCGGTGAACCGCAGTAGCGAATATGGTCCGTCCCGCCGATAACCTGCGCCCGATGAATATGCCCCAGTGCGATGTAGTCCGCGGGTGGAAAGTTTTGCGCCGGAAAGGCGTCCAGCGTACCGATATAAATGTCACGTACGGCGTCACTTTTACTGGCGCCAACGGTGGTCAAATGCCCGGTCGCAATGATGGGCAGGTTTCGATCGCCACGCAGCGTGCAGGCGTCCTGATACTGCTGCTGGTAATAGTCGGTGATCGCCCCCAGCAGATGCTGCTGTTTTTCTTGTCCGGTTAGCCCGGCCTGGCTGGTAATGATGTCACGTGGTCGTAAGAAAGGAACCGGACACAGGATCGCTCCCGGCGTGCCATCACGTTGCGGCAGCACCTGCGGCGCATGGCCGGCGCTGGCAACGACCGTGGTGTTGAGAAACGCCAGAATATCGCGGGATTCATTGAGCGTGGCGACGGAATCGTGGTTGCCTGCCAGCACGACCAGATGACAGCCAGTTTGCTGCAAATTGACGACAAAACGGTTATACAGCTCACGGGCGTAGCTTGGCGGTGAGCCGGTATCGAAAATATCGCCCGCCACAATAATGGCATCCACCTGCTGGGATTGTGCCGTTTCCAGCAGCCAGTCGAGAAAGGCCTGATGTTCAGCGGCGCGGCTCTTGCTGTAGAAATTTTGGCCCAGATGCCAGTCAGACGTGTGAAGGATGCGCATAAGAGTTCCATGACGATAAAACAGTGGCGGGGATTATAACCTTTCAAGGACGGTAATATCTTGTCTCCGGGCTGTCATAATTCGTCTGGCTGCGTTAAACCTGGACTATCTTTTCATAAATCTGTCATAAAACTGACGCATAATGGCACCGTATTGATGGCAAACGATTTAATTATAAACAGGGCAAATCATGGCGAGACGTATTCTGGTCGTAGAAGATGAAGCTCCAATTCGTGAAATGGTCTGCTTCGTGCTCGAGCAAAACGGTTTTCAACCCGTAGAAGCCGAAGACTATGACAGTGCTGTGAACCAACTCAATGAACCCTGGCCGGATCTCGTCCTGCTTGACTGGATGCTTCCCGGCGGCTCGGGTCTACAGTTTATTAAGCATCTCAAGCGCGAAGCCATGACGCGGGACATCCCCGTAATGATGCTGACGGCGAGGGGAGAAGAGGAAGATCGCGTCCGGGGTCTGGAAACCGGTGCGGATGATTATATTACCAAGCCGTTTTCTCCCAAGGAGCTGGTGGCGCGTATTAAAGCTGTGCTGCGTCGAATTTCCCCCATGGCGGTGGAAGAGGTTATTGAGATGCAGGGGCTGAGTCTTGATCCCACATCGCATCGCGTGATGACCGGCGAAGAACCGCTGGATATGGGGCCGACCGAATTCAAACTGTTGCACTTCTTTATGACTCACCCCGAGCGTGTATACAGTCGTGAACAACTCCTCAATCATGTCTGGGGAACCAATGTCTACGTGGAAGACCGGACAGTGGATGTGCATATCCGTCGCTTACGTAAAGCGCTGGAGCACAGCGGACACGATCGTATGGTGCAGACAGTTCGCGGGACGGGATATCGTTTTTCGACCCGCTTCTGACTGACAAGAATCAGGGCCTGATGGATTAGGCCGTTTATGGAGTAAGACGTTTGCTAGAACGATTGTCATGGAAAAGGTTGGTACTGGAGCTGATCCTGTGCTGCATACCGGCATTTATCCTTAGCGCTTTTTTCGGTTACCTGCCCTGGTTTTTACTGGCGTCGGTAACGGGCCTGCTTATCTGGCATTTCTGGAATTTATTACGTTTATCCTGGTGGTTATGGGTCGACAGAAGTATGACGCCGCCGCCGGGGCGAGGCAGTTGGGAGCCGTTGTTATATGGGCTGCATCAAATGCAGCTTCGCAACAAAAAGCGCCGTCGAGAACTGGGTAACCTGATTAAACGTTTTCGCAGCGGGGCGGAATCCCTACCCGACGCGGTGGTGTTGACCACCGAAGAAGGCGGTATCTTCTGGTGTAACGGACTGGCTCAGCAGGTTCTGGGACTGCGTTGGCCGGACGATAGCGGGCAAAATATTCTTAACCTGCTGCGCTACCCGGAATTCACACAATATCTGAAAACGCGCGATTTTAGCCGGCCAATCAATCTGGTGCTCAATACCGGACGGCATCTGGAAATTCGCGTGATGCCCTATACCGATAAGCAATTGTTGATGGTGGCGCGCGACGTTACCCAGATGCACCAACTGGAAGGTTCACGGCGTAACTTTTTCGCCAACGCCAGCCATGAGTTGCGCACACCGCTGACGGTGCTGCAAGGCTACCTGGAAATGATGCAGGAGCATCCGCTGGAAGGGACAACGCGCGAAAAAGCACTGCATACCATGCGTGAACAAACGTACCGTATGGAAGGCCTGGTGAAACAGCTGCTGACGCTGTCAAAAATTGAAGCTGCGCCGACGTTGCAGCTGAATGAGAAAGTCGATGTACCCATGATGCTGCGCGTGATCGAGCACGAAGCGCAAACCCTGAGCCAGCATAAACATACGTTTACCTTTGATGTCGATAACAGCCTGAATGTGCGAGGCAACGAGGAGCAGTTGCGTAGCGCTATCTCGAATCTCGTGTACAACGCGGTTAACCACACACCAGCAGGAACGCACATTACCGTACGCTGGCATCATGTGGCGTCGGGGGCGGAGTTTTGCGTGGAAGACAACGGTCCGGGCATTGCCCCCGAGCATATTCCACGTTTGACCGAACGTTTTTATCGTGTGGATAAGGCGAGATCGCGACAAACGGGTGGTAGCGGGCTGGGGCTGGCTATCGTGAAACATGCGCTGCATCACCACGACAGCCGTTTGAACATCGAAAGCGAACCAGGCAAAGGGACGCGATTTAGTTTCATGATCCCGGAACGTTTCATTGCCAAAAGTAACGGCTAAGACGTATTCGTAAGATAATCTTTCCAAAAGCCAGCGCAAGCTGGTTTTTTTTATGTGGTCAATAGATGCCTCCTGAATTTCACGACGTTTGATTGTTTTTTGTTCGAACTATTACCCATACCTTTTTCCATGAAATGGTGTTTTGTGCTAACCCTATTTTTCATATCGCTATATTGTTCTGGTTTTTGGATCCCACCTTGCTTTAAAACGTTATAAGCGTTTAAATTGCGCTCCAGGTGCTGTCATACCGACTGCATTTACGCGGTAAATCGAAAAACTATTCTTCGCCGCGCCAGGTCGGGAGTGTTTCCCGCTGGAATTGAGCAAAAATGCCGCTGTATTGTCCCCCAGGAAAAGGCAAAAATTTACTATTTTCAACACCACATCCACAGGCAGTAAGACTTTATGACCCATCAGTTAAAATCGCGCGATATTATCGCTTTGGGATTTATGACATTTGCACTGTTCGTTGGTGCAGGTAACATCATCTTCCCCCCAATGGTTGGTTTGCAGGCAGGTGAACACGTCTGGACTGCGGCTTTTGGCTTTTTGATTACGGCCGTTGGCCTGCCGGTACTTACCGTTGTCGCGCTGGCGAAAGTCGGCGGTGGTGTGGACCGACTGAGCACGCCTATCGGTAAAGTTGCCGGTCTGCTGCTGGCGACCGTTTGCTATCTGGCCGTTGGGCCGTTATTCGCTACCCCGCGTACCGCGACGGTCTCTTTCGAAGTCGGGATTGCACCGCTGACTGGTGACTCTGCGCTGCCGCTGTTTATCTATAGCGTTATCTATTTCGCGATTGTCATTCTGGTTTCGCTTTATCCGGGCAAACTGCTGGATACGGTGGGTAATTTCCTGGCACCGCTGAAAATCCTGGCGCTGGTGGTCCTGTCTGTCGCTGCAATCGTCTGGCCAGCAGGCCCGATCAGTAATGCGATGGAAGCCTATCAAACTGCGGCGTTTTCTAATGGCTTCGTGAACGGGTATCTGACCATGGATACGCTGGGCGCGATGGTGTTTGGTATTGTTATCGTTAACGCCGCTCGCTCGCGTGGTGTTACTGAAGCGCGTCTGCTGACTCGTTATACCGTTTGGGCGGGTTTAATGGCGGGTGTGGGCTTAACGCTGCTGTATCTCGCGCTGTTCCGTCTGGGTTCAGATAGCGCGATTCTGGTCGATCAGTCTGCTAACGGCGCGGCGATTCTGCATGCGTATGTTCAGCACACCTTTGGCGGTGCAGGAAGCTTCCTGCTGGCGGCGCTGATTTTCATCGCCTGTCTGGTCACCGCGGTTGGCCTGACCTGTGCGTGCGCAGAGTTCTTTGCCCAGTACGTTCCACTGTCTTATCGCACGCTGGTATTTATCCTCGGCGGCTTCTCGATGGTGGTTTCTAACCTGGGTCTGAGCCATCTGATTCAGATCTCTATTCCGGTGCTGACGGCTATCTATCCGCCATGTATCGCACTGGTTGTATTAAGCTTTACCCGCTCATGGTGGCATAATTCTTCCCGCGTCATTGCTCCTGCGATGTTTATCAGCCTGATTTTTGGTATCCTTGATGGCATTAAAGCTTCTGCAATTGGCGACGTGTTACCGGCCTGGACCCAGCGTTTACCGCTGGCGGAGCAGGGGCTGGCGTGGTTGATGCCAACAGTCGTGATGGTGGTCCTGGCAGTTATCTGGGATCGCGCCGCGGGTCGACAAGTGACCTCCAGCGCACACTAATATCACTGACAATAAGTTTTAACCACGGGGCTATTAACATGGCCCCGTGGTTTTTTTATTGTGTTAACAGGTTAGGAATCGATGGAAAGTAATAACAAGCTAAAGCGTGGGCTGAGCACCCGGCACATCCGCTTTATGGCATTAGGTTCAGCAATTGGTACCGGGCTGTTTTACGGCTCGGCCGACGCTATCAAAATGGCGGGGCCAAGCGTATTGCTGGCCTATATTATCGGCGGTGTCGCGGCGTACATTATTATGCGTGCGCTGGGCGAAATGTCTGTTCATAACCCGGCAGCCAGCTCCTTCTCGCGCTACGCGCAGGAAAACCTCGGACCGCTGGCAGGCTACATTACCGGCTGGACCTACTGTTTTGAAATCCTGATTGTCGCCATTGCCGACGTGACAGCCTTCGGCATATACATGGGCGTCTGGTTCCCGGCGGTACCGCACTGGATTTGGGTACTCAGCGTGGTTCTGATTATCTGCGCCATCAACCTGATGAGCGTGAAGGTGTTTGGTGAGCTGGAGTTCTGGTTCTCGTTCTTCAAAGTCGCCACCATTATCATCATGATTGTCGCCGGTTTCGGTATCATCATTTGGGGGATTGGCAACGGCGGGCAACCTACCGGTATCCATAACTTATGGAGCAACGGTGGCTTCTTCAGCAACGGCTGGCTCGGCATGGTGATGTCGCTGCAAATGGTGATGTTTGCCTATGGCGGGATTGAGATTATCGGGATTACCGCAGGCGAAGCCAAAGACCCGGAAAAATCTATTCCGCGCGCCATCAACTCCGTACCAATGCGTATCCTGGTGTTTTATGTGGGGACGCTGTTCGTCATTATGTCTATCTACCCGTGGAACCAGGTGGGTACCGACGGTAGCCCGTTCGTTATGACGTTCCAGCATATGGGCATTACCTTTGCTGCCGGGATCCTCAACTTTGTGGTTCTGACTGCGTCGTTGTCGGCTATTAACTCTGACGTCTTCGGTGTGGGGCGTATGCTACACGGCATGGCGGAGCAGGGCAGTGCCCCGAAAATGTTCGCCAAGACGTCGCGTCGTGGCGTGCCGTGGGTGACGGTAATGGTGATGACTATCGCGCTGCTGTTTGCGGTGTATCTTAACTACATCATGCCGGAAAACGTCTTCCTGGTGATCGCCTCTTTGGCGACCTTCGCCACGGTATGGGTGTGGATTATGATCCTGCTGTCGCAGATTGCTTTCCGTCGTCGTCTGCCGCCGGATGAGGTCAAAGCGCTGAAATTTAAAGTACCGGGTGGGGTCACGACGACTGTTGTTGGCCTGATTTTCCTGGTCTTTATCATCGCGCTCATCGGCTATCATCCGGATACCCGCATTTCGCTGTACGTCGGCTTTGCGTGGATTGTCCTGCTGCTGGTCGGATGGGGATTCAAGCGCCGTCGCGAGCGCCAACTGGCTGAAGCACAGTAATATTTTTGCCGGGTAGCTTTGCGTTACCCGGCAAGTTTCTCCTCCCCCGAACTCCTCCCCCAATAAACGTTAAGATGATGAGTGATCCTGCACTTCGCTATGGCAAGGTGACGTCATTATCATCAAAGGGGATACGTGATGTTGAACGCCTGGCACCTTCCGGTTGCCCCATTTGTTAAGCAAAACAAAGATCAACTGACGATTACATTATGGCTGGCGGGGGAAAATCCACCCCAGCGGGTGACGCTACGCGCAGAAAACGATAACGAAGAGATTTCGCTGGCTATGCACAAGCAGCGCAGCCAGCCGCAGCCGGGTGTGACCGCGTGGCGAGCGGCGATCGATCTCTCCAGCGGGCAGCCTCGTCGACGCTATAGCTTTAAATTACTTTGGCTCGATCGTCAGCTGTGGTTCACCCCGCAGGGATTCAGCCGTTTTCCGCCTGCGCGTCTGGAGCAGTTTGCGGTTGATGTGCCGGATAATGGTCCGCAGTGGGTTGCCGATCAGATTTTCTATCAAATTTTCCCGGACCGTTTTGCCCGCAGCCAGTCGCGTGAAGCGGGCCAGGATAACGTCTATTACCACCACGCCGCCGGACACGACATCGTGCGGCGCGAATGGGACGAACCGCTTACGGCTCAGGCCGGTGGCTCCACGTTTTATGGCGGCGATTTGGACGGCATCAGCGAAAAGCTACCGTACCTGAAAACGTTAGGGGTCACGGCGCTGTATCTGAATCCTGTATTTACCGCCCCGAGCGTGCATAAATACGATACCGAAGATTACCGTCATGTTGATCCGCAATTTGGCGGCGACAGGGCGCTACTGCGTCTGCGGCACAACACCCAACAGCAGGGCATGCGTCTGATTCTCGACGGCGTCTTTAACCATAGCGGCGATTCGCACGCCTGGTTTGGCCGACATAATCGGGGGACAGACGGGGCGTGCCATAATCCAGAATCCCCCTGGCGCGACTGGTATCATTTCTCAGCCGACGGCGTTGCGCTCGACTGGCTGGGATATTCCAGCTTACCTAAGCTGGACTTTTCCTCGGAAAGCCTGGTGAATGAAATTTATCGTGGTGAAGACAGTATCGTCCGCCACTGGCTGAAAGCGCCGTGGAGTATGGACGGCTGGCGTCTTGATGTGGTGCACATGCTGGGAGAGGCCGGAGGCGCACGTAACAACCTACAACATGTGGCCGGAATTACGCAGGCGGCAAAAGAAACCCAGCCAGAGGCGTATGTGGTGGGTGAGCATTTTGGCGATGCGCGCCAGTGGTTGCAGGCTGATGCAGAAGATGCCGCCATGAACTATCGCGGATTTACCTTCCCCCTCTGGGGATTTCTCGCCAATACCGATATCTCATACGACCCGCAATCCATTGATGCCCAGACCTGTATGGCGTGGATGGATAACTACCGCGCGGGGTTGTCGCATCAGCAACAGCTGCGGATGTTTAATCAGCTCGACAGCCACGATACCGCCCGCTTTAAATCTCTGCTCGGTAAAGACGTCGCACGGTTACAGCTAGCGGTGGTGTGGCTGTTTACCTGGCCTGGCGTGCCCTGTATTTACTACGGTGACGAAGTGGGGCTGGACGGGAACAACGATCCGTTTTGTCGCAAACCGTTCCCGTGGCAGCCTGAAAAACAGGACGCTACTCTGCTGGCGTTGTATCAGCGGTTGGCAAAATTACGCCACCAGAATCAGGCGCTGCGCCACGGTGGTTGCCAGGTGATTTACGCCGAGGATAACGTGGTGGTGTTTGTTCGCGTGCTAAACCGACAGCGCGTCCTGGTGGCGATTAACCGTGGCCACGCTTGTGAAGTGGTCCTGCCAGCCTCGCCATTACTGAGCGTGAGTCAATGGCAGCACAAAGAGGGCAATGGCATGCTTGCCGACGATATCCTGACGTTGCCGGCGATTTCCGCCTCGGTATGGATAGGTCATTGATATAAGCGCGCAATCTCCGGGCTTGCCAGCAGCGTTTCCCGCCACCAGCGCTGTGCCAGCCCATCGCGGTTATTGCGCCATGCCATATATGCCACGTCTTTTTGGCGAAATGAGATAACCGTTTTTTCCACCAGCTCGCCCGTGGTAAGCCACGGGCTGGCAATATGGCGGGGGAGAAATCCGCAGCCCATACCGGCTCGTAGTAGCATCACCTTACTGTGGAAGTCATCGACGCGGATTTGCGCCTGTTCCTCCATCAGATTGGTTTGTAACGGATGGCAGAAGCGGGCGCTGTCGCTGATAACAATCGCCCGATGCAGGCATAACTGTTCGTTGGTCAGGCCGTCTGCTGCTGCTGCCAGCGGATGCTCAGGCGCAACGACAAACACATTGTCCAACGTGCCGAGCATTTTATAGGACCAGGCTGCAGACGTTGGCGGTTCATTAATTGCCCCCAGAATAATATCGGCTCCATTATGGGTCAGCTCCTCCCAGGAGCCCGCCAGCGTATGGTGGGTAAAACTGAGGCGAGTTTGCTTATTCAGCGCATGAAATTCATCGATAATGGGCAACAGCGCGGAGAAAGGGAAGGAGTCGTCCAGCGCAATTGCCAGCTCTTTTTCCCAGCCTGAACTCAGCTGTACCGCCTGCTTTTCGAGATCTTTTGCCGCATTCAGCAGCAAACGCCCTTTTTCCAGCATCATCAGTCCGGTATCGGTAAATTTTGCCCGGTGCCCGGAACGGTCAAGCAGCTCGATATTCAAATCGCTTTCCAGCTTCTGAATCATATAGCTGAGTGCGGCAGGGGTTTTAAACAGCGACTCGGCCGCTGCGGCAAATGAACCCTGTTTGTCGAGAGCGTCGAGAATAAGCAAAACATCCAGATTAATGCGCATAAGCAGAAAATATCCTGAAAATTAAACCCTTCTGTTGTACCGAATGAAGAAAAACAATGCCAGTGAATAAATTAGATGAGTCATGCGCATTTTTTTGATGTTGTTTAGGATATATCGCAACACAAAATTAATAGTTTCACAGGATGGTAAGTTTTCTTTAATAACTCGTTAGAAATTTCCCGCTATACTCAACAAGCTTTCTGATTCAGGATCCTGCTGCTGACGGCAGATACAGACCGTTGCCTTTTAACTTATTGATTAAGAAGGTGTGCTATGTCTATTCGGGAACTGATTGACCCTCAAAATTCTACGCTTATTTTTATTGATCATCAGCCGCAAATGTCATTCGGTGTGGCGAATATTGATCGCCAGACTTTAAAAAATAATACCGTGGCATTAGCGAAAGCCGGGAAAATATTCAATGTTCCGGTGATTTATACTTCTGTAGAAACCAAAAGTTTTAGCGGATATATCTGGCCGGAATTGTTAGCGGTTCATCCTGATGTCAAACCCATTGAACGCACCTCAATGAACTCCTGGGAAGATGCGGCGTTTGTGAAAGCAGTGGAAGCGACCGGGCGTAAAAAACTGATTATCTCCGCGCTGTGGACCGAAGTATGTCTGACTTTTCCGGCGCTGATGGCACTGGAGGCAGGCTATGAAGTTTATGTGGTAACTGATACCTCCGGCGGCACGTCCGTAGATGCTCATGAGCGTTCTATCGACCGCATGGTACAGGCAGGTGCCGTACCCGTAACCTGGCAACAGGTTCTTCTCGAGTACCAGCGCGACTGGTCCCGCAAAGAAACCTACGACGCCGTCATGGATCTGGTGCGCGAGCACAGCGGCGCCTACGGTATGGGCGTGGATTATGCCTATACCATGGTGCATGGCGCGCCGGAACGTAAAGCTTAAATACATGTCATCCTTCATGTTGCATCTTTGTTGGCTTCGCTTGCGTACCCCGGTCACTTACTTATGTAAGCTCCCGGGGATCCACAACCTTGCCGCCTCGATGCACCATGAATGATTTTGTGTATTGCTTTCCTGGCCTAAGTGGCCTGTTTCCTGTCAACAAGGAACCCTTCATGGCGCAGAACAAACATGTGACGTTGGTAATTACTCACACTCTGCTACCTGAGCAGGCGCAGAGGTATGAGCAGTGGCTGGGGAAAATCATGCCTGTAGCGGCTGAATTTCCCGGTCATCTCGGGGCGAACGTGATTCGCCCGGCAGATGGCAACAACCTGTGGAACATCATTATCCGCTTCGACACGCTTGAGCATCTGTATAGCTGGACCCAGTCCGATACGCGCCGCGTGTTGGTCGAAGAGATTGCTCCACTGCTGGCTGAAGGTGACAAAACCGAAATTCGCACCGAAGCAGCATTCTGGTTTACGCCGCCCGCGCCCCATGTACGCCAGCCCAAACGCTGGAAACAGTTTCTGATAACCCTGCTGGTGATATTTCCCAGCACCAATCTGGTGCCGTGGTTGACCGGCATTGTGCTGCCTGCAATGAAGGGCTCGTTACTCCTGCATCTCATCAATGATGCCTTTGTGGTTGCGCTGGTGGTCTGGTTCTGGATGCCCATCGTAACCCGTCTGTTTGCCGGATGGCTGAAAAAAGCCTGACCGGTATCTCAGGAGATTGTTATGTCTCAAACTGCCACACTGATTCTGACTCACGGAAAAATTCATACTCTCGACAGGCAAAGTCCGCAGGTCGAGGCGGTAGCGATCGCCAACGGAAAGATCCTGGCGACCGGTAGCCACGATCGGGTAATGAGCTTTGCCGCCGAAGGGACGCAGGTTGTCGATCTGCAAGGACATACGGTGATTCCGGGCCTGAACGATTCGCACCTGCACCTTATTCGTGGTGGACTGAATTACAACCTGGAATTGCGTTGGGAAGGCGTGCCGTCACTGGCGGACGCGCTACGCATGCTCAAAGACCAGGCTGACAGAACGCCGTCGCCACAATGGGTACGCGTGGTGGGCGGCTGGAGTGAATTCCAGTTTGCCGAACGTCGCATGCCAACCCTCGAAGAACTGAATGAAGCCGCTCCGGATACTCCGGTTTTTGTTCTGCATCTCTACGACCGGGCTTTGCTCAACCGCGCCGCGCTGAAAGCGGTTGGCTATACCAAAGCGACGCCGGATCCGGCGGGCGGTGAGATTGTGCGTGATAGCAACGGCAACCCGACCGGAATGTTGATCGCTAAACCGAACGCGATGATCCTTTACTCTACGCTGGCAAAGGGACCAAAACTGCCGCTGGAAATGCAGGTTAATTCGACCCGCCAGTTTATGCGTGAACTGAACCGTCTGGGACTGACCAGCGCCATCGATGCGGGAGGCGGCTTCCAGAACTACCCGGAAGATTACGAGATCATTGAGCAGTTACACGCCAACAAACAGATGACGGTGCGTATTGCCTACAATCTGTTTACCCAGCGTCCAAAGCAGGAACTGGAAGACTTTGAACGCTGGACCGATATGCTCAAGCCAGGGCAGGGAACCGACTTCTATCGTGCCAACGGGGCAGGGGAAATGCTGGTCTTTTCTGCAGCGGATTTTGAAGACTTCCTTCAGCCACGTCCGGATCTGCCGGAGGGTATGGAAGATGAGTTGGAGCGCGTGGTGCGACATCTGGTGGAGCATCGCTGGCCGTTCCGCCTGCACGCCACCTACGATGAATCTATCAGCCGAATGTTGGACGTATTTGAGAAAGTTAATCGTGATATCCCGTTCAATGGCCTGCACTGGTTCTTCGATCACGCCGAAACAATTACCGAACGGAACATCGAGCGTGTAAAAGCACTGGGCGGCGGGATTGCGGTCCAGCACCGTATGGCGTTCCAGGGAGAGTATTTTGTCGATCGCTACGGCAAAGATGCGGTTAAACATACGCCGCCGGTGGCGAAAATGCTGGCGGCTGACGTTCCGGTCGGGCTGGGGACTGACGCCACCCGCGTGGCCAGCTACAACCCGTGGACCGCGCTCTACTGGCTGGTTTCGGGCCGTACCGTTGGCGGGATGGCAATGTACGATGATAACAACCGTCTGCCGCGCGATGTGGCGCTGGAACTGTGGACGGCCGGTAGCGCCTGGTTTTCCAGCGAACAGGGTAAGAAAGGGCGCATCGAGAAAGATCAACTGGCCGACCTGGTGGTGCTGTCTAAAGATTACTTCAGCGTGCCGGAAGAAGAGATCAAAGGTATCGAGTCGGTGATGACCGTTGTTGATGGCAAAGTGGTTTACGCCGCCGGGCATTTCACCCCGCTGGCACCACCTGCTATTCCGATTGTGCCGGACTGGTCGCCAGTGGTGAAGGTGCCAGGGCATTATCGCTCAGCACCACCTGCTGCGGCGAAAATTGGCGCAATGGTGCAGATGCACCAGTGCTGCGGTAGCTGCGGTGTACACGGTCACCAGCATGATATTGCGCGGAAATCGGGGATTCCGGTGTCAGATGACCGGGCTTTCTGGGGCGCGCTTGGCTGTTCCTGCTTCGCGTTTTAATCGCTTATCGGATCTGCTAACAATAAAAAAGGCCCGCATTTGCGGGCCTTTTGTCGATTCATGCCAATTACAGGCTGGAAACGTTCTCGGTCAGGTATTTTGCCACGCCGTCCGGAGACGCGTTCATACCTTCTTTACCTTTTTCCCACTGTGCCGGGCAAACGTCGCCGTGCTCTTCGTGGAACTGCAGCGCGTCAACCATGCGCAGCATTTCGTCGATGTTACGACCCAGCGGCAGATCGTTAACCACCTGGTGGCGAACAACGCCGTTAGCGTCGATCAGGAAAGAACCGCGCAGCGCAACGCCCGCTTCCGGGTGCTCGATGCCGTAGGCTTTCTGGATTTCGCGTTTGATGTCAGCAACCATTGCGTATTTCACTGCACCGATGCCGCCTTTGTCGACAGGGGTGTTACGCCATGCGTTGTGGACAAATTCAGAGTCGAAGGAAACGCCAACAACTTCAACGCCGCGCTTCTGGAATTCTTCGTAACGCTTGTCGAATGCGATCAGTTCAGACGGGCAAACGAAGGTGAAGTCCATCGGCCAGAAGAACAGAACGGTGGTTTTACCGTTGGTATGCTGTTTGAAGTTGAAGTTTTCAACGATCTCACCGCTACCCAGTACCGCAGCTGCTGTGAAATCCGGAGCCTGACGAGTTACCAGTACCATATAATTCTCCTGCAAAGTTAAGGGGTTTTTGGAACGCAACGCGGGCCAGTATAGAGAGTGTTCGGGAATAAGACAAAGAGGCGCTGGCAATCAATGAGACAGGTTTTGTCTATCAATCTTTTGCCGGACGGCGGATACTGCTTATCCGGCGGGGAATGCGGGCTGCGATCAAAGGGTTTTACACCGCGCCTGTTCCATCATTTGCGGATAAAACTGCCAGAATCGTTCTTCTAACGCATCGTAATGTGTATCGAGGTCATACCATGAGTCGCGTAGGGCATCGAGCCGTGGACGGCGGCTGGCCATGCCGTTCAGGACGTTCTGGATAAAATCCATGTCCCGGTAGCGCTCAAGCCATTTCTCTGACCATATATAGTTGTTCAGATTGATAAAGCGCGGCGGCGATTCCGGCAAAATAGTGGTTACCTGGGTACGGGCATAGCGCACAAAGTCCGTCAGCGGGAAGTCAGGGGAGATTTCCGACCAATGGCGCGACAGAAAATGATCCCACATAACGTCCAGCGTAATCGGCGCGACGCGGCGCGTTTCGCTACGAAACCACTCTTTGGCTTCACGCACCTGCGGTAAGTTATCGGTCATCACGTCGATACGACGATGCATGAAGATGCCTGCTACCACATCAGGCGAGTAGTGTGTTTCCGGATTACCCCGGACAAAATCGGCCAGCAGATTGCCGGAAAGCGAGCTATCGGCAAGGTGAGCGAGATGCAAATGTGCAAGAAAATTCATAGTTAAACGTTTATCCAGAGGGGTAAAGGTTGCAGGGAGAACGCCCCGGCACTAGACTACCCGCCTCTTATTTTAGTCTGAGTCAGTGTCATGCGCGTTACCGATTTCACCTTTGAACTACCCGAATCCCTGATTGCCCACTATCCGCAAGCTGAGCGCAGTAGCTGCCGCTTGCTGTCTTTGGACGGGCCGACGGGCGCGCTGACGCACGGTACTTTCACCGATTTGCTCGATAAGCTCAACCCTGGAGACTTGCTGGTCTTTAACAACACCCGCGTCATTCCTGCGCGTCTGTTTGGTCGTAAAGCCAGCGGCGGCAAGATTGAAGTGCTGGTCGAGCGTATGCTGGATGACAAACGTATTCTGGCGCATATTCGTGCCTCGAAAGCGCCGAAACCGGGTGCCGAGCTGCTGCTGGGCGACGACGAAAGTATTAAAGCGACGATGGTCGCCCGCCATGACGCGCTGTTTGAAGTTGAGTTTAACGACGAACGCAGCGTGCTGGATATCCTCAACGCCATCGGCCATATGCCGTTGCCGCCGTATATCGACCGTCCGGATGAAGACGCCGACCGCGAGCTGTACCAGACCGTGTACAGCGAAAAACCGGGTGCCGTCGCTGCGCCGACCGCGGGTCTGCATTTTGACGATCCGCTGCTGGCTAAACTGCGCGATAAAGGCATTGAAATGGCGTTCGTCACCCTGCACGTTGGCGCGGGTACTTTCCAACCGGTGCGCGTAGACACCATCGAAGACCACATTATGCATTCCGAATATGCGGAAGTGCCGCAGGATGTAGTGGACGCGGTGCTGGCGGCGAAAGCGCGCGGTAATCGCGTGATTGCGGTAGGTACCACCTCCGTGCGTTCGCTGGAAAGTGCGGCGCAGGCGGCCAAAAACGATCTCATCGAGCCGTTCTTCGGCGATACACAAATCTTTATTTATCCAGGCTATAAATATCAGGTGATTGATGCACTGGTCACCAACTTCCACCTGCCGGAATCAACGCTGATTATGCTGGTTTCCGCATTTGCTGGTTATAAAAACACCATGCACGCCTATCATGAAGCGGTAAAAGCGGAATATCGCTTTTTTAGTTACGGGGATGCCATGTTTATCACGT
Organism: Citrobacter sp. Cpo045; assembly: GCF_030332875.1. Classification (NCBI taxonomy): domain Bacteria; kingdom Pseudomonadati; phylum Pseudomonadota; class Gammaproteobacteria; order Enterobacterales; family Enterobacteriaceae; genus Citrobacter; species Citrobacter sp. Cpo045. The sequence continues at coordinate 20,837 of NZ_JAOWGZ010000076.1, forward strand.
ACAATCCGCAGGCTATTTCTGAGCGTGTCGGGGAGTAAGTCTCCGGCATGAGTGTTTAAAACGTCGGACTGTTTTTCTGACGCAGGAGTGAAGATGAAATTTGAACTGGATACCACAGACGGTCGCGCTCGCCGCGGTCGCCTGGTTTTTGATCGTGGCGTAGTAGAAACGCCTGCTTTTATGCCGGTCGGTACTTACGGCACAGTAAAAGGCATGACGCCGGAAGAAGTTGAAGCGACCGGCGCGCAGATCATCCTCGGCAACACTTTCCACCTGTGGCTGCGCCCGGGTCAGGAAATCATGAAACTGCACGGAGATCTGCACGATTTCATGCAGTGGAAAGGGCCGATCCTCACCGACTCCGGCGGCTTCCAGGTGTTCAGCCTGGGCGATATCCGTAAGATAACCGAGCAGGGCGTGCATTTCCGTAACCCGATCAACGGCGATCCGATTTTCCTCGATCCAGAGAAGTCGATGGAGATTCAATACGATCTCGGTTCCGATATCGTGATGATCTTCGATGAATGTACACCGTATCCGGCCGACTGGGACTATGCTAAACGCTCAATGGAGATGTCTTTGCGTTGGGCGAAGCGCAGCCGTGACCGTTTTGATAGTCTCGGCAACAAAAATGCGCTTTTTGGCATCATTCAGGGCAGTGTTTACGAAGATTTACGTGATATCTCCGTCAAAGGTCTGGTAGATATCGGCTTTGATGGCTACGCTGTCGGCGGTTTGGCTGTCGGTGAGCCGAAGGAAGATATGCACCGCATTCTGGAACATGTTTGCCCGCAGATTCCGGCAGATAAACCGCGTTACCTGATGGGCGTCGGCAAACCAGAAGATCTGGTTGAAGGCGTGCGTCGCGGTATCGATATGTTTGACTGCGTGATGCCAACGCGAAATGCCCGTAATGGTCATTTGTTTGTGACTGACGGCGTGGTAAAAATTCGTAACGCGAAACATAAAAGCGACACCAGTCCGCTCGATGCTGAGTGTGATTGCTACACCTGTCGCAATTATTCGCGCGCTTACTTGCATCATCTCGACCGTTGCAACGAAATATTGGGCGCGCGACTCAACACGATTCATAACCTTCGCTACTACCAGCGTTTGATGGCGGGTTTACGCAAGGCTATTGAAGAGGGTAAATTAGAGAGCTTCGTGACCGATTTTTACCAACGTCAGGGTAGACCAGTTCCACCTGTGAACGTTGATTAATTTTAATAATGAGGGAATTTGAATGAGCTTTTTTATTTCTGATGCGGTAGCGGCAACAGGTGCTCCGGCGCAGGGCAGCCCGATGTCTCTGATTCTGATGCTGGTGGTGTTTGGTCTGATTTTCTATTTCATGATCCTGCGCCCACAGCAAAAGCGTACCAAAGAACACAAGAACCTGATGAACTCCATTGCGAAAGGCGATGAAGTACTGACTAACGGTGGTCTGGTGGGTCGCGTGACTAAAGTAGCAGAATCTGGCTACATCGCTATCGCGCTGAACGACACCACTGAAGTGGTTATCAAACGTGATTTCGTAGCTGCCGTTCTGCCGAAAGGCACCATGAAGGCGCTGTAATTTATTGTTTTCCCAAAGGGAACTGCCGTGTTAAACCGTTATCCTTTGTGGAAGTATGTCATGCTGATCGTCGTTATTGTCGTCGGTCTGCTCTATGCGCTTCCCAACCTGTATGGTGAGGATCCGGCTGTTCAAATCACTGGCGTGCGCGGTGCCGCCGCCAGTGAGCAAACGCTGATCCAGGTCCAGAAAACGTTACAAGAAGATAAAATCACACCTAAGTCTGTGGCTCTGGAAGAGGGTGCTATTCTCGCGCGCTTCGACTCCACTGATACCCAACTGCGCGCACGTGAAGTATTAATGGGCGTACTGGGCGATCAGTACGTCGTGGCGCTTAACCTTGCTCCGGCAACCCCGCGCTGGCTGGCTGCCATTCACGCAGAACCGATGAAACTCGGTCTTGACCTGCGTGGCGGCGTTCACTTCCTGATGGAAGTGGATATGGACACCGCGCTGAGTAAGTTGCAGGAACAAAATATCGATAGCCTGCGCAGCGATCTGCGTGAAAAAGGCATTCCTTATACTACCGTTCGCAAAGAAGATAACTACGGTCTGAGCATCACTTTCCGTGATAGCAGCGCCCGTGATGAAGCTATCTCTTACCTGAGCAAACGTCACCAGGATCTGGTTATTTCCAGCCAGGGCAGCAATGCTCTGCGTGCGGTAATGACCGATGCGCGCCTGAGCGAAGCCCGTGAATACGCGGTACAGCAGAACATCAACATTCTGCGTAATCGTGTTAACCAACTGGGTGTTGCTGAGCCGGTGGTACAACGTCAGGGTGCTGACCGCATTGTGGTCGAACTGCCGGGTATTCAGGATACCGCGCGTGCGAAAGAAATTCTGGGCGCAACCGCGACGCTGGAATTCCGTCTGGTAAATACCAACGTTGACCAGTCTGCTGCGGCATCCGGGCGTGTACCGGGTGATTCGGAAGTGAAACAATCTCGCGAAGGTCAGCCGGTTGTGCTGTACAAGCGCGTGATCCTGACCGGTGACCATATCACCGACTCCACTTCCAGCCAGGACGAATACAATCAGCCGCAGGTTAACATCTCGCTGGATAGCGCAGGTGGTAACATCATGTCCAACTTCACCAAGGACAACATCGGTAAGCCGATGGCGACCCTGTTCGTGGAGTACAAAGACAGCGGTAAGAAAGATGCCAACGGTCGTGCAGTACTGGTGAAACAGGAAGAGGTGATTAACATCGCCAATATCCAGTCTCGCCTGGGTAACAGCTTCCGTATCACCGGTATCAACAACCCGAACGAAGCACGCCAGCTTTCCCTGCTGTTACGTGCCGGTGCGTTGATTGCGCCGATTCAGATTGTTGAAGAACGTACCATCGGCCCAACCCTGGGTATGCAGAACATTAAACAGGGTCTGGAAGCATGTCTGGCCGGTCTGGTGGTGTCTATCCTGTTCATGATCTTCTTCTATAAGAAGTTCGGTCTGATTGCGACCAGTGCGCTGATTGCTAACCTGGTGCTGATTGTCGGTATTATGTCGTTGCTGCCGGGTGCTACGCTGAGTATGCCGGGGATTGCGGGGATCGTCTTAACCCTTGCCGTCGCGGTCGATGCGAACGTACTGATCAACGAACGTATCAAAGAAGAGTTGAGTAACGGGCGTTCGGTGCAGCAGGCCATCAATGAAGGTTATGCGGGCGCATTTAGCTCCATCTTTGATGCGAACATTACGACGCTGATCAAGGTCATCATCCTGTACGCAGTTGGCACCGGGGCAATTAAAGGGTTCGCGATTACTACCGGTATTGGTGTGGCGACGTCGATGTTTACCGCGATTGTCGGTACACGTGCCATCGTAAACCTGTTGTATGGCGGCAAGCGCGTCAAAAAGCTGTCAATCTGAGGAGTGCGAAGTGGCACAGGAATATACTGTTGAACAATTGAACCACGGCCGTAAAGTCTGGGACTTTATGCGCTGGGACTACTGGGCTTTCGGCATTTCAGGTTTCCTGCTGATTGCGGCCATCGTGGTGATGGGCGTACGCGGGTTTAACTGGGGTCTCGATTTCACCGGTGGTACGGTTATTGAAATCACGCTGGAAAAACCGGCCGATATGGACGTGATGCGCGATGCGCTGGAGAAAGCGGGCTTCGTTGATCCGCTTCTGCAGAACTTCGGCAGCAGCCACGACATTATGGTACGTATGCCGCCAACTGAAGGTGCAGACGGCGGTCAGGTGCTGGGTAGCAAAGTGTTGAGTGTGATTAACGAATCCACCAACCAAAACGCCGCGGTGAAGCGAATTGAATTCGTGGGTCCGAGCGTGGGTGCAGACCTGGCGCAAACCGGTGCGATGGCGCTGATGGCGGCGTTGATCTCCATCCTGGTGTACGTCGGTTTCCGCTTTGAGTGGCGACTGGCGGCAGGGGTAGTTATCGCGCTGGCGCACGACGTGATTATCACACTTGGGATCCTGTCGTTGTTCCATATCGAGATTGACCTGACTATCGTCGCATCACTGATGTCGGTAATCGGTTACTCGCTGAACGACAGTATCGTTGTATCTGACCGTATTCGTGAAAACTTCCGCAAAATTCGTCGCGGTACGCCTTACGAAATCTTTAACGTGTCACTGACTCAAACGCTGCACCGTACGTTGATTACGTCCGGTACAACGTTGATGGTTATTCTGATGCTGTTCCTGTTCGGTGGTCCGGTACTGGAAGGCTTCTCGCTGACGATGCTGATCGGTGTTTCCATCGGTACTGCGTCTTCTATCTACGTGGCATCGGCGCTGGCGCTGAAGCTGGGTATGAAGCGTGAGCACATGCTGCAGCAGAAGGTCGAGAAAGAAGGGGCGGATCAACCGTCGATTCTGCCTTAACCCATCCAGGAGTGAAGATACTGGAATCCCGATCGCAAGGTCGGGATTTTTTTTGCCTGTGAATTAGCGACAGGTAATTATCTTTTCCTGTCGCCACACTACTGACAGTATGCTGTCAGTAGCCCTGCCTTATAGTCCTCCTGAGATTACCCACACAGGCAGGAGGAAGTATGAGCAACGTAATTAATTGGTTTGAAATCCCCGTGGCACAAATGGACCGCGCCATCGCTTTTTATGAGCCAGTAATGCAGATTTCTTTGCGCCGGGAGAACATGGACTGCGCTGAGCTCGCCGTATTTCCGCATCAGGATCCCGCTCCCGGCGGGGCGCTGGCTAAATTTGACGGTATTACGCCTTCAACGCAGGGCGCTATTATTTATCTGCATACGGACGATTTGGCTGCAACGCTTGAACGCGTCGCCACTGCTGGCGGTCAGTGCGTGTTTGGCCCACTAGAACTGGGTCAGGACATTGGTACGATTGCGCTATTTACTGACAGCGAAGGCAATCGTGTTGGTTTACATCAACCCGCGTAATATTTTCAGCACTGAGGATTAAAATGAGCAGACGCGCCGACCGCTTGTTTCAGATTGTGCAAATCCTGCGTGGCAGGCGAGTGACAACGGCGGCGCTGCTGGCAGAGCGTCTTGAGGTTTCTGAACGGACGATTTATCGCGATATCCGCGATCTCTCTTTATCCGGTGTGCCTATTGAAGGCGAAGTGGGCAGCGGATACCGCTTAATGGCCGGGTTTGATCTACCGCCGTTGATGTTAACGCATCACGAATCAGAAGCATTGATGGTAGCGATTCGATTGCTGAAAACATGGGGTGGGGATTCACTCTCACAGGCGTTGGAATCCGCGCAGGAAAAAGTGTTGGCGATATTGCCGCCAGAGAGTCGGCGCAGAGCCGAGCAAACGCGGATTTTCGCGCCAGATTTTGGTAATCAGCCGCATTCACGTAGTGCCTTCGATCTCATACATCGCGCGGTTTCAGCCCAGCAGGTGCTGGCGCTGCATTATCGCGATGAGTCCGGGAACCTCTCCTGGCGCGACGTTCAGCCGCTGGGATTATTTTTCTGGGGCGAGCACTGGCTGCTGGTTGGCTGGTGCGAGAAGCGTGACGATTATCGTTGCTTTCGCGTTGATCGATGTCTGAAGATTACGCCACTCGACAGGCATTTTCGCGAATCGGCAGATCGCTCGCTAAGTGACTTTTTGCGTAAAGTACGCTGTGAAGACCAGCCATAAAAAAGCCAGCGGTTAAGCTGGCTTGTCTGCGAGACATTGTCTGGATTAGAAGTTGTAACCTACGACCAGGTAACCACCCCAACCGGTAGATTTCGCGCTGAAGTCGCCTTCGCCCCAGTTCAGGGTATCTCCACCTTTCCACTGACCGCCGTTGTGGAAGTAACGCGCTACGACGGAGTAGTGCCAGTGATCGTAGTTCAGCGCCAGGACGTGGCTGGACGCGATAGAGTTGCTGGTGCGGTTCGGATCATCACCCAAATCTGAGCCCCAGTCGAAGTTGGTGAAGCCGATGTAGGTCAACTGGCCGCCCCAAACCTGGGTGATCGGCACAAAGTATTTAACTTTGAAACGGTAGCCATCCCACTCGTTTTCGTTGGATGCGCCATAGTTCTGCCACTGGTATTTAGCATACACGTTCAGGGACAGACCCATCGGCAGACCGGTATCGATATCGGTACCCAGACCCATGTACCAGGTGCTCTGGCGGCTGGCTTTGTTATCACCCATATCGTAGATGTAGTTGTTGGCGAAATACCATTCTTTGAACGGACCAAAGCTCAGGTCAGCACCGGTCAGTTTGTCGATGGAGAAACGCGGTTCGATTTCCATAAACAGCGGGGAACCGTCAGACCAGATACCTTTATCGTTGCCGTTACCCCAGTCGAAAGTTTTCGGAATATCGATGTAGCCATAGAAGTCAAACCAGTCTTTTTTGGCAAACGCTTCGTATTCAAGATACACGTCGTTGTTCAGTTTCGGGGAGAAACGGGTGTGATAGCTACCCACCACGTTAACGCTTTGGTGCCACCAGTCGGACAGATATTGCGGTTTGTCATTTTCTGCTGCGTTGGCAGTAAAAGACGAGGAGAGCGCCAGCACTGCACCGGCTGCAAGTAATGTTTTTTTCATATGTATGCCACTGTTTGAAATCCCTTTCGGGAGTGAAAAATGCGCAATTTGCGTTTCTAAATATTTCGTAATTCTTCGGAGCCTATTATAAAAATCATTGTTCACAAAAATATGTCTTGTTTCACAGTTCTATCATTTACGTAATCGATTGCGTTCACGTTTGCGTACTTTAGGCGGCGAATTGTACTGGCTCCCATGAATGTTGCCAAGTTTTACCAGAAATATCGGTTATGTCAGGGGAGTAACAAAAAGAAGCAGAGTGATGTTGCGGAACGCACAAAACGTTCCGCAAAAAAGTTTATTGGCTAACAGGCTGGACATCGTGGATGCGCACAAATCCTAACTGATCTGGAGTGAGGCCATTTATCTGTAACGGAATGTCTACGTCGCTGGGAGCAAGAATACTCGCCGGAGCGTTGACCAATTGGTTATGAACGTTCACTTCCTGATAGTTGTCCGTGGTGCCTTGAATTTGCCCGTACTCGACGGTGGCGCTAAAGGCGGGTAAAGGCGTGTTGGATTCACCCTGAATTCGTAGCGTCAGGCGCGTACCATCGGCGTTCGGTGCAATGTTCACCAGCGACATGCGTAAGGTGCCAATCTGGCTGTCCAGTCGTGCCGGGGTTTTGGAGCCGGGCAGCAGATAGGCGCCGCTGGTTGATTTTGCATTCAACATATTTTGTTGCGTAATTTTTACCGTTTCCTTATTAAGCTGCGTCATCTCTTTATTCAACGTGCTAACGCTTTGATGCATCTGGCGTACTTCGCTTTGCTGTGCGCAGGCACTAAGACTAAAGAGACTTCCCACCAGGAGAATTCTTAGGTAACGTCTTGTCATTGTGATTACTTCCTTCATTGTCGCGATAGCATAATGGTAGTGTGCACTGAGCACGAAGGCATCGATCCTTTGTCTCAAAAGCGCAGCGCCTTTGTTGTCACGGCAGTTCAGGGTAAAATAGATTCTGTTAACCACTGAGGTACAGGACGCCGTATGCATTGCCCATTCTGTTTCGCCGTAGACACTAAGGTAATTGACTCTCGTCTTGTAGGCGAGGGCTCCTCGGTACGCCGCCGTCGGCAGTGTCTGGTTTGTAACGAACGTTTCACCACTTTTGAAGTGGCTGAACTTGTCATGCCGCGCGTTGTGAAAAGCAACGATGTGCGTGAACCCTTTAATGAAGAAAAGCTGCGCAGCGGCATGCTCAGAGCGCTTGAGAAACGGCCTGTCAGCGCAGATGACGTCGAAATGGCGTTAAACCATATCAAATCACAGCTGCGTGCGACGGGTGAGCGTGAGGTGCCGAGCAAGATGATTGGCAACCTGGTGATGGAGCAGTTGAAAAAGCTCGATAAAGTCGCCTACATCCGCTTTGCCTCTGTCTACCGGAGTTTCGAAGACATCAAAGAATTTGGCGAAGAGATTGCTCGCCTACAGGACTAAGCCATGCAGGATGAATTGTACATGGCGCGCGCGCTAAAGCTTGCTGCGCGCGGACGTTTTACCACTCACCCTAACCCCAACGTGGGCTGCGTGATTGTGAAAGATGGGGAGATCGTCGGTGAAGGATATCATCACCGCGCGGGCGAACCGCATGCCGAAGTTCATGCTCTGCGGATGGCCGGAGAAAAAGCGCAGGGGGCAACTGCCTACGTGACGCTTGAACCCTGTAGTCATCATGGTCGCACGCCGCCGTGTTGCGATGCGCTGATTGCGGCGGGGGTGTCGCGTGTGGTTGCGGCGATGCAGGATCCCAATCCGCAGGTCGCAGGACGTGGGCTCTACCGTTTGCAGCAGGCGGGTATCGACGTCAGCCACGGGCTGATGATGAGCGAAGTTGAGCAACTGAATAAAGGCTTCCTCAAGCGCATGCGTACGGGATTCCCGTATCTTCAGCTTAAGCTTGGCGCGTCGCTTGATGGCCGTACAGCGATGGCCAGCGGTGAAAGCCAGTGGATCACCTCGCCACAGGCGCGCCGTGATGTGCAACGCTTGCGCGCGCAAAGCCATGCCATTTTAACCAGCAGTGCTACGGTGCTGGCAGACGACCCTCAGCTTACCGTGCGTTGGTCGGAGCTTGGGGAGTCAACTCAGGCGAGTTACCCGCAGGAAGAGCTGCGTCAGCCAATCCGCATTGTTCTTGATAGCCAGAATCAGGTCACACCGGCGCACCGAATTGTGCAACAGCCTGGAGAAACCTGGATTGTCCGGACTGAAGACGACCCTCGTAGCTGGCCGGAGACGGTGCGCAGCCTGAAGGTGCCGGAACATAACGGACATCTGGATCTGGTGGTGCTAATGATGCAACTGGGCAAACAGCAAATTAACAGCATTTGGGTTGAAGCTGGCCCAACGCTCGCCGGGGCATTATTACAGGCCGGTTTGGTCGATGAGCTAATCGTGTATGTTGCGCCTAAACTGTTAGGCAGCGATGCGAGAGGATTATGTGTGCTTCCAGGCCTTGAGAAACTGGCTGACGCACCCCATTTCAAATTCAATGAGATACGCCAGGTGGGCCCGGACGTTTGCCTGCATTTAACGACTGCGTGAGGCTTTCTGATTTAGAGGAAGCAGCGCACAGAATATTATGATAAAATCCGCCCCCCTTACGGGGCCATAAATCGAACCCGAAGGAAGAATATGAACATTATTGAAGCTAACGTTGCTACCCCGGACGCTCGCGTCGCCATCACCATTGCGCGTTTCAACAACTTTATCAATGACAGCCTGCTGGAAGGTGCTATCGACGCCCTGAAACGTATTGGCCAGGTTAAAGATGAAAACATTACCGTTGTTTGGGTTCCAGGTGCATATGAGCTGCCACTGGCGGCTGACGCACTGGCAAAAACCGGTAAATACGACGCGGTGATTGCGCTCGGTACGGTGATCCGTGGCGGTACCGCGCACTTCGAATATGTGGCTGGCGGTGCAAGCAATGGCCTGGCGCATGTCGCTCAGGACAGTGGCATTCCGGTAGCCTTCGGTGTTCTGACCACCGAAAGTATTGAACAAGCCATCGAACGTGCTGGCACTAAAGCCGGTAACAAAGGCGCAGAAGCTGCACTGACTGCGCTTGAAATGATTAATGTATTGAAAGCCATCAAGGCCTGATTTTTGTAAGGGGAAATCCGTGAAACCTGCTGCTCGTCGCCGCGCCCGTGAGTGTGCCGTCCAGGCGCTCTACTCCTGGCAGTTGTCCCAGAACGACATCGCTGATGTTGAATACCAGTTCCTGGCGGAACAGGACGTTAAAGATGTCGACGTTCTGTATTTCCGTGAACTGCTGTCCGGGGTGGCGACTAACAGCGCGTACCTGGATGGATTAATGAAGCCTTACCTGTCTCGTCTGTTGGAAGAGCTGGGTCAGGTAGAAAAAGCCGTACTGCGTATTGCGCTGTTTGAATTGTCTAAACGTAGTGATGTGCCGTACAAAGTGGCCATCAACGAAGCGATTGAACTGGCAAAAACCTTCGGCGCTGAAGATAGCCACAAATTCGTGAACGGCGTACTGGATAAAGCAGCACCTGTGATTCGCCCCAACAAAAAGTAATCCCGAGGCCGGCTGGATGGTGGAACCTGTTTCCGCTGTCCCCGGCTTTTTCTTTTTTTTCTGCTGAGGCATAACGTATGGCATGTGGCGAGTTTTCCCTGATTGCCCGTTATTTTGACCGCGTAAGAACTTCTCGTCTTGATGTCGAAACCGGTATTGGTGACGACTGCGCACTTCTGAACATCCCTGAAAAACAAACGCTGGCGATCAGCACCGATACGCTGGTGGCAGGCAACCACTTTCTCCCCGACATTGATCCGACCGATCTCGCCTGGAAAGCACTGGCGGTGAATTTAAGCGATCTGGCGGCGATGGGGGCGGATCCTGCGTGGCTGACGCTGGCGCTCACGTTACCTGACGTCGATGAAGCCTGGCTGGAAGCCTTCAGCGATGGCCTGTTTGAACTCCTCAATTACTATGATATGCAGCTGATTGGCGGTGACACCACGCGTGGGCCGCTGTCGATGACGCTGGGTATTCATGGCTACGTCCCCGTTGGGCGGGCCTTAAAACGCTCTGGCGCGAAACCGGGTGACTGGATTTATGTTACCGGCACGCCGGGCGACAGTGCGGCCGGGCTGGCGATTTTGCAGAACCGATTGCAGGTTGCAGATGCAACAGACGCGGACTATCTTCTGCAACGCCATCTGCGTCCCACGCCGCGTATTTTGCAGGGACAAGCTCTGCGCGATCTGGCCAGTGCGGCTATCGATCTCTCCGATGGCCTGATTTCTGATCTTGGGCATCTCGTCAATGCCAGCGGCTGTGGCGCACGGGTTAACGTTGATGTGCTGCCATACTCCACGGCATTGTCACAGCACGTTGAGCCGGAACAGGCCCTGCGCTGGGCGCTCGCGGGTGGCGAAGATTATGAGTTATGCTTTACCGTACCGGAAATTAATCGTGGTGCGCTGGACGTGGCGCTGGGAAATCTCGGCGCAGCGTTTACCTGTATTGGGCAGATGAGCGCGGACGTGGAAGGCATTCACTTTACGCGCGATGGAAAACCCGTCACGTTTGACTGGAAAGGATATGACCATTTTGCCGCGCCTTAAAAAAGATGTCGCCAAAAGCCGTTTGAACATGCGCAATCCGTGGCACCTGTTAGCCACCGGCTTTGGCAGTGGGCTAAGCCCAATTGTTCCTGGCACGATGGGATCGCTGGCGGCGATCCCTTTTTGGTATTTAATGACCTTTCTGCCGTGGCAGCTGTATTCGCTGGTGGTGATGTTATCTATCTGTATCGGCGTTTATCTGTGCCATCAAACGGCGAAAGATATGGGCGTGCACGATCACGGTAGTATTGTCTGGGACGAGTTTGTCGGGATGTGGATTACCCTGATGGCGCTGCCGACCAACGACTGGCAGTGGGTTGCCGCCGGATTTGTGATTTTCCGTATTCTGGATATGTGGAAGCCGTGGCCGATTCGTTGGTTCGATCGCAACGTACATGGCGGGACGGGGATCATGATCGACGATATTGTGGCCGGGATACTCTCTGCCGGAATTTTGTATTTTATCGGTCATCACTGGCCGGTAGGTATCATTTAACCCTTCTCAGGGGCTATTGTAGGCCCGATAAGCGCCTCGACATCGGGCGATCAGTGCCGGATACGCTATGCTTATCCGGCCTACAATCTACAACCTCGCTTATTTAAATCCCACCACTGGATGCTGTTTGTACGGCGTTTCCAGCTCGGCAATTTGCTCCGGCTTCAACGTTAAATCTACCGCGTTGAGCAACTCATCCAGCTGTTCCTCACGTGAAGAACCAATAATTGGCGCTGCCACGCCGGGTTTGCTCAGCAGCCAGGCCAGCGCAACCTGTGCCCGCGTTACACCCAACTCCTCACTGACACCGGTCAGTCGTGCGGCGATTTGCGCGTCGTTTTCATCGCTCTCGTTGTACAAATTTTTACCGACTTCATCGGAAACCAGACGTGCGGTTGTTTCTCCCCAGGAACGCGTCAGGCGACCGCGCGCCAGCGGGCTCCATGGGATAACGGCCACGCCTTCCTGATAGCAAAGCGGCAGCATTTCGCGTTCTTCTTCGCGGTAGATTAGGTTGTAGTGATCCTGCATGCTGACGAACTGCGCCCAGCCGTGTTGCTTCTGTAAGGCCAGAGCCTGGGCAAACTGCGAAGCGTGCATGGATGAGGCGCCAATATAGCGAGCTTTACCGGCTTTCACGACGTCGTTTAGAGCCTCCAGCGTTTCTTCGATTGGCGTGTTGTAATCCCAGCGGTGAATTTGCAGGATGTCCACATAGTCCATACTCAGGCGTCTGAGGCTGTCATCAATCGAGCGCAGAATTTGTGCGCGGGATAAACCTTCCGCTAAATCATCCACCTGGTGAAAAACCTTGGTAGCGACCACGACATCTTCGCGGCGGGCGAAATCACGCAGCGCGCGGCCGACAATCTCTTCGCTGCTGCCAGCGGAGTAGCTGTTGGCGGTATCGAAAAAGTTAATGCCGCCCTCAAGGGCGTGTTTGATTATCGGGCGGCTGCTTTCTTCAGGTAGCGTCCAGGCGTGATTGCCGCGATTGGGTTCGCCAAATGTCATGCAACCCAGGCAAAGGCGGGAGACCCGTAGGTCGGTTTTTCCTAAGATGTTGTATTTCATCAATCCACTCCTGCTTAGCTCGTGATGAATTAAGCATAGCAGGAGCGGGGAGGGGATTATGCCAGCCAGGCCTTGATTTTGGTCTCAATTCCGGCGGCATTCAGACCCAGATCGGCACGAGCTTCATCCTGAGTTCCCTGCGGGATGAAGAAGTCTGGTAGGCCAATGTTCAGCACCGGGACGGGCTTACGATGGGCCATCAGCACTTCGTTTACGCCGCTGCCAGCACCACCCATAATGGCGTTCTCTTCAATGGTAACCAGCACCTCGTGTTGGGCAGCCATTTCAAGGATCAACGTTTCATCCAGTGGTTTTACAAAGCGCATATCGACCAGCGTGGCGTTCAGCGACTCTGCGACCTGAGCGGCTTCCGGCATCAGGGTGCCGAAGTTGAGAATCGCCACTTTTTCCCCGTGACGTTTCACGATGCCTTTACCAATTGGCAGTTGTTCCAGCGGGGTCAGCTCAACGCCTACCGCGTTACCGCGTGGGTAGCGCACGACCGTTGGACCATCGTTGTAGTGATAGCCGGTGAACAGCATCTGGCGGCATTCGTTTTCATCACTCGGGGTCATGATGACCATTTCCGGGATGCAGCGCAGGAAGGAGAGATCGAACGCCCCCTGGTGGGTTTGTCCATCTGCGCCAACAATCCCTGCCCGGTCAACGGCGAACAGGACCGGCAGTTTCTGGATGGCTACATCGTGCAGCACCTGATCGTAGGCGCGTTGCAGGAAGGTCGAGTAAATGGCTACCACCGGCTTGTAGCCGCCAATCGCCAGACCGGCAGCAAACGTCACAGCGTGCTGCTCGGCAATCGCCACATCGAAATAGCGGTCCGGGAACTTACGTGAAAACTCCACCATTCCGGAACCTTCGCGCATTGCCGGGGTGATTGCCATCAGCTTATTGTCTTTCGCCGCGGTCTCGCACAGCCAGTCACCGAAAATTTTTGAATAGCTCGGCAGACCGCCGCTGCTTTTCGGCAGGCATCCGCTGGACGGATCGAATTTGGGTACCGCGTGGAACGTAATCGGATCTTTTTCCGCAGGCTCATAGCCACGACCCTTTTTGGTCATGATGTGCAGGAACTGCGGGCCTTTCAGATCGCGCATGTTTTTGAGCGTAGTAATAAGCCCCTGCACGTCGTGACCGTCCACCGGACCGATATAGTTAAAGCCCAGTTCTTCAAACAGAGTCCCCGGCACAACCATACCTTTAATGTGTTCTTCGGTACGTTTGAGCAGTTCTTTAATCGGCGGCACGCCGGAGAAGACTTTCTTCCCGCCTTCGCGCAGCGATGAGTAGAGTTTGCCAGAGAGCAGCTGTGCCAGATGATTGTTCAGCGCGCCAACGTTCTCTGAAATCGACATTTCGTTGTCGTTGAGGATAACCAGCATGTCGGGCCTAATATCGCCCGCGTGGTTCATCGCTTCAAACGCCATCCCTGCGGTGATGGCACCATCACCAATCACACACACGGTACGGCGCTCTTTACCTTCTTTCTCGGCGGCAACGGCAATACCGATACCTGCGCTGATGGAGGTAGAAGAGTGCCCAACGCTCAGTACGTCATACTCGCTTTCACCGCGCCATGGGAACGGATGCAGGCCGCCTTTCTGACGAATGGTGCCGATTTTATCGCGGCGACCGGTCAGAATTTTGTGCGGATAAGCCTGATGTCCCACATCCCAGATTAACTGGTCAAACGGGGTGTTGTAGACATAGTGCAGCGCGACGGTGAGTTCCACCGTGCCCAGACCAGAGGCGAAGTGCCCGCTGGAACGGCTTACGCTGTCGAGCAAATAGCGGCGCAGTTCGTCGCAAAGCTTTGGCAGGCTCTCTTTTGGCAGCAGACGTAACTCCTGGGTGGAGTCGACCAGCGCCAGGGTCGGGTATTTGGCTATATCAAAACTCATCGCAAGCTCATGGGATATGTTGGTTTATTTATCACGCTGGATTATGTAGTCCGCTAGCGCTTCCAGTGCCGAGGTATCGAGTGACTGTGCGGCCAGCAGACTTAGCGACTGGCGGGCATCCTCGATTAAATCCCGGGCTTTATTCTGGGCTTGCTCAAGACCCAGAAGTGCAGGATAGGTACTTTTGCCAAGCTGCTGGTCAGCACCCTGACGTTTACCCAATGTTGCAGTATCGCCTACCACATCCAGGATGTCATCCTGAACCTGGAAAGCCAGACCGATGCTTTCTGCGTATTTGTCGAGTATTGGCAGGCATTCTCGCCCTTTATCGCCAGCACTTAACGCCCCCAAACGCACGGCGGCGCGAATCAATGCTCCGGTTTTATGGCGGTGAATCCGCTCCAGTGCATCCAGCTCAACCTGATGACCTTCAGCTTCCAGATCCAGCGCCTGACCGCCGCACATACCGGCGATGCCGCTGGCCTGAGCCAGTTCAGAGATCATCGCGATGCGGTCACGGTCAGTGACTTCCGGCATTGGGGCGTCGCTGATAATGGAGAATGCCAGCGTTTGTAGCGCATCTCCGGCCAGGATCGCATTTGCCTCGCCAAATTTTACGTGGCAAGTCGGCAGACCGCGTCGCAGGTCATCGTCATCCATCGCGGGCAAATCATCGTGCATCAGCGAATAGGCATGAATGCATTCGACGGCGGCAGCGGGAGCATCAAGCGTACTCAGGCTGACACCAAACATCTGACCGGTCGCATACACCAGGAACGGGCGCAGGCGTTTACCGCCTAATAATGCGCCATATTGCATGGTTTCTACCACGGGAGTGTTCTGAAAGGGCAGTGGCGCGATAAAACGGCTCAGTGCCTGGTTGGCCTGCTCAACGCAAGCCTGTAGCTGCTGCGTAAAATCCATTTACTCATTATCCGGTGTAAAAGGCGTAAGGGCGGCGTCTTCAGTATCTGACAGCAGGATTTGTACGCGCTGTTCAGCCTGTTGCAATTTGACCTGTCCCTGACGCGCCAACTGTACGCCACGTTCGAATTCGTTCAACGCTTCTTCTAACGGCAGGTCGCCGCCTTCCAGACGGGTAACAATTTGTTCCAGCTCGCTCAGCGCGGTTTCAAAACTGGCGGGCGCTTCATTTTTCTTCGGCATAATGAATGTCTGACTCTCTGTATTGGCAGCACAAGACTATGGTAACGGACTCGCACTGATAAGCAAATAACGCGCAATGTGCACAGTAGCCGCGTGATGGTGATATACTTGCGCGCCTGGATGCAGTCGCGGGTATGGGCTGCTGTATTTTTTTCCATTACAAGTCATTCAGACTTGCCTAAGAACCATTGCCGCCATGAAGTTTATCATTAAATTGTTCCCAGAAATCACCATCAAAAGCCAATCTGTGCGTTTGCGCTTTATAAAAATTCTGACAGGGAACATTCGTAACGTTTTAAAGCACTATGATGAAGACCTTGCCGTTGTCCGTCACTGGGATCACGTTGAGGTTCGCGCTAAAGATGAAAGCCAGCGCCTGGATATTCGCGACGCGCTGACCCGTATTCCGGGTATCCACCACATTCTCGAAGTAGAAGACGTGCCGTTTACCGATATGCACGATATTTTCGAGAAGGCACTGGTGCAGTATCGCGATCAACTGGAAGGTAAAACCTTCTGTGTACGCGTTAAGCGTCGCGGGAAGCATGAGTTTAGCTCCATTGAGGTGGAACGTTATGTTGGCGGTGGACTGAACCAACATATTGAATCTGCACGCGTGAAGCTGACGAAGCCGGATGTGACCGTTAATCTTGAAATCGAAAACGACCGTCTGCTGCTGGTTAAAGGCCGCTATGAAGGTATTGGTGGTTTCCCGATTGGGACGCAGGAAGACGTACTGTCGCTGATTTCCGGCGGTTTCGACTCTGGTGTATCCAGCTACATGCTGATGCGTCGCGGCTGCCGTGTACACTATTGCTTCTTTAACCTTGGCGGCGCAGCGCATGAAATCGGCGTTCGCCAGGTGGCGCATTACCTGTGGAACCGCTTCGGTAGTTCGCATCGCGTGCGTTTTGTTGCTATCAACTTTGAACCGGTGGTCGGTGAGATCCTGGAGAAAGTTGATGACGGCCAGATGGGCGTGGTTCTCAAACGTATGATGGTTCGCGCGGCGTCGAAAGTCGCTGAGCGCTACGGCGTACAGGCGCTGGTAACCGGTGAAGCACTGGGCCAGGTGTCCAGCCAGACGCTGACCAACCTGCGTCTGATCGATAACGTTTCTGACACCCTGATCCTGCGCCCGCTTATCTCCCATGATAAAGAGCACATCATCAATCTGGCGCGTGAAATTGGCACCGAAGACTTTGCCCGTACCATGCCGGAATACTGCGGTGTAATTTCAAAAAGCCCGACGGTGAAAGCGATCAAAGCGAAGATTGAGGCCGAAGAAGAAAACTTCGATTTCTCTATCCTCGATAAAGTGGTTGAAGAAGCGAACAATATCGATATTCGCGATATCGCCCAGCAGACGCAGCAGACCGTGGTAGAAGTGGAAACCGTGAGCGGTTTCGGCCCGAATGACGTAATCCTTGATATCCGTTCTGTGGATGAACAGGATGATAAACCGCTGAAGGTTGAAGGTGTGGACGTCGTTTCTCTGCCATTCTACAAGCTGAGCACTAAATTCGGCGATCTGGACCAGAGTAAAACCTGGCTGCTGTGGTGTGAACGCGGGGTGATGAGCCGTCTGCAGGCGCTTTATCTGCGCGAGCAGGGCTTTGAGAACGTGAAGGTGTATCGCCCGTAATTGAGTAAACACCGTGTTGTAGGCCGGATAAGGCGGTTACGCCTCCATCCGGCAATATAACGATATTATTCAAAACGAACGGGAAGCGTCTTCCCGTTCGACTCCCAGACCCCCTGATAGACACCGTCTTTTAATTCCAGCGTTATCTTCTCTTGCGTTTTTTCAGCCGCAGATGTCTTCAGTTCATAATGTTGATTGTCGGCTGTGTCGCATTTGCCGGTCAATTCAATCGGTGCGCCAAATTTTTGGTAAAAGTAAGCTCCTTCAAAAAAATCACCGTATTTGCAGTCCACCTTCAACACAATACGCATGCTTTTTCCCAGCGTGCCGTACATGACTTTGCCGTCAATGCCGGGCGCTGGCGAAACTGGTGTTGTACTCTTTGCGGTAGTCAGATATTGGCCGTACGGTGTGAGCTGATTTTGCAGTTCCGCGGTTGGGATTTTCGTTGTGAAATCACCCAACTCGTCGAGCGCACGGCTGGCGTGGTTGCTACAGCGTCCGTTCAGGAAAGACAGATGGTCTTTTTGCAGGGAGAATTTGTCGATGTAGTACAAACCGTCGGTGTAGGTTGCGCACGATGCGTAGAATTCGGCATAGTTAAAATCTTCACCTTTCTCTTCTTTTATTTGTTCTGGTGTTTGCGAATTATGCGCCGTAACAAAGGTATCGATTTGGCCGCGGATATCTTTTCTGGTGCGGGTGTTTAATTCGGCGATTGTAGCCCGGGAAAAGAGATCGTTAAGGGTAATTGCCGCACCGCTGGCTAAATCGAAGCTGATCGGCACATTGTACGACTCGCAATACGCCCCGCAACCTTCGATAAACATATTCATGGTCAGGATTTTTGCGTCGCGATACTCAACCGTGTAGTCAAGGTTTGCGGTGGGATTCATGGCTGATTTCGCAAACTGATTTACTGTGGCCTGTGGAGTATTGCCCGGTAGCTGATTGATAAAGCTTGCGAAAATATAATCGTTAATGCGTTTTGCAACTTTGGGGTTATCCGTCGAGGAAAACCATGGCAAGCGATACTGCATTTCAGTGCTTTCGGGATAGCGATATTCAATACTCTTTATTTCGAGTTGTGTCGCTGTGGCATAACCGGAAAGGAGCAGTAAAGCCACTCCACTCAGATATCCTTTCATTATGATTCCTTATAAGGGAGTGGCTCGAAGATTTACTCGTAATAGTTATAGATTCCCGCGGCCATCACCAGTTGTGACGCCACCTCGTGAGCTTTTTCGCGACTCACCAGAAGATCAATGATTTTCAAACCGAAATCAATGGAAGTCCCCGGTCCCTGGCTGGTTAACAGGTTGACGCGAGGATCCCATACGACGCGCTTGTCCTGCCACTGGTCAGCGGGAATTTGGTCTTTCAGCGCCGGAAAACCGGTCATGTTACCGATGGGGAAAATATCGTGTGGGACGAGTACGGTGGCGGCCGCGGCGCAAATTGCCGCGACAATGCGCCCGGAACGATGAAACTGTTTCACGGTTTCGATAAGCAGCGGGCTGTCGCGAAAACACTCGGCGCCTTTAATCCCGCCCGGTAGCACGATAATGTCGAAATCGCCGTCAGCAACTTCGACTAATGGCGCATCCGCCAGCAGCTTCACTCCGCGTGAGCACACGATCGTCAGGTCGCCATCGCTGGCGACGCTAGCGGTCGTGACCTTAATTCCGCCGCGCACCAGCAGATCGATAGTGGTGACCGCTTCGGTCTCTTCACTACCAGGGGCGAGACATACCAGTGCTTGAGCGCTCATACTCACTTTCCTTTCTCTTTACCATTTCAAACAGTTGGGCGTTTTCCGGGACGGCGATGCCGTGCGCGCGGGCGCGTTTTAACAAATATCCGGTAATGTAGTCGATCTCTGTATGACGCAGGGCACGAATGTCTTGCAGCATTGATGAGATATTTTCCGCCGTACTGTCAATCACTTGCTCGACATAATAGCGTAAATCATCCACAGATGTGTGGTGGCCTTCGCGTTCAATGACCGCGGCCACTTCCTCGCAGATGAGTGCTATTTTTTCAGGATGATGGCGTAACTCGCCGTTTGGGCAATTCCATAATGCGGTCAGCGGGTTAATGACGCAGTTGACGGCCAGCTTTCGCCACAGCTCGGCGCGAATAGTGTCGTGCCAGGCGACGTCCGGTAGCACCTCTTGCAGGACTTCAGCCAGATAACTGAAATCACCGTCTTGTTCACGTGCCGGACCAATGCGTGTTGTTCCCTGAGCGACATGAATGATGACGTTGCCGTCACGGCGTGCCGCGTGGGTGGTGGTGCCTATCAGCAGAGGTTGCTTAATGTTATGCAGCTCTTCAATTGTCCCCATGCCGTTGTGAATCAGCAGAATGGGAGTAGTTTCAGGCAGAATTGCGGCCAGGCTTTTTACCGCATCAGAAACCTGCCAGGCTTTCAGGGTGACCAATAGCAGGTCGCTTTTTGCCAAAAAGTCGGGGTCGTTTGCCGTCAGGGATTCATTAAAAACTGACCCATCCGTGTCGATCAGGTTTACGCTGCAATAGGGTTGCGGTACGCGTAGCCACCCTTGCACCTCATGTCCATGTTTGCATAGCGCGGTAAGCCAAAGCTGTCCTAGCGCTCCACATCCCAGTACGGTAATTTTCATTCTTCCTCCTCACCTGCAACAGCACCAGGTGTTAATCCATATCGGCCGTACCCCATTATTGTTCGCAGGTATCAGTACCACGTACAATTAAAGGATACAGCCTAGTATAGCGCTGTCTGTTGGGTAACTTTGCAGGTATTATGCTTCGCATCAAAAATGAAGGGAGAGGAAAAGATGCCATCTTTCGATATTGTCTCTGAAGTTGATCTTCAGGAAGCCCGTAACGCGGTAGATAACGCCAGCCGCGAAGTGGAGTCACGCTTTGATTTTCGTGGCGTTGAAGCGACTTTTGAGCTGAATGAGTCAAATAAGACGATTAAGGTGCTGAGCGAATCTGATTTTCAGGTCAATCAGTTGCTGGATATTCTGCGTGCCAAGCTGCTCAAACGCGGTATTGAAGGCACGTCGCTGGACGTACCAGAAACCTTCGTGCACAGCGGTAAAACCTGGTTTGTTGAAGCTAAGCTGAAACAAGGCATTGAAAGTGCAGTGCAAAAGAAGATCGTTAAGCTGATCAAAGACAGCAAACTGAAGGTGCAGGCGCAGATTCAGGGCGAAGAAATCCGTGTAACCGGCAAGGCGCGTGACGACCTGCAATCCGTTATGGCGCTGGTTCGCGGCGGCGACCTCGGTCAACCGTTCCAGTTCAAGAACTTCCGCGATTAAGTCGTTATGTCAGATGGCGTAAGCCGCCATCTGACAAATCTCATCTTTACGCCTGGCTGATGGCCTGCTCAACCTCAAATCGATTGGTGACTTTGCTGTCGATTTTCACGTAGGCCGAATGTTCTTTCGCGACAATTAACACTTCGCTTATCCCTTCTTTAGCCAGCAGACGCTGCTTCAGGGTGTCATCCGCAGCAATTTCAGGTGGGATTTCCACCCGCAGGCTGCTGACATACGGCGGCTCTTTCATTGTACTCGCCACCAATAACCACACTGCCGCCAGAAGCGCACCGGCCAGGAATACGGCCTGACCATCAAACATTTCAACCACCCAACCGCCGAGCGAACCGCCAATCGCCACGCCAAGAAACTGGCTGGTGGAGTAAACGCCCATTGCCGTGCCTTTATAGCCAGCCGGAGACTCTTTACTGATAAGCGAGGGGAGGAGGGCTTCCATCAGGTTGAACGCGAGGAAGAATATCTGCACGCCCGCAATCAACCCCCAGAAACGCACGTTAGCGCTCCACAATACAATCTCTGCAATAAGAATCAGTAACACGCAGGCGAGGAACACGCGTTTCATGCGGCGCTTCACTTCGGCGTAAATGATGAACGGCACCACGGAAACGAAGGACAGCAGCATCGTCACCAGATAAATTTTCCAGTGCTCTGCGGCGGGGAAGCCTGCTTTCGCCAGTTGGCCCGGTAAGGCGACGAAGGTGGACATCAGCAATATGTGCAAACACATGATGCCAAAGTTGAGCTTCAGCAGTTTGGGCTCTGCCAGCACTTTACTGAAGCTGCCTTTTACCATGCCCGACTCGCGGTTCAGCACGTGGGTTGTGCTATTGGGAACGACCCAAATGGTCAGCACGATACCCGTGGTAGCAAGGGCTGCAATCATCCAGAACAGCGCGTGTAGCCCCAGCGCATGGGTAACGATTGGTCCCAGCACCATCGCAATGGCGAAGGTGATACCAAAGCTGACGCCGATAAACGCCATCGCTTTGGTACGGTTTTGCTCACGGGTTAAGTCGGAAAGCAGCGCCATTACGGCAGCAGCAATCGCGCCAGAGCCTTGTAAAGCCCGACCAAGAATAATGCCCCAGATTGAATCGGAGAGAGCAGCAATTATGCTGCCGAGAACGAATACCGCCAGCCCGCCGACGATAAGTGGCTTACGACCAATGCGGTCAGAGAGCAGGCCAAAGGGGATTTGGAAAACGGCTTGCGCCAGACCATATATGCCGATGGCAAGGCCTATCAGCGCTTCGCTGGCACCCTGTAGCGCCATACCGTACGTGGTCAGAACCGGCAGGACCATAAACATGCCAAGCATGCGCAACGAAAATACGGTCCCTAAACCCCAGGTGGCGCGCAACTCACCGGGCGTCATTTTGTAATCGTTCATTCCCACCTCTGTATTAATTTCGCGCCTAGTGTAAAGCGCTAAGCAGGCTGGGTAAATATGCGCTTTATTAACAAATGTTGGGGTTGTGAGGGGCGTCGGCTGGAGACGAAAATGCCGGATAGCGATCTGAACGTAACTTATCCGGCCTACAAGCTATGTGCTTTTTTGTAGGCCGGATAAGGCGTCAGCCGCCATCCGGCATAGAAGGTGTGACGATTAACTTACCAGACGTAAGTCAGCAGGTTCTGCGAGTTTGGCACCATAAAGTCGACCGACATCATCACGCTGAGCGCGGTAATGGCGATGATGGAGAAACCGAACAGCTTGCGCGCCCAGACTCTGTCATCTTCCACTTTATAACCGCGCAGCGCCATGCCCAACCACCAGACGCTCACCGCCGCTGCAACAATCAGGTATTTATAACCTGCATAGCCGCCCAGGGTTAGCATCAGCGTGGCGATAGCAAACGCCACGATGTACAGCGTGATATGGTTCTTCGCGACCGAAATACCTTTCACCACCGGCAGCACCGGGATGTTGGCAGCCTGATAATCCTTGAAGCGGAAAATCGCAATCGCATAAGAGTGCGGCATCTGCCACAGGCTGAAAATAGCCAGCAGAATCAGCGCACCGCTATCGAACTCACCGGTTACGGCACAGTAGCCAATCACCGGCGGCGCAGCGCCGGAGAGTGAGCCAATCAGAGTGCCATAAACGGAATGGCGCTTCATGTACAGGCTATAAACGCCCACATAGACCACGAAGCCCATTACCCCCAGCCAGCAGGCCAGAGGGTTCGCGCCAAACCACAGCAGCATAAAGCCAGCAATACCCAGCAGGGTGGCGTATACCAGCGAGACCGCAGGGGAAATCAGACCTTTAACCAGCACGCGGTTTTTGGTCCTCTCCATCTTCCTGTCGATATCCCTGTCGATGTAGTTGTTAAATACACAACCCGACGCCACAACCAGTGACACCCCAACCAGCGTGTAGATAAACAGGGGATAATCAATGCTGCCTTTCGAGGCCAGCAGGAATCCCCCAATCACCGAGATCAGGTTGCCAAAGATGATGCCTGGTTTCGTTACTTGCAGGTATTGCTTAAACATCATAATCGCCGCTCTTAGTGCATCATCATGTTGTAGTTAAGGTTCCACATAATCCAGATGGAGCCCACAACCAGGATGGCGATGATTAGCACAGTAAAGACAAAGGCCGTCATGTTCCAACCTTCATCAGATTTGCTATTCATGTGCAGGAAGCACACCAGGTGCACCAGAATCTGTACCACTGCCATTGCCAGAATAGTTCCCAGAATGACGGCCGGTGAGGCAGAACCTGTCATCACCATCCAAAACGGAATGACCGTCAGGATGATCGACAGGATAAAACCTGTCATGTAGGTTTTTACGCTGCCATGGGATGCGCCGCCGCTCTCGTTAGAATGACTCATTACATCGCCCCCATCAGATAAACAACAGTGAACACACAGATCCACACCACATCCAGGAAGTGCCAGAACAGGCTCAGGCACATGATGCGGGTACGGTTAGTACTGGTCAGGCCGCGACGAGCAACTTGCACCATCAGCACCGCCATCCAGATAAGACCGGAGGTGACGTGCAGACCGTGCGTACCGACCAGCGCGAAGAACGCAGACAGGAAGCCGCTGCGATCCGGGCCCATACCGTTAACAATCAGGTGATGGAATTCATAGAGTTCCATCCCGATGAATCCGGCACCGAACAAGAAGGTCAACGCCAGCCAGGAGATAACCTGGCTCTTGTTGTTCTTGTACATGGCAATCGCTGCCATGCCGTAAGTAATGGAGCTGAATAACAGCAGGAATGTTTCAACCAGAACGAACGGCAGTTCAAAAATGTCCTTACCTGTCGGGCCACCTGCGGTGCCGTTCACCAGAACGGCATAGGTTGCAAACAGAATAGAGAACAGAATGCAGTCGCTCATCAGGTAGACCCAGAATCCGAAGATCTTGGTCTGGCCTGCATCGTGGTGCCCGTGTTCGTGCGCGTGGGCAGTCGCATGCGTTAAAGTATCAGTTGCCATTTTTCAGCCCTGCCTTAGTAATCTCATCGAAATGCTGGTTTTCCAGTTTTTCGACTTCCGGGACCGGCACGTAGTAATCCACGTCTTCATCAAAGCTTTTCACAATCCAGCTGATGATCATGCCTGCGAAGCTTGCAATCGCCAGCCACCAGATATGCCAGATCATGGCGAAACCAAACAGTGTTGCGAAGGCGGTAATGACGATACCGGCACCGCTGTTCTTCGGCATATGAATTTCTTCATAGTGCGCAGGCTGCTTGTACGCTTCACCTTTTTCTTTCATTTCCCAGAAGGCATCACGCTCGTGAACGTGCGGCACAACGGCAAAGTTATAGAACGGAGGCGGGGAAGAGGTTGCCCACTCCAGCGTACGACCACCCCATGGGTCACCGGTCAGGTCACGGTTCTGCTCGCGGTCGCGAATAGAAACGAAGATCTGAATCAGCTGGCACAGGATACCCAGTGCAATCAGCGCGGCACCGCAGGCGGCAACGACCAGCATCGGATGGAACTGTGGATCAATCTGCTGGCTGAGGCGACGGGTCATACCCATGAAGCCCAGCACGTACAGTGGCATAAATGCTACGAAGAAGCCGATGATCCAGAACCAGAATGCGCGTTTACCCCAGGTTTCGTTCAGCGTGAAGCCAAACGCTTTTGGCCACCAGTAGGTCATACCAGCGAAGCATCCAAATACGACGCCGCCGATGATAACGTTATGGAAGTGCGCAATCAGGAACAGACTGTTGTGCAGAACGAAGTCCGCACCCGGCACCGCCAGCAGTACACCGGTCATGCCGCCGACTGAGAAGGTGACGATAAAGCCAATCGTCCACAGCATTGCTGAGTGGAATACGATACGGCCCTGATACATGGTGAACAGCCAGTTGAAGATCTTCACCCCGGTCGGGATGGCGATAATCATGGTGGTGATACCGAAGAAGGCGTTTACGTTAGCGCCTGCACCCATGGTGAAGAAGTGGTGCAGCCAAACAACGAACGACAGAACGGTGATACACACGGTTGCCCACACCAGCGAGGTGTAACCAAACAGACGTTTACGTGAGAAGGTTGCCGCGATTTCGGAGAACACACCGAAGACTGGCAGAACCAGAATGTACACTTCCGGATGGCCCCAGGCCCAAATCAGGTTGATGTACATCATCATGTTGCCGCCCATATCGTTGGTAAAGAAATGGGTGCCCAGATAGCGATCCAGGGTCAGCAACGCGACGGTAACCGTCAGGATTGGGAAAGAAGCGATGATCAGGATGTTCGCGCACAGAGATGCCCAGCTAAACACCGGCATCTTGAACATGGTCATTCCTGGCGCACGCATCTTAATGATGGTCACAAAGAAGTTGATACCGGTCAGGGTTGTACCAATACCGGACAACTGGACTGCCCATATCCAATAGTCGACCCCGACGCTTGGACTGTACTCTATTCCCGAAAGTGGCGGATACGCCAGCCAACCGGTCTGCGCGAATTCACCCACGCCCAGAGAAAGGTTAACCAGGATTACGCCGACAACGGTGAACCAGAAGCTCAGGTTGTTCAGGAACGGGAATGCAACGTCACGTGCGCCGATCTGCAGCGGAACCACCAGGTTCATCAGACCGATAACAAATGGCATTGCCACGAAGAAGATCATAATCACGCCGTGAGCCGTGAAGATCTGGTCGTAGTGGTGAGGAGGCAGGAAGCCTGCTTCACCTGCAGAAGCCAGCGCTTGCTGACTACGCATCATGATGGCGTCGGCAAAGCCACGAATCAACATGACGATTGCGACGATGACATACATGATGCCAAGGCGTTTGTGGTCAACCGAGGTTAGCCACTCTTTCCACAGGTAGGTCCACTTACCGAAGTAAGTGATAAGGCCCAGTAAGGCCGCACCACCGATGATAATGGCAGCAATCGTAACCATGACAATAGGTTCATGGAACGGAACTGCATCCAGCGTCAATTTTCCGAACATCGTATTCTTCCTCGGCCCCTTAGTGAGCGGATTCCGCGTGGCTCATGTCCATGCCTTCCATGCCTTCGTGTGCGCTGTGCTCACCTTCGGGTTGGGTCATGTCCATGCTCTTACCGTGAGCCATAAATTTGTTAATAACGTCTTTAAACAAATCCGGTTTCACGTTGGAGAAGTATTCCACCTGGTTGTATTCGCTTGGCGCAGCCACTTTCTCGAACGCTGCCATGTCGCTCATGGTGTTCGTGGACTGTTTAGCTTTAGCAACCCATTGGTCGAATTCGGCGCGGTCCTTTGTTGCGATAGCCTTGAACTTCATACCGGAGAAGCCTGGTCCGCTATAACTTGCGGAGATACCATCATAAGTACCGACTTCGTTGGCGATCAGATGCAGTCGAGTCTGCATACCGGCCATGGCATAAATCTGGCTACCCAGACGCGGGATAAAGAAGGAGTTCATCACGGAGTTGGAAGTCACTTTGAATTCAACCGGAGTATTCGCCGGGAAGGCGATTTCATTCACGGTAGCGATACCCTGTTCCGGATAGATGAAGAACCATTTCCAGTCCATGGAAACCACTTCGATGGTAATGGGCTTCTCGTCATGCGCCAGCGGTTTGCTTGGCTCAAGAGCGTGAGTGGTTTTCCAGGTCAGAACGGCAAGGAAAATGATGATTAAGATCGGCACCGTCCAGACCACAGCTTCCACTTTATTGGAGTGTGACCAGTTCGGGCTGTACTTCGCATCTTTATTGCTTGCACGATACTTCCAGGCAAAACCAACAGCCATCAAGATGGCGGGAATAACGACAATCAACATCAGGCCAAATGCCGTCAGTATCAATGACCGTTGTTCCAGTCCAATCTGTCCTTTAGGGTCAAGCAGCGCAGAATTACAGCCACTGAGTAATGCAGTGCCTGCAATTAATGACAACCATCCCAAACTTTTATTGTATTTCCTGAGTCTCATTTAACGACCTCAATTCCACGGGACCGGGTGGCGTTTAAAGTGTGAGGGCATTTTACGGGAAGGTTACATTACTGTAAACATCTCTAGATCTGTGTTACTGGGTTCTGCCGTGCATGTCACATATGTTGCAATATATGTCGCTTTGGCTTTAAGAACCTGTTGCAACATCACGTTATAACGAAAGCGGGCAGGTGGGGGGCGTACTGAGGGCAATTGGTATAACCAATACGAAAATAAAACAATTGCTTAACAATTGATTATCAATAAACGGACAATTGAGGAACAAAAAATAAATCTTTCTTGGCTGAATCGAGTAAGGAAAATAGTATATATAAAAGGCGTCAATAATTTCCAAATTCTTTGGCGCACAAAATAACAAATATTATTTTTAGCAGTTGTTGCTTATTTCGCCGTTATAATTACGTAGGGTGATTACAACGACCAAATATGCTCGTCATACTTCAAGCTACGGGTGTGTTGGCTTTCCTCGCTCACCCCAGTCACTTACTTATGTAAGCTCCTGGGGATTTGCTGCGTCGCCGCGTGATTCGGCCTCTCGGCCTCTCCCCTACGGGGCCAGCGCAAGCGCTGTTCAAAACGCTCACGCCTTTTGTCCCGTAACTCGAATTATTTAGAGCATAAATATGCAACATCATGCCAGACGGGTTTTGCGCAATGCCAGATAATCAAGCAATCCACCAAAAACGACCCCGCAGACAGCGACCACCACTGAGACTTCAAGCAGTTCCGGCAGGAAGGAGAAGTTGGTGTAATCCAGCGCGTTCATGGTTAACAGCAGCAGCCAAACCAGCAGCAGGCAGCAGCCCGCAACTAGCGTCATTAATGCCAGACTGTATGCTCCACGAAATTCCGTGCGCGGAATGAAGCTTTCATTTTGCCAGCTATGTTCCAGGGTCTGGCGACATACCAGCAGCAGTATCAGGCCGGGGATCGCGGCAAATACGGAGAACAGATAAAACGTCGGCCAGCCGTGTGCTTCGACAAACCAACCCGCTACCGGGCCAACGTAAACGCGACCAACGGCTGAAAGCGCGGAGAGCAGGGCGAACTGGGTCGCTGAGAAGGACTTATTGCACAGCGTCATTAATAAAGCGACAAATGCCGCCGTGCCCATTCCGCCGCACAGGTTTTCAAAGAAGACGGCCGCCGCCATGCTGAACATGTGTTTGTCAGTGATGGACAGTAGCCAGTAGCCCGCATTCGACGCCCCTTGCAAGATGCCGAAAATAAGCAATGCGCGGAACAGAGAGAGGCGCTGCATCAGGATCCCACCGTACAGCGCGCCAACAATGGTCGCCAGTAGCCCCAGCGTCTTATTCACCACGCCAACTTCACCCGCATCAAACCCAACGCCGCGGATTAAAAAGGTGGTGGTCAGGCTCATGGCGAAAGCATCCCCGAGCTTATACAGCACAATAAGCAGCAGGATCAGCCATGCGTTGTTACGACCAAAGAAGTCTCGCAGCGGAGCCGCAACTGCCTGTTCCAGCGTTTTAGGCACCGGAATGGTGTCAGTTGGTTCAGGTGCTAACAGAGTGGCGATGATACAGGGAATCAACAGTGCAGCCATCAGCCAGTACATCCCTTGCCAGCCCAGCCAGCGATCGGCCATCCACAAGGCCAATCCGCCTGAAACCAGCATCCCTAATCGATAGCCCAGCACGCTGATAGCCGCGCCGGTACCGCGGTCTTCTGCGGGCAATACGTCGGTTTTCCAGGCATCAAAGACGATATCCTGCGATGCCGAGCAAAAAGCGATCACTACTGCGAGTGCGGCCATCCAGCGTAACTGTGTGCCAGGCTCCAGAAAGCCCATCGCAGCGATAGAAATTAACAACAGCACCTGGGTCGCCAGCAGCCAGCCGCGACGTCGACCTAAAAACGGTGGCGTGTAACGGTCCATCAACGGGGACCAGAGAAATTTAAATACGTAGGCCTGACCGACCAGGGAAAAGAAACCGATGGTTTTAAGATCGATATTCTCGACTGTCATCCACGCCTGAAGCGTACCGGAGGTGAGTGCGAGCGGTAAACCGGAGGCGAACCCCAGAATGAGCAGGATAGCTGAACGTGGTTGCTGAAAAATACGTAAGTATTGACTGGACATGGGCTTCTATAGGCCCGACGAACGCCGGGCCATATGGGCAGAAATTAACGAGCGTTCTGCTTGATGAAATCGTGAACGCTGGTGTCCTGAGACATATCAGCGATGGTGTCGGTCAGCACGCTGTTAACGGCATCAGCGATATTTTTGTTAGAGGCTTGCAGTGCACCTTCAACAGAATAGCTTGCGCGGTAGTTTTTGGTCATCTTGTTGCCGTTGGCGGCGGTAGCAATGATGGCGATGTCTGCTTTGGTGGCGATGTTATAGCGCACGCTACCCTGAGACACGTCAGCATACAGCTGGCTAACAATGATTTGCAGGTTGACTGCACCGTTCGGTCCAATCATATAACCGCGTGCGGTCATCTGTTTTTCCAGTACTTCTTGCAGCAGGAAACGCAGGTCGCGGGACGCGGTCAGGGTCACCAACTGGTTGTCGCGGGTGACTTTTGCCAGTGCTTGATCCTGGCGCTGGTCGGCTCCGTTGATGCTAACGGTCACACCCATCAGGCTTGGGTCCTGCTGCGGCAGGGTAATTTTCGGGGAGACTTCAATAGTGGTCGGCGGTGTTGCGCATCCAGCTAACATAAACAGCGCGACAAACGGGACGAGGATTTTTTTAAACATGCCAGGGCTCTCAGCGAATCTAAATTGTATGGTTAGAGAAAATTCCCGCCATCATAACATCGCCAACGATGAGGGGAAGTGGGTAACGCATGTAAATTCATTGTGTTGTCCGTTTTATGACTTTGTGGAGACTATAAACGGACTTTTTGCAATAAATTGGAGTGAGGAATCAGTGAACTTCATCCGTTTGAATGAGAAAATCAGACAAGCGCTAATTTTTTGTTGCTAAGGTGTAATGAAAACGGTAAAAGCGGCTAGTATTTAAAGGGATGGGTGACATCTCAGCGTTGTCGGAGGAAAAATTTCATGATGATTCGTGAGCAAATAGAAGAAAAATTAAGGGCAGCGTTCGAACCCGTGTTCCTCGAAGTTGTGGATGAAAGCTATCGTCACAATGTCCCGGCTGGTTCTGAAAGCCACTTTAAGGTTGTACTGGTTAGCGATCGCTTTACAGGTGAACGTTTTCTTAATCGTCATCGGATGATTTACAGCACGTTAACGGCGGAGCTTTCCACAACCGTTCATGCGCTTGCCCTGCATACCTACACTATTAAGGAGTGGGAAGCGTTGCAGGATACGATTTTTGCATCGCCTCCGTGTCGTGGGGCGGGAAGCATCGCGTAAAAACGGATTTGCAAC
Source organism: Citrobacter sp. Cpo045 (assembly GCF_030332875.1). NCBI lineage: Bacteria > Pseudomonadati > Pseudomonadota > Gammaproteobacteria > Enterobacterales > Enterobacteriaceae > Citrobacter > Citrobacter sp. Cpo045. The sequence goes on from NZ_JAOWGZ010000076.1 coordinate 51,462, forward strand.
AACCGACGCTTTTCCAGTATGTTGCTACAGATTATGTGAAAACGGCCTGCGGGCCGTTTTGTTTTGTCTGAATTCTGGGGCAGTCGTACAGTATTCAGACAAAAATTAGCCGGGAATTGTGAAAAAAGCCGCAGCAACGCGCGATAACCGTTCTCGACTCATAAAAGTGATGCCGCTATAATGCGCGTCTTATTTTTCGGAATGTCTTCGGGATGATTCTGACGACAGGGAATGTGATTGCTTATGAGAACATCCCAGTTCCGCGAAGCCAACAACCTGTGCTTGCGGAGAAGAGTTGACCGAGCACTGTGATTTTTTGAGGTAACAAGATGCAAGTTTCAGTTGAAACCACTCAAGGCCTTGGCCGCCGTGTAACGATTACTATCGCTGCTGACAGCATCGAGACCGCTGTGAAAAGCGAGCTGGTCAACGTAGCGAAGAAAGTGCGTATTGACGGTTTCCGCAAAGGAAAAGTACCGATGAATGTTGTTGCTCAGCGTTATGGCGCGTCTGTTCGCCAGGACGTTCTGGGTGACCTGATGAGCCGCAACTTCGTTGACGCGATCATCAAAGAAAAAATCAATCCGGCTGGCGCACCGAACTACGTTCCGGGCGAATACAAACTGGGTGAAGATTTTACTTACGCGGTAGAGTTTGAAGTTTACCCGGAAGTTGAGCTGACTGGCCTGGAAGCAATCGAAGTTGAAAAACCGGTTGTTGAAGTTACCGACGCTGACGTTGACGTAATGCTGGACACCCTGCGCAAGCAGCAGGCTACCTGGAAAGACAAAGACGGCGCTGCTGATGCAGAAGACCGTGTAACCATCGACTTCACCGGTTCTGTAGACGGCGAAGAGTTCGAAGGCGGCAAAGCGTCTGACTTCGTACTGGCGATGGGCCAGGGTCGTATGATCCCGGGCTTTGAAGAAGGCGTTAAAGGCCACAAAGCTGGCGAAGAGTTCACTATCGACGTGACCTTCCCGGAAGAATACCACGCTGAAAACCTGAAAGGTAAAGCTGCGAAGTTCGTTATCAACCTGAAGAAAGTTGAAGAACGCGAACTGCCGGAACTGACTGAAGAATTCATCAAACGTTTCGGCGTTGAAGATGGTTCCGTAGCAGGTCTGCGCGCTGAAGTCCGTAAAAACATGGAACGCGAGCTGAAAGGCGCTGTGCGTAACCGCGTTAAGTCTCAGGCGATCGAAGGTCTGGTAAAAGCTAACGACATCGACGTTCCGGCTGCTCTGATCGACAGCGAAATCGACGTTCTGCGTCGTCAGGCTGCACAACGTTTCGGCGGCAACGAGAAACAAGCTCTGGAACTGCCGCGTGAACTGTTCGAAGAACAGGCTAAGCGTCGCGTAGTTGTTGGTCTGCTGCTGGGCGAAGTGATTCGTACCAACGAACTGAAAGCTGACGAAGATCGCGTTAAAGGCCTGATCGAAGAGATGGCTTCTGCTTACGAAGATCCGAAAGAAGTTGTTGAGTTCTACAGCAAAAACAAAGAGCTGATGGACAACATGCGTAACGTCGCTCTGGAAGAGCAGGCTGTTGAAGCCGTTCTGGCGAAAGCGAAAGTGACTGAAAAAGCCACTTCCTTCAACGAACTGATGAACCAGCAGGCGTAATTCGTCGCTTTTTTAGCTCGAATTTCGTACGCAAGCCCGTCACCTTTTGGTGGCGGGTTTTTTTTTGTCACGCATTTTGCATGGGAAGAGTGCGAAAACAGCGTTTCAGTGTTAGCGTTACAACAAAAGATTGTTATGCTTGAATTATGGCGATGTCGTACCCATTACTGAGGGACTAGCTGATAATCCGTCCATAAGGTTACAATCAGCACAGCAGGTTTTTTCAAATTTTATCCAGGAGACGGAAATGTCATACAGCGGCGAACGAGATAACTTTGCACCCCATATGGCGCTGGTGCCGATGGTCATTGAACAGACCTCACGTGGTGAGCGCTCTTTTGATATCTATTCTCGTCTACTTAAGGAACGCGTCATTTTTCTGACCGGCCAGGTCGAAGACCATATGGCTAACCTGATCGTGGCGCAGATGCTGTTCCTGGAAGCAGAAAACCCAGAAAAAGATATCTACCTGTACATCAACTCCCCTGGTGGAGTGATCACTGCCGGGATGTCTATCTATGACACCATGCAGTTTATTAAGCCGGACGTCAGCACCATTTGTATGGGCCAGGCGGCCTCAATGGGTGCGTTCCTGCTGACCGCCGGGGCGAAAGGCAAACGTTTTTGCCTGCCTAACTCTCGCGTCATGATCCACCAGCCTCTGGGCGGTTACCAGGGCCAGGCTACGGATATTGAAATTCATGCCCGTGAAATCCTGAAGGTAAAAGGGCGCATGAACGAACTTATGGCGCATCATACGGGTCAATCTCTTGAGCAGATTGAACGTGATACCGAGCGCGATCGCTTCCTCTCCGCTTCTGAAGCGGTAGAGTACGGTCTGGTCGACTCGATTTTGACCCATCGTAATTAATGCCCAGTGCGCAGGTGTGCCGCTATAATTACCTGGAGCGGCACAACGCTGACTAGCGTCTTGCGCCTGAGAATGGCATTTGCGTCGTCGTGTGCGGCACAAAGAACAAAGAAGAGGTTTTGACCCATGACAGATAAACGCAAAGATGGCTCGGGCAAATTGTTGTACTGCTCTTTTTGCGGCAAAAGCCAGCATGAAGTGCGTAAGCTGATTGCCGGTCCATCCGTGTATATCTGCGACGAATGTGTTGATTTATGCAACGACATCATTCGCGAAGAGATTAAGGAAGTAGCACCGCACCGTGAACGCAGTGCGCTGCCTACGCCACATGAAATTCGCAACCACCTGGACGATTACGTTATCGGTCAGGAGCAGGCGAAGAAAGTGCTGGCGGTCGCGGTATACAACCATTACAAACGTCTGCGCAACGGCGACACCAGCAATGGCGTCGAGTTGGGCAAAAGTAACATCCTGCTGATTGGCCCGACGGGTTCCGGTAAAACGCTGCTGGCTGAAACGCTGGCGCGCCTGCTGGACGTTCCGTTCACCATGGCTGATGCCACCACGCTGACCGAAGCCGGTTATGTGGGTGAAGATGTTGAAAATATTATTCAGAAGCTGTTGCAGAAGTGCGATTACGACGTGCAGAAAGCACAGCGTGGGATCGTCTATATCGATGAGATCGACAAGATTTCTCGTAAGTCTGATAACCCATCTATTACCCGTGACGTTTCCGGCGAAGGCGTACAGCAGGCGCTGTTGAAACTGATCGAAGGGACGGTTGCTGCCGTTCCGCCACAGGGTGGTCGTAAACATCCTCAGCAGGAATTCCTGCAGGTTGATACCTCCAAGATCCTGTTTATCTGCGGTGGTGCATTTGCCGGTCTGGATAAAGTCATTGCTAACCGTGTTGAAACCGGCTCCGGCATTGGTTTTGGCGCAACGGTAAAAGCACAGTCTGATAAAGCCAGCGAAGGTGAACTGCTGTCGCAGGTCGAACCGGAAGATCTGATCAAATTTGGTCTGATCCCTGAGTTCATCGGTCGTCTGCCGGTTGTGGCAACGCTGAGCGAGCTGAGCGAAGAAGCGTTGATCCAGATCCTCAAAGAGCCGAAAAATGCCCTGACCAAGCAGTACCAGGCGCTGTTCAATCTTGAAGGTGTCGATCTGGAATTCCGTGAAGAAGCGCTGGATGCTATCGCCAAGAAAGCGATGGCGCGTAAAACCGGTGCTCGTGGCCTGCGTTCTATCGTCGAAGCTGCGCTGCTCGACACCATGTACGATCTGCCTTCTATGGAAGACGTCGAAAAAGTGGTGATCGATGAGTCGGTGATTGGCGGTCAGAGCAAGCCATTGCTGATTTACGGTAAGCCGGAAGCGCAGCAGGCATCTGGCGAATAATTCATCAATTCATACAGACATTTAATTAAAAAGGGGGGATTTTATCTCCCCTTTTATTTTTCCGTAAACATGGCGTTGAATGTGTGGGAAACATCCCCATATACTGACATACATGTTAAAGGTGGTGTGAAGCACAGTCGTACCACCTGATTACCTGGCGGAAACTAAACTAAGAGAGAGCTCTATGAATCCTGAGCGTTCTGAACGCATTGAAATCCCCGTATTGCCGTTGCGCGATGTGGTGGTTTATCCGCACATGGTCATACCCTTATTTGTAGGGCGGGAAAAATCTATCCGTTGTCTGGAAGCGGCTATGGACCATGATAAAAAAATCATGCTGGTCGCACAGAAAGAAGCGTCAACGGATGAGCCGGGTGTAAACGATCTTTTCACCGTCGGGACCGTGGCCTCTATTTTGCAGATGCTGAAACTGCCTGACGGCACCGTAAAAGTGCTGGTCGAGGGGTTACAGCGTGCGCGTATTTCTGCGCTGTCTGACAACGGCGAGCATTTCTCTGCGAAAGCAGAGTACCTTGACTCGCCTGCTATTGATGAGCGCGAACAGGAAGTGCTGGTGCGTACCGCTATCAGCCAGTTCGAAGGCTATATCAAGCTGAACAAGAAAATCCCACCAGAAGTGCTGACGTCGCTGAACAGCATTGACGATCCTGCACGTCTGGCGGATACCATCGCTGCACACATGCCGCTGAAGCTGGCTGACAAGCAGTCCGTGCTGGAGATGTCCGACGTTAACGAACGTCTGGAATATCTGATGGCGATGATGGAGTCTGAAATCGATCTGCTGCAGGTTGAGAAACGCATTCGCAACCGTGTGAAAAAGCAGATGGAAAAATCTCAGCGCGAGTACTATCTGAACGAGCAGATGAAAGCTATTCAGAAAGAACTCGGTGAGATGGACGATGCACCGGACGAAAACGAAGCGTTGAAGCGTAAAATCGACGCGGCGAAAATGCCGAAAGAGGCAAAAGAGAAAGCGGAAGCAGAACTGCAGAAGCTGAAAATGATGTCTCCTATGTCGGCGGAAGCGACCGTGGTGCGTGGCTACATCGACTGGATGGTACAGGTGCCGTGGAATGCGCGTAGCAAGGTCAAAAAAGACCTACGCCAGGCGCAGGAAATCCTCGATACCGACCATTATGGTCTGGAGCGCGTCAAAGACCGTATCCTTGAGTACCTCGCGGTTCAAAGCCGTGTAAATAAAATCAAGGGGCCGATCCTGTGTCTGGTTGGACCGCCGGGGGTAGGTAAAACCTCTCTGGGGCAGTCCATCGCGAAGGCAACTGGGCGTAAATACATCCGTATGGCGCTGGGCGGCGTGCGTGATGAAGCCGAAATTCGTGGTCACCGCCGGACCTATATCGGTTCTATGCCGGGTAAACTGATCCAGAAAATGGCCAAAGTGGGCGTTAAAAACCCGCTGTTCCTGCTTGATGAGATCGACAAAATGTCTTCCGACATGCGTGGCGATCCGGCTTCCGCACTGCTTGAGGTGCTGGATCCAGAGCAGAACGTGGCGTTCAGCGATCACTACCTGGAAGTGGACTACGATCTCAGCGACGTAATGTTTGTTGCGACCTCTAACTCCATGAATATTCCGGCACCGTTGCTGGATCGTATGGAAGTGATCCGTCTGTCCGGTTATACCGAAGACGAAAAGCTGAACATTGCCAAACGTCACCTGTTGCCGAAACAGATTGAGCGTAATGCGCTGAAAAAAGGTGAGCTGACGGTCGACGATAGCGCCATTGTGGGCATTATTCGTTACTACACCCGTGAAGCAGGCGTACGTAGTCTGGAACGTGAAATCTCTAAACTGTGCCGTAAAGCGGTGAAACAGCTGCTGCTGGATAAATCGCTGAAACATATTGAGATCAATGGCGACAACCTGCACGATTATCTGGGTGTACAGCGCTTTGACTATGGCCGCGCGGACAACGAAAACCGCGTTGGTCAGGTGACGGGTCTGGCGTGGACGGAAGTTGGCGGCGATCTGCTGACTATCGAAACCGCCTGCGTACCGGGTAAAGGTAAGTTGACCTACACCGGTTCTCTGGGTGAAGTCATGCAGGAGTCGATTCAGGCTGCGCTGACCGTGGTGCGCGCGCGTGCGGAAAAACTGGGTATTAACCCGGACTTTTACGAAAAACGCGACATCCACGTTCACGTACCTGAAGGAGCTACGCCGAAAGACGGTCCAAGTGCGGGTATTGCTATGTGTACAGCGCTGGTTTCTTGTCTTACCGGTAACCCAGTTCGCGCCGACGTGGCGATGACGGGTGAGATCACTCTGCGTGGTCAGGTTCTGCCTATCGGTGGTTTGAAAGAAAAACTGCTGGCGGCACACCGTGGCGGCATTAAGACGGTCTTAATTCCCGATGAGAACAAACGTGACCTGGAAGAGATTCCGGACAACGTAATTGCCGATCTTAATATTCACCCGGTGAAACGTATTGAGGAAGTTCTGACTCTTGCGTTGCAAAATGAACCCTCTGGAATGCAGGTTGTGACGGCAAAATAGTGACCTCGCGCAAAGAGCATTAATAAAAACAGGGCTGGCAGGCCATTTCGGGCTTGCCAGCCTTTTTTTGTATAGCTAATTTAGATAACGGATTAGGCTTGCCATCATTAACGGGTGTTGTAAGGGCATGGCAGGCCTGATATAACTGCTGCGCGGTCGCACTTTGAAGGATTCAGGTGCGATATAAATTATAAAGAGGAAGAGAAGAGTGAATAAATCTCAACTGATCGACAAAATTGCTGCAGGGGCTGATATCTCTAAAGCTGCGGCTGGACGTGCGTTAGATGCAATTATTGCTTCTGTTACCGAATCTCTGAAAGAAGGTGATGACGTAGCGCTGGTAGGTTTTGGTACTTTTGCCGTTAAAGAGCGTGCTGCCCGTACTGGTCGCAACCCGCAAACAGGTAAAGAGATCACCATCGCCGCGGCTAAAGTACCGGGCTTCCGTGCAGGTAAAGCACTGAAAGACGCGGTAAACTAAGTGATTTCCCCTTTGGGGATGTGACGAAGTACAAGGGCGCATCGACTGATGTGCCTTTTTTATTTGTAATTCCGGTACTTTCTACGCGTTGTGGGCTGACAATTGCCCCTGTTTCTTGTCACAATAGACCTTTGTGCGCAGCGTTCAGGAAACGCTATGCTGCGTGAAGCATATATACTCAAAATCCTTGTTGCCGTTGTTGTCATCAACGCGGGGGCAGCAGAGAGGATAACGCGTATAGTCATCTACAGCGGAGTGTGGTTACACCATGATGGACAGCTTACGCACGGCTGCTAACAGTCTCGTGCTCAAGATTATTTTCGGTATCATTATCGTGTCGTTCATTTTGACCGGCGTGAGTGGTTACCTGATTGGCGGGGGCAATAACTTCGCCGCCAAAGTGAATGGCCAGGAGATCAGCCGCGGGCAGTTCGAGAATGCGTTCAACAGTGAACGTAACCGCATGCAGCAACAGCTGGGCGATCAATACTCCGAGCTGGCCGCGAACGAAGGTTATATGAAAACGCTGCGTCAGCAGGTGCTGAATCGTCTTGTTGACGAAGCGCTGCTGGATCAGTATTCCCGCGAGCTTAAGCTCAACATCAGCGACGATCAGGTTAAACAGGCCATTTTCGCCACGCCTGCGTTCCAGGTGGACGGCAAGTTTGATAACAACCGCTACAACGCGATTGTCAATCAAATGGGAATGACTGCAGACCAGTACGCTCAGGCATTACGTAATCAGCTTACGACACAGCAGTTGATTAACGGTGTTGCCGGTACGGACTTCATGTTGAAAGGCGAAACGGACGAACTGGCGGCGCTGGTCGCACAGCAGCGTATCGTGCGCGAGGCGACGATTGACGTTAACGCACTGGCCGCGAAGCAGTCTGTTACCGAGCAGGAAGTTGCCAGCTACTACGAGCAGAATAAAAACAACTTTATGACGCCGGAACAGTTCCGCGTGAGCTACATCAAGCTGGACGCCGCTGCTATGCAGGAGACGGCCAGCGATGCTGATATTCAGTCTTACTATGACCAGCATCAGGATCAGTTCACTCAGCCGCAGCGTAACCGCTACAGCATCATTCAGACCAAAACGGAAGATGAAGCCAAAGCGGTACTGGACGAGCTGAACAAAGGCGGTGATTTTGCTGCGCTGGCGAAAGAAAAATCTGCCGATATCATCTCTGCCCGTAAAGGCGGCGATATGGGATGGTTGGAAGATTCCACCACCCCGGATGAGCTGAAAAATGCTGGTCTGAAAGAAAAAGGCCAACTGTCTGGCGTAATTAAGTCTTCCGTTGGTTTCCTCGTTGCGCGTCTTGACGACGTACAGCCTGCGCAAGTTAAACCGCTGAGCGAAGCCCGTGACGAGATTGCGGCAAAAGTGAAGCAGGAAAAAGCGCTGGATGCGTACTATGCGCTGCAGCAGAAAGTCAGCGACGCGGCCAGCAATGATAACGAATCTCTGGCGGGTGCAGAGCAGGCTGCGGGTATGAAAGCGGTTGAAACGGGCTGGTTTAGCCGTGACAGCCTGCCGGAAGAACTGAATTTCAAACCAGTCGCTGACATCATTTTCAATGGTGGTCTGGTTGGTGAGAACGGTACGCCTGGCAGTAACTCCGATATCATCACCGTGGACGGCGATCGTGCGTTCGTGCTGCGTATTGCAGAGCACAAAGCCGAAGCCGTGAAGCCACTGGCTGAAGTGAAAGAGCAGGTAACTGCGCTCGTTAAGCACAATAAAGCAGAGCAGCAGGCGAAGCTTGATGCCGATAAACTGCTGGCGGATCTGAAAGCCGGTAAAGGCGATGAAGCGATGAAAGCGGCGGGTCTGAGCTTTGGCGAGGCGAAAACGCTGAGCCGTACGGGTCAGGATCCGCTGAGCCAGGCTGCCTTTGGTCTGAGCCTGCCGGCGAAAGACAAACCGAGCTACGGCGTCGCGAACGACATGCAGGGTAACGTTGTTCTGTTGGCGTTGGACGAGGTGAAAGCCGGTTCTATGCCTGAAGCGCAGAAGAAAGCGATGGTTCAGGGGATCACTCAGAACAACGCGCAGATTGTCTTCGAAGCGCTGATGAGCAACCTGCGTAAAGCCGCAAAAATTAAAATCGGGGATGCGCTGGAACAGCAGCAATAACCGAGGCAGTTCGCAAAAAATTGCAAAAAGTTGTATCTACCAAAGGCCGCTTTCGCGGCCTTTTCCATTTCTGATATTTGCCGTTTGTCTGCCGTTCTGCACCTCGCTATCGTGATTCCACTGTTAACAAACAAGGAGAAAACAGTATGAAACATGGAATCAAAGTTCTGCTTATCACTCTTTCATTGACCTGCGCTGGTATGGCCCAAACCGCATTGGCGGCTGAGCCTGTCGCCAAAAGCCAGGCGACTCAAACCAAAGCGGAAAACCCAGGGGCGGCACAAAGCAAAGCCACACAGCCCGCTAAAGCAAGCGACGATGAGGGCACCAGGGTAAGCATCAACAACGCTTCTGCGGAGGATTTAGCGCGAGTTATGAATGGCGTGGGTCTAAAGAAAGCGCAGGCGATTGTGAGCTATCGTGAGGAGTACGGGCCGTTTAAAACGGTGGACGATTTAAAGCAGGTGCCGGGCATGGGCAGTTCACTGGTTGAGCGTAACCTGGCAGTTTTAACACTTTAATAACTTGCAGAGCGCTGAAAGTTTGCCAGACTGTAGAGGTCATACCAGTTATGACCTCTTTACCCAAAAATCTGTTCCTATAAAAACAACGTAAGGCTCCTGCGCTATGCAAACACAAATCAAAGTTCGTGGTTTTCATCTTGATGTCTATCAGCACGTTAACAATGCCCGCTATCTGGAGTTTCTGGAAGAAGCCCGCTGGGATGGTCTGGAAAACAGCGACAGCTTTCAGTGGATGACAGCACACAACATCGCTTTTGTGGTCGTGAATATTAATATCAACTACCGACGACCTGCGGTGCTGAGCGACCTGCTGACTATCACCAGTCAGGTTCAACAGTTAAATGGCAAAAGTGGTGTGTTAAATCAGACCATTACTCTGGAGCCGGAAGGGCAGGTGGTGGCAGACGCGCTGATTACGTTCGTCTGTATTGATTTGAAAACGCAAAAAGCGTTGCCGCTGGAAGGGGAGTTGCGCGAAAAACTGGAGCAGATGGTGCAGTAGTGGCTGCGACTGCCGGAAGGCGACGCTCAAGCGTCTTATCCGGCCTACAAGAGTTGCTGCAACTGCATGTAGGCCGGATAAGCAAAGCGCCATCCGGCAATACAATCACTTTAACCCGGTTTTCTGCTTCATTGCCGCCATCACTGCCGGTTTATCCGCCAGATAATGGTTCAGGCCGTTGGCACGCAGATTACACGCCGCACAGTGACCGCAACCGTCACCTTTGATGCCGTTATAGCAGGTCAGCGTTTCTTCGCGTACCAGGTCCAGCTTGCCCCAATAATCGGCCAGTGCCCAGGTTTCGGCTTTATCGATCCACATCAGTGGGGTTTCAAAGCGAATATCTTTCGCCATCCCCAGGCTTACAGCATGGTTCAGGGCTTTAACGAACTCATCGCGACAGTCCGGATAGCCGGAGAAATCGGTCTCACAAACGCCGGTAATGACCGCCTCTGCCTGCACCTGGTACGCGTAAATTGCTGCCAGCGTTAAGAACAGAATATTGCGTCCTGGCACAAAGGTATTGGGAATGCCGTTCGCATCCGGTTCGTAATCGGGTACCGGAATGTTATCGTGGGTCAGGCTGCTGACAGCCAGTTCACTGAGCAATGTGACATCAAGCACTTTGTGCGCGCGCGCGCCAAGTTTTAAGGCCAGGTCACGTGCGACATCAATCTCAGCGCGATGGCGCTGACCATAATCAAAGGTCACGCAGTGTACTTCATCATACTGATGCAGCGCTTGCGCCAGACAAGTCGTGGAGTCCTGACCTCCACTGAATACAACAACGGCACGTTTCATGGCTTTTCCTGACAAAATAACGAAGCCCTTATGGTAGCGCCTGGGCGTGCCGTCGACCAGCTTCTTCACGCGGAAGGAGGTGGCAGCCAGGCTTCGGTAAACTCGAACCAGCCACGAGGATTCAGGCGTACGCCGTTCACGCCCGGTGGCGCGCTGATGCGATAGTGATAATTGAACAGTGGCGTCAGGGTAGCGTCATGCATTAGCGTGGCGAAAACTTGTTGTAAAGCCGCGTGGCGATCGTCCTCATCGGCCTGAATTTGAAGGGCATCCAGGGTCGTTTGCAAATGTGTGTATGTTGGCGCATTCAATACATGTGACCAGAGCTGATCGCAGCGCAACCACTGTTCGAGAGTATATTCAGGTGCCTCACCAATCAGCCTGTCGCCCATCATCAGGTCGGCCTGGGCTAAGGGATGATCGCCATCCCAGTTTTTAGCATTATGAAAAATAAGCGTTAATTCACAGCCGAGCAGCGCCAACGCCTGGCGAAGCTGTTCAGCCATAGCGTGAAGTTCTACCGGCAGGTGATAAGCCAGCGTCAGCTTTTCCGGCAGCGCTACCTCGTCGAGTTCATCCCATTGCGGGATAGTCCATCCGGGGAGCAGTGCATTGCTTGGCGTGATCAGATTTTCATCCACTTCAAGCGTTTGTAGCAGGGAAGAACGGTGGATGATATTGATTAGTCTACGGGCCTGCTGCGTATTCAGGCGCGCGCTTTTTCTGAGCGTGAGATAGCAAAAACCAAGACTGATCCCGCTGCTTACCTGGCTTAGCATAGGCAACTCTTCGGGTTTACCAATCGCAATTTGCACCGGATGGCGACAGCTGGTGCCCAGATCCTGGGAGAAGAGCTGCGGGGTTATCCAGTATTCAATGGCTTTTAGCAGCGGATGACTCAGATGGTAGTGATCGTGACTCTCGATACGCACCAGCTCAGGAGTAAACAGCGTCAGCCGGAACGGGCCGGTACCCACAAACGGGTGCTCAGGATGCGCCAGGTGACTGCTGTAGCTTGCCAGACGGTGCGCCAACCAGAAGTCGGGACGATGCAGAATAAAGGTCAGACACTGGGGATGCGTCACCTCAATGCGCTTTACGCTGATAAACAGCTTATTCAGCGCGGGGAGTTCTAACAGCTTCAGCAACTGCTGATGTAGCTGTGTGCTGCTGACCGCATCGCCGTTATGCCAGTACAGGGTGGAACGAATATAGAAATCCCAGCGCAGGCCGTCAGCGGAGATATTCCAGTGGTGGGCTAAGTCTCCACAGGGACGTTGCGTAGTGCTGTCAAACCGGGTCAGGCCAGAGAAAACTTGTCCAGCGAGGTGTTGCTCCGCGCGACCGGGGAGAAACCCGGGGTGCAAGGGGTCGAGCGGGCGGTAATAGGGTATACGCAGGGTTGGCGTGTCGTTTTGCCACTGACCGCCCATAAACGGTTGTAACAGTGTTCTTAATTCACCCGGCGCCAGCTGAGCCAGTTCCAGTACGCTAAGCTGCTCGCCCTTTTGCAGCGCCTGTTCCATCATGTTGTTGCGCAGTGAATCTGGCGTCACTAAAAACCGCAGCTGCCCGCGTTTCCCGCGCCCCGACTGGGCATGCCACTCCAGCCAGCCTGCATCCTGCGCTTGCTTTAGCAGGGTACGCACATGGCGTTCGCTACAAAAACAGCGTTCGGCCAGTTCCCCGACGGTCACCGACTGCGGTTCGCCGTTCGAGGGCAGCCACAGGCGTTGGTACTGGTTCAGGCGATTAAGCAGACGCATTGATACTTTTTCCTTCAGGATGTTCGTTAACGGTTTATGCGTAGAGAAACCCGGAACAATTCATTTTATCTATTCACTATTACTTCCGTATATCTCAGGTGATACTGGATCACAAGTTAACCGCGTCACAGTGTGGAGAAAGAAATGGCTCGTCTGGCTGCATTTGATATGGATGGCACCCTTTTGATGCCGAATCACCATTTAGGTGACGAAACGCTTTCAACGCTGTCGCGCCTGCGTGAACGCGATATTACTCTGACATTTGCCACCGGTCGCCATGTGCTTGAGATGCGCCATATTTTAGGCTCGATCTCGCTGGACGCCTTTTTGATCACGGGTAACGGCACGCGCATTCACTCTGTTGAGGGCGATGTGTTACACCGTCAGGATCTGGATCCGAATGTCGCGGATATTGTGTTGCATCAGAAGTGGGACACTACCGCCAGCATGCATGTCTTTAATGACAATGGCTGGTTCACCGGACAAGAGATCCCCTCGCTGCTGCAGGCGCATGTGTATAGCGGATTTCGCTACCAGATCGTCGATGTGAAACGTATTCCGGCGCATCAGGTTACGAAAGTCTGTTTCTGTGGCGATCATGACTCTTTGATCCAATTGCGAATTCAACTGAATGAAGCGCTGGGTGAACAGGCGAATCTCTGTTTTTCCGCGTTTGATTGCCTTGAGGTGCTGCCGCTGGGCTGTAATAAAGGATCCGCGTTGGCTGTATTGAGCGACCATTTAGGTTATTCAATGGCCGAGTGTATGGCGTTTGGCGATGCCATGAACGATCGCGAAATGTTAGGCAGCGTTGGGCGCGGCCTGATTATGGGTAACGCGATGCCGCAACTGATTGCTGAACTGCCTCATTTATCGGTGATTGGGCATTGCCGTAATCAGGCAGTGTCACACTTTTTGACGCATTGGCTGGACAATCCACATCTACCTTATTCCCCCGAATGAGAGATCCCTTCCAGCAAGCCAGACTTCGCGTCTGGCTTTTTTTTATCCCATTAATGGGTGTTCAGTAGTTGGGCAAGCTCCGCTTTCCACGGCGTTAAATCACCGATGTGCGCGTCGACCCACTGTGGGTTGTAGTAGGTTTCCAGATAGCGTTCGCCGCTGTCACACAACAGTGTCACCAGCGAACCGGTAATGCCTGCATCGCGCATACGGGCGGCAAGTTGTAGCGTTCCCCACATGTTTGTGCCGGTAGAGGCGCCGACCTTGCGGCCCAACTGCGTTTCCAGCCAGTGTGCGGTGGCCACGCTTGCGGCATCCGGCACGCGCAGCATTTCATCGACCACGTCAGGAATGAAAGACGGTTCGACACGCGGGCGGCCAATGCCTTCAATTTTACTTCCTACCGGACTGCGTAACGTGGCATCGCGATCCTGCCAGAAGGGCAGAAAGACTGAGTTTTCCGGGTCTACCACCATCAGTTGAGTATCGTAGCCCTGACAGCGAATATAGCGGCCAATGGTTGCTGAGGTGCCACCGGTTCCGGCGCTCATCACAATATGGCGGGGAACGGGGTTGGGCTCGCACTGCATCTGACGAAAGATGCTGTCGGCGATATTATTATTGCCGCGCCAGTCGGTGGCGCGCTCAGCGTAAGTGAACTGGTCCATGTAATGACCGTTCAGCTCACGCGCCAGTTGCTCAGAGGCCGCATAGATTTCGCAGGCGCTTTCCACGAAATGACAGCGACCGCCGTAAAATTCAATCTGTTCAACTTTACGTTTTGCCGTACAGGAAGGCATGACGGCAATAAATGGCAACCCTAACAGTCGAGCGAAATAAGCCTCAGAGACCGCCGTTGAACCGGACGATGATTCAATGATGGTGGTGCCTTCTTTGATCCAGCCATTGCACAATCCGTACAGAAACAGTGAGCGGGCCAGACGATGCTTCAGACTCCCGGTCGGATGCGTGCTCTCATCTTTTAAATAGAGCTGAATTCCCGGGAACGCCGGTAGCGACAGGCGAATGAGATGCGTATCCGCAGAACGCTGATAATCCGCGTTGATTTCATTGATGGCGTTTTTAACCCAGGAGCTATTCATCATTAATAGATATCCATTTGTCATTTTGTGCCCAGAATAGCGAAAAGCACGGAAAAAATTGTTGCCATTTAGCCTTTAAAATAGAATGTAAGGAGAAAATTCTTCTCTGTGGAGTGGATATGTTAGACAAAATTGACCGCAAGCTACTCGGCTTACTGCAACAGGACTGCACCCTTTCTTTGCAGGCATTAGCAGATGCCGTTAATCTGACTACCACCCCCTGCTGGAAACGTCTCAAACGACTTGAGGATGACGGTATCCTGCTGGGCAGAGTCGCCCTGTTGGATCCAGAAAAACTGGGGCTGGGACTCACCGCGTTTGTGTTGATCAAAACTCAGCATCACAGCAGCGAATGGTATTGCCGCTTTGTCACTGAAGTGACCGGAATGCCCGAGGTTCTGGGGTTCTGGCGTATGGCAGGGGAGTATGACTACCTGATGCGAGTGCAGGTTGCTGATATGAAAAGCTATGATGAATTCTATAAGCGCCTGGTGAACAGCGTACCGGGCCTGTCTGACGTCACCTCCAGCTTTGCCATGGAACAGATTAAATACACAACTGCTCTACCTATTGAATAATTCTCCCGGCGCTTATTGCCGGAAACCTTGTCAGGACATAACGCGTGCGATTATTTGCTCAATTAAGCTGGTACTTCCGCCGGGAGTGGCGTCGCTACCTCGGGGCAGTGGCCTTGCTTATCATCATCGCTATCCTTCAGCTTATTCCGCCGAAAGTGGTCGGGATCATTGTGGATGGCGTGACGACTCAACGCTTCACCACCGAGCGGCTGCTGATGTGGGTGGGGACAATTGCCCTGATTGCCGTGGTGGTTTATTTGCTGCGTTATGTCTGGCGCGTGCTGCTGTTTGGCGCATCCTACCAACTGGCGGTTGAGCTGCGGGAAGATTATTACCGTCAGTTGAGTCGCCAGCATCCAGAATTTTATCTGCGGCACCGTACGGGCGATCTGATGGCGCGGGCAACCAACGATGTCGATCGCGTCGTATTTGCCGCCGGAGAAGGGGTGCTGACGCTGGTGGATTCGCTGGTAATGGGGTGTGCGGTGCTGATCGTGATGTCAACGCAGATAAGCTGGCAACTGACGCTCATTGCGCTGCTGCCGATGCCGGTGATGGCGTTGATGATCAAACGTTACGGCGATCGACTCCATAACCGTTTTAAGCTGGCGCAGGCGGCGTTTTCCAGTCTCAACGATCGTACTCAGGAAAGCCTGACCAGTATTCGTATGATCAAGGCCTTTGGGCTGGAGGATCGGCAGTCGGCATTATTTGCCGCTGATGCTGAAGATACCGGTAAGAAAAACCTGCGCGTGGCGCGCATTGACGCCCGCTTTGATCCTACGATTTATATCGCCATTGGTATGGCTAACCTGCTGGCGATTGCCGGGGGAAGCTGGATGGTGGTTCACGGCTCGCTGACGCTCGGGCAGCTCACCAGCTTTATGATGTATCTCGGTCTGATGATTTGGCCGATGCTGGCGCTGGCCTGGATGTTTAATATCGTCGAACGCGGCAGCGCCGCGTATAGCCGAATTCGCGCCATGCTGGCAGAAGCGCCGGTAGTGGATGACGGTACTGAACCGGTGCCGGAAGGACGCGGCGAGCTGGCGGTGGCGATTCGCGAATTTTGTTACCCGCAAACCACCCACCCGGCGCTGGAAAATGTGAATTTCCAGCTCAAACCTGGACAGATGCTGGGCATCTGTGGTCCGACCGGCGCGGGAAAAAGTACGGTGCTGTCGCTGATCCAGCGTCATTTTGATATCACCCAGGGCGATGTGCGCTTTCATGATATCCCATTAACGCGCTTACAGCTGGATAGCTGGCGCAGCCGACTGGCGGTTGTCAGCCAGACGCCATTCCTGTTTTCCGATACCGTCGGTAATAACATCGCCTTAGGACGCCCGCAGGCCACGCAGGAAGAGATCGAGCATGTGGCGCGCCTTGCCAGCGTTCATGAGGATATTTTACGTCTTCCTCAGGGCTACGACACCGAAGTGGGCGAACGCGGGGTGATGCTGTCTGGCGGGCAAAAACAGCGTATTTCTATCGCTCGAGCGTTACTGCTGAACGCTGAAATTCTGATTCTGGATGATGCGCTGTCGGCGGTGGATGGTCGTACCGAACATCAGATCCTACATAACCTGCGCCAGTGGGGCGAAGGCAGAACCGTGATTATCAGCGCACACCGTTTATCGGCTCTGACGGAAGCCAGCGAGATTATCGTGATGCAGCATGGGCATATTGCTCAGCGCGGTGAGCATGAATCTTTAGTGCAACAGCCCGGTTGGTATCGCGACATGTACCGCTATCAGCAACTTGAAGCGGCGCTGTCTGATGCACCAGAGATAAACGAGGAGGCGGCTAATGCGTAGTTTCGGGCAATTATGGCCAACTCTGAAAAGACTGCTGGCGTATGGTTCCCCATGGCGAAAACAGCTGGCGATTGCGGTAGTTATGCTGTGGGTGGCGGCTGCGGCGGAAGTCAGCGGTCCGCTGCTGATTAGCTATTTTATCGATAACATGGTGGCGAAGAACAATCTGCCATTGGCGATGGTTGCCGGGCTGGTTGCGGCCTATGTCGGTCTGCAACTGCTGGCGGCAGGTCTGCATTACGCGCAGTCATTGCTGTTTAACCAGGCGGCGGTTGGCGTAGTACAACAGTTACGCACCGACGTAATGGATGCTGCGCTGCGCCAGCCGCTCAGCGCTTTTGATACTCAGCCCGTCGGGCAGCTTATCTCCCGCGTGACCAATGATACTGAAGTTATTCGCGACCTGTACGTGACGGTGGTCGCAACGGTCCTGCGCAGTGCGGCCTTAATCGGCGCGATGCTGGTGGCAATGTTCAGCCTGGAATGGCGCATGGCGCTGGTGGCAATGGCCATTTTTCCGGCCGTGCTGGTGGTGATGGTTATTTACCAACGCTACAGCACCCCGATTGTGCGTCGGGTGCGCGCTTATCTGGCGGATATTAACGATGGCTTTAACGAAGTCATAAACGGCATGAGCGTTATCCAGCAGTTCCGCCAGCAGGCAAGGTTTGGCGAGAGAATGGGCGAGGCCAGCCGCTCGCACTATATGGCGCGTATGCAAACCCTGCGACTGGATGGTTTTTTGCTGCGTCCGCTGCTGAGCCTGTTCTCGGCGCTGATCCTCTGCGGTTTGCTGATGCTGTTCAGTTTTACCTCTGGCACCTCCATCGAGGTTGGTGTGCTGTACGCGTTCATCAGCTACCTCGGCCGTTTGAACGAACCGCTGATCGAGCTGACCACCCAGCAATCAATGCTGCAGCAGGCGGTTGTCGCTGGTGAGCGAGTGTTCGAACTGATGGACGGGCCTCGTCAGCGCTATGGTGAAGACGATCGCCCGCTCAAAAGCGGAGACATTGAGGTGGATAACGTTTCATTTGCCTATCGCGACGACAATCTGGTGCTGCAAAACATCAGTCTGTCCGTGCCTTCGCGCAGCTTTGTGGCTTTGGTCGGACACACAGGCAGCGGCAAAAGCACGCTGGCCAGCCTGCTGATGGGATATTACCCGCTGACGCAGGGGGAAATCCGCCTTGACGGACGTCCGTTGTCTTCTCTGAGCCACGGTGCGTTACGTCAGGGCATCGCGATGGTGCAGCAGGATCCGGTGGTGATGGCGGATACCTTCCTGGCAAACGTCACGCTGGGTCGCGATATCTCAGAAGAGCGGGTCTGGCTGGCGCTGGAGACCGTGCAACTGGCAGAACTGGCTCGGGGTTTGAGCGAGGGGATTCATACCCGGCTGGGCGAGCAGGGCAATAATCTCTCCGTTGGGCAGAAACAGCTGCTGGCGCTGGCGCGGGTATTGGTTGAAACGCCGCAGGTGCTGATTCTCGATGAAGCCACGGCCAGTATTGATTCCGGTACTGAACAGGCCATTCAGCACGCGCTGGCGGCGGTCCGTGAACACACTACGCTGGTGGTGATTGCGCATCGGTTATCGACGATTGTCGATGCGGATACCATTCTGGTGCTGCATCGCGGTCAGGCGGTTGAGCGTGGTACGCACCAGCAATTACTGGCGGCGCAAGGCCGTTACTGGCAGATGTATCAGCTGCAGCTGGCGGGGGAAGAGTTAGCCGCCAGCACGCAAGAGGATTCTGTTATCGCCTGACGGCGCAGTGCTTATCCGGCCACGCGGTATCGTAGGCCGGGTAAGGCGTTTACGCCGCCATCCGGCAATCAACAATCTGGTGCAAAAATGTAACGCACTATGCACCGTTATAGTGCGTTTTTTCTTTTTCTCTCCCGATAGTACCCGGCGAACCTGAATCATTCCGCGTTTTTCATTCCTGGCACATCCCTTGCAATATTCCTCTCGTGTATCTGCAGCCACTACTGAATTCTGACTGGAGGGGATCTATGAAGCTGGTTACCGTGGTAATCAAACCGTTCAAACTGGAAGACGTCCGTGAAGCACTGTCGTCTATTGGTATTCAGGGGCTGACCGTCACCGAAGTGAAGGGATTTGGCCGACAGAAAGGTCATGCTGAGCTGTACCGTGGGGCTGAATATAGCGTCAATTTTCTGCCAAAGGTGAAGATTGATGTGGCGATTGCCGACGACCAACTGGATGGCGTGATTGATGTCATCAGTAAGGCGGCATACACCGGAAAAATTGGCGACGGCAAAATCTTCGTCGCCGAGCTGCAACGTGTGATTCGTATTCGTACCGGCGAAGCCGACGAAGCCGCACTGTAACTTCTGGCACACAGTGATAGGAAACCAAAAAATGAAGATAGCAACGATGAAAACGGGTATTGCTTCACTGGCGCTACTGCCGGGACTGGCAATGGCGGCACCGGCGGTTGCGGATAAAGCAGATAACGCTTTTATGATGATCTGTACCGCGCTGGTGCTGTTTATGACTATCCCTGGCATTGCGTTGTTCTACGGCGGTTTGATTCGCGGTAAGAACGTGCTGTCGATGTTGACTCAGGTGACGGTGACATTCGCTCTGGTTTGTATTCTATGGGTGGTTTATGGCTACTCACTGGCCTTTGGCGAAGGGAATAATTTCTTCGGCAACTTCAACTGGGTATTGCTGAAGAACATCGCGCTGACGGCGGTCACGGGGAGCTTCTACCAGTACATTCACGTTGCTTTTCAGGGATCTTTTGCCTGCATCACCGTTGGGCTGATTGTCGGGGCGTTGGCTGAGCGTATTCGTTTCTCTGCGGTGCTGATTTTTGTGGTGGTGTGGTTAACGCTGTCGTACATCCCCATTGCACATATGGTCTGGGGCGGCGGATTGCTGGCTTCTCACGGCGCACTGGATTTTGCGGGCGGGACGGTCGTGCACATCAACGCAGCGATTGCCGGTCTGGTTGGCGCGTATCTGATTGGCAAACGCGTCGGTTTTGGCAAAGAAGCCTTTAAACCGCATAACCTGCCGATGGTCTTCACCGGTACCGCTATTCTCTACATTGGTTGGTTTGGCTTTAACGCCGGTTCAGCGGGAACGGCGAATGAAATTGCTGCACTGGCCTTCGTCAATACCGTGGTCGCCACCGCTGCCGCCATCCTCGGATGGATCTTCGGTGAATGGGCGCTGCGTGGTAAACCGTCTCTGCTGGGCGCCTGTTCCGGTGCTATTGCAGGTCTGGTGGGCGTAACACCTGCATGTGGCTACATCGGTGTCGGCGGGGCGCTGATTATCGGTGTCGTTGCGGGGCTGGCTGGCCTGTGGGGTGTAACCATGCTGAAGCGTTTTCTGCGCGTGGACGATCCGTGTGACGTGTTTGGCGTGCACGGCGTTTGCGGTATTGTTGGCTGCATCCTGACCGGGGTTTTCGCTGCCAGCTCACTGGGCGGCGTGGGCTTTGCTGAGGGAGTGACCATGGGGCATCAGCTGCTGGTGCAACTGGAAAGCGTGGCGATCACCATCGTCTGGTCCGGCGTGGTGGCATTCATTGGCTATAAGCTGGCGGATATGACGGTGGGTCTGCGCGTACCGGAAGAGCAGGAACGCGAAGGTCTGGATGTGAACAGTCACGGCGAGAACGCTTACAACGCTTGATGTTTCAATCTGCCGGATGGTAACGCTTTTGCGCCACCATCCGGTAATTCTCAATTGCGATTACGCATTACCCCTTCCTGCACGGTAGAGGCTACCAGCACGCCGTCCTGCGTATAAAACTCCCCGCGTACAAAACCTCTGGCGCCGGAGGCAGAAGTACTCTCGACGTTATACAACAGCCACTCATTAATATTGAACGGACGGTGGAACCACATTGAATGGTCAATGGTGGCGATCTGAATCCCTTTTTCCAGAAAACCAATCCCGTACGGTTGCAGCGCTACAGGCAGGAAGTTCAGGTCTGAGGCATAACCCAGCAGATATTGATGGACGCGCAGATCGTCCTGCAGCTCGCCGTTTGCACGGATCCATACCTGGCGCGCCGGAGGTGCGACGTGACCTTTTAAGGGGTTATGAAATTCAACCGGGCGCACTTCCAACGGACGATCGTTGATAAATTTTTCTTTCAACAGCGGCGGCAGCAAATGCGCCACTGACCGGGCAATTTCTGTTTCTGATTTCAGCTCATCGGGACCCGGCGCATCCGGCATGGTTTTCTGATGCTCAAATCCGTCTTCCGGTGCCTGGAAAGAGGCGGTCATGTAAAAAATGGGTTTACCATTCTGAATTGCGGCAACGCGGCGCGCGCTGAAGCTGTTACCATCACGCAAGACTTCTACATCATAGATGATGGGTTTTTGGCTATCGCCGGGGCGTAAAAAATAGCTGTGGAAGGAGTGCACCAGACGCTCTTCCGGTACGGTTTCTTTGGCGGCATACAGCGCCTGACCGACAACCTGTCCCCCAAAAACCTGACGTAACCCTAAGTCTTCACTTTGGCCCCGAAAGAGTCCTTCTTCAATTTTTTCCAGATTTAACAATGTCAGCAAATTTTTCAGCGCCAGACTCATACGTGCTCTCCAGGTTATATCGATCTCGCAGCGAGGTAGGCAGAGTATAACGCAATTTTGAAAGTGGTCCGATGGGTGCAATTGTCTGAATTAAAGGCCTATTACAGGCAAAAACAGCTGTCTTGTGCCACACTTAGTCACGTTATGTTTTTGTTAACCACTCTTCTGGCGAGGAAAGTTCTCGCTGGTGCATAGATGATAAGGAGAATTTAATGAAACTCGTGCACATGGTAAGTGGTTTAGCGGTTGCGGTCGCTCTGGCGGCCTGTGCTGATAAAAGTGCAGATATTCAGACACCTGCGCCAAGCCCTAATACGTCAATTGCTGACACACAGTCTAAAATTCAACAACCAAATGTTTCTGGTACGGTATGGATCCGCCAGAAAGTGGCCTTGCCACCCGATGCGGTGCTGACCGTCACGCTGTCAGATGCGTCGCTGGCCGATGCACCGTCAAAAGTGCTGTCGCAAAAAGCGGTCCGTACTGAAGGTAAGCAGGCGCCATTCAGCTTTGTATTACCATTTAACCCGGCAGATATTCAGCCTAACGCCCGTATTCTGCTGAGTGCGGCAATTACGGTTAATGACAAACTGGTCTTTATTACTGATACCGTTCAGACGGTCATTAATCAGGGTGGTACGAAAGCTGACCTGACGCTGGTCCCTGTACAGCAAACAGCAGTACCGGTTCAGGCAAGCGGTGGGGCAGCCACCACGGTGCCATCAACGTCACCAACCCAGGTGAATCCTTCTTCTGCCGTTCCTGCTCCCACGCAGTACTAAGGCAGTCGTAACCCTCTCCGCCTGGAGAGGGTTAGTACACCCAGCGATAGCGCTGTAAATCGATCTGCCCGCTTCCTGAAACCACTATTCCCTCTGCCAGCAACGCCTGACGCTGCCGTTGTAAGTCGGGGCCGGTCAGCGAAATGGCACCATGACGATTAACCACCCGATGCCAGGGCAAAGTGCTGCCTTCGGGGAGACGCTTAAGCACGCCGCCGACCTGGCGCGCAGCGCGCGGCGAACCGGCAAGCCTGGCAACATCGCCATACGTGGTGACGAAACCTTCGGGGATTGACGCGACGATTTGCCAGACGCGTTGGGGGAAAGTGTCTTGTATATCCATTATTTATTCCTGCGCTAATCCTCCAGCATAATGCCGAATGGTGAGGGAGTGAAGCCGCATTGCACAAGAAAACAGCATCCGATGCTGGATGGGTTGCAATTACAGGGTGCAGCAGTGATAATGCGCCTGCGCGTTGGTTAACAACGCTCTCAATGGGGGCTCTGTTGGTTCTCCCGCAACACTACTCTGTTTACCAGGTCAGGTCCGGAAGGAAGCAGCCAAGGCAGATGACGTGTGTGCCGGGATGTAGCTGGCAGGGCCCCCACCCAATTCTGCCGTCCGGCAATTTCCCTTCTTCCCTTCTTCCCTTCTTCCCTTCTTCCCTTCTTCCCTTCTTCTTGTCTTCTTTTCTTTGTCATCGTATTGTCATTTTATTGTCATCAAATGCTGTCAATGTGTTTCGGGGATGTTATTTGTTGCTTTTGCCGCCGCCATCGCGCTGTAACGACAGGGTCTTACATCCGGTGTGTTTTGGCTGACCACAAGGATTTTCTACGATGTCGACCGCTGTATTGAATGTCAAAATTGATGAGGCGCTAAAAGAAAAGCTTCGCCATTACGCTGAAGTGCATAACGAAAATTTAAGTGTTGCGACGGAAAAACTGCTGCTGATTGCGTTTACCGCCGTTGAAGAGGCAGGAGTCTCCGCTGAGGATATCGATAGCCAGCATACGGAAGAGTCCGTAGTTGAAGCACTGACTCCTAAAGAAATCAAAGCATTGCGCAGACTACTGAAGAAGAAAAAATGAAACAACAACCGCTCTCAACCGCCAGTAATTACGGCGAAGCTTGTGATTTACTACGCTCCGGTTATGTGAAACATGTCCGCCTGAGCTGGAATGTCGGCAGCGACGAGTTCTTCCGTATTGCCTCCGACTGGTGTGATGCTGGGGCAAAAATTAAGAAAGACGGTGAAAATTTCGTGATTTCACTGAAGGGTTTTCCGGTTCCCCCTCAGCGGTAATATCACCGGGACTCTTTCATCCATCCCGGCTTATAAGGGCGAGTCCTTTGACTCGTCGCTTAGATTATTTTGCGTACTTTCCCGCTGCTGGCCTGCAAACGCAGGTTATCCCAAATGGGTTGTAACACCCTGAAGGCGGCACGCGCTGTGTCATCCGGCAACGTGAAAGGCATACGCAAAAAACGATCGAATGCGCCATCAAGCCCAAACCGCGTACCGGTTCCTAATTGAATGCCTACGCTTTCGGCGCGCGTAGCGAATAGCGTTGCCAGCGTATCGGGCAGTTCAACCCAAAAAGAGAGTCCTCCCTGTGGCTGGGTAAACTGCCACTCCGGGAAATGTGCGTTCATCAGGCTCGAGCACAGATCGCGCTGCGATGTGAGTAGCCGTCTTCTGTCAGGAAGAAAGTCGGCGGCGTTATCCAGCAGCCAGCTGGTGGCGAGTTGTTCAAGCACCGGGGAGCCTAAATCGAAGGTGTCGCGGGTTTGTACCAGCGCCGCAATGGTTCGCGCTGACGCCCGGATCCAGCCCAGACGTAATCCCCCCCAAAAGCTTTTCCCGGCTGAACCCAATAGAATGATCGGCGCGTCGCGATTGAATGCGGCAAGCGGCGGCGGCGGCGGGGCGTCATACCACAGGTTCACCATCGTCTCATCGACCACCAGGGTAGTGCGGGTTCGTTCGGCAATATCCGCCACGACCTGGCGAGTTGCAGCGTCCATGCAACGCCCGGTCGGATTGTGAAAGTCCGGCATCAGGTAGGCCATTCTCGGTGCGGTTTGCGCGATGGTGGCGACCAGACCCGCGGTATCCCAACCGTGCTCGGGTAGCGACACGCCGACGGGGCGACAGGATGCGCCTTGAATCGCGGCAATCGCCAGCGGATAAGTGGGGTGATCAACCACTACGCGATCGCCGGGGCCGGTGAGCAAACGCAGGATCAGCGCCAGGCCGCTGACTGCACCATTCACGACCATGATTTCATCGGGCTGCGTCGGGAGCCCGCGATCGCAATAATGCTGAGCGATGGACTCACGCAATACCGACAGCCCCTGCGGCAAATACCCGGAGCTCAGCAAATGCTGTGGCATAGCAAACAGCGCCTGCTGGTAAGCCTGATGAATTTCGGGACCGGCACTTAGTGCCGCCGTGGACAAATCAAGCGCTGTGCCGGTGCTGGTCCGGGTTGGCACATGGCGAATATGTTCCGGCAGGATCACCCGTGAGCCGCTACCATGACGGCTTTCCAGATATCCCTCTTCACGCAGTTGCGCCATAGCGCTGGCGACGGTAGTTCGACTTACTTGCAGGACGACGGCGAGCTCGCGTTCACCCGGTAAGCGGCTATCCAGCGCCAGCCGACCATCGAGAATAAGCAGACGTAACGCTTCTGCCAGCTGTCGCCAGATGGGCGTTCGCGAGGGGCTTTCCAGCCAGTGTCCGAGCAGGCATTGCAAAGACTGACTTCCGTAACGGCGAGATGACATAACAGTCCACTTTTTGAAAACTGGACATTAATCATAGTGCCAATTGCGGTAAAGATGAAAGTTATCCGAGAGTGAGAGGGGAAAAGCATGCTGCGTCGTTTACTTCAGTTATATATCGGGCTGGCGCTGTACGGTGTATCGACGGCCATGTTTGTCCGTGCTGATTTAGGGGCCGATCCGTGGAACGTGTTTCACCTGGGTGTAGCCAATTTATTGTCGATGAATATCGGCGTGGTGATTATTGCCGTTGGCGTGTTGGTGTTGCTGGCGTGGATACCGTTACGCCAGCGTCCAGGCTTTGGCACGCTGAGCAACGTGATTATGATCGGGCTGGCGGCAGATGCCGCGCTGCTGGTGATTCCTGGATTTGAATCTCTGCTGGCGCGCAGCGGGCTGCTGGTGTCAGCGGTAATATTGAATGCGTTAGCAACCAGCCTGTACATTGGCGCAGGTTTTGGCGCCGGTCCGCGTGATGGTCTGATGACCGGTATCCACGCGCGTACCGGCTGGCCAGTACGACGAATTCGAACCGCAATCGAAGTGTCGGTGCTGCTTATCGGTTGGCTGCTGGGGGGAACCGTGGGGGTTGGTACGGTGCTGTATGCCTTGGCTATCGGACCGTTGATTCAGCTTTGCCTGCCGTGGTTTCGGCATCAGCCGCAGTCACGTACGCGTATCAGGAATGCACCTGGGGCGCGATCGCCTACTGGCGACTAAACTTAACCTCGACTGACGCGGCCGGAATCGGCTTGCCGCGCAGTACACTTCGGAGGTTTTTCTCATGAAGTATGTTGATGGCTTTGTGGTTGCCGTACCCGCTGAAAACAAGGAGGCGTACATTGCGATGGCGGCAAAAGCAGCTCCGCTTTTCAAGGAGTTCGGTGCATTGCGCGTAGTGGAGTGCTGGGCAGATGATGTCCCCGACGGCAAACTGACCGATTTTCGCATGGCTGTGAAAGCACAGGAGCATGAAGAAGTGGTATTCAGCTGGATTGAATACCCTTCCAAAGAGGTCCGCGATGCGGCGAATCAGAAGATGATGTCCGATCCCCGTATGAAGGAGTTCGGTGAATCTATGCCATTTGATGGCAAGCGAATGATCTACGGTGGATTTGCGCCCATTATGGAAGAGTGATGTGACTGGCTGTGCGGCGTGCCGCCAGCCATCTCAACATCAACAGCAATGTTAAAGCCGTTTTTCTGCCCACAGAATAAATTCCGCCTTCGGCAGCGCTTTGCTGTAAAGCCAGCCCTGACCGTACTGGACGCCATGCTGGCGTAACCAGGCTTCCTGATTCTCGGTTTCGATACCTTCCGCCACCATCTCCAGCTTCAACGTTTTTGCTATCTCGATGATATGCGGCGTCACGTTGTTGTACTCCAGTGCATCAACGAACGATTTGTCTATCTTCAGGATGTCGACATCCAGATCCTGTAAATAGCTCAGGCTGGAATAGCCGGTGCCAAAATCATCGATATAGATCGAGTGGCCTGCCTGACGGTATTTAGCAATAAACGGCGCGCTGTTTTTCGGGTCGGCAAACTCGCGTTCGGTTAGTTCCAGCGCGATTTGCGTAGGCTTAAGTTGCCAGTGGTTCACTTTCTGACTTAACAGAGCAGGAAGCGTTTCGGAGGCCAGATCGGCTGACTCAAGGTTGATGGATATATGCTGCTCCGGATGCTGACGCAGCCATTTACCTAAATCTTCAAATACGCTTTCAATAATCAACCGTGTGAGAGGCTCTGTCAGCCCGGTTTCTTGCGCCAGCGCGACGAAAATTTCCGGCGACAGATAACTTCCGTCAGCCTGTTGCCAGCGAGCCAGTGCTTCAGCCCCGACGACTTTTCCCGTTTTGAGCGAGATAATCGGTTGGTAGTAGACCTTGATATCCCGATGCTGGATAGCGTCCTGTAATTGGTGATGGGGCGACTGTAAGCGGCGCAAAATGCGCAAAACAAAGGCGGCGGTGAGCAATCCGATAAGAATGCCTGCCGGAAGCCAGATCAGCGCCTGTCGGTGCCAGGTTTTTTGTAACGGCAGGGTAGATGCCCAGGTTACGATCGTGATACCCAGTTCCGGGAAGGGGCGAGCGTTAAAAATATTGCCATCCTTCTGAAAATGGGTAATCGAGCTCTCTTGTTTTACATGCTGTAAAACGTCCGATGGCAGGTTGGCGCTACTGGCAACGACTATGTTGCGCACGGTTCCAATGATAGTGACTTCAATCGGCCATGAGCCAAACGGGATGACGTCAATAAAAGAGCCCGGATCGACCATCACAACATAATGTTCGCTCCCTAATGCTGCCATAAAGCGCTTGATGCCCAAATCGTTTTGCGTAGTAAGCCATGCGCGATATCCATCAGGCGTGACTTTCATCGCTGATGGAAACGCGGCGGCCTTACTTCTTTTTTCCAGGGATGAGCATTGTGGAACATTATCTTTGAGGTACAGCACCTCCTGAATATAGCGATAGCTATAGGACAAACGACGCATTTCCAGCAAATGCTCGTCACTGCAAGGCACTCCCTGAAAAGCTTCAATATTGCGTAATGCTTTTTTCGCCTGCTCGCCTACGCGTTCCGTACGTAATGCGACTCGAGTTGAGAACATGTCGAGTTCATCGATAAATTTCGTTTCGACCTGACGATGTGCCAGCCACAGGCTTAAACCTACAGGCGCGAGGATGGAAAGGAACAGTACCCCAGTCACCAGGCTTATCAAATGTCGTGTTGTCACAGTGATATCCTTATTTACACAGCGTAGGGAAAGTATATCCGAAACCCCAAAAAGCTATTCGATTGGCATCATATATTTACGGCCATTTATCATCCCGTTTGACTCCCTGTAGCGTAAATCAGGTTGTGGTTTGTACAAGAGTGGTGTATTTTGATGGTTATGTTATAACGTAACAAATTGAGGTTGCCATGAAACCGGATATTCATCCTTTTTACCGTACCGTAGTGTTTCACGATACCAGTGCCAATGAATTCTTTAAGGTCGGTTCGACCATCAAGACTGAGCGTGAAATTGAGTTTGAGGGGAAAATGTACCCGTACGTGACCCTCGATATCTCTTCTAAATCACATCCGTACTATACCGGGAAACAAAAAACCTTTGATAATGAAGGTAGTGCAGCACGTTTCCAAAAACGGTTTGGTCATTTTATTGGCGTTAAGCGGGGTTAAAATGCAGGTACTCAATTCACTTCGCAGCGCAAAACAGCGCCATCCTGACTGCCAGATAGTAAAACGCAAAGGGCGTTTGTACGTTATCTGCAAAACGAATCCGCGCTTTAAAGCAGTACAGGGGCGTAAAAAAAGACGTTAGTTTCTTTGCCAGCATTTCAGGGATTAAAGTGCGTTACCTTCGCAGGAACGCACTTTTTTTATCTGTGCTGAGATGCCGTTACTGGCTGGTCTGGGCGCGGGTAAGCGTAAAGACATCGTAAAACGAGAGTTCGCCTTTGCGCGATATCATCTTTTGCAGCTGTGCTTTATGTTCGCTATCCACGGACGGTGAGTGCAGGATAGTATCGATGAGAGAGGAGGGGACAAAGCGAGTGTTGTACCATTCTCCGTTATAGCAAACTCTAAAATCCAGAACGTCGATATCTTCAAAGCGGTATCGTGGCGCAACGTCGAAAAAGAAAAAGCCGTTGAGTACAACGAACAGCACCACCAGCAGCCATACTGAATCGACTAACGTTTCTGACTGTAGCATCACCGCCAACGTGGCAAACCACGCAACATACATGCCGATAAACAGCCCTGGGTGTTTGCGAATAAAGCTGATGCTAAAGCGCGGTTTGTTGTCGCGCTTCTCGCGAATATTTAAGTCGTCGATTGTTTCAGTAAGCAGGCGCTGTATTTCTGTCATCTCTTGCCTTCGTGATATCTGCAAAATTCAGGAGGGATCGCCCTATTATAAAAGGGGATACCCTTTGATGAAAGTAACAGATTAACCGCAATTTAGCATAACAGTTACATTTAAGATCACAGCGTTTTGATGATCCTTGCGGGATTGCCCCCAACCACGGTGTTTGCCGGAACGCTTTTAGTGACCACTGCGCCTGATGCCACAACCACGTTATCGCCCAGCGTGACGCCGGGATTGATCACTGCACGGCCACCTATCCAGACATTATTGCCGATAGTCACGGGCTTTCCGAACTCCAGGCCACTGTTGCGCTCGGTAGCATCCAGCGGATGGGTCGCGGTATAGATATGAACGCCTGGTGCCAGCATGCAGTTGTCGCCAATATGAATTGGACAAACGTCGAGCATAACGCAGTCGAAATTAGCGTAAAAGTCTTTACCAAGATAGATGTTATAACCGTAATCACAACGGAAAGAGGGTTCAATATAGGCTCCCTCACTCTGACCTAACAGATCGTGCAGGATTGCCTGACGCTCATTTTTTTCATCGGGAGCGGTGAGATTGTAGCGATGGATCAACTGACGAGCGCGTAGTCGGTCACTGCGCAGCATTTCATCTGCCGGGCGATAGTATTCGCCGGCGATCATTTTTTGCTTTTCATTACGCATTACGAATTCCCTGTGTACTGAAGGTTATTTCAGCACAGTAAAACGTAATGCAAACAAGGGGAACGTTCCCGCTTCTTTGCTGTGATCATAGTCACGCGATTTGAATTAAATAACCATTGTAAATACGAAAATGGTCAGCCAGACAACGGTACCGCTATACCTGACTTAACCTTGAGTGCAATTAGCGAATGAATTTCCAAACAGAAGTTGGAATCTTGTCGTAAAGCTTATTCATGGTCAATTCAGCAAGGCGATGATCTGCTGCTGAGTAAAATACAGCCAGTTCGTTGTCGGACAATTCATATTTATTTTTTTCAATAACGCGCTCTAGCGTATCAATTGTCTGGCAACGTCGCAGGCGCATCAAATAATCTGTTTTAGTTAATGGTTTATCGGACATAACTCTTACCTATGATTGTAATAATTTTTAACAAGACAAACTAACAGGATTAGCCCTGGTGGCATTGACAAAACAGCGAAACAGTCGATTACCTGACTTCCGCCATTTCTGCAGATCCTGCGTATTAATACCATAACTGCTGAACAACATAAAAGTGTCATCCAGGTATTCATCTATCTGCGCGATCAGCTTATTGTCCTCATTGTACTTAATTTTATAATTAAGTGCGAAGGTTGCAATATGCTCTATCAGTTCATTGAGCTGCAAGCTGGTTGCAGAGGTAGGGTCATTAACCCAGCCATGGTTACTTTGTTCAAGGTTTGCAAGACAGTCATGATACAGAGTTTCGCAGAGAAATTTAAGCTGCGCGATATCATGTCTTTTGGGTGAGTATTCATCCATAACGCATCCCCTTCTTAGTGGCTTAAACTAACCGAACACCTTTCGGGATGGATACAACAACTACCTGGAACTTGCCCGCGACTCCTGATGATTTAACTATAATCTACTCTAAAAAAGATTTCATCGTCATATCACGAAAAATTACAATTATGTAAAATTATGATGCTACGTCATTTTTACATTTTAACAGATAAATGCCGCTATTCGAAATGGGACAATTTCTTTATTCTTCGGGCAATCATCGGGTTATCTTGTTTAGGTTTAGCAACGAAAGGCAACAACCGACAATGTGAACCAGTGGATAGGATTAATCTTAATATTTATTAAAGTAAATAAGAACTCTCGCTGTTTTTTTAAGAATAGCCTTTAAGGCTGCAAGGATTATATCGCTTATTTATCCGATAGAAAATAAACGGAATGGCAATAAGTGATTTTTATGATTTTTCCAGAAAAAAGGCCGCTTGCGCGGCCTTATCTTTAGAGATGTATCAATGATGCTCTACTGAGTGGCTATGCTCAATATCTTCATTTTTGCGGCTAAAGCGGCGGCGTACCACCACAAAGAACACCGGAACAAAGAAGATCGCCAACACGGTTGCCGTCACCATCCCGCCCATTACGCCAGTACCAACGGCGTTCTGTGCACCGGAACCTGCGCCGGAGCTGATGACCAGCGGCATTACGCCCAGAATAAAGGCCAGTGACGTCATCAGGATTGGACGTAAACGCATGCGTACTGCGTCCAGCGTCGCCTCTATCAGACCTTTACCTTCTTTATCCATCAAGTCTTTGGCGAATTCGACGATAAGTATCGCGTTCTTCGCCGACAACCCAATGGTTGTGAGCAGGCCTACCTGGAAGTAAACGTCGTTGGTCAGGCCGCGGAACGTTGCTGCCAGCAATGCACCGATAACACCCAGCGGTACAACCAGCATTACGGAGAACGGAATTGACCAGCTCTCGTACAGCGCTGCCAGACACAAGAACACGACGATCAGTGAAATGGCATACAGGGCAGGGGCCTGGTTGCCGGACAGTCGTTCCTGGTAGGACATACCGGTCCAGTCATAACCGATACCGGATGGCAGTTTGCTGGCCAGTTGCTCCATCATGGCCATGGCTTCACCGGTACTTTTACCCGGAGCGGCCTGGCCTAAGATTTCCATGGACGGCAGACCGTTATAGCGTTCCAGACGCGGTGAACCGTATTCCCAACGTGAGGTAGAGAAGGCGGAGAACGGTACCATCTGTCCATCGCTGCCGCGGACGTACCAGTTTCCAATATCTTCCGGCAACATACGGTATTTCGCTTCAGACATGACGTAAACTTTCTTCACACGACCACGGTCGATGAAGTCATTCACGTAGCTTCCGCCCCATGCTGCACCCAGCGTTGTATTAATATCACTAATGGAAACGCCCAGAGCCTGCGCTTTTTCCTGATCGATATCGATCTTGAACTGCGGCGTATCTTCCAGACCGTTAGGACGAACACCGACCAACAGATCAGGATGCTTCGCGACTTCACCAAACAGTTGGTTACGCGCCTGAGTCAGCTTCTCATGGCCCAGACCTGCCTGGTCAATCAACTGGAAGTCAAAACCGGTCGCGGTCCCTAACTCCACAATCGCTGGCAGGTTAAAGGCAAAGACCATCGCGTCTTTGATCTGCGAGAATGCGCCCATTGCACGTTGAGTAATCGCTTCAACTTTGTTCTCTTTACCTGGACGTTCACTCCAGTCTTTCAAAGAGACGAATGCGATACCGGTGTTCTGACCACGACCTGCAAAACCGAAGCCGTTAACGGCAAACACCGATTCAACGTTCGCTTTTTCTTTGGTCAGATAGTAATCCGTCATTTCGTCCAGCACCTTCTGGGTACGCTCTTGCGTTGCACCCGCTGGCAGCTGAGCCATAGACAGGAATACCCCCTGATCTTCATCTGGCAGGAACGAACTTGGCAGACGAACGAACAGATAGGCCATGCCCACAACGATGATCAGATACAGCGCCAGATAACGACCGGTGCTGCGCAGAATACCGCCTACGCTATCGGTGTAATGGTGCGTACTCTTATCGAACATGCGGTTAAACCAGCCGAAGAAGCCTTTTTTGCCTTCTCCGTGATCGCCTTTAGCAATCGGTTTGAGCATGGTCGCACACAGGGCAGGGGTCAGAATCAATGCCACCAGTACAGACAACGCCATCGCGGAAACAATGGTGATGGAGAACTGACGGTAAATTGCACCGGTAGAACCCCCGAAGAACGCCATTGGGATAAATACCGCTGACAGTACCATCGCGATACCCACCAGTGCGCCCTGAATCTGGCCCATTGATTTACGCGTTGCTTCCTTCGGCGGTAGTCCTTCCTCAGCCATTACACGTTCAACGTTCTCGACCACAACGATGGCGTCATCCACCAGCAGGCCGATGGCGAGCACCATCCCGAACATCGTCAGGGTGTTTATCGAGAAGCCGAAAATCGCAAGGACGGCAAACGTACCCAAGAGCACCACCGGCACGGCGATAGTCGGAATCAGCGTCGCGCGGAAGTTCTGCAGGAACAGATACATTACCAGGAACACGAGGATGATTGCTTCCGCCAGCGTTTTCACTACTTCGTGAATAGATATTTTCACGAACGGCGTGGTGTCATACGGGTAAACGATCTTCAGACCTGACGGGAAGAACGGTTCCATCTTCTTCAGTTCATCGCGGATAGCGTTTGCTGTATCCAGGGCGTTAGCACCTGTCGCCAGCTTGATACCCAGACCGGATGCCGGTTTACCGTTGAACTTCGCAATGATGTCGTAGTTCTCACCGCCCAGTTCCACTTTCGCCACGTCACGCAGACGAACCTGGGAACCATCCTGATTCACTTTCAGCAGAATTTTGCTGAACTCATCAGCGGAGGTCAGACGGGTTTGCGCGATGATAGACGCGTTAAGCTGCTGGCCTTTCACCGGTGGCGTACCACCTAATTGACCGGCTGCAACCTGGGCGTTCTGCGCTTTGATGGCGCTGATTACATCAACCGGCGTCAGCTGGAAGTTGTTCAGTTTGTTCGGATCCATCCAGATACGCATCGCGTACTGAGAACCGAACAGCTGAACATCACCCACACCTGAAGTACGGCTGATGGCATCCTTCATGTTGGCGCCAACGTAGTCGGAAATATCCTCCTGCGTCATGGTGCCGTTGGTGTTGATAACACCGACAACCATCAGGAAGCTGCTGGATGACTTCTCAACGCTAACCCCTTGTTGCTGTACTTCCTGAGGCAGCAACGGCATGGCCAGCTGCAGTTTGTTCTGCACCTGTACCTGCGCGATATCCGCATCAGTACCAGACTGGAAGGTTAGGGTGATCTGCACGGTACCCGTGGAGTCACTGTTAGAGGACATGTACATCAGGTTATCGATACCGTTCATGTTCTGTTCGATAACCTGCGTAACAGTATCCTGTACTGTTTTGGCATCAGCGCCAGGGTAGGTCGCGGAGATCGTCACTGCTGGCGGTGCAATAGTCGGATATTGCGCTACCGGCAATTTGAGGATCGCGAGCCCCCCTGCCAACATGATGATAATGGCGATCACCCACGCAAATATTGGGCGATCGATAAAGAAATTAGGCATGTCTTAACGGCTCCTGTTTAAGTTAAGACTTGGACTGTTCAGGCTGGCTACCGCTTTGGCCTTGCTGGTTGTTATCAGCGGTGATTTCCTGCGCTTTTACCTGCGCGCCAGGACGTACTTTCTGCAGCCCAGTGACAATCACGCGGTCGCCCGGCTTAAGTCCATCAGTGACTAACCATTTGTCGCCAATCGCTTGTGCCGCGACAATTTGACGAGTTTCAACTTTGTTGTCTGCACCGATAACCAATGCACTGGCATCGCCACGCGGTGTACGGGTAACGCCTTGCTGTGGAACCAGTAATGCCGTTGGGTTAATCCCTTCTTCCAGACGTGCGCGAACGAACATACCCGGCAGTAAGGTGTGATCCGGGTTAGGGAAGATGGCGCGTAACGTAATCGACCCGGTAGTTTGATCAACCGTCACATCAGAAAATTCCAGCGTGCCGGACTGCGGGAATTTAATGCCGTCATTGGTTACCAGTTCGACTTTCGCTTTGCCGTTCTCTTGCTTCAGCGTGCCGTTGGCCAGCTCTTGTTTCAGGCGCAGGAAGTCGTTGCTTGACTGCGTCACGTCCACGTAGATCGGGTCCAACTGTTGAACGGTCGCCAGCGCGGTCGCTTGACCGTTTTGCACCAGAGCACCTTCCGTAACGGATGATTTACCAATGCGGCCGCTGATCGGCGACGTCACTTTGGTATAGGCCAGATTGATGCGTGCAGTTTCTACCGCGGCTTTCGCGGCGACAACGGCGGCGTTTGCCTGCTGTGCGTCTGCCAGCGCGCTATCATAGTCCTGTTGACTGATGTACTTGGTACCCAACAGTTTCTGATAACGTTTAACCGTCAGTTGAGCGATATTTGCTGCGGCTTGTGCTTTGGCCAGATCGCCTTTTGCGCTTTCATAAGCGGCCTGGTAAGTTGCAGGATCAATCTGATAGAGAGATACACCCGCTTCGATATCGCCACCTTCCGTGAAATTACGCTTCAGGATAATACCGCTAACCTGAGGACGAACTTCTGCAATGCGAAACGCACTGGTGCGACCCGGAAGCTCAGTTGTTATCTGTAGAGGTTCAGTTTTGAGCGTAACAACTCCAACCTCTGGCATCTGCTGGCCCCCTTGTTGGGCCTGTTTGTCGTCACATCCTGTTAGCGCTAAGCTGCCTGAGAGCATCAGAACGACTGCCAGAGGCGTTAACCCTCTGTTTTTGTTCATATGTAAACCTCGAGTGTCCGATTTCAAATTGATCAATGGCTTAAAGCCCATAAACCCATTGCTGCGTTTATATTATCGTCGTGCTATGGTACATACATTCACAAATGTATGTAAATCTAACGCCTGTAAATTCACTGACATATGGCACGAAAAACCAAACAACAAGCACAGGAAACACGACAGCATATTCTCGATGTTGCTCTGCATTTGTTTTCGCAACAAGGGGTATCATCCACCTCGCTTGCGGAGATCGCAAAAGCCGCTGGTGTCACGCGCGGCGCAATCTATTGGCATTTCAAAAACAAGTCGGATTTATTCAGTGAAATCTGGGAGCTAGCAAAACCTAACATTGATGAGTTAGAGACTGAGTATCAGGCAAAATTCCCCGACGATCCACTATCAGTATTAAGAGAAATTTTAATTTACGTTCTTGAAGCTACCGTGACAGAAGAACGCCGACGTTTGTTGCTGGAAATTATATTCCACAAATGCGAATTTGTCGGGGAAATGGCCTCTGTTCAGTTAGCTCAACGCCATCTTTGTATTGAAAATTACGATCGTATCGAACAAACATTGCGGCACTGTATGGATGCCAATATGCTGCCGGAAAACCTGAACACCCGTCGCGTGGCGGTCCTGTTGCGCAGCTATATTACCGGAATCATAGAAAACTGGTTATTTGCCCCCGAATCGTTTGATCTGAAAAAAGAAGCTCGGGAATACGTCGCTGTGCTGCTGGAGATGTGCCTTATGTGCCCAACTCTGCGGCTTGGCGTGGCGGAAATCCACTAAACGTTTTGGGCCTGTACCAGGAATTCTCCTGGTCGTTTTGCCTGCTGCTATTCTGCCGGTCACAGCCGTGATATTCTTGCCGCTTGACTATTTTCGGTCACTTTTCCGGTTCAGAAACGTTCATTCTCATGACTATGTTGCAGCTCTATAAACGTTCCCAGCATCTTATTGCTATTACCATTCTTTTCTTCATTCTCTTGCTATCTTGCCAGTCGTCTGCTTTTGCGCGGGCGCAACAGAGTGGTGAACTGCCGACGAAAGCGGATATTCAGAGCCAACTGGACGCACTGAGTAAACAAAAAGATCTCTCCGCGCAGGATAAGCTGGTCCAACAGGATCTCATCGATACCATCGCCACGTTGGATAAAATCGATCGCGTGAAAGATGAGACCGTACAGCTTCGCCAGAAAGTTGCCCAGGCACCGGAGAAAATGCGTCAGGCGACGGATGCGTTAAATTCGCTCAGCGATGTCGATAACGACGATGAAACGCGAAAAACGCTGAGTACACTCTCCTTGCGACAGCTTGAGTCGCGTGTGGCACAGGTTTTGGATGACCTGCAAAGTGCGCAAAACGATCTTGCCGCTTACAACAGCCAACTGGTGTCGCTCCAGACACAGCCAGAGCGTGTGCAGAATGCGATGTACACCGCGTCGCAGCAAATGCAGCAAATTCGTAATCGACTCGATGGCAACAATGTGGGAGAGGCTGCGTTACGCCCCAGCCAGCAGGTGTTGCTGCAGGCACAGCAGGCGCTGCTGAGTGCGCAGATCGACCAACAGCGTAAGAGCCTCGAAGGTAATACTGTTTTGCAGGATACCTTGCAAAAACAACGTGATTACGTAACAACTAACAGTAACCGGCTTGAACATCAGCTCCAGCTTCTGCAAGAAGCGGTGAACAGCAAACGACTGACGTTAACCGAAAAGACAGCTCAGGAAGCGGTAACGCCGGATGAAGCCGAGCGTATTCAGTCAAATCCGTTAGTGAAGCAGGAACTGGACGTTAACCATCAGCTAAGTCAGCGTCTGATAGCCGCGACCGAAAACGGCAACAACCTGATGCAGCAGAATATCAAAGTCAAAAACTGGCTTGACCGCGCGCTGCAATCCGAACGCAACATTAAAGAACAGATTGCCGTCCTGAAAGGCAGCCTGCTGCTGTCGCGTATTCTGTATCAGCAACAACAAACGCTGCCGTCGGCGGATGAACTTGCCGATATGACCAACCGGATCGCCGATTTGCGTCTGGAACAGTTTGAGATAAACCAGCAGCGTGATGCGCTATTCCAGAACGATGCGTTTGTCGCCAAACTGGAAGAAGGGCACAGCAACGAAGTGAATGGTGAAGTCCATGATGCCCTGCTGCAGGTTGTGGATATGCGCCGTGAACTGTTGGATCAGCTGAACAAGCAGCTGGGCAACCAGTTGATGATGGCGATTAACCTGCAAATCAATCAACAGCAGCTAATGAGCGTGTCGAAGAACCTGAAAGGGATCCTCACGCAGCAAATCTTCTGGGTAAATAGTAACCGTCCGATGGACTGGGACTGGATCAAAGCCTTCCCGCAAACGCTAAAAGACCAGTTTAAGTCGATGAAAATCACAGTGAACTGGGAAAAAGCCTGGCCCGCCGTCTTTATTGCGTTCCTGGCGGGGCTGCCGCTGCTGCTTATTGCCGGGTTAATCCGCTGGCGTTTGAAATGGTTGAAAGAGTATCAGGCGAAATTAGCCGCCGCAGTAGGGAACCTGCGTAATGACAGTCAGCTCAATACACCAAAAGCGATTCTGATCGATCTGATCCGAGCGTTACCTGCGTGCCTGATTATCCTCGCCTTGGGCCTGATTCTGCTTACCATGCAGTTGAATATCAGCGATCTGCTGTGGGCGTTCAGTAAGAAGATGACAGTCTTCTGGCTGGTGTTTGGTCTGTGCTGGAAGGTGCTGGAAAAAGATGGCGTGGCAATTCGTCATTTTGGTATGCCAGCGAAACAGACCAGCCACTGGCGCCGCCAGATCGTGCGTATTAGCCTGGCGCTGTTACCGCTCAACTTCTGGTCGGTCATTGCTGAGCTGTCGCCGCTTAATTTGATGGACGATGTGCTGGGTCAGGTAGTTATTTTCCTCAACCTGCTGCTGATCGCCTTCCTGGTATGGCCAATGTGTCGTGAAAGCTGGCGCGACAAAGAGTCGCATGGCTTGCGTCTGGTTACCATTACTGTCCTCTCAATTATCCCGATTGCATTAATGGTGCTGACGGCGACAGGGTATTTCTACACCACGTTGCGCCTGGCCGGTCGTTGGATTGAAACGGTCTATCTGGTTATCCTTTGGAACCTGCTGTATCAGACGGTACTGCGTGGATTGAGCGTGGCGGCACGTCGTATCGCCTGGCGCCGTGCCTTAGCGCGTCGTCAGAACCTGGTGAAAGAAGGGGCGGAAGGAGCCGAGCCGCAGGAAGAACCGACCATTGCGCTTGAGCAGGTTAACCAGCAAACGCTGCGTATAACAATGCTGGTGATGGTTGCGCTGTTTGGTATTCTGTTCTGGGCAATTTGGTCCGATCTAATTACCGTGTTCAGTTATCTCGATAGCATTACGCTCTGGCATTACAACGGCACCGAAGCGGGAGCTGCGGTGGTGAAAGACGTCACCATGGGCAGCCTGCTGTTTGCGATTATTGCCTCAATGGTCGCGTGGGCGCTGATCCGTAACTTACCCGGCCTGCTGGAAGTGCTGGTGCTGTCGCGACTGAAGATGCGTCAGGGCGCTTCGTATGCGATCACCACGATCCTTAACTACGCGATCATCGCCATCGGCGCGATGACGGTCTTCGGATCGCTCGGTGTTTCATGGGATAAGCTACAGTGGCTGGCAGCAGCCCTGTCGGTTGGTCTTGGTTTTGGCTTGCAGGAAATCTTCGGTAACTTTGTTTCGGGTCTGATTATTCTGTTTGAACGCCCGGTCCGCATCGGCGATACCGTGACTATCGGTACGTTCTCAGGAACGGTCAGCAAGATCCGTATCCGTGCCACCACCATTACCGACTTCGATCGCAAAGAGGTGATCATCCCGAACAAAGCATTTGTGACGGAGCGTTTGATCAACTGGTCGCTTTCCGATACCACCACGCGTCTGGTGATCCGCATCGGCGTGGCCTACGGTTCGGATCTGGATAAAGTGAAGAAAGTGCTGCTGCAGGCGGCGATGGAACACCCGAAAGTGATGCACGATCCAGAGCCTGCGGTGTTCTTTACCGCCTTCGGTGCCAGCACGCTGGATCATGAACTGCGTTTATACGTGCGTGAACTGCGCGATCGTAGCCACACGGTTGATGAACTGAACCGTGCGGTCGATCGTTTGTGCCGTGAAAACGACATTGATATCGCCTTTAACCAGCTCGAAGTGCATCTGCATAACGCGAAAGGTGATACCGTGACCGAGGTTAAGCGTGACATCATTAAAGGTGATGATCCGACGCCTTCGGTAGGTTAAGTTGCAATCAGGGCGGCATATTTGCCGCCCTGATTGCATTTAGTGCACCAGCGCGACCAGTTCTTCCTGCGTCAGGCCTGTAAGGTGCGTAATCAGCTCCAGTTCCAGGCCGCGGGCGAGCATTTTTTGTGCGATATTACGCGCTTCAACCTGCCGACCTTCTTCTAACCCTTTTTCCAGCCCTTGTTGTATGCCTTCCACTCTGCCTTTTTCTTCCAACCATTCGGCAATCGTCATCAGCTGTTCCTTGTACTGTGGCGCACTCTGCGCCAGATGGCGGACAAGTACGCCGGGTTCCGTGGTATTTCCTGCTTTAAGCATGTAATTAATCAAAACGTCGATTTGATATTCTGTCAGATGCTCTTGTGTTAAGAGTGTGACCAGTTGATCCAATAGCTCACTCAGATCCCGTCGACGAATATGTTTTTGCAGGAGTTCCAGCATCGCTACCCGTTGATGCTGCAAGATCTGATTATCTGGCATTACGGTCAGGTCTACCAGTGTAAATTCATTGCCGTAAAGCGCTTTCGCAAGCTTTGGTTCGCTAAACAGGTGATGCCAGTTAAGGGTATAAGGCCACGGACTTTCCATACCATGGTAAAACAGGATAGGAACGACCAGAGGTAATGTCTTATGCCCGGCGTTAAGATGGTGTTGCATGGCGGCAATTGCGTAGCGCATCAGGCGAAAGGCCATGAATTTATCGGGCTTACTCTGATGTTCAATCAGTGCGTAAACGTAGCTGGGTCCATGTGTTGTTTGCAGGGAATAGAGGATATCTGAATAGCTGGTATGTAAATCGTCCTCAATAAAGCTGCCTGATTCCAGCGTTAATGTATCCATATCGCATATATTGAGAAATGCTTCAGGCAAATGGATCTGCAAAAAATCTCGGGCAACCTCCTTTTGCGTCAGCATTTGCCGAAAGACCGCGTCGTGGGGTGTGGTGGGGAGTCGTTCCATGATCTGTCCGTTATCGTCGTGATGTTGCGACGACTCTGACACCGAAGCCAATGGCAGACCAGAGGGCAATTAATCAGTTTGCGAGGTGCCTTCCGCAGTTTTAAGTTTGTTTTCATAATCACGCATGACGATCTCCAGCGCGCGTAGCACCGTTCGTGCTGGTAGCTGATTTTCCTCAAGTAAAACAATCAAATCGACGGCCAGTTTGACCTCGTCCGGGGCGTTCTCTAATGACATAAATTCTCCGGGGATTAGCGGGTTAAACGCGCCAGCACGTTTTCTATTCTTGCCAGAGCATGGCGACAACGCGCCAGTCGCGCCTCGAATGCTTCTACTTCACGATGCAGTTTTTGCTGTTCTTCAAAGCCGGTAGCCTGAGCCAGACGCTCTTTGCGTTCACGCGTCATTTCAACCAGACGGCGTTCAAATTCCTGATGTTGGACCCGCTTGCGCTGCCAGCGCGCCAGACCTGGAGAAGCGCTGTCCCACTCTCGAAGGGACCAACTGGCGGTTTCACGTGAAATCGCCTCTAACTGTGAGGCAAGGTGTTCCGCAAGCCAGGTGATTTGTGGGAGTTGTTGCTGCTCAACGGCGCGACGCAGGGCAGTAAGATTATCGTCAGCCTCATCCAGACAGGCCTGCAGCAACGTGCTGCGCGTGTGAAACAGATGCCTGTCAAAGCGGGCGCTAAGCGTTGTGTGGTGCGCCAGCGGGGCGCAATGTTGTCGCAATCGGTTAAGCTGGTTTTCGAGCGTCTGTAACAGCATGGCGGTTTTCACAACAACACTCCGATGAAAATGAGAACCGTTATGCTAAAGTAGCGATTCTCTGTGTTAAGTACTCATATTATGCAACGCATTATTCTAATCATCATTGGCTGGATAGCGGTAGTGCTAGGTACGCTGGGCGTAGTATTGCCTCTGTTGCCGACGACGCCGTTTATACTGCTGGCTGCCTGGTGTTTTGCCCGCTCATCGCCGCGTTTTCACGACTGGTTGCTTTACCGTTCGTGGTTCGGCGGGTATTTGCGCCACTGGCAAAAACACCGTGCGATGCCGCCGGGAGCAAAACCGCGCGCTATTTTGTTGATTCTGGTGACGTTTGGTATTTCACTGTGGCTGGTCAATATGATGTGGGTACGCGGCCTGCTGCTGGTTATTCTCGCCTGTTTACTGATTTTTATGTGGCGGATCCCGGTGATTGATGAAAAACAACAAAAGCAGTAAAGCGCAATAATCGCTGTTGCAATTGTCTCTCACAGCCAGTAAATTCGACCGTTTTCGAGCACAGGCGCAGGTGGTCAAAGGTTAAGCAAGTGTAACCTTGGCTCTTATATAGACACAAAATCATTCAAGATTCGTCGAGGATGAAGTGTTTAGTGCGCCGTGAAGTAATACTGTATTAATCAGGCACAAACTTATGACCGCGACAGCACAGCAGCTTGAGTTTCTCAAAAATAGCATCAAAAGCATCCACGACTACCCAAAACCGGGCATTCTCTTTCGTGATGTCACCAGTTTACTGGAAGACCCGAAAGCCTACGCCCTCAGCATTGAATTGCTGGTTGAACGCTACAAAAATGCGGGTATCACTAAAGTGGTTGGCACCGAAGCGCGTGGCTTCCTGTTTGGCGCGCCGGTAGCGTTGGGTCTGGGCGTCGGTTTTGTTCCGGTACGCAAACCCCGTAAGCTTCCGCGTGAAGTTATTGCTGAGACCTATGAGCTGGAGTACGGCACCGATCAGCTGGAAATCCACGTTGATGCCATCAAACCTGGCGATAAAGTGCTGGTTGTGGACGACCTGCTGGCAACTGGCGGCACGATTGAAGCGACCGTGAAGCTGATCCGCCGTCTGGGTGGTGAAGTTACCGATGCTGCTTTTATCATTAACCTGTTTGATCTGGGCGGCGAACAGCGTCTGGAAAAACAGGGGCTTACCTGTTATAGCCTGGTTCCATTCCCGGGCCACTAATTTAGGGCTATCTTTTTTGCCATTTTGGCCC
The DNA here is from genome assembly GCF_030332875.1 of Citrobacter sp. Cpo045. NCBI lineage: Bacteria > Pseudomonadati > Pseudomonadota > Gammaproteobacteria > Enterobacterales > Enterobacteriaceae > Citrobacter > Citrobacter sp. Cpo045. The sequence continues at coordinate 94,197 of NZ_JAOWGZ010000076.1, forward strand.
CGGTCAGTGCTCGAAATCCTCACGTACTGCGTGTACGCTCCGGTTTCTGTGCGCTGCCCGAAACCAAACTGACTGCAACGATAACGCCCGAATATAACGTGTCAACCTCGCCGTCGCTGCGAGGTTGTGTTAGCATTATCCCCCTGTGAATCCACCCTCCAGCCTTTCAGAGCCTGCCAATGAGTTATCAGGTCTTAGCCCGAAAATGGCGCCCACAAACCTTTGCTGACGTCGTCGGCCAGGAACATGTGCTGACGGCACTGGCGAACGGCTTGTCGTTAGGGCGTATTCATCATGCTTATTTGTTTTCCGGCACCCGTGGCGTCGGGAAAACCTCTATCGCCCGCTTGCTGGCGAAGGGATTAAACTGTGAAACCGGTATCACCGCTACGCCGTGCGGCGTGTGCGATAATTGCCGGGAAATCGAGCAGGGGCGTTTTGTCGATCTGATTGAAATCGACGCCGCCTCACGCACCAAAGTCGAAGACACCCGTGACCTGCTGGATAACGTCCAGTATGCGCCTGCGCGCGGTCGCTTTAAGGTCTACTTGATCGACGAAGTGCACATGCTGTCGCGCCACAGTTTTAATGCCTTGCTGAAAACGCTCGAAGAGCCGCCCGCGCACGTTAAGTTCCTGCTGGCGACTACCGATCCGCAGAAGCTGCCGGTTACTATCCTGTCGCGCTGTCTGCAATTCCATCTTAAAGCGTTGGATGTCGAACAGATTCGTCATCAGCTTGAGCATATCCTCAAAGAAGAACATATCGCCCATGAACCACGTGCACTGCAACTGCTGGCTCGCGCCGCGGACGGCAGCCTGCGTGATGCGCTGAGCCTGACCGATCAGGCGATCGCCAGCGGCGATGGTCAGGTCTCGACCGAGGCGGTCAGCACCATGCTCGGCACGCTGGACGACGACCAGGCGCTCTCGCTCGTTGAAGCGGTTGTGGCTGCGGACGGCGAACGCGTTATGGCGCTGGTAAACGACGCCGCCGCGCGCGGTATCGAATGGGAAGCGCTGCTGGTTGAGATGTCGGCTTTGCTGCATCGTATTGCCATGGTTCAGCTTTCGCCTGCCGCGCTCGGCAGCGATATGGCCGCCATTGAACAGCGTATGCGTGAACTGGCGCGAATTGTTCCGCCAACTGATGTGCAGCTTTACTACCAGACTTTGTTAATCGGGCGCAAAGAACTGCCATATGCGCCGGACAGGCGAATGGGCGTCGAAATGACGCTGCTGCGTGCGCTGGCTTTTCATCCGCGCATGCCGCTCCCGGAACCTGAAGTTCCACGACAGTCGTTTGCCCCGGTCGCACCCACTGCGGTGATGACCCCGACGCAGGTGCAGCAGCAGCCTGCACCTGCACAACAGCAACAGAATGTGCCGCTCTCCGATGCCACCAGTCAGGTGTTGGCGGCGCGTAGCCAGTTGCAACGTGCTCAGGGAGCAACCAAAGCAAAAAAGAGTGAACCGGCAGCCGCTTCCCGCGCGCGGCCGGTGAATAATGCTGCGCTGGAAAGACTGGCTTCGGTGTCGGAACGTGTTCAGGCGCGTCCGGCGGTCTCTGCGCTGGAAAAAGCACCGGCGAAGAAAGAAGCGTATCGCTGGAAAGCGACCAATCCTGTTGCAGAAGTTAAAGAAGTCGTTGCCACGCCGAAAGCGCTGAAAAAAGCGCTTGAGCATGAAAAAACGCCGGAACTGGCGGCAAAGCTTGCGGCTGAAGCCATTGAACGAGACCCGTGGGCCGCCCAGGTGAGTCAGCTCTCGCTGCCTAAACTGGTGGAGCAGGTGGCGCTTAATGCCTGGAAAGAAGAGAATGGCAACGTAGTTTGCCTGCACCTGCGTTCCACGCAGCGGCACCTAAATTCCAGCGGCGCGCAGCAAAAACTGGCTGAAGCACTGAGTTCCTTAACGGGGTCAACGGTTGAATTGACCATCGTTGAAGATGATAATCCAGCGGTGCGTACGCCGCTGGAGTGGCGTCAGGCCATTTATGAAGAGAAACTCGCGCAGGCGCGTGAGTCGATTATTGCGGATAATAACATCCAGACGCTGCGTCGTTTTTTCGATGCGGAGCTGGACGAAGAGAGTATTCGCCCCATTTGATCGTGAGCCTAATGGTTTGACGGTCGTCATCCCTTAACGTGATTGAGAGAGAAGCCTATGTTTGGTAAAGGCGGTCTGGGTAACCTGATGAAACAGGCCCAGCAGATGCAAGAAAAAATGCAGCAGATGCAGGAAGAAGTCGCCAAGCTGGAAGTGACCGGCGAATCTGGCGCGGGTCTGGTAAAAGTGACCATTAACGGCGCGCACAACTGCCGTCGCGTGGAGATCGATCCAAGCCTGCTGGAAGACGACAAAGAGATGCTGGAAGATCTGGTTGCTGCGGCATTCAACGACGCGGCGCGTCGCATTGAAGAGACGCAGAAAGAGAAGATGGCCTCTGTTTCCTCCGGAATGCAGCTGCCGCCTGGCTTTAAGATGCCGTTCTGATGCAAACCAGCCCGCTGTTAACTCAGCTTATGGAAGCACTGCGCTGTCTGCCGGGCGTTGGCCCGAAGTCGGCGCAGCGCATGGCGTTCACGCTACTTCAGCGCGATCGCAGCGGCGGGATGCGTCTGGCACAGGCGTTAACGAAGGCAATGTCGGAAATCGGCCATTGTGCCGATTGCCGCACCTTCACAGAGCAAGACGTCTGCAACATTTGCTCGAACCCGCGTCGGCAGGAAAACGGTCAGATTTGTGTGGTGGAGAGTCCGGCGGACATCTACGCCATTGAGCAAACCGGGCAGTTTTCCGGACGTTACTTCGTGCTGATGGGACACCTGTCGCCGCTGGACGGTATTGGCCCTGATGATATCGGGCTGGATCGTCTCGAACAGCGACTGGAGTCTGAGCACATCAACGAACTGATCCTGGCGACCAATCCTACGGTCGAAGGAGAGGCGACCGCCAACTATATTGCTGAGCTTTGCATGCAATATGGCGTTGAAGCCAGCCGTATCGCCCATGGCGTTCCGGTAGGCGGCGAGCTGGAAATGGTCGATGGCACTACGCTGTCGCACTCTCTGGCAGGGCGACACAAGATTAAATTCTGAACAAACGGAGGCCGCGACGGCGGCTTCCGCTTGAAATCCTTCCCGCTTGTCCCCATTTCACCCTCAACGTGTTTTTACCATTGAAAATGGCATTGTTGAGGTAGATCTACATGAAAGGACAAGAAACTCGTGGTTTTCAGTCAGAAGTAAAACAGCTTCTGCACCTGATGATCCATTCTCTGTATTCCAATAAAGAAATCTTCCTGCGTGAGCTTATCTCTAACGCCTCGGATGCGGCAGACAAGCTGCGTTTCCGCGCCCTGTCTAACCCGGACCTGTATGAAGGCGACGGTGAGCTGCGTGTACGTGTTTCCTTCGATAAAGATAAACGTACGTTGACCATTGCCGATAACGGCGTGGGGATGAACCGTGATGACGTTATCGATCATCTGGGGACCATTGCGAAATCCGGTACTAAATCTTTCCTCGAATCCATGGGATCCGATCAGGCGAAAGACAGCCAGTTGATCGGCCAGTTCGGGGTGGGTTTCTACTCTGCGTTCATCGTGGCGGACAAAGTCACCGTGCGTACCCGCGCTGCGGGCGATAAGCCGGAAAACGGCGTGTTCTGGGAATCTGCGGGCGAAGGCGAGTACACCGTTGCCGACATTACCAAAGACGATCGCGGCACCGAAATCACCCTGCATCTGCGTGAAGGCGAAGATGAGTTCCTTGATGACTGGCGCGTACGTTCCATCATCAGCAAATATTCCGACCATATCGCGCTGCCGGTAGAGATCGAAAAATCCGAAGAAAAAGACGGCGAGACCGTGGTTTCCTGGGAAAAGATCAACAAAGCGCAGGCGCTGTGGACCCGTAACAAGTCGGAAATCAAAGACGACGAATACAACGAGTTCTACAAGCACATCGCCCACGACTTCACTGACCCGCTGACCTGGAGCCACAACCGTGTGGAAGGTAAGCAGGAGTACACCAGCCTGCTGTACATCCCGTCCCAGGCTCCGTGGGATATGTGGAACCGCGATCACAAGCATGGTCTGAAACTGTACGTCCAGCGTGTGTTTATTATGGACGACGCCGAGCAGTTCATGCCGAACTACCTGCGCTTTGTGCGCGGTCTGATAGATTCCAACGATCTGCCGCTGAACGTTTCCCGTGAGATCCTGCAGGACAGCACCGTCACCCGTAACCTGCGCAGCGCGCTGACCAAACGCGTACTGCAGATGCTGGAAAAACTGGCGAAAGACGACGCGGAAAAATACCAGACCTTCTGGAAACAGTTCGGCCTGGTACTGAAAGAAGGCCCGGCGGAAGATCACGCCAACCAGGAAACGATCGCTAAGCTGATGCGCTTCGCGTCTACGCACACTGACTCCTCCGCACAGACCGTGTCGCTGGAAGACTACGTGTCGCGGATGAAAGAAGGGCAGGAGAAAATCTACTACATCACCGCAGACAGCTATGCGGCAGCGAAGAGCAGCCCGCACCTGGAACTGCTGCGTAAGAAAGGCATCGAAGTCCTGCTGCTTTCTGACCGCATCGATGAGTGGATGATGAACTACCTGACCGAGTTCGACGGTAAGGCATTCCAGTCTGTTGCCAAAGCTGACGAGTCCATCGACAAGCTGGCGGATGAAGTTGATGAATCGGCAAAAGAAGCGGAAAAAGCGCTGACGCCGTTCGTTGAGCGCGTGAAAACCCTGCTGGGCGACCGCGTGAAAGAAGTGCGTCTGACTCACCGTCTGACCGACACGCCAGCCATCGTCACCACCGATGCGGATGAAATGAGCACCCAGATGGCGAAACTGTTTGCCGCTGCGGGCCAGGCCGTACCGGAAGTGAAATATATCTTTGAACTGAACCCGGACCACGTGCTGGTAAAACGCACGGCGGATACCCAGGACGAAGCGCAGTTCAAAGAATGGGTCGAACTGCTGCTGGATCAGGCGCTGTTTGCTGAGCGCGGCACGCTGGAAGACCCGAACCAGTTCATCCGTCGTATGAACCAGTTGCTGGTGTCCTGATACCCGTAATGTAATGCCGGATGGTGCTAACGCTTATCCGGCCTACAGCATCTCGTAATAGTATGCCGGATACGGTGTTTCCACCGCCATCCGGCATTTTCTCGCCTTATTTTTAATTTTCCCACCGTTAACCGTTTCAGCGTCGGGCGTCTTTCTTGAGCCAATTGCGTGATGGTGGTATCGTTTAGCGCTTTTTAAAAAATATCGACAACCTTTAAGGGGATTTTCGTAATGCGTATCATTCTGCTTGGCGCTCCGGGCGCGGGTAAAGGAACTCAGGCTCAGTTCATCATGGAGAAGTATGGTATTCCGCAAATCTCCACCGGTGATATGCTGCGTGCTGCCGTGAAATCTGGCTCCGAGCTGGGCAAACAAGCGAAAGACATCATGGACGCCGGTAAGCTGGTGACTGATGAGCTGGTGATCGCGCTGGTAAAAGAGCGTATTGCTCAGGAAGACTGCCGTAATGGTTTCCTGCTGGATGGCTTCCCGCGTACTATTCCGCAGGCAGACGCCATGAAAGAAGCGGGCATTAACGTGGACTACGTTCTGGAGTTCGATGTTCCTGACGAACTGATCGTTGACCGTATTGTAGGTCGTCGCGTACACGCTGCTTCTGGCCGCGTTTACCACATCAAATTCAACCCGCCTAAGGTTGAAGGTAAAGACGACGTGACCGGCGAAGAGCTGACCACCCGTAAAGACGATCAGGAAGAAACTGTACGTAAGCGCCTGGTGGAATACCATCAGATGACCGCTCCGCTGATCGGCTACTACTCTAAAGAAGCGCAGGCGGGTAACACCAAATACGCGAAAGTTGACGGCACCCAGGCCGTTGCTGACGTGCGCGCAGCGCTGGAAAAAATCCTCGGCTAATTTTTTCGCGTAATAAACCTCTTATCAGGCCTGCCATTATCGCGTAGGCCTGATAAGCGTAGCGCCATCAGGCAAATTCTCGTCTTACCTCTCACAGCAATTAGTTCTTCTTTATCGCTTTTCCGCTACAATTATCAACAATTTGAATCGATAAGAGGCGGTAATGCGTCAGACGAAAACCGGTATCCTGCTGGCAAACCTCGGCACTCCCGATGCCCCAACCCCCGAAGCCGTTAAGCGCTACCTGCGCCAGTTTTTAAGCGATCCACGCGTAGTTGATACGTCACCTGCACTGTGGTGGCCGCTGCTGCGCGGGGTGATTTTACCGTTGCGTGCGCCACGCGTAGCCAAGCTGTACCAGTCAATCTGGATGGAAGACGGTTCTCCGCTGATGGTTTATAGCAAGGCACAACAGCGGGCGCTGGCAGAACGCCTACCAAATACCCCTGTCGCGCTGGGAATGAGCTACGGTTCGCCGTCGCTTGAAAGCGCGGTCGATGAACTGTTGGCAAGCGGGGTTGAACACATGGTGGTGTTACCGCTGTACCCGCAATATTCCTGTTCGACGGTAGCGGCCGTCTGGGACGAACTGGCGCGTATCTTAGCGCGTAAACGCGGTATTCCTGGCGTTTCATTTATTCGTGATTACGCCGATGACAGCAGCTACATCGATGCGCTGGCGAAGAGTGCCCGGGATTCATTTGCTCAACACGGTGAACCTGATTTGCTGCTGCTCTCCTACCACGGCATTCCGCAGCGTTACGCCGATGAAGGCGATGACTACCCGCAGCGCTGTCGCGATACCACCCGAGAGCTGGTTTCAGCGCTTGGTCTGCCGCCAGAAAAAGTAATGATGACCTTCCAGTCTCGCTTTGGTCGCGAACCGTGGCTGACGCCGTATACCGACGAAACGTTAAAAATGCTGGCGGAGAAAGGGACACAACATATCCAGGTTATGTGTCCGGGCTTCTCGGCAGATTGCCTCGAAACGCTGGAAGAGATAGCGGTACAAAACCGGGAGATTTTCCTCGAGGCTGGCGGTAAGCAATATGAGTATATTCCGGCGCTTAATGCCGCACCGGAACATATCGAAATGATGGTTAAACTGACCGATGCTTACCGTTAAAGCTGGGCTCTGAAGTAACGAGCGCCTTCCCGCAACGCATCGTCGGCGGTTTTCATCATTCGCGAATAGTGCAGGAAGGCGTGCAGCGTACCGGGGTACATTTTGTACTGGCAGGGCTGCTGATGCGCCTGCAACGTCTGGAATAGTAAGCGGCTATCGTCAATCAGCGGATCAAACTCAGCGCCAGCGATAAAACACGGTGGCACGTCACGTGTCAGATCGTTATTAAACAGGCAATAATACGGTGACTCGCGATCGTCAGCGCTACGCAGGTACGCGTTTTCGTACATCTGCAAGTCCTCGCGGGTTAACCCATCCCACGTTCCGCCCATCAGCCGTCGGCTCAGTGAATCCTGCAGGCCGTAAAGCCCATACCACAACAGCACCCCAGCCACCTTGCCGCAGACAATGCGTTTATCCCGCAGCCACAGCGCACTGGCAAGCGCCAGCATGGCTCCGGCGGAATCGCCCGCAAAACCGATATGATTCACATTAAGAGAATAGTCGCCAGCGTGCTGATGAAAATACTGGCAGACGGCGGCAATCTCTTCAATGGCTTGCGGGAAACAGGCTTCCGGCGCAAGTGAATAGTCGATACCAATTACCGTGCACTGCGTATAGCGCGCCAGCAAGCGCATAATACGGTCGTGGGTATCCAGATTACCGAGAATAAAACCGCCGCCGTGCAGATAATACAACGTTGCCAGACTATGGGGCTGCGGTGAGTAAATACGTGTGGCCACGGGGCCGCATGCGGTAGAAATAACGCATTCGCGGGTATTCATCTCTGGGGCATCGGCATTCCACAACTGCCGTTCATGAATGTAGTGTTGGCGCTGGGCCACGAAGTCATCTGCAGCGGGCCACGGAGGCAGATCGTCGCGATGAAAATTCACCACGCTTTTCATTTCATCCGAAATTCTGTCGAGTACGGGGATCTTGTTTTCCGGCTTCATAAAACGCTCCTTGTGAAGGTGAGTTATTGTAGAAATTAATCCCGTATAAACTGCGATCTCACCGTCTGATATTGAAACTTAGCGCCGCATCGCATGCGTGGCAGGGAATGTGTTACCATGCTTCGCTCAGTTAACCACCCGTAAAATCGACCATGAAATTTCCCGGTAAACGCAAATCCAAACACTATTTTCCCGTCAGCGCGCGCGATCCGTTGCTGCAACAAATTCAGCCAGAAAATGAAACCAGCGCAGCCTGGGTGGTGGGCATCGACCAGACGCTGGTGGATATTGAAGCCAAAGTGGATGATGACTTTGTAAAACGTTATGGATTAAGCGCCGGGCATTCTCTGGTGATTGCCGATGATGTCGCAGAAGCGCTCTACCAGGAACTGGTGCGTGAAAACTTGATCACCCATCAGTTTGCGGGCGGTACTATCGGTAACACGATGCACAACTACTCTGTGCTGGCGGATGACCGCTCGGTGCTGCTGGGCGTGATGTGCAGCAATATCGAGATTGGCAGCTATGCGTACCGCTATTTATGCAATACCTCCAGCCGTACCGACCTGAACTACCTGCAAGGCGTTAACGGACCGATTGGCCGCTGCTTTACGCTGATTGGCGAGTCAGGTGAGCGTACCTTCGCAATCAGCCCTGGGCATATGAATAAGCTACGGGCGGATAGCATCCCTGAATCGGTGATTGCCGGAGCGTCCGCGCTGGTGCTGACGTCTTATCTGGTGCGCTGCGAACCGGGTGAGCCGATGCCGGAAGCGACCATGAAGGCGATTGAATACGCCAAAAAGCACAATGTGCCGGTGGTTCTGACCCTGGGCACCAAATTCGTCATTGCCGATAACCCGCAGTGGTGGCAGGCGTTCCTCAAAGAGCATGTCTCTATTCTGGCGATGAATGAAGAAGAGGCCGAAGCGCTGACCGGCGAGAACGATCCGCTGCTGGCGTCCGACAAAGCGCTGGATTGGGTGGATCTGGTGCTGTGCACGGCGGGGCCGGCGGGTCTGTATATGGCAGGCTTTACGGAAGAAGAAGTGAAACGTAAAACCCAGCATCCTCTGCTCCCTGGTGCTATTGCCGAATTTAACCAGTACGAATTCAGCCGCGCCATGCGCCATAAAGACTGTACCAATCCGCTGCGCGTGTATTCGCACATCGCACCGTATATGGGCGGACCTGAAAAGATAATGAACACCAACGGCGCAGGTGACGGCGCGCTGGCGGCATTGCTGCATGATATTACCGCCAACAGCTATCACCGCAGCAACGTGCCTAACTCCAGCAAGCACAAGTTCACCTGGCTGACCTATTCGTCGTTAGCCCAGGTGTGTAAGTATGCTAATCGCGTGAGTTATCAGGTGCTGAACCAGCATTCACCGCGCCTGACGCGCGGTTTGCCGGAACGTGAAGACAGTCTCGAAGAGTCGTACTGGGACCGTTAAATCTTGTATAGGCCGGATAAGCGATAACGCTATCCGGCACGGACATTAACTGGCCGTAGCAACTTCACCTGCAGGCGGCGTTTCAATCAGCTCCAGCATGGTGCGGGCGATTTCACGCTCACCCATGACGACCTGGTTGGCGCCGCGTTCGGTAATATATTCCACCTCATCGTCATAATGCGCGCGGGCGATAATCTCAATCGACGGGCATTTCTCACGTGCGGAAGCGACAATTTCACCCGCTTCATAACCATTGGGAATGGTCAGCAGCAGCCAGCGCGCGCAATCCAGATGCGCCAGATTCATAATCTCTTCGTTGGCGGCATTTCCCAGTACCGCGCGGATCCCACGCTCGCGCAGTTCATCCACCCGGGTACGCGAGGTTTCGATCACCACCAGCGGGATCCCTGCAGCCATCAATTTCTCACCCAGCAGGCTGCCGACGCGACCAAAGCCAACCAGCAAGGCATGATTGCAGATATCCACCGGAATTTGCTTCTCTTCTTCGATGGCCTCTTCCAGCGTCTGCTCCTCCAGCGTTTCTGTTTTGGCGAGGTATTTTTCTAACACCGCAAACAGCACCGGGTTGAGCATGATGGACAGGATTGCCCCGGCCAGCACCAGATTCTGTCCGGCCTGCGGCAGCAGGTTTAACGCCATTCCCAGACCCGCCAGGATAAAGGCAAATTCACCAATCTGCGCCAGGCTGGTGGCAATGGTGAGCGCCGTGCGTTGGGAGTGACCAAACAGGCGCACCAGGAAATAGGCGGCAAGGGATTTACCAAAGATGATAATCGCCAGCGTGCCCAGTACCGCCAACGGCTGCTGGATCAGAACTAACGGATCGAACAGCATCCCGACGGAAACGAAGAACAGCACGGCGAACGCATCGCGCAGCGGCAGAGTATCATGCGCCGCACGGTGGCTTAGTTCAGATTCATTCAGCACCATACCGGCGAAGAACGCGCCCAGCGCAAAGGAGACATCGAACAGCTCTACTGCGCCAAAGGCGATACCTAAGGCGAGGGCGAGGACTGAGAGGGTAAACAGTTCGCGTGAACCGGTTGCGGCGCTGCGGGCCATAATCCACGGTACCAGACGACGACCCACCAGCATCATAATCGCGATAAACGCCACCACCTTACCGATGGTAATGCCCATATCGACGGCCAGCGAGGCGAAGCCGACATCTTCTTTTTCCAGCATCCCGGCGACGGCTGGCAGGAGAACCAGCGTCAGCACCATCATCAGATCTTCGACAATCAACCAGCCAATGGCGATTTGCCCGCGCTGGCTGTCAATGAGCTGTCGTTCTTCAAGCGCGCGGAGTAGCACCACGGTACTGGCGGTTGAAAGACACAGACCAAACACGATCCCCACCATCAGCGACCAGCCTAATACGGCTGAAAGCGCCATACCCAGCAGCGTTGCCACTGCTATCTGGGCAATCGCGCCGGGAATGGCGATAGACTTTACCGCCATCAAATCCTTCAACGAAAAGTGCAGCCCCACGCCAAACATCAGCAGAATAACGCCAAGCTCGGCCAGCTCAGGCGCGAGCTTAGTATCAGCAACAAAACCAGGTGTAAATGGACCGGCCAGAACGCCCGCTAACAGATATCCCACCAGAGGAGAAATACGCAGTTTATTGGCAATCATGCCTAATATAAAAGCGAGCACAAGGCCGCCGACAATGGTGGTGATAAGCGGGGTGGCGTGATGCATTCCGTCTCCTTTGGTTGCTGTGATGATCCTGAAAACCCAAACTACGAGTAATAGTTTATGACAATTTTAATGTTTATGTTTATGAATAATTATTGAATTTTGAAGAAAACGGGATTTTAAGAGTAAAAAAGCACGGATCGGAAAAGTACGGTGATATGTGAGAGGTAAAGGCTGATGGCTACTGCAAGTAATGACGGCCAAAATTTACTTTTGGCCGTCAGAAAATCAGGCTTTGTGTCGGTTATCAGGTAAGAATATGGTCAGTATCCCCAGAAGTGGCAGGAAAGCACATATTTTGTAGACCAAATCGATGCTGGTATGGTCGGCTATTAGCCCTAGCACCGCGGCTCCCAAGCCGCCCATGCCGAAGGCAAACCCGAAAAATAGCCCAGAAACCATGCCGATACGCCCAGGAAGCAGCTCCTGCGCGTAGACCAAAATAGCAGAAAACGCCGATGCGAGGATAAAACCAATGATCACGGTTAAAATTCCGGTCCATTCCAGCGTTGCGTAGGGTAAAACGAGGGTAAATGGCGCAACGCCGAGGATAGACCCCCAAATAACATATTTTCTGCCAATTTTATCGCCTAATGGTCCGCCAATCACCGTCCCGGCCGCGACGGCAAACAGGAAGGCAAACAGGTGAAACTGGGCGTTTTGTACCGATAATCCGAATTTTTGCATCAGATAAAAGGTGTAATAGCTGCTGATGCTCGCCATATAGAAGTATTTGGAGAAAATCAGCACCAGCAGGATGCTTACCGCCAGCACCACTTTATTGCGCGGTAACGGATTGACGATGGCGACTTTCGGTTTTCCTTTACTCATCCGATGCTGCGCGGCATACCAACGGCTGATTTGTGCCAGGACGACAATCGCTAATAACGCAGCCAGAACAAACCAGGCCACATTACCCTTACCATATGGCGCGATGATGACAGCTGCCAGCAAGGGTCCCAGAGAGCTGCCGAAGTTGCCGCCAACCTGGAAAATTGACTGCGCCAGGCCGTGACGACCGCCGGAGGCCATGCGCGCCACGCGGGATGATTCCGGATGAAATACCGAAGAGCCGGTGCCAACCAGCGCCGCGGCGAGCAACACCATATGGAAGCTGCCGGCCATAGCCAGCAAAACAAGCCCGCTCAGCGTGAAGCACATCCCTATGGGCAGCGACCACGGCATCGGGTATTTGTCCGTCCAGTAACCCACCACCGGTTGCAGCAGCGAAGAAGCAAGCTGGAAGGTTAGGGTGATCATCCCGATCTGCATGAACGTTAGCGAGAACTCTGACTGCAATAGCGGATAAATCGCCAGGATCAGCGACTGAATCATATCGTTTAGCAGATGGGAGAGGCTGATCGCTCCTAAAATGCCAAATGAGGTGCGTGCTTTAGCAACCGACGCTGACGCGCCAGCCACAGGCTGGGTTGGTTCACTTATGGCCATAGAAAGTCACTTCTGTTTGGGTTGCGATTATGAGGGTAATCTATTTTGTTATTATTACCTGACTAACATACCTGCGGAAGGTGTTTGAAGGAAGTCTCATTTCTGAAAACATTTTCGACTATTATTTCATATCATTGTAATTTCAGTCGTTGATTTTGGCTCAGGGAGAGAAATATGAAGTTTTTAAAACGGGGCGTGGCGCTGGCGTTATTAGCCGCATTTACGCTGGCAGGTCAGCCTGCACAAGCGTACGAAAAAGATAAAACCTACAAAATTACCATTCTGCATACCAACGATCATCACGGTCACTTCTGGCGCAGCGAATACGGAGAATACGGACTGGCGGCGCAAAAAACGCTGGTGGACAGTATTCGTAAAGAGGTGGCAGAGGAAGGGGGAAGCGTACTGCTGCTTTCCGGTGGCGACATTAATACCGGCGTACCGGAGTCCGATCTGCAGGATGCGGAACCTGATTTTCGTGGGATGAACCTGATTGGCTATGACGCAATGGCGGTCGGAAACCACGAGTTTGATAATCCCATGACCGTACTGCGCCAGCAGGAAAAATGGTCCAAATTCCCGTTTCTCTCGGCCAATATCTATCAGAAAAGCACTGGCGAGCGTTTGTTTAAGCCGTGGGCCATCTTTAAGCGGCAGGATTTAAAAATTGCTGTACTCGGTTTAACCACCGACGATACGGCGAAAATAGGCAACCCCGAGTTCTTTACCGATATTGAGTTCCGTAAACCTGCTGATGAAGCCAAACTGGTTATCCAGGAACTGAATATGGGTGAAAAGCCAGACATCATTATCGCGACCACCCATATGGGACATTATGACAACGGCAACCACGGCTCGAACGCCCCTGGCGATGTCGAAATGGCGCGTAGCCTGCCGGCGGGATCGCTGGCGATGATTGTAGGTGGTCACTCGCAGGATCCGGTGTGTATGGCTTCAGAGAACAAGAAGCAGGTTGATTACGTACCAGGTACGCCGTGTGCGCCAGACAAGCAAAATGGGATCTGGATTGTGCAGGCGCACGAGTGGGGGAAATATGTGGGCCGGGCGGACTTTGAGTTCCGTAACGGCGAAATGAAAATGGTCAACTACCAGCTCATTCCCGTCAACCTGAAGAAAAAAGTGACCTGGGACAACGGTAAAAGTGAGCGCGTACTCTACACCCCGGAAATAGCTGAAAATCAGCAAATGCTTTCGCTGCTGACGCCGTTCCAGAATAAAGGTAAAGCGCAGCTCGACGTGAAAATCGGTAGCGTCAATGCGCGCCTCGAAGGCGACCGAAGCAAAGTCCGTTTCGTGCAGACCAACATGGGACATTTGCTGCTGGCTGCGCAAATGGCGCGAACCAGCGCTGATTTTGGCGTGATGAGCGGCGGTGGCATCCGTGATTCCATCGAAGGCGGCGATATCACTTATAAGAGCGTGCTGAAAGTACAGCCGTTCGGAAACATCGTGGTGTATGCTGACATGAGCGGGAAAGAGGTGATTGACTATCTGACCGCCGTGGCGCAAATGAAGCCGGACTCCGGGGCCTATCCACAGTTTGCCAACGTCAGCTTTGTGGCGAAAGACGGCAAGCTTAACGATTTGAAAATCAAAGGTGAACCCGTTGACCCAGCCAAAACCTATCGCATGGCAACGCTAAGCTTCAACGCGACCGGCGGCGATGGCTATCCGCGCATTGATAACAAGCCTGGCTATGTGAATACCGGGTTTATTGATGCAGAAGTGCTGAAAGAGTTCGTGCAGAAGAACTCACCGCTGGATGCCAGTGTGTATGAGCCGAAGGGGGAAGTTACCTGGCAGTAACAGGGCGGAGTGCCGGATGGCGGTGCGGGCACCTTATCCGGCCTACAGGTCAGTGCGATTTGTAGGCCTTAAAGCTGCGCGCCATCAGGCAATCATTCTATAACCGCTTAATCGCGGCGTGCGATGTCGGCGAATTTCGCATCCAGAATTTTCGCCAGATCGCCCGCTGCCAGTTCGATATCCAGCCCGCGTTTGCCGCCGGAAACATAAATGGTGTCAAACGTCTGGGCAGGGGCATCAATGAGCGTTGGCAATCTCTTTTTCTGTCCTAATGGGCTGATCCCCCCCACCAGATAACCGGTGGTTCGTTGCGCAACCATTGGATCGGCCATATCAACCTTTTTAGCCCCCAGCGCCTTAGCGACCTTTTTGAGATCCAATTGACCGGCTACAGGCGTGACCGCAACTGCCAGATGCTTCATATCGCCATTCACGGCAACCAGCAGCGTTTTGTAGACCTGGTCCGCATTCAGACCTAACTTGCGCACCACTTCATCACCAAAGTTCGTCTCGGACGGATCGTGATCGTAGGTGTGGATCTGGAAAGAAATTTTGTTTTTTTCGAGTAATTTAACGGCGGGTGTCATAGCAATTTTCCTGGACCAGACAAAATACGACTCAAGCATACGCCTGATGTCTGTCTAAAAAATAGTACCATCTTGCGCAATAGTATTGGCAGGATGATGACTTTGAGCGACAATCGAACTACACCGATGCTTTAAGCATTGGGATCATAATAATGATGAAATTCCTCTTTGACGGGCCAATAGAAATATTGGCCATTTTTTTACCGTAACATCTCCGGCAAATTTCCCTCTCCGTACAGATGTAGCGCGCCAACGGCCACGACGTAATGACCAGCAGGCATCGCCCTGAGCCGATCGCGCCAGGCTGTGTTGCGTTGATGCATCAATACGTCATACAACGACTGGCTAAAGGTATTGGGAAGCGCCAGTTCGCTATTGCGTGGCGGTGTTTTAAGCCACCAGCCCATCATCTGTTGCAACAATCTGGCATTGGTATGCCAGTGCGTCAGAGTATCGTCCAACAGAGCCAGTCCGTTATCAGGCAACTGACATAACAGCTCGATTTGACTGGATGCGCCCTCCAGCTCGATAACGGGTTTATGCGCTTGTTTTGCCGCTTTCAGCAATTGGTAATCAATTCCGTATTCCGCCCGTAGCCCCAACTGCTGTGCCTGTGTCGCCTGTAATACCATGGCGATTTGCCACAACGGCTGAGTAGATAACAGCGATGGGGAAATACCCAGTTCGTTGGTGACTTTACGCAGGTTTTCTAACTGCTCCGGGCTGATACGTTCTTCGAGTGCGGCAAATGTAGGAAGGTTAGCAAACGGCGCGTCGTCACCGGAAACATCCGCTTCGACAATCAGCGCGTCGGCATGGTTGAGTTTTTTGAGTAATTTGGCAGGCAGAGGTGCCATATCGCGACTGCCCATGTGAATACTGCCAATCAGATGAAAATGGCGGTTGCCGGGCAATGAAATGTCGATGGCAGGCCAGGTATAGTGGTTGCCGCGTAGCGCGGTGAAAAATGTTTTTACCCGGTATAACAGATCCATACGACCTCCCTAAGTAGACTTTCATGCTAGCGCGTGGTCCAGGAAGGTGCAATGCGAGAATCGCCGGATGGCGACGCGAAATCGTCTTATCCAGCCTACAATGTTACCTGCACTTTGTAGGCCGGATAAGCGTGAGCGCCATGCGGCAGAGGGTTACTCTTTCGGTTTGAAGCGCAGCAGTCGGTTAGCGTTGCTCACCACAGTAATGGAGGAGAGCGCCATCGCCGCCCCGGCAACGACTGGATTCAGCAGTGTTCCGGTGAACGGCCACAGGATCCCCGCGGCAACGGGAATACCGATGCTGTTATAAATAAACGCGCCGACCAGGTTCTGCTTCATATTACGCAACGTTGCCCGGGAGATAGACAGCGCATCCGCGACGCCCATCAGGCTATGGCGCATCAGCGTAATCGCGGCGGTTTCAATCGCCACATCGCTGCCGCCACCCATGGCAATCCCTACATCGGCCTGAGCCAGCGCAGGTGCATCGTTGATACCGTCACCCACCATGGCAACCTGACGCCCCTGGCTTTGCAGACGTTTAATCGCCTCGGCTTTACCGTCCGGCAGAACACCGGCAATCACCTCATCAATACCGGCTTCTTTGGCAATAGCGTTAGCCGTGGTCGGGTTGTCACCGGTAAGCATCACCAGACGATACCCGTTGCGGTGCAGACGCTGAAGTGCTGCCACGCTGTCGCTACGCAGTGGATCACGCACCGCTAACAGCGCCGCCGCTTTACCATCAATCGCCAACAGGACCGGGGTTGACCCCTGGGATGCCTGAGCGGTGATTTCAGCTTCCATTTCAGTGGTATCTACCTGTTGCTCATTGAGCAGCGCCTGGTTGCCCAGCAGCAGCGTATGACCTTCCGTTTCACCGCTTACGCCTAAACCACGCAGCGTACGGAAACCGTTGACCTGTGGCAGCGTAACATCACCGGCTTTGTCCAGAATCGCCCTGGCCAGCGGGTGACTGGAACCCTGTTCAAGGGCCGCAGCCAGACGAATTGCCAGTGCTTCATCGGTGTTGCCAAACGTTTTGATGGCGACAACCTGCGGTTTACCTTCAGTCAATGTCCCGGTTTTATCAAATACGACGGTATCAAGCGTACTGGCGCGCTGAAGCGCATCGGCATCACGTACCAGAACCCCAAACTCAGCAGCACGACCCACACCGGAAATAATCGACATTGGTGTAGCCAGGCCCAGCGCACAAGGGCAGGCAATAATCAGTACGGTAGTGGCAATCACCAGCGTATAAACAATTTGTGGTGCCGGCCCGAAGAAATACCAGATTGCCGCACTCACCAGCGCAATGACGACGACGACCGGAACGAACACTGAGGAGATACGGTCGGCTAGTTTACCAATCTCCGGTTTACTGCTTTGCGCCTGGCGCACCATACGAATAATGCGTGACAGCGTGGTGTGGCTGCCAACGGCACTGGCGCGGAATAGCACGCTGCCGTCCTGTACGACCGTACCGGCGTGGACGCTATCGCCTTCGCCTTTTTGTTGCGGAATAGGCTCTCCGGTCAGCATGGCTTCATCCAGCCAGGCTTCGCCCTGAGTGATTTCGCCATCTACCGGAACGCGGTCACCGGTGGTCAGACGCAGCAACATTCCCGCCTGAACGTCTGCCAGCGGCACGTTCTTTTCGCCTTCATCGGTAACAACACGCGCGGTCGGCGGTGTCAGATCGAGTAATTTTTCCAGTGCTTTGGACGAACGCTGGCGAGCCCGCGCTTCCAGCATGTGCCCGAGGTTAATCAGACCGATAATCATCGCACTGGCTTCATAATAGAGGTGTCGCGCTTCCATCGGGAACCATTGCGGCCAGAGGTTGACGCTCATGGAATAAAGCCATGCCACCCCTGTACCCAGCGCCACCAGCGTATCCATGGTCGCGGTGCCGTTCATCAGGCTTTTCCACGCATTGCGGTAAAAGTGACCGCCCGCGAAAACCATCACGGCAAGCGTTGCCAGACCAATCGTCAGCCACAGGCTGCGGTTGTCGGCAGTGACCATCATGTTTTCGCCAATCATTCCCCATACCATGACAGGGATACCCAGCAGCAGCGCGACGGCCGCCTGCCAGCGAAAACGTTTCATGGTTGCTACGGCGGTTTCTTGCTGACGCTCGCGGCGCTTAACATCATCTTCAATGGCTTCTGCACCGTAGCCCGCTTTTTCCACCGCTTTCACTAACTGGTCGGCGGACGCACTGCCCATTACCAGCGCAGTACGTTCCGCCAGGTTTACCCGTGCCTGCGTGACACCCGGTACGCTTTGCAGAGCATCTTGTACGCGGATAACACAGCTGGCGCAGCTCATGCCGTTTAACAGCAACTGTTGGCTGTCATCATCAGCCGTAGCTGCCGGAAGCTCGGAAGGGACCGCTGCCAGTGCTTCCGACGGGATTGATGACTCCGTCAGCGGTTTAGCCTTTGGGTGGCTTAACTCCGCGCCGTAACCGGCTTGTTTGATGGTTTCAATCAGCGCTTCAGCACTGGCGCTCCCGGTGATGTGCGCTTCAGTCACAGTGACATCCGCTTGCTCAACGTCCGGGCGTTGCTCCAGACTTTCTTTAACGCGTTTTACGCAGTGACCACAGGACAAGCCGTCCAGGGTTAGATCGATTGTTTGAGACATAACCAACTCCTTTATTGCAGGATTAACTGACTGTGATAAAGGTTAAACCTTCCATCTAGGGGAAGGTCAAGGGAGTTTTTAGAAAAGGTGCAAAAAGGGCGTAAAGGAAGAAAAACGGGAACGTCAGGTCAGCACGTTCCCGGTCTGTTATTGATTGAGAACGATAAGCGGCGTTCGATGCTGCGGTTCATTCATCACCGTGAGATCGGCGCCGTACAGTGCATTTAGTGACGATTGCTGCAGAACATCCTGCGGACGACCGTTATCAACTATCCTGCCGCGTTCCATCAATACAACGCGGTCAGCATAGCGCGCCGCAAGGTTGAGATCGTGCAGGACGCAGCAGACGCTGAACTGTCGTTCACCTACCAGACGACGCAGCAGACGAAAAAGATGCTGTTGGTGGTGAATATCCAGGGCGGAGGTGGGTTCATCGAGAAACAACCATTTTGGCCTGGGTTCGGGCTCCCAAAGTTGAACCAGCAGACGCGCCAACTGTACCCGCTGTTGTTCTCCTCCCGACAGGTGCCGGTAATCGCGCGCGGCCAGCGCCTGGCAGTCACACAACGTCATGATGTGCTCCGTTTCATCGCCCGTGTTGCGCGTACGATACGGATGCCTGCCCATGCGGATGACCTCCTGCACGCTAAACGGGAAGGCCATATGACTGTTCTGGCGCATCACGGCACGGGTTTTTGCCAGCTCGGTGATTGACCACTCGTTCAGCGGCTTGCCAAACAAGCTACAACGCCCGCTGTGGGGCTGCAGATAGCCCGTAACCTGGCGAAGCAGCGTCGATTTTCCGGCCCCATTCGGGCCAAGAATCGCGATGATTTCTCCATCAGGTAGCGTCACGGAAACGTCATCGGTCAGTCGTCTGCCCTGAATGTGGTAGACCAGATTTTCAGCGACGATCATGACACCCTCCGGCTACGCAGTATTAACCACAGGAAATACGGTCCACCGATCAGGCTGGTTAACAGACCAACGGGCATTTCGGCAGGCTGAACAAGTGTGCGGGCCAGCGTGTCGGCAATCAGAAGTAAACAGGCACCGGCCAACGTAGAGCAAGGAATCAACCAGCGATGATCGGCGCCGGTAGTCATTCTGATCAGATGCGGGATCACCAGGCCAATAAAGCCAATCACGCCGCTGACGGAAACGGCAGCGCCAACCAGGAGCGAGCTGAGCAACAGTAACTGCTGGCGCTTACGTTTGACGTTTACGCCGAGGTAATGCGCCTCTTCATCACCCAATTGCAGCAAATTAAGCGTTCCTGCCATACAGACGGTGACAGCAATGGCTGGAAGAACAAACGTGCTGGCAACCAGCAGCGTTGGCCACTGGGCCTGGCCGAGATTCCCCATCATCCACAGCGTAAGTTGACGTAGCTGCTGTTCGTCACCCACATAGCTCAGCACGCCAATAGCCGAACCGCACAGAGCATTGATAGCGATACCTGCTAACAGTAGTTGCATCATTCCGCCGTGGTTATGACGCTGACTTATCAGGAAAATAATCGTGCAGACCACCATGCTGCCCGCGACGGCAAAAATCATCTGCTCATACAACACCAGCACTACGGGGAATGAAAATGGGATAACTATCGCGATGCCGACCATCAGTGCGGAGCCGCTGCTGACGCCAAGCAGGCCGGGATCGGCCATTGGATTGCGAAAAAGTCCCTGCATAATGACCCCTGCCGTAGCCAGCGCAGCACCGACCAAAACGGCCAGCAGTACGCGGGGCAGGCGGATGTTCAACCAGATATCTCGGTATTCGTCGTTGAACAGGGCGCTGAAGCTAATGTTCAACGCCCCCTGGCTGGCACCGAACAGCATCAGAGCGACCAGCAAGAGAGAAAGGCCCGTCAGAATGCTGACGGAAGAAAGCGAGTCCTTAAGCACGCAACGCTCCATAACGTCTTTGCGGCGCGAAGTTTCCGCGCCGCGAGGGGTTTACGCGGGTTTCAGTCCCGGCTCAACTAAACTGTAAATCTGGTTATTGAGTGTCGGCGCCGTGGCCAGTTCGTGAATGTGCCTGGCAACATCCGCGCGCATCACAAAGCCATGACACTCCTCGGCCTGTATGCGTTGCGCCAGACCTGTGGCTTCACCATTCAGCAAACCGCCGGGGCGGAGAATGGCGTAGTCCAGTAGACTGGTTTGTAGCCAGCTTTCAGCCAACGATTTTTCCCGTACCGCCTGGCCAAATGCGGCCCTGGCGCGTGGGGACAAAAAGGGCCAACTGTCGCCACAGCCCAGAGAGGTAACCAGAATCATGCGTTTGATCTCAGCTTTTTCTGCTTCATCAATGATGGTTCTGTGCGCCAGATAATCCTGGGCACCGCCCATGGAGGAGATCACCGTGGCATGCTGACCCGCTGCGCGACAGGCGCAGGCGGTGACCTGGCTGTCGCAGGCGTCGCCAATAAAGACCTGCACACCTTTTTCCTGCAGCCCGGCAGCAACCTGGGGATTGCGAACGACAGCAATCACCGGACGATGCTCCGCCAGTGCGAGCTCCAGCGTTTTCGCGCCGACGCCGCTTCCACCTGCACCAAAAATAAGCCATGGAGCCATCAGGCATGTTCCTTTAAAGATGAAGACAACGTGTGAAAGGCGCTGACCTGTTCGGCCAGCAGCTGTCGATGCTCATCGCGACCGAGGAAAATTTTGAACATAGCGCTACCCGCCTGGTTGAAGAAGAGAATGGACGCAGTGTCCATTCCCATAAATTTGCGTTCAATCAGGGCAATATGCGTGCAGTTTTCTGCCTTGATATGACCGGTCATGCCTTTTTTGCCGCGCAGGTTGAAGTAACCGTGGCGGTGGAATCCGGAAGGTAATTCACCGGTGAATTCCAGAATGACATCAGCAGTATGGACCAGTGTGGTGACTTTGCCCCATTCGCAGACGGTTTCCCAGACGGTATCAAATTGACTGCCGGAAACCAGCGTTGGGGAAGGGAGGTTTTTCACCACCTCCAGCAATGTAGTGTTGTACTGGGCTGCGATAGCTTCCAGCGTACCGTCCGGCTCAGTTTTCAAAAAATCCTGTAAAGAGACATGGCTCATTATTCACTCCTTTTATGGTTGCTCTACCGCAATGCGCGGCGCGTTAAGTTCCTGAATCAGTTCATCAAGAGACTGCAAAATATTGCTCGCCCAAAAACGCCCTTCATTGGTCAGGCGTACACAGGTGCTGGCATCTCGCGTCAGTCCTGCGTGATGCCATTGGGTCAGTAGTGGGGCCAGTTTTTGTGCATGAGGCGTCAGCTCATCCAGCGGAACGCGGGCCGTCTCAATACCAGCCTGGAGAGTGTGTCGCCACTGGAAACCACGCTCGGCGGTGCGCATCATCATCATTAGCGGTTTTTTTCCGGCGGCGATAGATTCATGCCATGTATTCAGGTTGCGCTCGACCATCCAGGAATAGCCATTGACTGACCCTCCTGCGCCAGAGCCGAATGCCAGACAGTCTGCACCCTGTTTAATCAGCAGGTTGTACAGATTGCGTTCCCGTGTGGTACGCGCCCAGTGGCTGTTGCTGATGCAGCGCCAGCCCGCGCTGTCCATGAAATCGCAGCCCTGAAGATAGAGATCGCGGCGTTCGGCGGGAGAGGGAACGGTTGTGCGCCCGGTTTCAACCGCTTTGCCAAGCGGTGTATTAGGGATCAGATTCAGCGCATAAAGATCTACGCCGTCGAGGCCGATGTCGCGGGCAATCGCCAGATCCTCGCCCCACAGTTTTGCGTCTTGTCCTGGCAGACCAAACAGCAGATCGCACACCACGGCGGCACGATCTCGTTTTACCAGTCCCTGCATAAAGGCCGTCGCGGTCGGGCCGTCCGAAGTACGCGCCATTTTCTTGCGGATTCGGCTGTTAAAAGACTGAATACCGATTGAAAATCTATTGGCGCCAGCGTCAAGGCAGGCATCAATTCGCGCATCGTCAAAATTGAGCACCCGTCCCTCAATGGTGATTTCGCAGTCCGGCGCCAACGGTAGCTTGTCACGCAGCGCGGTAATGATTCTGGCCAGGTCCTGTGCAGACAGCGCAGAAGGCGTACCGCCGCCAAAATAGACGGCGTGAATGGGGGCTGACTGATGTAATGCGCTATCAGCTTCCATCTCTATTTCGCGCAACAGCGCGTTGGTGTAGCGGGCGCAGTTGTCTTCTTCAAATCGGTTTTGATAAAAACCGCAGAAAGTACAATGTGTTGCACAAAAAGGAATATGCAAGTACACCAGCCGTTTACGCGGTGGGGTTGGCTGGTTGATGACCTCCTGCCAGGTCTGTGACAATAGCTCTTTGGCAACCGGGATCGCCCCACGCCAGGGCATCGTGGCGCGGCGATCCTTAAATGGCTGACTTCCCTCGAGCGCAAAATGCGCGGTGAGATCCAGCGAATGTTCAGTTTTCATTCTTCTTAATAAATCCAGTTAGTGAGGCCAGAATTGCTGGTGCAGGGCTTCAACCGCATCGGCGACGCGTGGTCCCATTCCCAGAATCAGCGCCTGGTCTACCGCCACAATGCGCTGGTTTTTCCAGGCCGCAGTGTGGGTAATACCGGCAATCGCGCTCAGGCGAGCCAGACCGCCATCGACCATTTGTGACGTCACCACTATCACCTCCGGGTTGGCGGCGATCAGTGACTCCGCGCTGTAGCTTTTATACTGCGCATGGGTGGCGACATTTTGTGCGCCTGCGAGGGCCATAATGGCATCGGCAACGCTGCCTTTTCCGGCGATCTGAGGTGCGCTGCCGCCAGCAGAGAGAATGAACATGGCTTTGACCGGCGCGTTTTTCGCCGCCACGCTGTGCTTAATACGCTCCAGACGTTGCTGCAGGCGATTGACTAGCGCCTCACCTTGGTCAGGAATGTGCAGTGTTGTAGCCAGTTCTTGAATGTTGGCGTACATCTGTTCGACGGTGGCCGGTACGCGCGACAACGTCACGACGTTAACCTTTTGCGCCCGCAACTGATCCAACACGATTTGGGGACCTGCATCCTGCCAGGTGATAAAGCTGTCCGGATGGAGCGACAAAATGCCCTCGCTGCTTAACTGCTTCCAGTAGCCGATATGCGGGAGTGCGGCAGTTTCGGGCGGATACGAGGTGGTTTCATCAACGCCAACCACCCGGTTGCCGACGCCCATGGCGTATACCAGTTCACTAAGCGAGCCGCCCGCCACCACCAGGCGGTCGGCGGACTGGGCACTGAAAACGCAGGCGAGGCTCAGTAAGCCAATCATGAGCTTTTTCATCGTCAGAAATTCCACGCAAAGCCAACGGCGGCATTGAAACCAGCATCTGGAATAGATTCATGTGCGGTTCTGTAACGCTTATCGGTCAGGTTGTTGAGCGCGAGGTTGACCTGATACTGGTCCTGCGGACCGAACTCGGTGTTGAATGCGAGGTTAAGTGTGGCCCAGCCTGGGTAGTTGATTTCCGTGGTGCCGGTATTATCTTTAGCGCTGGACGCCGCGCGGATAAAGGCATCGGACGTCACGTTAGCGACATTCATCAACCAGGTATGTTTCAGGCCGACACGCCCGGTCAGCGTGGGTTCGCCGGTATCCCAGGTTTTTAGGGTATTGCCTTCGTACTGACGGCGAATGAGATTACCGCTCAGGTAAGGTGAAACCGCCCAGCCGTTGTATTCTGCGGTGAGTTCCATGCCCCAGGTTTTGGCCCGATCGATGTTTTCGTAGTAGTAATAGCCGCCCCGTGAAGAGGTGGTATTACCGCTGCAAACGGGTTGGCCTGAACAGGCCAGGCTGGCGATATAGTCTTTGGCTTCGGAGTAATAAATGGCGCCGTCAATCAGCCACATATTCCCTTTATACCGTGCGCCCAGCTCATAGTTATTCGAGTGTTCCGCCTTCAGGTTTGGGTTGCCGTAGGTCACGCTTCCGCCTGCGGACGTCTGCATAAACAGCTGAGTCAGCGTGGGGAAAACATAGCCCTGGGCATATGCTGCCCGGAGTTCAAGATCTTTAAAACCGGAATAGCGTAGGCTGGTTGAGGTCACCAGTTCATCATCGTGTACTGAATTTCCCCCGGTGGAATGCCAGGTGCTGCCGCTGCTTTGCAGGGTTTGCGTATCGTTGCGATTGAGCTTCGAAGACAGCCAGTACTGGCGTGCGCCTACGGTCCAGGTCCAGTCATCGGCAAAGCGCCAGTCGTTTTGCGCGAACAATGAGGTGTTGCTTTGCTCCGCTTCGTTGTATGACAGGGTGCGGGTTTGCGTATCGAAGAAGCCGGTAGCTGCGGTCTGGCGCGTACTGCCGTCCGTGTCCTGTTTGATTTTGTCATGCTGATATTGAGTGCCAATCACCAGCTCGTTGTTCGCGGGAAGGGAGAAATTGCCCTGCAGCGTTACCCCCTGGGTATACTGTTTGTCGTTGGTATTGGTTTGATTGTTTATCGTCAGCGCTTTAATCGCCGGGCTGGGGATTACCTGAGTCGTTTTGACCCGGTTTTCAAATTTGCGCTCTATTGTCTGGGTGTATGCGTCAACATGGATTTTCTTCAGGTAATCCCCGCCAGCCGCGTAGTCGTAGAAAAGACCGATTTTCTCGCGTTCCAGCTTAGGTATTTTGACGCTAAAGTCGTCGAACTGGCCCTCTGGATCGTCAAACCAGGTTTGAGTAGACAGTTTGTAACGATCGAGGGAGAGTCCGATTTTATGGCGATCGAAATTGTAGCCAAGCCACACGCCCTGGCCGTTATTACGGAAATTGGTGTCGGGCAATCTCCCGTCAGGCGTATCGCGGTCCCCCTGGTCGGAATAGCTGCCATTGATGCGGTAGTCAAAGTTTCCGATGCTGCCCCAGGCTGCTGCTGATTCTTCCCATCCTGCCGTTGCGGAGTTATAAACGGCCTTAACGCTGCCGCCGAGAGGCTTATCGCCGCCTTTTTTCGTAATAAAGTTTACGACACCGCCAATCGCCTGCGAACCGTAAAGGACAGAGTAGGGGCCTTTTACTACTTCAATCCGTTCCAGCGCGGATTCGTCAATCAGCAAACCGGCCCCGTAGTTTTGCCCGGCGCGCTGGTAGCTGACGACCTGGCCGTCGATCAAAATCAGCACCCGCGAAGAGGCTTCGCCACGGATACGAATTTGTTTCCGGCCAGCGAGGGCGTTATCGGTGACTTCGACGCCGGGAATATCTTGTAAATCATCAGCAATAGAAACGCTGGTGGAGTTTTGCAGCGTCTGGCGATCGATAACCTGAATAGTTGCCGGGCTATCCCAGAGACTACTTTCAGAGCGGTTAGCCGTGACGATCACCGTATCATCGTCGGGCGTTGAAGCGTGTGTTGTAGAGGTAGCTGCAGAAGCAGCGCCGGACATGCATAATGTCAGGGCTGAAAGAATAAATGGCCTTTGGTTAATCCATGGCAACATAAGAGAACCTTTATTAAATGTAAATGATCATCATTATCATTCGCATTTGTATATAAAAATGTTTCCCTTTGTTCAATATGAAAGATGCATAACCAATATATCTTTTGATTTGAGTCAATTTTGTACGGTCAATAAATACTGAAATGTGATCTGTATCGGGTATAACAATGTGAATAGAAAGGATTTATTCATCTCTTTGTTGGCTTATAATGTGCAGAGTTCTCGGGTAAATGATTACGGCAATCTGGGCTATAATGTGGCTCAGCACCAACAAGCACCGCGGGGGAAATGTGAATATTAGCGATGTTGCGAAAAAAACCGGTTTAACCAGCAAAGCCATTCGCTTTTATGAAGAGAAAGGACTGGTGACGCCGCCGCTGCGTAGTGACAATGGCTATCGCACTTACAACCAACAGCATCTGAATGAACTGACGTTGCTGCGTCAGGCGCGGCAGGTTGGGTTTAACCTGGAAGAGTGCGGCGAGCTGGTAAACCTGTTTAACGATCCGGCGCGTCATAGCGCGGATGTGAAAAAGCGCACCCTGGAAAAGGTGGCGGATATTGAGCGGCATATCAGTGAGCTGCAGGCCATGCGCTTGCATTTACTGGCGCTGGCGGACAGTTGCCCGGGTGATGACAGCGCTGAATGTCCGATTATGGATAATCTCTCCGGCTGCTGCCATCACAAAGCGAAGGCTTAACGGCGAGAAGGATTAAGCATAAACACCACCGTGCCGCGGTACCACGGAGATTTCTCAAGCTGCGCTTCAGCCAGTGGATCTCGGCTACCGTTTTGCACCAGTCCCAGCTTAAATGGAATGCGCAGGCGGCTCAGCGCGGGTAGATACGCCTGATAATTCGTCACCGTGCGACGCCCCTGATAGCTTTGCACCACCAGTTCATCGACCGCCAACGCGTTCAGCGTAGCGACGTCGCCCGTTTTTGCCCAATCCAGTAGTCCGGTTACCCCTAGCGCAAACTCGGCCGGGAGCTGTTGGCGCAGTTGCTGCAGAAAGCGGGCGTAGTCGGTCAGTTGATGGGTCGCTGCGTCAAAATCAACCTGCAGGCCGACGACGTTATTCCCGGCGGTCTGCCAGCGCTGCATCAACCGTATGATACGCGCCGGGATCTCTTCCGGTACGTCGAGGGTTGTAAAGCGTACGGTCAGCCAGATTGAGGGAAAAGACAGACGACTGACCGGCAGTCCGAGGCGCTGGAACACCACGTTACCGGAACGAACCAGTACCTCGCCCTGGTGCAGATAAACCGTTTGCGCGTCTTTCAGCTCGTAACTGGCTTTCACCCCAGACCACAGCCAGAAGGCTGAATGTTCACGGGCGGCGACGATATCCGCCGCCTGTGCCTGGCCGAGAAGCAGTGCGGTTACCAGTAATATTTGAGTTTTTGCGCCCACGGGCTTCCCGGATACTGCGTTTTCAGTTGGGTGAACCAGCCCTTACGCTGCAATTTGTCCACGTCTTCTCCGCCACATTCGTTAGCGCCTGATGGCGCATAGCACATGATGGCGCGATACAGCGCGAAGCTCTTATCTTCGACTTCCGCGGTGGGTGAGGTGATTACCTGCTGGTAGTAGCTCTGTCTGTCGAACTGGCCGAACGGTTTCTTGCGCGAGATAGCTGATTCAAGCACGTCGTTGCCAGCGCTGTTTTTCCACAGGTCGACATGTGTTTGCGTGGTGCGGAAGAATTCGCCAAGGCAGTTCAGCGCGTGAGCATCATCCGCTTTTTTGCTCAATACCGTTACCGTTTCATTGAGGCTGCGGCACGTATAACCCGCCTGCGCCGTGTCGCCATTCCAGTCGAATATGCTCAGGTTAACGTCAGCAAACGCTTCGCCAATGACCGGTGATGTAATCGCGCTGGCCAGCTTTCTGTCAGTAAGCCAGTCGCCAAAACGATTCTCTGTTAGATCCCGCACCAGCAGCGTATGCAACGCAATGGTACGCTCTTCGTTATTCGGGCCATGAACGGCCTGCTGGCGCAGCAGTTCTGGTGTGGCCTGCGTTTTCAGTACCTGCGAACGAAAGCGCAGGTTGGTCACCGCGCTATTCGGTGCGAAAACTGCCGCCACGTCGCCGCTATATACCAGCGTCGCAGTGAGCTTAGCCTGCACATATTGCTGCTGTTCGTTATCCTGGCTGAGTTTTAACAACTGCTGCCAAAAATCGCGCGCCTCGGCCCATTTCTTCTGGCCCATCAACGCTTCGCCGTACAGCACCTGTTCGCTGAAGGCGAGGGTATCGTGAGCGGCAAGTTTCTGCGCTGGCGTAACTGCCTGAATAATTGCCGCGTAGTTGCCCGTTGCCAGCCACAGATTCAGTTGCAGATCGCGCCATAGCGGCAGTTTTTGGCTTTGTTCAAACACCGGTTTGCTGGCGTCGAGCTGTGCCTGCGTCAGCGTCGGTTTGTTATTGTTATCGAGGCGCAGCGCGCGTAGTAGCTCGATATAGCTGACTCGCGGCGCGTCGGGGAAGGCCTCAACGACGGACTGGTCGTAGAACGCCATGCCATAGACATTATCGTATTCGATGACATTTTCGCGCAGTTGCTGTGCGTCTGCCGACTGCTGCAAAGTCTGTTCATACAACCCGGCCAGCTGCGGCCATGACTGTAAATACCAGTTGATGCGACGCAACATGCCTCGTGAAGAGTCAGCGTAGAGTCCTTGGGGAAAACGCTGCAGATAGGCCTGCGCCAACTCTTGAGCCTGAGTGGCATCCTCGCGGTTAATTTTCGCAATATCAAAATCGCCGTACTCGCCCACACTGTTCTGACTGCTCTTGTTCAACGCCGTGCGCATCAGCATGTATTGCGCGGTCTCTGCCAACCACGGACGGTCGCTTGTAGCAAGCTGAGTGAAATCCCGTTCGGCACTGGCATAATCACCGACATAGAAACTGGCGGCTGCTGCCAGATAGCTTTTATAGGGCAGAGCTTGAGAATCTGCCGGGAAGGTGGCAAGAGAAGACTCAATTTGCTCGCGGGTTGCCCCAGAAAGTAGTCCCATACGCGCCTGGGCTAAGGCCTGACGCTGTTCCGCTGTTAATGTGGAATCGGCCAACAGCGCGGCAAAAAAGGCGCTAACGCTCTCGGCGTTATTCGAAACATGACGGTTCTCTAGCTCAGCGTCATTGATGTTTATTTCGTCGGCGCTAATGTTCAGCTCGGCCATCTGTCGGGAGAGAGGACTGTCCGCGGCGGATGCCTGAGCTGCCGCTGTTTGCGGGGCAGCCTCATCCCATTGCGGGTGATAGGCAAAATAGAAATCGCGGGAGCGAGTGATGTCTGCGGGCATTGATTGCACCGGCAGAGCAAATGATTTTTCCTGGCTCAGCAGCCGCAGCAGGTTGTCACGGCTGTCGTTTTCAGGGTTAAAGGTCGGCGTTCCCTTTAGTAGACAGCTGTCGTCGCTCCATTTGCAGTCTTCCATATCGAACGAAGCGAATGCATGCGGAGCGGCGGTCAGTAATGTGCAAAGGGCAAAGGCAAGGGGTGTCTTCCTGACCATAGTCTTATTTCCTGTCTCTTTAGTGTGATACCGCTTTTATAATCAGGGTGATTCCCTCAACGGCAATGACTTCAACCTGCGTTCCGGCGCTCAAATCATCGCGGGCGCTAACGGGCCAGGAGCTGTCGCCGACGCGCATATGTCCCCGGCCATTGACCAGGGCGGTTTCCAGAATAAATCGACGGCCAACCAGCTGTTGTCCGCGCTGGTTCAGATGGCTGTCGGCGGGTTTCTGCTCCTGAACGCGCTTTGCCAGCCACTTCCACCACAGCCAGGCCGCCAGCAGAGTGAGGGCAGCGAACATTGCCCCCTGCCACGCCCAGTCTAGCGGAACGAGCCAGACGACAAGACCGGTAATCACCGCTGCCACGCCGCTCCACAGCAGATAGCCGTTGCCGCCCAGCATCTCGGCGGCGAGTAGCAAACCGCCGAGGCTGAGCCAGAAGATGTGCGGGTGCACCAGAATCATCGCTATCATGATTTTTTCCGCTCGCTGGCGCTGTCCTTAACCAGTTCGGCGATCCCGGCAATGGAGCCCATCAGGCTGCTGGCATCCAGCGGCATCATCACCACTTTGCTGTTATTCGACGAGCCGATATGCTGCAGCGCTTCGGTGTATTTCTGTGCCACGAAGTAGTTCACGGCCTGAATATCCCCGGCGGCAATGGCCTCAGAAACCATCTGTGTTGCGCGGGCTTCTGCTTCTGCGGAACGTTCACGCGCTTCAGCCTGTAAAAATGCGGACTGACGTTCACCTTCCGCGATGAGGATTTTCGACTGCTTCTCACCTTCGGCCTTGACGATTTCCGCCTGGCGGATCCCTTCGGCTTCCAGAATGTAGGCGCGCTTGGTACGTTCGGCTTTCATCTGCGCGTTCATGGCGTCAATCAGTTCCGCCGGTGGACGCACGTCACGAATCTCAATACGGGTGATTTTGATGCCCCAGGGATTGGTGGCCTCATCAACAATATGCAGCAGGCGCGTGTTGATGTTGTCACGCTGGGAGAGCATTTCATCGAGCTCCATCGAGCCGAGAACAGTACGAATGTTGGTCATGGTCAGGTTGATGATCGCCAGTTCCAGGTTGCTGACTTCATACGCGGCTTTCGGCGCGTCGATCACCTGAATAAAGCACACAGCATCAATCGAGACGTTGGCGTTATCTTTGGAGATGACTTCCTGAGAGGGGATATCAAGCACCTGTTCCATCATATTGATCTTACGACCAATGCGGTCCATGAACGGTACAACAAGGCTTAAACCCGGTTGCAGGGTTTTGGTGTAACGGCCAAAACGCTCTACCGTCCACTGATATCCCTGCGGGACGATTTTGACGCCTGCGCCGACGATCACCAGCGCGACAAAAATAAGAATAGGAATAAAAATGAGCATTGATGAAACCTCCTGTTGTGCTGTCCTTTACTGCCTCATTAGTCAAATTATACCCGATTTATCAAGGTGGGCTCCCCTATAATAAATTACAGGGATAGACTATCTGCACGAAAGATGTAAAAAGGGATTGGTAATGGAAGAAAGCAGCATTCTGCTTCAGTTAAAAAATGTCGCATGGCAGGCAGGGGCGACGCAGGTTCTTAATAACATCTGTTTTGATCTCCACGCCGGAGAATTTAAGCTGATTACCGGCCAGTCCGGCTGCGGTAAAAGTACGTTACTCAAGATAGTCGCGTCGTTAATTAGCCCGAGTTCTGGTGAAATCCTTTTTGAGGGTAAGGAGATATCAACGCTTAAGCCTGAAGCTTATCGCCAGCAGGTCTCTTATTGCGCGCAAACGCCCGCTTTGTTTGGTGACACCGTTTACGACAATCTCATTTTCCCCTGGCAAATTCGCGACAAACGTCCGGATCCGGATGTGTTTCTGGCCGATCTGGCCCGCTTTGAGTTACCCGAGACGATCCTCAAAAAAAATATCAATGAGCTATCCGGCGGCGAAAAGCAGCGCGTCTCGTTAATTCGTAATTTGCAGTTTCTGCCGAAAATTCTGCTGCTTGATGAAATCACCAGCGCGCTGGATGAATCCAACAAGCGTAATGTGAACGAATTAATTCACCACTATGTTCGCGATAAGAATATTGCTGTGCTGTGGGTGACGCATGACAAAGATGAAATTGATCATGCGGATAACGTCATAACCCTTCAACCGCACGCCGGTGAAATGCAGGAAGTAAGTAATGAACGAGCATAATATTACCAATGAATCCCTGGCGTTAGCGATGATGCTGGTGGTGGTCGCGATACTGATCAGCAACAAAGAAAAGCTGGCGCTGGAAAAAGATATTCTCTGGAGCGTTTGCCGGGCAGTGGTTCAGCTTATTATCGTGGGCTACGTGCTGAAATATATTTTCGGCGTCAACCATAGCATTCTGACCTTATTGATGGTGCTGTTTATCTGCTTTAACGCGGCCTATAACGCGCAAAAACGCAGTAAATATATTGATAAAGCTTTTCTCTCGTCGTTTATTGCTATTACGGTGGGAGCGGGGCTAACGCTTTCGGTGCTGGTTCTTTCAGGCTCTATCGAGTTCACGCCGATGCAGGTCATCCCGATCTCCGGCATGATTGCAGGCAATGCGATGGTGGCGGTGGGGCTGTGTTACAACAATTTGGGGCAGCGGTTTAACAGCGAGCAGCAGCAAATTCAGGAAAAACTCAGCCTCGGCGCAACGCCGAAGGTGGCTTCTGCACCGCTTATTCGCGACAGCATTCGCGCCTCGCTGATCCCGACGATTGATTCAGCGAAGACCGTAGGACTGGTTAGTTTACCGGGAATGATGTCAGGACTGATCTTTGCAGGTATTGACCCGGTAAAAGCAATTAAGTATCAGATTATGGTGACGTTTATGCTGCTATCAACCGCCAGCCTGTCGACCATTATCGCCTGCTACTTAACCTATCGAAAATTCTATAACTCACGTCACCAATTAGTGGTAACGCCATTAAAGAAACCGTGATGTGATGCCGTATGGCGGCTACCGCCATATCCGGCCGACGGGAATGAGGTGTTGGTTGTGTTTGTAAGCCCGATAAGCGTAGCGCCATCGGGCATGATGAACCAATTAGTACAACAGCGCGTACAGCTGGCGGCGATACTTCGAGGCCAGCGCATCACCGGTACCCAGTGCGGCAAGGATCTCCTGGAAAGTCTTACGTGCCTGACCATCGGCAGCCGTAAGATCTTTCTTCAGGTGGCTGAACAGTAATTCCAGCGACTCTTCGTTGCGCCCGACCTGGTGCAATTGAATAGCCAACTGTGTTGCCAGCGCCGCATCCTGTGGATTGCTGGCGACCTGCTGCTGCAACTGTTGGATTTCCGGTGTATCAGCGGCCTGCTTCAGCAGTTCGATCTGTGCCACCAGTCCCTGATAACGGGTATCCTGATCCTGCAACGGAATGGTTTTCAGTACCGCTTCGGCTTCATCAGAACGGTTCAGGGCGATTTGCGTTTCCGCCAGCAGCAGACCGATTTCGCTGCTCTGGTTGGAGATCTGCCAGGCTTCTTTCAGCAGCGGCAGCGCATCCGCGTGATTACCAGCTTCGATGAATTCGATAGCCTGGCGTGCTTTCAGCTCTTCTTCGCTCGGCAGCACTTTCTCCAGCAGCGCGCGAATAACCTCTTCCGGTTGCGGGCCCTGGAATCCATCTACCGGCTGACCGTTCTGGAACAGATAAACCGTAGGGATCGCGCGCAGACCAAACTGGGAGGCGATCATCTGCTCGGCGTCGCAGTCCAGCTTAGCGAGAATAAACTGACCGCTATACTGGGCGGCAAGGTTCTCCAGTACCGGCGTTAATTGCAGACAATGCTGGCTGCGCTCAGACCAAAAATAGAACAGGACCGGCGTGGTCATCGACTGTTCGAGGGTCTGCTGTAGGTTCGATTCGTTAATGTTAACAATATTCTGTGTGGACATGGAGTTACTCTCTTTTGTCGATTTCTTGTTACATGGGGGCTGACGCGCGAGCTTCAACTCAACCCTGTAAAATTTTGTCCATTATGCGGCCTGGCAACAGGCGTTTAAGCAGCATCACTGCCCAGGTCACCAGCGTAACCGGATAACGTAGCTTTGGTTTATCGCTCTCAAACGCATGACGCACTTTGGCGACAACCGCTTCTGGTCCCAGCGTAAAACGCGCGGCAATGCCGGGATTTTCAACGGGAGCATCGCTCTGGGTCTGGTTGACGTTTTCGGTAAAGCGGGTACGGATGGGGCCGGGTTCAATCAGGCTGACCTTAATCCCGCTGTGGCGCAGTTCCATACGCAGTGCGTCGGACCAGGCTTCCAGTGCATATTTGCTGGCGGCATAGGCGCCGCGTCCCGGCGTTGAGATCAATCCCATCACCGATGAGGTCATCACAATGCGCCCTTCGCCGTGGGGTAGCATGGCAGGTAACAGGCGCATGGTAAGTTGATGTGCGCCAAAGAAGTTGGCGGAAAACTGCTGTTCCATCTGTTCACGGCTGATGGTGGGCAGGGGACCATAGACACCGTATCCGGCGTTGTTAAAGATCCCATATAAACGATTATCGGTCAGGGCGATCACTTCATCGGCGGCACGATCCACGCTTTCGGGTGAATCCAGATCCAGCAACACGCCAGTGAATCCCATGCTGTTCATACGCGCGACATCGTCAGGTTTGCGACAGCCTGCCAGAATTTTAAAACCCTGGCGCTTTAGCTCAAGCGCACTTTCCAGGCCGATTCCGCTGGAACATCCTGTTATTAAGACCGATTTTTGCATAACTTTACCTGTCAGGATCTCCGTTGAATTACGAGTCGTGATTTACTATATCCGTCATACTTCAAGTTGTCTGCGCGTTGGCTATGCTCGCTCACCCCAGTCACATAGTTATCTATGCTCCTGGGAACTCTCTCACTTGCCGCCTTCATACAACTCGAATTATTTAGGATAGAAAAGGGGTGAGATGTTGCGCCATCCAGTCGGCGATAAACGGCTGGGCGTCACGGTTAGGATGAATACCATCATCCTGCATCCACTGGGGTTTCAGATAAACCTCTTCCATGAAAAATGGCAGCAGAGGGATATCAAACTCTTTGGCGAGCTTTGGATAAATCGCGCTAAAGGTTTCATTATAACGGCGACCGTAGTTTGCCGGCAGACGAATTTGCATCAGCAGTGGTTCGGCATTTGCCGCTTTCACGTCCTGCAAAATTGTTCGCAGGGTTTGTTCGGTTTGCGCAGGTGCGAAGCCGCGCAGGCCGTCGTTGCCGCCAAGTTCGACCAGCACCCAGCGCGGCTGGTGCTGCTTGAGTAATGCAGGCAGACGGGCCAGACCTTGCTGCGAGGTGTCGCCGCTAATGCTGGCATTCACCACCGGCGTTTTGGTTTGCCATTTATCATTAAGTAGCGCAGGCCACGCGGCGCTGGCGGACATTCGGTATCCGGCGCTCAGGCTGTCACCCAGAATTAATAACGTGTCCGCAGCGGCGGCGCGGAAAGTTAACAGGACCAGGAACAGGAAAGGCCAATGCCAGCGGAAAACATTGTTGAAGTTCATCATCTTAAGAAATCCGTCGGTCAGGGTGATCATGAGCTATCCATCCTTACCGGAGTTGAACTGGTTGTCAAACGCGCCGAGACCATTGCGTTGATTGGCGAGTCGGGATCGGGGAAATCCACGCTGCTGGCGATCCTCGCCGGGCTTGACGATGGCACCAGCGGTGAAGTCAGCCTGGTGGGGCAGGCGCTGCACACCATGGACGAAGAAGCCCGGGCGCAGCTGCGGGCGCGGCACGTGGGTTTTGTCTTCCAGTCATTCATGTTAATTCCGACCCTCAACGCGCTGGAAAACGTCGAACTGCCCGCGCTGTTGCGCGGCGAAAATAGCGGAAAAAGTCGTGACGGGGCAAAAACGCTGTTGGAACAACTGGGACTGGGAAAACGTCTTGATCATCTTCCGGCCCAGCTTTCCGGCGGGGAGCAGCAGCGCGTGGCGCTGGCGCGAGCGTTTAACGGTCGCCCTGACGTGCTGTTTGCCGATGAACCAACGGGCAACCTCGATCGCCAGACCGGAGACAAAATAGCCGACCTGTTGTTTTCTCTGAACCGGGAACACGGCACCACCCTGATTCTGGTGACGCATGACCCGCAGTTGGCGGCGCGTTGCGACAGGCGCTTACGTCTGGTGAATGGACAGTTGCAGGAGGAGGCATGATTGCACGCTGGTTCTGGCGCGAATGGCGCTCGCCTTCATTACTGATTGTCTGGCTGGCGCTGAGCCTGGCGGTAGCCTGTGTGCTGGCGCTGGGCAATATCAGCGATCGTATGGAAAAAGGGCTGAGCCAGCAAAGCCGTGAGTTCATGGCGGGCGATCGGTCACTACAAAGTTCGCGTACCGTGCCGAAAGCGTGGATTGACGAGGCGCGACAGCGTGGCCTGAAGGTGGGCGAACAGCTCACCTTTGCCACCATGACTTTTGCCCGGGATACGCCGCAGCTGGCGAACGTCAAAGCGGTAGATGATGTGTATCCGATGTACGGCACGCTGCAAACCAACCCGCCGGGACTGAAACCGCAGCCGGGCTCGGTGCTGCTGGCCCCACGTCTGATGGCGCTACTCAACTTAAAAGTCGGTGATTCCATCGACGTTGGCGATGCCACGCTGCGTATTGCCGGGGAGGTGGTGCAGGAGCCGGACTCTGGTTTTAATCCGTTCCAGATAGCACCGCGTCTGATGATGAACATGGCGGATGTCGAAAAAACGGCGGCGGTCCAGCCGGGAAGCCGCGTGACCTGGCGCTATAAATTTGGCGGGACGCCATCGCAACTGGAAGCCTATGAAAAGTGGCTGCTGCCACAGTTAAAGCCTGAACAGCGCTGGTATGGGCTGGAGCAGGATGAAGGGGCGCTGGGGAAATCACTTGAGCGTTCGCAACAGTTCTTGCTGCTGTCGGCGCTGTTAACGCTGTTGCTAGCGGTCGCCGCGGTTGCCGTGGCTATGAGCCATTATTGCCGCAGCCGTTACGATCTGGTGGCTATTCTGAAAACGCTCGGTGCGGGCAGAGCGCAACTGCGCAGGCTGATTGTTGGTCAATGGCTGATGGTGCTGGCGCTGTCTGGCGTGACCGGCGGACTATTCGGACTGTTATTCGAGCGCGTGCTGGTGCTGCTGCTCAAGCCGGTTCTGCCTGGAGAACTACCGCCTGCCAGCCCCTGGCCGTGGTTATGGGCACTAGGCACCATGACGGTGATTTCGCTATTGGTGGGGTTACGCCCTTACCGCCTGCTGCTGGCGACGCAGCCGCTGCGGGTGCTGCGCCGTGACGTGGTGGCAAACGTCTGGCCCCTGAAGTTTTATTTGCCGGTGGTAGTGATAGTCGTGATTGCACTGCTTGCTGGACTGATGGGCGGAAGTTCGCTGCTGTGGGCGGTACTGGCTGGTGCGGTGGTACTGGCGCTGTTGTGCGGGGTGCTCGGCTGGATGCTGCTCAACGTGCTGCGTGGTCTGACGCTCTCCTCACTGCCGCTGCGTTTGGCGGTCAGTCGACTGTTACGCCAGCCGTGGTCAACGCTCAGCCAGCTATCGGCATTTTCGCTTTCCTTTATGCTGCTGGCGCTGCTGCTGGTACTGCGCGGCGATCTGCTCGACCGATGGCAGCAGCAAATGCCGCCGGAAAGCCCGAACTATTTCCTGATCAACATTGCCACCGAGCAGGTGGTTCCGCTGAAGGCTTTCTTGTCTGAGCATCAGGTGATCCCGGAATCGTTCTATCCGATTGTGCGGGCGCGTCTGACGGCGATCAATGAGAAGCCGACCGAAGGCAATCAGGATGAGGCGCTGAACCGCGAGCTTAACCTGACCTGGCAGGATACCCGACCGGATCATAACCCGATAACCGCCGGAAGCTGGCCGCCAAAAGCGGGCGAAGTATCGATGGAAGAGGGGTTAGCGAAACGGCTGAACGTCAAACTCGGCGATCGGGTGACTTTTATGGGCGATACCCAGGATTTCAGCGCCACGGTCAGCAGTCTGCGCAAAGTGGACTGGGAAAGCCTGCGGCCCAACTTCTTCTTTATCTTCCCCTCCGGCGCGCTGGATGCTCAGCCGCAAAGCTGGTTAACCAGCTTTCGCTGGGAGAACGGCAACGGCATGCTAACGCAGCTTAACCGCGAATTCCCGACCATCAGCCTGCTGGATATTGGCGCCATCCTCAAACAGGTGAGCCAGGTGCTGGATCAGGTGAGCCGCGCACTGGAGGTGATGGTGGTACTGGTCACCGCCTGTGGCATGCTGCTGCTATTGGCGCAGGTCCAGGTCGGGATGCGTCAGCGTCATCAGGAGTTGGTGGTCTGGCGCACGCTGGGAGCAGGTAAGAAGCTGCTGCGTACCACGCTGTGGTGCGAGTTCGCCATGCTCGGGATGGTTGCCGGACTGGTGGCGGCCATCGGTGCGGAAACAGCGTTGGCGGTACTGCAAACCAAAGTGTTTGATTTCCCGTGGGAGCCAGACTGGCGACTGTGGGTAGTATTACCATTTAGTGGAGCATTGCTGCTCTCTTTATGCGGCGGATGGCTCGGTTCACGTCTGCTAAAAGGTAAAGCGCTGTTCCGTCAGTTCAGTAGTTAATTCATATTCGTGATGATTACGCACCGGTTTTAAAATCGGTGCGTCTTTTTTTCTATGTAGCACAAATTGATAACTCCTTGATATTTAACAGCACAGAACAATAAAAACCCAACAACACGAGAGTATTAATAAACGTTAATATTTGTGTGCTGAATAATTGGCAGGCTATCTATCAAGGTATAAATAATGACTATAAAAAAAACAGCGCTGGCGGTATCGATCGGCGCAGCAGTGGCATTAACGACTTTCGCTTCACAGGCGGAAATCACGGTCCTGAAACAAGATCCGCAGGCGGGCAACCCGCTGAGCCGTCTTAACTTCACCGTCGGCGGCAGTATTCGTCCGCAGTTCCAGAATATGGCCGGTGACGATGGTAAGAATGGCTACAAACGTAATGGCTTCGATGGCGGTACACGTTTCCGCTTCGCCGCTGACTACTATCTGTTTGATGATATCAGTTGGGTGAGCTACTACGAGCTGGGTGTTAACTTCCCGGCGATGTTCAACTGGGATAACCACTACGCTGACGGTGCCAACGATACCACGCGTCGTATGCTGTACACCGGTCTGAAGAGTGCAACCTGGGGTACGCTGACCTTCGGTCAACAGAACAGCATTTACTATGATGTAGTCGGTGCGAAAACGGATATCTGGGACTATGACATGATCGGTCAGGCGCCAGGTAACGGTATTAATGGCGACTATGATGGTTCCTATCGTACGCGTAAATCACTGAAGTATAAGAATACCGTTGGTGATGTGGATCTCTACGCCTCTTATCTGTTCAGTGATGATTACAACCCGAACAACGGTCTGCGCTACAAGCGTAAAGGCGGCGGCTCACTGGGTGTGGATTATCACATTACCGATGACCTGACCTGGGGTACGGCGTGGAACTACACTCGCGCGGAAATGCGTGGCAACACCAGCAAAACCTACGATCAAAACATCGTCGGTACCGCGCTGAGCTGGAAACCGGACAACTGGACCTTCTCGATGGGCGGCGGTTGGTATCAAAACTTCATGACCACCAAAAAAGTCTCTGTTAACGACTACTTTGCCGGTGACGCCTGGGGTCTGGAATACTTCGCCGGTTACACCTTCCCGGTGGGTCAATATGCGCTGAAATCCGTTCAGCCGTACTTTATGGGCGACCGTATTGAGTACGTGAATGGCCGTAACTATCTGCGTACCGACAACGGCGTGGGGATCAGCTTCCAGCTGGATTACGGTTTCCGTGTTGACTACGAACACGTCTTTACCTCCAGCACCGACAATCTGGGTGACATGA
The DNA here is from genome assembly GCF_030332875.1 of Citrobacter sp. Cpo045. Classification (NCBI taxonomy): domain Bacteria; kingdom Pseudomonadati; phylum Pseudomonadota; class Gammaproteobacteria; order Enterobacterales; family Enterobacteriaceae; genus Citrobacter; species Citrobacter sp. Cpo045. The sequence goes on from NZ_JAOWGZ010000076.1 coordinate 133,771, forward strand.
ACCTGGTTCGTCTGCGTTACGACTTCTAATCGAACGCCTGCCGCCCGATACGCTTGCGCTTATCGGGCCTAAGAAAGCTGTTGTAGGCCGGATAAGGCACTTGTGCCGACATCCGGCTTTTTCATGCCTTCTTTCATTTAAAAACATACTCTGCAACATCATGAAATAATTTCAAGGACAGCAGGTTGTGATCTGTGTCATGTTAACAATCAGCCTGTTAACGGGCCAACAAGAACAACGCCGCAAGAACGGCGTGAGACATGACACCACAACGTTAAAATGGAGAGAATATGGGATTGCGTCAGAGTTTACGCGTCGCGACCGGGGCGCTGTTACTGGCCTGTGGATTACAGTTTGCTCATGCGAACAGTGACCCGCACACAATCGTGTTTGGCGTCGCGCCTGGGCCATACGGTGATATGGTGAAACAGGCCATTGCCCCCACGCTGAAAGAGAAAGGCTATAAGGTAGTGGTGCGCGAATTCAGCGATTACGTGCAGCCAAACATGGCGCTCTCCAACGGTAGCATTGATGCTAACCTGTTCCAGCATTCGCTCTATTTTGACAAATTCACCGCCGATAAAGGCCTGAAGCTGAGCAAGCTGATTGTGGTCCCGACGGCCGGGATGGGGTTTTACTCACATAAAATCAAAAGCCTGGATGAGTTGAAAAAAGGGGATGTGATCACGCTTTCCAACGATCCCACCAACCTGGCTCGCGGTCTGCGTTTCCTGCAGTCTATTGGCCTTATCACCATCAAAGACAATATTGATCCAACTAAAGCCTCCGAGCGCGATATCGCCAGCAATCCCAAAGGGCTGGTGTTTAAACCGCTGGAAGCGGCACAGCTGCCGCGTACGCTGGACGGTGTGACCGGTGCGCTGGTCAACGGTAACTTTGCCGTGGCGGCAAAAATGGATCTCGCCAGCGCCATCAAGCAGGAACACCTGGACGAAAATCTGAAAAATATCATCGCGGTACGCAGTGAAGATGCGGATAAACCGTTCGCAAAAGATATTGTTGAGGCGGTGAAATCTCCGGCGTATCGCGCGGTGATCGACGATCCGCAAAATATCTACAGCGCCTTCCAGAAACCGGAATGGATGTCGACAGCCCAATAATCGCTGCGCACAAGGGTTAACAGGGGCAGCGACGACTGCCCTTTTCGCATTTCTGAGGTGGCTATGATTGAGATTGAGAAAGTTTGCGTGGATTTTAGCGCAGGCCGAGGACCATCAACCCGGGCGGTTGATGACGTTAGCTTGCGCATTGGCGCAGGTGAGATATTTGGCATTGTCGGGACCAGCGGCGCGGGGAAAAGTACGCTGCTGCGCACCCTGAACGCCTTAACGCGTCCGAGCCAGGGAAGCGTGAAGGTGAACGGCGTAGAAATTTCCGCGCTGGAAGGGGGGCATCTACGTAAAGCCCGTCAGCGTATCGGTATGATTTTTCAACATTTTAACCTGATGCATACCCGTACCGTGGCGCAAAACGTCGCCTTTAGTCTGAAGGCTGCCGGATGGGAGCGCAGTAAAATTGGTCCGCGCGTGAGCGAAATCCTGGCGCTGGTGGGGCTGTCAGACAAGGCGAACCGCTTTCCGGTTCAGCTCAGCGGTGGGCAAAAGCAGCGTGTGGGTATTGCCCGCGCGATTGCCAATCACCCGGATGTGCTGCTGTGTGATGAACCTACCTCGGCGCTGGACCTCGAAACCTCAGCCACGATTCTGGCGTTGCTTAAGCAGATCAACCAACAGTTGGGGATCACGATCGTGCTGATCACTCACGAGATGAACGTGATCAAATCGATTTGCGATCGCGTGGCGGTAATGTCCGGCGGCAAGGTGGTGGAGTCTGGTGAGGTGTTTGACGTTTTTGCTCACCCGCAGCACGCGTTCACGCAGCAGCTGGTGTCGCATACCCTCAATTTGACGCTGCCCGAGCGTCTGCGCCAGCATCTGCCTGGTCAGTTGCTAAAAATTCTGTTCATCGGCGATTCGGCGGAACAGCCGGTGTTGTCAGAAGTCGCGGTTAAATTTGGCGTGGCGGTGAACATTCTGCACGGCAAAATTGAATATATTGGCGAACGTGCGCTGGGGATTCTGGTCGTGCAACTGACCGCGCCGCATAACCCTTCAGCGGTGGAAGTCGCCGTGGAACATATTCGTCAACGTACTGCACAGGTGGAGGTGATTCGTGGATGATTTATTGCCGGATTTGACGCTGGCGTTTAATGAAACCTTCCAGATGCTGAGCATCTCTACGGTGCTGGCAATTATTGGTGGTCTGCCGCTCGGTTTTCTGATTTTCGTCACCGACCGGCATTTATTCTGGCAAAACCGTTTTGTGTATCTGCTCAGCTCCGTGCTGGTGAATATCATTCGTTCGGTACCGTTTGTGATCCTGCTGGTCCTGCTGCTGCCGCTAACCCAGTTTTTGCTCGGGAATACCATTGGCCCGATTGCGGCGTCGGTCCCGCTCTCGGTGGCGGCAATCGCTTTCTATGCCCGTCTGGTTGATAGCGCGTTACGTGAAGTCGATAAAGGCATTATTGAAGCGGCGGAAGCGTTTGGTGCCAGCCCGATGCGCATCATCTGCACCGTTCTGTTACCTGAAGCGAGCGCGGGTCTGCTGCGTGGGTTGACGATAACGTTGGTGAGTCTGATCGGTTACTCCGCGATGGCCGGGATCGTTGGCGGCGGTGGAGTCGGCGACCTGGCGATTCGCTTTGGTTATTACCGCTACGAAACCCAGGTCATGATCGTCACCGTGGTGGCGCTGATTATTTTGGTGCAGGTCGTTCAGGTGCTGGGTGACTGGCTGGCAAAACGCGCAGATAAGCGCGACAGACACTGATCACTGTGCGTTAAGCCACTCGGCAACGTCGTGCCATGTGCCGCGAAAAACGATTTTCGCGGCTTTCTTTTCCAGCTGATAACGATACATCGGGTCGTAATACTCATTGAGCAACGGCACCAGCCAGCCCATATGGGCGTCGGTGCTGCCCGTTGCCTGCTGTTCGCGCAGAGCCTCGTCGAGCAGGGTGGTCAGCTCGGCAAAACGTTGTAAACCCAGACGACGGCGGATAGCAAACAGGCCGTGGTGCAGATACTCGCTGTACTCCTGCCAGCCCTGGCTCTCGCCATAAGCGTGGGTAAAATCGTGGTGCATCTTCACGAAATACTCTTCGCGTAGTCGCTCCAGACGACGCTCAAAAGGATCGTCCACCACCGCAATTGATGCCTGGGTCATGCGCTCGCGCAGGCATTCGGGCAGATGATTAGCCCCAATCATGCGGCCTTCATCTTCCAGTACCCACAGACGTAAATCTTGACGGCTATCGGTTTTGAGCATTTCAACCGCCAGCAGGTTTTCAAAACTCGCCTGACTCAATTGAGGTTCAACGGTGCGCCCAAACGAGGAGCCGCGATGGTGCGCCAGACCTTCGAGATCCACACCGTTTGGCTGCTGTTGCACCAGCTGCGTTTTACCGTTCCCGGTACAGCCGCCAATTAAGACGATCGGCTTTTGCACTAATTCTTCAGTCAGCTGTATCACTGCCTGGCGCAGGGCTTTGTAACCGCCTTTAATCAGCGGATAGTCAATACCGGACTCATGCAGCCACTGCTGCACAATATGCGAACGCTGACCGCCGCGCGCGCAGCATAAATAGCCTGCAGGATTTTGACGGCAGGCGTCCTGCCAGGCCCGCATTCTCTGTTGGCGGGTCTCACCCGAGACCAGTTGATGGCCGAGCGCGAGGGCGGCTTCGGGTCCCTGACGTTTATAACAGGTCCCAACGGCGGCACGTTCGTCATCGTTCATTAAGGGAAGGTTGATTGCGCCCGGCATTGCGCCCTGCTGAAATTCCACGGGGGCGCGTACATCGATTAAAGGCGTACCGGCGAGCAAAATTGCGCGGTAGTCCGTTCCATCGTTCATGTTTGATCCTGAAAATACAAAACAGCAATGGAGGGGATTTTACGCGCCAGAGGAGGGGCCGGGGAAGGATAAAATCAACTCCCCGGCATTATTGGCTTATTTCAGCTTTGACTGCGCCCAGATAATACCGCTGGCATATTCCGGCGGTAGCAGGGGGATAAGCGCTTCCAGCGTTGCGCTAAGGCGCGCGGTATCGCTGTCGCTCAGGTTCAGGTGACCCACCTTACGCCCTTCACGCACCTCTTTGTCATACCAGTGCAGATGCACCAGCGGCAGCTTCAGCCAGTCGTAGTTCAGGTCGCTACCAATCAGGTTTACCATCACCGAAGGGTGGTTCACCACCGGCGTCGGTAATGGCAGGTTGGTAATGGCACGTAGATGCAACTCAAACTGGCTGATGCTGGCGCCGTTTTGCGTCCAGTGGCCACTGTTGTGCACGCGCGGAGCCAGTTCGTTAATCAGCAGACCTTCCGGGGTGATGAAACACTCCATCGCCATCACGCCGACATAGCCCAGCTCCTGCATGATGGCAGAGAGCATTGCTTCAGCCTGTTCCTGCTGTCTGGCGTTAGCCTGCGGGAATACCACGCTGGTGCGCAGAATGCCATCCTGATGGAGGTTATGGGTCAGCGGATAGAAAACGGTGCTGCCGTCGTGCGCACGAGCGCCAACCAGTGAGACTTCTCCGGAGAAGTTGATTCCCCGCTCGACGATGCACTCGCCGTAGCAGTCGTCCGGCAGTTGCTCAGTTTCATTTGCGCGCAAGCGCCACTGTCCACGTCCGTCGTAGCCGCCGACGCGACGTTTCACAATCGCCAGCTCGCCAAGTTTGTCGAATACCGCAGACCATTCGCTTTTATCTGCCAGTAGCTGCCACGGCGCGGTCGCCAGACCGAGCTTGTCAAAAAGCTGCTTTTGCGTCAGACGGTCGGCAATAATCGGGAAGACGTCGCGGTTAACAAACGCCGGGTGGCGTGCCAGTTCGCGGGTGAGTGCCGTTTCCGGCCAGCGCTCAATCTCAGCAGTGATCACGCTTTGCTGAAAAGGGACCGCAGCCGGTTCAGCGTCCAGCCCGACGGGCCAGACCGCTATGCCCAGTGGCTCACCGGCCTGGCGCAGCATGCGCCCTAGCTGTCCGTTGCCAAGTACGCAGACCTGCTTCATGCGACACCTCGCGGGTCCGGGTTCTCCAGCACCTCATCGGTTTGCGCTTTGCGCCAGTCATGCAGACGCTGATGCAGTTCTTTATCGTGTGTAGCCAGAATTTGTGCTGCCAGCAGGGCCGCATTTGCCGCGCCCGCTTTGCCGATAGCCAGCGTGCCGACCGGAATACCGCGCGGCATTTGAACGATAGAGTAGAGGCTATCTACGCCGCTCAGCGCTGCGCTTTGCACCGGGACGCCTAAAACAGGCACCAGCGTTTTCGCCGCAATCATGCCAGGCAAATGCGCTGCGCCACCGGCCCCGGCAATAATCACCTGATAACCGTTCTCTTCAGCGCTTTCGGCGAAGCTAAACAGTTTGTCTGGGGTGCGGTGGGCGGAGACGACTTCAACATGATGCGGAACGTCCAGGATTTCGAAGATTTCGGCGGCGAACTGCATGGTAGCCCAGTCGCTTTTGGACCCCATCACGATGGCGACACGCGCCGGATTATTGCGGGAAGACATGCGTCTGAAAACTCCTGTGGTGCACTACACTCGACTTTTGAGGCCACAGAGAATAGCATAATTCACCGCCAAGGAAAACGATTGCGCGCTTTGCACTTCACTCTTCAAGCAGCCTCTTTGTTGGCTGCATCTGCTCACCCCAGTCACTTACTTTTGTAAGCTCCAGGGGACTCACAGATTTGCCGCCTCGATGCAACTCGAATAGTTTTGTGTAAAGAGGAACTGGGTATCTGCAGAATTAAAACGGAAAGGCGATCAGTTCAACGTCGTCAGGGGTGACTTTGATCATCGAACCTTCGGTGTGCCATGCGCCTAATACCACGCGGAAAGCGGGTTGCTCATTGGCCGTAAGTTCGTGGACGGCAGGGCGGTGGGTATGGCCGTGAATTAACCACTGAACCTGATGTTTTTCCATCTCGCTAATCACGGCCTGCTGATTCACATCCATGATTTCCAGAGATTTGGTGTTGTTGGCTGCTTTACTGTTGGCACGCATTTTCGCAGCGATTCGCTGGCGAACGAACAGCGGCAGAGCGAGGAACAGCTTCTGTAACCAGGGTTGATGCACTTTGGCGCGAAATGCCTGATAGCCTGCGTCGTCGGTGCATAAGGTGTCGCCATGCATGATCAGCACCTTGCGGCCATACAGGTTGAGCACTTTTTCTTCGGGAAGCAAGGTCATGCCGCTCGCACGGGCAAAACGTTTACCGAGCAGAAAATCACGGTTGCCGTGAATAAAAAAGCAGGGAACGCCGGAATCAGTCAGTGATTTTATCGCCGCGGCCATTTCACGATGCAGCGGATTAGGATCGTCGTCGCCAATCCAGGCTTCAAACAGGTCGCCAAGAATGTATAGCGCATCGGCCTTTCGCGCATCACCGGCTAAAAAACGCAGAAAACCGGCGGTAATCGCCGGTTCTTCTGTGCAGAGGTGAAGATCTGCAATAAACAGTGTCGCCACGATTACTCGCTGACGGTCACGTTTTCGATGATAACGTCTTCTTTTGGCACATCCTGATGCATACCGCTGCGACCAGTGGAAACGCCTTTGATTTTATCAACCACGTCCATGCCTTCAACAACTTCAGCGAACACGCAGTAACCCCAACCCTGCATGCTTTCGCCGGAGAAGTTCAGGAAGTCGTTGTCTGCAACGTTGATGAAGAACTGTGCGGTTGCGGAGTGCGGAGCCTGAGTACGCGCCATCGCCAGCGTACCACGGGTATTTTTCAGACCGTTGTTCGCTTCGTTTTTGATCGCTTCTTTCGTGGCTTTTTGCTTCATGCCTGGCTCGAAACCGCCGCCCTGGATCATGAAACCGTTAATAACACGGTGGAAAATGGTGTTGTTGTAAAAACCTTCGCGGCAGTAGTCCAGGAAGTTTTTAACTGTTTCAGGCGCTTTATCATCAAACGTTTTGATTACGATATCGCCGTGATTAGTGTGGAAAGTAACCATTTTTGCATCCTGTTCCGATAGATTGGTGCTTCGACCCCGTCAAGGGTCAGAGTTAGGGGTGTGTTATAGCATAACCGCAAGCTGCGATCACCTCGCAAAGTGTGCTGCTTCCGGTCTAAATTATGGGTATTATACAGACTTTACTATCCACACACGTCTACACGGAATCTTCGATGTTAAAAATCTTTAATACACTGACGCGCCAAAAAGAGGAATTCAAACCTATTCATGCCGGGGAAGTCGGCATGTACGTGTGTGGTATTACCGTTTACGATCTCTGTCATATTGGCCACGGACGTACCTTCGTTTCTTTCGACGTCGTTGCGCGTTATCTGCGCTTCCTCGGCTATAAGCTGAAGTATGTGCGCAACATTACCGATATCGATGACAAAATCATCAAGCGCGCGAATGAAAACGGCGAAAGCTTTGTGGCGTTGGTCGACAGAATGATCGCGGAAATGCACAGCGATTTCGATGCGCTGAATATTCTGCGCCCGGATCTGGAGCCGCGTGCTACGCACCATATCGCTGAAATTATCGAAATCACTGAACAACTGATTGCCAAAGGTCACGCTTACGTTGCTGATAACGGCGACGTGATGTTCGACGTGCCGACTGACCCGAACTACGGCCAGCTGTCGCGCCAGGATCTGGATCAGCTGCAGGCAGGCGCACGCGTTGACGTGGTTGATGTGAAACGCAACCCGATGGACTTCGTGCTGTGGAAAATGTCCAAAGAAGGCGAGCCGAGCTGGCCGTCTCCGTGGGGCGCGGGCCGTCCGGGCTGGCACATCGAATGTTCGGCGATGAACTGCAAACAGCTGGGCAACCATTTCGATATTCACGGCGGCGGTTCGGACCTGATGTTCCCGCACCATGAAAACGAAATCGCTCAGTCCACCTGTGCACATGACGGTGAGTACGTTAATTACTGGATGCATTCCGGGATGGTGATGGTTGACCGCGAGAAAATGTCCAAATCGCTGGGCAACTTCTTTACCGTTCGCGACGTGCTGAAATACTACGACGCCGAAACCATCCGCTACTTCCTGATGTCTGGTCATTACCGTAGCCAGTTAAACTACAGCGAAGAGAACCTCAAGCAGGCGCGTTCTGCGCTGGAGCGTCTGTATACCGCGCTGCGTGGCACCGACAAATCCGTTGCGCCAGCCGGTGGCGAAGCCTTTGAAGCGCGCTTTATTGAAGCGATGGACGACGACTTCAACACCCCGGAAGCCTACTCCGTACTGTTTGATATGGCACGTGAGGTTAACCGTCTGAAGGGTGAAGATATGGCGGCGGCTAACGGCATGGCTGCGCATCTGCGTAAGCTTTCCAGCGTACTGGGCCTGCTGGAACAGGATCCAGAAGCGTTCCTGCAAAGCGGTGCGCAGGCGGATGACGGTGAAGTTGCTGAAATTGAAGCGTTAATCCAACAGCGTCTGGATGCCCGTAAGGCGAAAGACTGGGCGGCAGCTGACGCCGCGCGTGACCGTCTCAACGAGATGGGCATCGTGCTGGAAGACGGCCCGCAGGGTACCACCTGGCGTCGTAAGTAACTCTGTAATGCCCGGTGGCGCTTACGCTTACCGGGCCGTGTAGGCCGGATAAGACGCATCGCGTCGTATCCGGCAGATTAATGTTTCCGATACCACCACAGCACACCCATCATTACGATTCCCGGCAGCCATACCCACATCAACTCCGACATGATCACCTGATGCCCGTACGGCGTGGCATAGCGTGATAGCGCAAACGGGGCGACTTTAATCACCTGCCATGGTGCGAAGAAGCGTTCATCCGACCACGGCCACAGCCAGCCGACGCCTTTGCCGCCGGTGGTGACAGAATCCAGCAGACTGTGCGACAGCAGTGAAACCGTCAGGAATAGCCAGCAGCGAATCAATCCCGCCTTAAACCATCGTCGGCCAATCAAGACGCAGAGCAGCGGTACCACGAAGGCGAACAGCAGTGAGTGGGTAAATCCCCGGTGGCCAAACACATTGCCGTAGGCGACGCCGAACTTAAATGACAACACGTCGGCATCTGGCAGCATGGCCAGAACGACGCCAGCAAACAGTAATCGTGGGGGGATGACTTTAAGTCCGAGACCTAACCCTAAACAGAGCGGAACGGCCGCGTGGGTAACGATAGTGGGCATGATGATCGCTTCGTATGGAAAAACAACATGCTATCAGTTCACTGTGAAGTGGGGATGAAGTCATTATCTGAAAACGAGAGGGGGAAGTGGCCGGATACGGTGTTAACCTCATCCGGCACTTAGGGTCACGCCACGACGTTAATGCTGTGGCCTTCAAAGCTGACGGTCTGTCCGGCAACGATTTTGCAGCGTTTACGCGTTTCAACAACGCCATCGACCTTCACTAACCCTTCGCCAATAGCAATTTTTGCCTGGGCGCCACTTTCGCTCCAGCCTTCCAGCTTCAGCAAATCGCAGAGTTCAACGTGTGGGTGTTTACCCAGTGAAAATGTGGCCATCTTAAACGTCCTTTACATCATGATATTCAACACACGCCTGCAGCGTGTTTTCGATAAGTGTGGCGACCGTCATTGGTCCTACGCCGCCGGGGACCGGCGTGATATATGACGCTCGTGCGGCCGCATCGTCAAAGACCACATCGCCAACAACCTTACCATTCTCCAGACGGTTGATGCCGACATCAATCACAATCGCACCTTCTTTGATCCACTCACCAGGAATAAAGCCCGGTTTACCGACGGCAACAATCAGCAGGTCAGCATTTTCTACGTGGCGGCGCAGATCTTTGGTGAATCGGTGGGTGACGGTGGTGGTGCAGCCAGCCAGCAGTAGCTCCATACTCATTGGGCGACCGACAATATTCGAGGCGCCAATGACCACGGCATTCAGACCGTAGGTATCGATGTTGTAACGCTCAAGCAGGGTAACAATACCGCGCGGAGTACATGGGCGCAGGCGCGGCGCGCGCTGGCACAGACGACCGACGTTATACGGGTGGAAACCGTCAACGTCTTTATCCGGTGCAATACGTTCCAGCACTTTCACGTTGTCGATACCCGCCGGCAACGGCAGTTGTACCAGGATACCGTCGATGGTGGTATCTGCATTGAGCGTATCGATCAGCTCAAGAAGCTCCGCCTCGCTGGTGGTTTCAGGCAGGTCATAGGAGCGGGAGACAAACCCCACTTCGTCACAGGCTTTGCGTTTACTCGCAACATAAATCTGCGAAGCCGGGTTGCTACCTACCAGCACAACAGCCAGGCCTGGGGCGCGTAATCCAGCCGCTAAACGCGCCTGAACTTTTTGAGCAACCTCAGAGCGCACCTGCTGCGCAATCGTTTTACCGTCAATAATCTTTGCTGCCATCAGAGAGAGAATTCCGTCTGTTACGTTAAACCGAAGGGGATGTCACTATTTTGTCAGAAGCGGGGCGTGCTGTCAGTTTTCGTTTGCGTTTTTACGTGCGATAACGGGTGCCATGGTCAGAGCATGGGATCAGCACAGAGGCTGAAGTCCTCCGGATAATTAATGAGCATGCGAATTAAAATTAACGTGAATGAAACAATTCATCACCCTGGTGTTTTCAGGGGTAATGCGCCATAAACCAGTCTGTTACGTACCTTTATGGGAGCATTTAAGTAATATTCACCCAGATTTTTCTTAGGTCCCAATAAGAATTGGCCAGGGTCAATAAAAGGATTTGCAGGTATTTTTCATTAATTGAAATGTTTAATTTAACCCTGTGACGAATAGTCATATTCGCGAAGATTAATTAGTGAATCAAATACTCAGGAGAGTTGGGGTAAAAGGTTAGCTAATTCTCTTGCGATATATATCTTTACAGGATGCAGAGATAATTAGCCTGACATTTAATGTCGATAATGATTCAAACGGATCCCGCAGGATGCCGGAGCCGGATGTGTGTAATTCAAGGGAAATCCATGAAACGTAAATTAATGACCTCTTCTGTTATTGCCAGCCTGATGTTAGTTGCAGGTGCAGCGGTTGCAGCCGATCCGGTAAGCGTTAGCGGCGGTACTGTGCATTTTGAAGGTGAACTGGTCAATGCAGCCTGTGCAGTCAGTACTCAGTCATCCGATCAGGTTGTCACCTTAGGCCAGTATCGTACCGCCAGTTTTACCGCAGTTGGCGATACAACTGCGCAAATTCCGTTCTCAATCGTGCTGAACGACTGTGACCCGAAAGTTGCCGCAACCGCAGCCGTGGCTTTCTCTGGTCAATCCGATATTACCAACAACAACCTGCTGGCTGTCACTTCTGCAGATAACGGTACCACTGCCAGCGGTGTCGGGATTGAGATCCTGGACAATACGTCCACCGCGCTGAAGCCGGATGGAGCTACCTTCTCTACCGCTCAGGCGCTGGTAGAAGGGACCAACACCCTACGTTTCTCTGCGCGTTACAAAGCCACAGCCACCAGCGCTACGCCGGGTCAGGCAAATGCCGACGCGACGTTCATCATGAAGTACGAATAAGCCGTTCTGATTTGCGCAAGGATGACGTTCGCCTCACTGGATGAGGCAATTTCCGGGGATGATGAAGGATGCGGCAGATGATAGGGAAAGGCGTGGCGCTGGCGGGAATGCTGTGCGTACTGCCTGTGTTTGCACATACGGTAATACTGGAAAGTGGCCGCCTTCACTTACGGGGGCAGCTCGTCAATGGTACCTGTTCGGTCGCTACCGACAGCCAAAATTTGCGGGTGCAAATGGGGCAGTATCGCACCAATGCTTTCTCCGGGACGGGAAGCTTTGCCTCGACCAGCGTGCCGTTTTCACTGCGCTTAACGTCATGCAGCTCCGATGTTTACGACCACGTTGGGATTGCGTTTGCAGGTGTGACACCAGCAGAAGATCCGCAGGTTTTTCTTGCCAGTGGTGATGCGTCTGCGGCTTCGGGGATCGGTCTGGCGTTATTTGATGAGCGCCAACGGCAAATTATTCCGAATGCGCTGCCGCTTCATTATGCACCGATTATAACGCAAGAGATGACGTTTCATTTCACTGCTCGTTATCGGGCTGTCTCGGAAAATATAACGCCGGGAACGCTTCATTCAGACGTGTGGTTTACGTTGGTTTATCCCTGATTAATTTCCCAACGATAATCACACCAAAGGTATTTGTAGCTATGTTTAATTATCTAAAATCAGGTTTTATCCTTTTACTGGCCTTATTTTCTGCTGCCAGTGTTCAGGCTGCCGGCGGTATTGCATTAGGCGCTACCCGCGTTATTTATCCAGCTGATGCCAAACAAACGTCCCTGTCTATTAGCAATAGTGATACCAAAGAACGTTACCTGGTCAATTCATGGATCGAGAATAGCTCAGGCGTTAAAGAAAAATCGTTTGTGGTTACGCCTCCGCTGTTCGTCAGCGAACCCAAAAGCGAAAACACGCTGCGTATCATCTATGCAGGTGTTCCGCTGCCCAAAGACCGTGAATCGCTGTTCTGGATGAATGTGAAAGCCATTCCGTCAGTCAATAAAAACAGCCTTGAGGGTAAAAACGTTCTGCAACTGGCGATTCTGTCCCGCATCAAGCTTTTTGTCCGTCCGAATAATCTGCCGCAAATTCCGGAAGATGCGCCCGGGATGCTGAAATTCTCCCGTACCGGCAACGGCAACCACCTGAAAATCAATAATCCGTCAGCGTATTACGTCACCTTGGTCAATCTCAACGTGGGGAAAACGAAGGTTGATAACGTGATGGTCGCGCCGAAAAGTGATGCGCAGGTCCTGCTACCAACGGGCGTTCAGGGCAACGTCACGTTCCAGACGGTCAATGATTATGGCGCCGTGACCCCGGCCCAAACGGTTAGCGTGCGTTGAGATAACGATGAATAAGACAACGTATTTTCCTGGCCTGTTACCGGGGGTTACGCCACCGCTGGCGGGGGTGGCGTTGTCCACGCTGGCGGCGCTCTTTCCCTCTTTAAGCCATGGGGAAAGCTATTTTAATCCGGCCTTTTTATCTGCGGATACGGCAACCGTGGCGGATTTATCACGTTTTGAAAAAGGCAATCATCAGCCTGAAGGCGTTTATCGCGTGGATATCTGGCGCAACGATGAGTTTGTTGCCACTCAGGATATTCGTTTTACGAGCAGTGCGGGAAAAGCCGGGGAGAAGTCTGGTGGGCTGATGCCGTGTTTTGGACTCGACTGGGTGAAGCGCCTTGGCGTCAATATCACCGCATTTCCGGCACTCAGTAAGGATCCGAACGATACCTGCATCAATCTACCTGAGGCGATTCCAGGCAGTGAGATTGCATTTGATTTTTCTACCCTGCGCTTGAACGTCAGCCTGCCGCAGGCGTCGCTGTTAAACAGCGCGCGTGGCTATATTCCGCCGGAGGAGTGGGATGAAGGGATCCCGGCTGCGCTGGTCAACTACAGCTTTACCGGCAGCCGCGGCAGTGACACTGACAGCTATTTCTTAAGTATGCTCAGTGGCCTGAACTATGGCCCCTGGCGCTTGAGAAATAACGGCGCATGGAGCTATTCCAAAGGTGACGGATACCACTCACAAAGCTGGAAAAATATCGGTACATGGCTTCAGCGCGCGATTATCCCGCTGAAGGGTGAACTGGTGATGGGCGACAGCAACACCGGCAACGACGTTTTTGACAGCGTCGGGTTTCGCGGGGCGCGGCTCTATTCCTCAGACAGTATGTATCCCGACAGCTTACAGGGCTACGCGCCAACCGTTCGCGGTATTGCGCGTACCGCAGCGAAACTGACCATTCGTCAGAATGGCTATGTGATTTATCAAAGCTATGTTTCACCGGGCGCTTTTTCGATAACCGATCTCAACCCGACGTCATCCAGCGGTGACCTTGAGGTGACGGTGGACGAAAAGGACGGCAGCCAGCAGCGCTATACGGTGCCGTACTCCACGGTTCCCTTGTTACAACGAGAAGGGCGTTTCAAATACGACGTGGTTGCCGGGGATTTTCGCAGCGGCAATAGCCAGCAATCTTCACCATTCTTTTTCCAGGGAACATTAATTGCCGGGTTACCAGAAGGCTACACCGCTTATGGCGGTACGCAGCTGGCCTCACGTTACACCGCGGTAGTTTTAGGCACTGGCCGAAACCTGGGGGACTGGGGGGCGGTTTCTGTGGATTTAACCCATGCGCGCAGTCAATTGGCGGATGACAGTACGCATCAGGGGCAGTCTTTGCGTTTTCTGTATGCAAAATCGCTGAACAACTTTGGTACAAACTTCCAACTGTTGGGATATCGCTACTCAACGCGCGGTTTCTATACCCTCGACGATGTCGCGTATCGCAGCATGGAAGGGTATGAGTATGAATACGACAGCGAAGGCAATCGCCACGACGTGCCCGATGTGAAGAGTTACCACAACCTGAGTTACAGCAAAAAGGGCCGCTTCCAGATTAACATTTCGCAGAACCTGAGAGACTACGGCTCGCTGTATGTTTCGGGGAGTCAGCAAACGTACTGGAATACCTCAGACACCAATACCTGGTATCAGGTGGGCTATGCCAGCGGCTGGCAGGGAATTAGCTATTCACTCTCCTGGTCGTGGAATGAATCGGTAGGCATCTCCGACACCGACCGTATTCTGGCATTCAATATGTCAGTGCCGTTCAGCCTGCTAAGCGGACGGCGCTACTCGCGTGATAACGCACTCGATCGCACCTACGCCACTTTTAATGCCAACCGCAACAGCAACGGACAAAACAGCTGGCAGAGCGGGATCGGCGGTACATTACTGGATGGACGCAACCTGAGCTACAGCGTGAATCAGGGGCACAGCAGCACCAACGGTTACAGCGGAAACGCCAGCGCCAACTGGCAGGCGGCTTATGGCACGCTGGGCGTGGGATACAACTACGATCGCGATCAACATGACTATAACTGGCAGCTCTCCGGCGGCGTGGTGGGGCATGCGGACGGTATTACCCTCAGTCAGCCGCTGGGGGACACCAATGTGCTGGTTAAAGCACCTGGCGCGCAGGGTGTGCGGATAGAAAACCAGACCGGCGTGCAAACCGACTGGCGCGGATACGCGGTGATGCCGTATGCCACCGTTTATCGCTATAACCGCGTCGCGTTAGATACCAATTCAATGAACAACAATACCGATGTGGAAAATAACGTTAGCAGCGTCGTGCCAACGCAAGGGGCATTGGTGCGAGCAGCGTTTGATACACGTATCGGTGTGCGGGCGCTGATAACCGCGAAATATGCAGGTAAACCTGTGCCATTTGGATCCGTTGTGCGTGAAAACACCAGCGGCGTGACCAGTATGGTGGGCGAAGACGGGCAAATCTACCTGAGCGGCTTGCCGCTAAAAGGCGAATTGCTGATCCAATGGGGGGAAAGCGCTAACGCTCGCTGCGTGGCGCACTATGCCTTGCCTGAGGAGAGTCTGAAACAGGCGGTGACGCTCACGAACGTGACGTGCGAATCTCCAACGGCACGACAGGAATAATACGATGAAACGACAAACAGGTTTGTTACTGGGAAGCGCTTTACTGCTGATGGCTCATTCGTCCTGGGCTACGGTCTGTCAAAACTCGAATGGCACACCAACGGATGTTTTTTACGATCTGTCGAACGTCTTTAACAGCAGCAATAATCAGCCGGGGCAGGTGGTGACGTTACCGGAAAAATCGGGCTGGGTTGGCGTTAATGCCACCTGTCCGGCTGGGACAACGGTGAATTACACCTATCGAAGCTATGTCACTGAACTTCCGGTTCAAAGTACCGAGGGTGGTTTTCAGTATCTGAAGCTCAATGACTACCTGCTGGGGGCCATGAGCATCACCGACAGCTATGCCGGGTTGTTTTATCCTCCGCGAAATTATATCCGTATGGGCGTTGACTCGAACGTTTCGAAGCAGAAGCCTTTTGGCGTACAGGATTCAAACCTGGTGTTTAAACTCAAAGTGATCCGCTCGTTTATTAACATGGTGCCGATCCCGCGCCAGACCATGTTCAGAGTCTATGTCACGACCAGTACCGGAGATGCGCTAAGTACGCCGGTTTATACCATCAGCTACAGCGGTAAGGTGGAGGTTCCACAAAACTGTGAGGTGAACGCAGGGCAGATTGTCGAGTTTGATTTTGGCGATATTGGCGCATCGTTGTTCAGCAAGGCGGGGGCAGGAAACCGTCCCGAAGGCATTAATCCGCAGACCAAAACGGTGGCGATAAAATGCACCAACGTCGCTGCACAGGCCTACTTAACCATGCGGGTAGAGGCCGAGAAAGCCTCCGGGCAAATGATGGTATCGGACAATCCTGACTTAGGGTTCATTGTCGCCGACAAAACCGGTAGACCGCTGACGCCCAATAATCTGTCCAGCACGATCCCATTTCAACTGGATGATAACGCCGCGGCAAACGTGAGTATTCGGACTTGGCCGGTCAGCGTGACGGGGAATAAACCTACCGAAGGGCCTTTTACTGCCCGTGGCTATCTGCGAGTAGATTATGACTAACAAGCAAACGCCAACTTCATGGGCGCTTCTGGTGATGCTGCCCATACTGACATTCAGCTCGTTGTGCCATGCGGCCTCATCGCTGGGCGAAATCAATATTGAACTGCGCGGAAACGTGGTGGACTTTACCTGTGCGGTGATTGCCAGCGACAGCAATAAGTCGGTTGAATTGGGCACCTGGCCAACAAAGCAGTTACAGACCAGCGGGGATACTACCCAACCAGTCGCGTTTACGCTGAAGCTGGAAGGCTGCCCGCCGGGATCCGCGTCAATAACGTTTTCTGGTACTCCGGCCCCCGGTACGACGTTGCTGGCGCTTGATGACGCGGTGATGGCGCAAAAGGTGGCGATCGAACTGCATGACAGTGACCGTACGCGATTACCGCTCGAGCAGGCCAGCCAAACCGTAGGGATTGATGAGAACGGCAATGCCACGCTGACCTTTTTCGCCAACTATATCGCGTTAGCAGACGGGGTTCAGCCAGGCCTCGCCAGGGCCGATGCCACATTTATGATTAACTATAACTAATAAATGCGCGGATAAAACGCTCCCGAACGAAGTCTCGCCGGGAGTGCTATTACATTAATTCATGCATTTTTGCGTAATCGATCAGCTCAACGATAGTATGTAAGCCGAGTTTGGCGTAGATGTTAGCTTTGTGAGCACTAATCGTTTTATTGCTGAGTAACAGCTGTTCAGCAATTTCCTTATTAGAAAGGCCATTTGCCAGATAACGCAAAACCGTAACTTCGCGATTAGAGAGCGGCATGTCATTCAATACACCTTTTTTCATATTTATATTGTTAATGAAGTTAAGGGTGTCTGAAGGGAAAAAAGAATATCCCGATAAAATCATTTTTACCGCATTGTAGATATCATTCAAATCCTTTCGTTTACTGACAAAACCATTTGCACCGGCCCGGATAGCACGCCCGGCATAAAAAGACTCCGATTTGGAGGAGAGAAACAGCACCCGAGTATTCTCCTGCAGAGACTTTATTCTCTTGAGTAATGTAAATCCATCTGAACCAGGTAGTTCAATATCCAGAATGACAAGATCGACAGGGTAAGTGCGCAGGTGCTCTATTGCCGTACGGCTGTCATCGGTCTTCAACACAACCTGAATATTACTGTTTTTTTCAAGTAGTACTTCTATCGACATTCTGACAATAGGGTGTTCGTCCATAATGATAACGGATGCTGGTTTCATTGTTGTATGCCTCAAACTGTATGCGTATCTTGATAATTTTATAAAACATCAGGCGTTATAATATTGTCAAATAGCCAAGGGTTGTTCTGAGGGAGAGTCGAATAAATATTATTTCATCCTTGTTTATTCGGTTGCTCTTCTACAGAACAATGAATTTGTGGAAAATCCATTTCACACTGGGAAAACTAACAATTAATCAGAAAACTATGGGGATTATACCTGCTCTGTTCTTTCGGAAAAGGCTTACAACATTCAGGTTGTTAATGTCAGTTAGGATGTTCTAAAAGATCCAGATGTGTTAATGACTATTGGCATTATTTTACTGCTGTTTGAATTATGGCAGACTGAAAAAAATTTTTAAATGGTAAAAACAATACAATAAACTAATTGTTTAGGATTTGTTAAGGTGGGAATGACGCTATTTGTGCTGATATGCACAGAATCAGTATGGTTTACTGGGGTGGTGGAAGTTAGCATAATACCAGGAATAGTTGTAAATATTAAATAGTTGTGAAATTTAGATCTTTTATCTCATATAAAAATAAGTAATTTCCTAAAAAATCTTATGGCACATAGGGTTAGGGTGTTAAATTAAATGAGCAGAGGTAACGCTGAGGCGATGTATCAGGTGCAAAAAACGCTGCCGGTTTGCTAAGCCCAGACGCGCAATCAGCTGGTTCAAGCGATAGATGATACGGTGGTAGGGGTGAGCTTGTAACAAAGCAATCTCTTTTAAGGAGTTACCTTGTAAGAGTAATTCCACCATCTCCCAATCGAGCTGGTTTATGTGCCTGGAGTGAATATAGTTAAGGACTGGCGACAATAAAGCGCGGCGCATTTCCGGGAGGCGCAGGCTACGTGACAAGATATAAAATGGACCGGACAGAGAAATAAAAGGGATTAGGTCTTCATCGTGGCGGGAAAGCAATATGAAGATTTGGATGTTATTCCGCGGTTTAATTAGCTGGCGCAGATACTCCAGAACATCAAAATAAGAGATTGTTAAACCTTCCATATCAACCACTAACTGACTAATTACCGACTCTCGCAGGCTGACTTTGGCCGATTCAATGGTCTGGAAGATCGCGGTACGTGCTCCTGAAAATAAATGTCGACCCAGCGCATAGGCCAGATAGTAATCTGTCGTAATAATCGCCTGAGATATAGTGTCACTCGGTAATGTGTATTCGAGTTTTTGCGTCAGATACTCAAGTTGGTCAAATACCTGTGATGTGTAGTGAGGATATTGCCAGGTACAGTTAGTGTTTCGTATACGGCGATGTCGATCCCGGCGTTTTGCGCTGTGCATCCTTTTCCATTCCATTTCTGTTGCGGCAGGTCTGGATAAATTGCCGACTATAAACATCCCTGACCCAAATTTTCTCCAGCGTAAAGGTGAGTTTCCTTGTGCTGTTGGGTTTCAATGCTTCAGCAATCATCAGACTGGCAATTGCGTATCCCATCAGAATAATCTGCCGGAAGTTTTCTGATGTCTTACTCAATGCCCAAAAAGTCGTTTTATCCAGTTCAACCTCTCTATGGGATTAGATAAAATATTACCGGGTGTGTCTTTCTGTTACCCCGGAAATAGTAAGCCAGGATTATTCTGGCAGCATGGAGATAGGTACAGTAGGTGCCGATACTTAATTGGTGATGAGATTTTTCTCAATAAAAAATCAGGCAGAGAGATGCCACCTAATTTTGTAGAAAGTTCAGATGCGCCCGGATGTATCTTAAGAATTGCTGATCGTTTTTCACATGCAGCTTTTTCATAATGCTGCGACGGGTGGCTTTGGCCTGAATTTCGCTTACCGAGAGCAAGTGAGCTGTTTCGGCTAAGGTATAGCCGCTGGCGAGAAATATTAAGAACTGACGTTCTTCGATAGAAAAGTTACGAGTGGTGCAGTAATGGCAGATAGTTGCGGGCACGTTGTTGCGCAGCGCACGTTTTTGCAGGATGAGGACTAATTTTTTAGTCATTTCCTCAACGTCATCTTCCCGATAGATCAGTGGCAACATATACAGGCAGGGCCGGAACATCAGCTTATCTTTATCGTTTCTGTTGCAGATGACAACCCGGTGTTGGCGGCGGGTATGGACCGGAATCTGATAGCAATCGGCGCTGAGCCAATCTTCATCCAGGGAAATAAACGCGATGTCAGCGCGATCGATATCCTCGACAGGCAAAAAGCAAATCTCCTGATACCACTGATTTGCCAAATGGGAGATGATAATTTTTAGTCCATGTTCGAAGTGACTGTTTTCTTCCTTGATGGCGATACTTAACATTAAAGAGTTCCTGAACCGCTGGAGGGGTAAGGGAATGTTAAGCAAAATCATAAATATTCTAAATACATGTATCCCTAAATCTGGCGTTTCATGGGCTGAGTTGTTACCAGGCGATTTCCTGGATACCCTTGAACAAGCAGAAAAACTCAACATTCGTACACTTCGCCAGCAACTGAAACAAAAGGCATTGACTCAGCAGGCGCTGACCGTATAATTCACGCGATTCATCTGCATGAAGTAATCACTTCGCAATGCGCCCTTAGCTCAGTTGGATAGAGCAACGGCCTTCTAAGCCGTAGGTCGTAGGTTCGAATCCTACAGGGCGTACCATTATATTTCAGTAACTTATCCATTTTCTGAAAGTTCCTTATTTTCCAGATGGTACATATTTGGGACATCATCACTCGAAAATCGAGTCAATTTGCTTCGCGTGTTTCGTTAAATGGTTCGGCGCAAGGTGAGCGTATCGGCGCACCATCTCGATGCTCTCCCATCCTCCCGTTTCCTGCAGAACAGAAAGCGGTACTCCAGACTGAATCAGCCAACTGGCCCACGTGTGTCTCAGGTCGTGGAAGCGGAAATCATCAATCCCGGCCCGTCGGCAAGCTGCATTCCATGCCCGCTGATCATCGACGCGCATCTTTCTGACGGTTGGCGTCTTTGAACCGTTGGTACCCCATTCTTCAGGTTGTAGAAGTCTGATTTTTCATATCGTAAGCTACTTGCGGTTGCTCATATTATTTACTAAAGAGTAATTATTTTGCTCGGTAACATCCCCTATGCTCAGAATTTTGGCAATCACACTCATTATCTCTACAAGTAAGTAATGCGGCTTATGGCTGATGAAGCCAACAAGATATAAAAATTATTCCTGAAAAAAGTTATAATGAAAGTTAGTCTAACTCCTAAAGTTGTGTACAACATCCTGATCATTAAGAGCATGCTTCTGCATCTAAGCCAGTAAATTTGCTATTTTCGCTGTCAGGTAGCGAATCCTTATGGTTAAATTACACCCAAATTTACAGGTTATACAATGGATTGACGACGAGCGTGTGGGGGGGATATTCCCAGTTTTAACTGAAAATGTATCCAGAGATTGATGCTGTTAACTATCATTATTTTATTTTAATTCAGTACATATTGTAATTATGGATATTGACCACTGTGAGAGCATGTTATTTTATACTATTGTATATACATTTTAAAAGTGGGAGATTGCGATTGGAATGCACAATCTTATCCATGTATATAGTATGGTTATAATTGGTGTTACTTTTATAGAAATGCCGTTACCGTTTAATCCCTCAAACCTAACATATGATTGAGACTGAGGGATTAGAGGTATCTAATGTTTCGATATAATTAATTGTAAGGTCGCATTAGCGGCCATTTCCTAACGCTACGACAGCGACTCCGTTTTTTTCATAAATACTATATTCTGAATTAGAAACAAAAGGAGTTATTTTTTCTTTTTTAAATTCATCTAGTATTTTTTTGTTATTTTTTTCTATGCCATACCCTACTCTAACTCCGGGTAGGCCCTTGTTAGATAACTGATATGTGGCTAAGAACTCGGTTGCCCTGCTAATTGAAGCATTGACCAATGGCCTCTCTTTGGCTATTAGTTCTGATCGTTTGCTAAAATTTATTGTTCCAACAGTTAGTATTTGCTTTATATTTTTTCTGTTTAATATGTCATAACTTATCATATTAATAACAAAATTCTCATGCTCTCTTTGCTCATGAAGAGCATTTGCTAATTGAGCGCTAAAGGCCATTGATGGTATTACAGCTATAAGAGCAATATATTTTAATTTATTGCTAATTGTCACAAAAATTATAGAAAACATAACAAACAGGCACGAAAAACTCACAATTGTTCTTGCATATATAGGTGCATCGTGTAGCGCTATAGTTGGACCGACTAAAGATAAGTAAAATATCAAAAAGGATATAGTGATCTTTAACAATGTGTTTATTAATGGCACTTTATGTACAAAAATATAGAATATTAGTGCAGCGAATAACATCACGATTGTAACGATAAAGTAATTAATAACCGTTCCATACATATAGCTACTTATTAAATCATTTAGTCTTAAAAATGATCTTGATATCTCATTGATACCATTAGAGTTTAATGAGATGAGAACATTTCGTGTATTTGAATTAGCATAAATTTTTGCTATTGTAGCCATGTAAGCTAAATAAATCGTTATGAAAATTAGAGATTTAGCAATAATTTTTCTAATGAAAAATTTGATTGGTAGATCTTTTTTTATTGCTAGTATGCAGGTCTCTATCGCCATTAAACCAAGATATATATTTACGCATGGCTGATATAATGATAAAGCACCAACACCAGTGATAACTTTAACTGCTGTTGATATCTTTATGTCTTTGTGGCTATATGTGTATGATAATATAGCTAAAAAGAATGCTAAAGACATGCTTAATGAATCGTACCGATAGGCTAAGTTTTGAAGCATAAACGGGTTGAAAATAAGCAGTGATGATGATATTAAGCTATTTGGACATTCATAATCATCTAGAAGTTTTTTTACGAGCAAGCATGATAAAGCTACAGATATGGATGAAAAAATAAGAGTGTATGGGAAAAAGTCTAGCAACCGATCTCCACTAGCAGACACTATGGAAATTATTAGCTCTGCAAGTGGGCGTCCTGAATTACTCCATCCATAATAGCCGGTTACAGCTCTATCTAGATCATCTCTAAAGTAGACCCCATAGCTCAACAATGGATATATGAACAATATAGATAGAAAAGCTAAGATTGTGAAAGATATTTTTTCTTTATGAAAAGAATCAAAATTCATTTTTCTTTTCCTTACCTTTTTTAATTAAAAACTTAGGCCTTCTTTTGGTTTCTATGTAGATTCGGCCTATATACTCCCCAAGAATACCAATGCCTATTAACTGAACACCTCCCAGGAATAATATCGCAGTCATTAGCGATGGATATCCAGGGACTGGGTTACCCCAAATAAGCTTATCTACAACCATCCAGGCAGCATAAATAAATGAAAACGCTGATACACCTAGGCCAATATATGTCCATACCCTTAAAGGCAATGTTGAGAAACTAGTTATTCCTTCTAATGCGAGATTCCATAGTCTCCAGCCGTTAAATTTTGATTTTCCAGCAGATCTTGATGCCTGCGTATACTCTATAATTTCAGTTTTACCTCCAACCCAAGCAAAGATACCTTTCATAAACAGGTTTCTTTCCGGTAGGTTTATAATATTTTCCACTGTTTCTCTTGACATCAAGCGGAAATCACCAGCATTCTCTTCAATTTTTGGGTTGCTAATCTTATTATGAAATTTATAGAACCAACTAGTAGTTTTACGTTTTAAGTAACCATCAGTTAATCGCTCGGTGCTTTTCGCTAGAACAACATCGGCACCCTCTTGCCATTTTTCAACAAGTCGTGGTATCACTTCAATTGGATGCTGTAAATCCACATCAATAGGGATGACTACATCACCAACGGATTTTTCTAACCCAGCGAAAAGCGCAGCTTCTTTCCCAAAGTTTCTGGTAAAACTTATTGCCTTAATATTTTTATCGGCAATTGATAAAGAATTAATAATTTTTTCTGTAGAATCTTTGCTTCCATCATTTATAAATATAATTTCCAATTCATATTTTTTGAGCGCATCATAATTTTTAACAGCTTCATAAAATAAAGGGATAGTATCTTCTTCATTGAAGACAGGTACAACTAAGGATATTGTGGTCATTGATCACCCTTAAAAACTATAAAATTAAAAAATACGAATCCTATAAGAACGCTGGCTGGGGAGAAGATGAAAAATGTTGCAACCGGTGGCAGTTTGAACACGTCTGATATATGACCAGTCAAATAGCTGATCACTCCCATAAAAGATAAAAAGGCAAAATACCTACCGCCAGTAGCTTTTTTCTTGAACGTGAATCGTGCGTTTGCATAAAAAGAGAATGTAACAGCCACACAGAATCCTGCTAGGTTAGCGATAGCCTGAGTAGTGCTCATCGCGTAGCAAAAAACAGTAAAAATTAGCCAGTGTAAAGCAGTATTTATGACCCCAATTGAGGCGTATTTCGTTAGGAGCTTAAGCATTTGTCGATAAGAGTAATTTTAAGAGATAGCAGAGTTTAGCATTTGAGAAGAATCAGATCAGCTATTGATCGCATGGTACCCTAACTTTTGAGGTTTGCTGCGTGTGAATAGTTGATTTGGGGGCTTCATCTTTAATTCTTTCGAAATCAGAACCTTCCCGCATTCCCTCGTTTATCCCATTCTCAGTAGCCTAATCTGCAATTTTACTGTGTTTATAAACAGTTCACCCCCGTGAATTGGTAGAGATCAAGGGAGCATAGTACCTGTCCACTGATGGTATATTAATTTACAAAGCCCCCTGATTTTGCGTTGCGTACCGAGATGTATGAGCGAAGTGTGGACGGAGATTTACTGGCCAGCGCGGTTGTCTCCGATCTCTACTCGCCGGGCGTGGCGCGCATCCATGAAGGTGCCTGGTACGATCCTGATAACGGTGGAGAAAGCGGAGCGCTGTGTAAATACGGTAATCCGAACGTGTTAACCCTAGATATCGGCACGTCTCAGCTGGCGCAGGCGACCAGTGCGCATACTACGCTGGTGGAAATTGAGAAATATACCGGTAAGGTGGATAACGTGACGGCGTTCAGCGGCCCGATAAAAATGGTGGCGCAGTGCGAATATGTCCCGGCGGAGAAGGTGACGTCATGATGAAACACACCTCCCTGACGACAGAACAGATGGCCTGTGTTTATGCATGGTTGGCGCAAATGTTTTCCCGGGAGCGTGACGGTGAGGGATTAGCGCAATTGCAGTCCAGCGAAATGACGGAGTGGTTCACCGTGCTCAAAGGTGAACCGTCGCTTGAGGCCGATGTTCTTTTGCTGGAAGCGAAAATTGCCGCGCTCAAGGTACGTGAAGATGCTACCCTGGAACTGGCGGCTGATTTTTGCAGCCTGTTCCTGATGTCGGATAAACACGCCGCGTTACCCTATGCGTCGGCTCATCTTGAAGAAGGGCCAAACTACGGGGTCATTAAACAACTGTTATCTGATGCGGGCATGCAGGTAAGCGATACGTTTAGCGAATCAGCCGATCATCTGGCGATTTTTATCGAACTGCTGAGCCATCTGCATTTTTCTCTTGGTGAGCCAGGGGTTAGCCGTCAGCGTATTGATGCGTTGCGCAGAGAAACGCTGGCGGGGCTGTTACACTGGTTACCGGAGTTCACCGCTAAATGCCGCCGATATGATGACTTTGGTTTCTACGGTGCGTTGAGCCAGCTGCTGCTGGCATTTGTCAGGCTGGATCATCAGAACTGAGTGATGGCCTGAGCCACAGAAAAACGGGAGCACATTCGCTCCCGTTTTAACCCTATCACCGCACAACCAGCACCGGGCATTTCGCGTGGCGGACTACGGCTGCCGCCGTTGAACCCAGTAAATAAGTGCTAAACCCCGGTTTGTGTGAGGCGATGACGATAAGCTCGGCGTCAACCGCCTCCGCCAGCTTGAGGATCTGATCCTTCGGCGGGCCGTAAACGACGTGGGTTTGAGTCCTGCCGGCAGGAATATTGAACTGCTTAATAATTTCTTCGAGTTTTTCGCTGGCCTTGGCCTGCAGACCACTTCTGTCCGGAAATTCGGTAGAGTAGGCCAGTCCCAGCGAGGCATAGAACGGAACGGTAGGAATAACGGCTAAAAAGTGGACCTTCGCGGTTTTGGCATGCGCCTGGACCTGCGGCACAACATGACGAGTGAGATCGGCTTCAGAGATATCAATGGGCACCAGAATTGAGCGATACATATTCACTACCTCCTGTTTGTTTTACCTCTACCCTGAGTGTAGCGAAAGTTGTTTCTGTATAATAAGTGACCAGATCAAGGATGTGTGCATCAGTGCGCGTCATTAAGCAGTATGTACTATAAGCCTATCTTGAATGTATTTCTGAGCAAAACCAAAAGAGATGTCCCCTCGTTAATGCTTGCCATCTCGAAATAGAAAAGGGTGCTTTTTTATATTTTTCATTGTATATTTAATTATATAACGATGGCCGTTAAGGGGGTAATTTCAACAGCGTTATGAACTCCGTAATTTTTTATTCTGACATCATCTTACTTTACAGATGTATAAACTTGGAAAGTGGTTTAAAAATCTGTTTTTAAAGAAAAAACAATAATTACATTTCGTTCTCACTAATTATGCGAGCCTCTTCAAACTTACCCATTTGCTGATTCTCATTTCTCTCCGCGCTTGATGAATATCAATAAATAGCTGCTTTAGGATATTTATTGTCTACCCCTAAAAGGGTATTCGTCTGATGGAATTAAAAGATGAGAAAAATAAATAAAACTATCCTATGGACGATGCTGCCGTGCATTGTTCTTGGTGCAGTTATTGTTTTGGCAGGGCAATGGACATTACATAAAACCTCGAGTACAGAATTCTGTTTGTCTTGCCATACGATGCAGGCGCCCTACGAAGAATATACAGGCTCGGTTCACTTCCAGAATCAGAAAGGCATTCGCGCAGAGTGCGCGGACTGTCATATCCCGGAGGGCGGTTTGGATTTTCTGGTGGCTAAGCTGCGGGCCTCAAAAGATGTTTATCATCAGTTCATAACCAAAAAAATCGATACCCCGGAAAAATTTGAAGAACACCGTCTGGAGATGGCGCAAACCGTTTGGGCACAGCTCAAGGCTAATGATTCTGCGACCTGCCGTAGCTGCCACAGTATGGACGCCATGGATCTTGCCGCACAAAGCGCGGATGCTCAGAAGATGCACAAAATGGGCATCGCGGAAAAGCAAACCTGTATTGATTGCCATAAAGGCGTCGCCCATTTCCCACCTGAAATAAAAATGGATGACAGTGCGCTTAAAGGACTTGAAGCGCAGTCAGCCTCCACCCCAGCTTCAGCAACTGAACTTTATGCTGTAAGCAACACCGCGCTTGGCGATCTGGGAACTGTTTACCCGGCAACCAAAATGCAGGTCCTGAAAACAACGGACAATGCGCGACTGGTCGAGATTCGCGGTAGCCAGATGCAAGGAAGTGAACAGGTTATTTACTACACAGCAGGGCAGCGTTTGATTCTTGCCAGCCTGAGTGAAAAAGGTCAACAGTCGCTGAAGATCCTCTCCGACTGGAAAAAAGATGACTACGGCAATGCGTGGCGAGATGTCGTGCTGCAGGGCGAATGGAGCGGTTCCGCACTCGCCAGCCGTGAACCTATGTGGGATTACGCGCGCAAACTCGACAATGTTTACTGCGCGGGCTGTCATGCGCCAATTCCGGCGAATCACTTCACGCTTAACGCCTGGCCTTCAGTAGCCAAAGGGATGGGGGCCCGCACCAATATCAGTGAAACCGAACTGGATATCCTGAGCCGTTACTTCCAGTACAACGCTAAAGACATGAATAAATAAGCGATCAATCAGGAGAAATCATGAAACTCACAAGACGTGACTTTATTAAGACGGCTGGCGCGGCAACCGGGACAATGGCGATTTCTTCGGTGATCCCAATGCCAGCCTGGGCCGAAGGCCAGAATGGCGGAGCAATCCTGACGGCAGCACGTTGGGGTGCGGTATACGTGGAAGTAAAAGACGGAAAAGTGGTTTCCTCAAAAGGTGCGTTGCCGAAAACGGTGCCGAACTCATTACAGCAAACCGCGCCAGATCAGGTTCATACCAATATCCGCGTTAAGTATCCGATGGTGCGCAAAAGCTATCTGGAAAACCCGGGTAAAGTGGATGGCAAACGCGGTAACGATCCCTTCGTGCGGGTCAGCTGGGAACAGGCGCTGAAGCTCATTCATGAACAGCACAGCCGGATCCGCAGCAGCTATGGTCCCGCTTCGATATTTGCCGGTTCTTATGGCTGGCGATCCAGCGGCGTTCTGCATAAGGCGCAAACCTTACTGCAACGCTATATGAGCATGGCCGGTGGCTACGCTGGGCATACCGGAGATTATTCAACCGGTGCCGCGCAGGTGATCATGCCATACGTTGTGGGATCGGTTGAGGTTTATGAGCAGCAAACCACCTGGCCGATGGTGCTTGAGCACAGTCAGGTCGTGGTGCTGTGGGGGATGAACCCGCTCAACACCCTTAAGATTGCCTGGAGCAGCACGGATGAACAAGGGATCGAATACTTTAATCTGCTGAAGAAATCAGGGAAAAGCGTCATCGCCATCGATCCGATGCGTTCTGAAACCATTGAGTTCTTTGGTGAGAATGCGACCTGGATTGCGCCACATATGGGGACCGATGTGGCAATGATGTTAGGGATCGCCCATACGCTGGTGAAGAAAAACCTTCACGACAAAGCCTTCCTGGAAAAATACACCACCGGATATCCGCAGTTTGAAGAGTACCTGCTCGGCAAGAGCGATAAAGTAGAGAAAACCGCCGAGTGGGCATCTGGCGTGTGTGGCGTGCCTGCTGAGCAACTGGAAAAGCTGGCGGAAATTTTCTCCAGCAACAAAACCATGCTCATGGCAGGTTGGGGGATTCAGCGCCAGCAATACGGTGAGCAAAAACACTGGATGCTGGTGACTCTGGCGGCGATGCTGGGGCAAATTGGTACCGAAGGCGGCGGCTTCGGGTTCTCTTATCACTATTCCAACGGCGGTAATCCAACGCGCATCGGTGGGGTCTTACCGGCGATCTCCGCCAAAATTGAGGGTGGGTCATCGGCAGGTAATGACTGGGCGGTTTCCGATGCGGTGACCAGCCTGCCGGTAGCGCGAATTGTCGAAGCGCTGGAAAACCCAGGCGGCAAATATCAACATAACGGTAAAGAGCAAACCTTCCCGGATATCAAAATGATCTGGTGGGCGGGCGGCGCTAACTTTACCCATCATCAGGATACCAACCGCTTAATCAAAGCCTGGCAGAAGCCTGAACTGGTTGTCATCTCTGAATGCTACTGGACCGCTGCGGCCAAACACGCCGATATCGTTCTGCCAATCACCACTTCGTTTGAGCGTAACGATCTGACCATGACCGGTGATTACAGTAACCAGCATCTGGTACCGATGAAGCAGGTCATTGAGCCGCAGTTTGAAGCGCGTAGTGATTTTGACGTATTTGCCGATCTGGCTGAGATGCTCAAGCCGGGGGGGAAAGCTGTCTACACCGAAGGCAAAGACGAAATGGCGTGGCTGAAGCAGTTCTATGACGTCGCGCAAAAAGCCGCCCGCGCCCAGCGTGTTGCCATGCCTCAGTTCAACGCGTTCTGGCAGCAGAATAAGCTGATCGAAATGCGTGAGAATGAAAAGAATAACAAATATGTGCGCTACGCGGATTTCCGCAGCGATCCGGTGATGAACGCACTCGGAACGCCGAGCGGCAAGATTGAAATCTACTCGAAAACGATTGAAGGCTATCAGTATAAAGACTGTCCGCCGCATGCGTCCTGGATTGAACCGGATGAATGGAAAGGAACTGCGGATAAAGATCAGCTGCAGCTACTGACGGCGCACCCGGCACATCGTCTGCATAGCCAGCTGAACTACGCGTCGCTACGTAAAGAGTACGCAATTGCCAATCGTGAACCGGTGACGATTCATCCGGATGACGCAAAAGCCAGAGGGATTGCCGAGGGCGATCTGGTCCGCGTATGGAATGCTCGTGGACAGGTTCTGGTTGGGGCGCACGTCAGCGACGGCATCAAACCGGGCATCATCTGTATTCATGAAGGCGCATGGCCGGATATTGAAAATGGTATCTGTAAAAATGGCGGCGCGAACGTGCTGACGGCGGATATCCCGACTTCAAGACTGGCGAACGGCTGTGCCGGGAATACCAGCCTGGTATACGCAGAAAAATACACCGGTGAAGCGCCAAAACTCACCGTCTTTGATGAGCCAGCAATTGTCACCATGTAATGATGGCTGATAAACGGGGGCCGTAAGGCTCCCGTTTTTTATTGCTGTTTGGGCAACGTTTTACTGTTGTTACTCAGCCAGCACTATCACATCTCCCGTTGCCGGGGCGTCAGTTCCCGGTAGCCACAATCGCCCCCACGAACCGGTGCAATGACAGCCGAGCAGTTTTTCGGGTTGTTGTTGCTTAATAAATTGTCGGGTTCGCCATAGCTTAGCGGGGGAGGCTGCGCGTAAATGAAAGCCACCGACCAGGGCATAAATTTTGTTAACCCCGGTGATTTTCTGGCAATGGCGTACGATGTTTTCTATTCCCCGATGCCCGCAACCGGTAATGATGACTAACCCGCGTGCAGATTTATAGATCAATACGCCTTCGTCACTGATGTAATCTGGCTGGAGTGTTTTCTCGCTAATCACGCCATAGGACTGTGGCGTGGGGACACTGATTTCCCCGGACCACAAAAAACGATCGCTGATAGCCAGCGGCTCGCGGGTGTATTCCATTATGAATCGAGAGTAGTTGTTATCACGCGAGAGTTTTTTAATTTTTCGTGGTATTCCCGCAACCGTTATCGATGCGTAACGCTCGCAGGCCAGTTGAGGATGGCAAATGATACGGCTGTTATCCGCAAGCCACGGCACGCCGCCGCAGTGATCATAATGACCGTGCGACAGCACTACGGCGGTTAATTGGGTCAGGTCCACGCCCATTTGTGCAGCGTTATGCATGAAGCTGCCGTCCGGCCCGGTATCAAACAATATTGTGGTTGTTTCATCCTGAACTAACAGACTTAATCCAGGCTTGGCCAGTATTGATTTTTCTGCGCCAGCAGCGCGTCGGTTTTCAAGCAGCACTGTGAGGGTTAAAGCCATGCCTGACTCCCGTATTAAAACGGCATACTGTAATGCATCGCTTTTGAGAGCGCTGTGATCGCAGCGCTCTTTAGCGTTATCCGTTATTCACGCACAATTTTGCCTGCGTTTCCTGCATCGCTGTCATTCCAGCTACCGTGACCATTTGTTTTAATGGTGTAAGTGGCATAACCGACGCGGAAGGTCATCGTATCCTTATAGGTATTTACGTCACGCACTTCATTACCATTGACGTAAACGCCGGAATCTTCGACGTGAATATCAACGCTGCGTTGACCATTGGCAAATTTGGCCACGTAATTTCCGCTGAATTTGCCATCAATACCGGCATTATCGTGGTTATCCGTGTTAGTGGTATTTTGCTGTTTTTCACCATGATGATGACGATTCTGCTGGCCGTTGCTGTTCTCAATAAAGCCATGATCGCGGTTCCACTGATAGGATTTATTCACATCGCAGCCATTGAGTTCACTCATCTGCGTACAACCTGAACGTTCATACTTTTTCTGCATTGCCGGGGTAATTGCACATGCTGTTGTGGCAGTTGTCAGGCCAAGGACCAGGAGGGTTAGCAGACGTTTATTCATTTTTTACTCACTATCATCATTAAATTTATTTATAGGAATGCGAACATTTGGACTGTCATGTTTACGACGACGGCAGTCTCCCATTAAATATTAATGAAGCATACCAGGGGGAATCCTAATTTATAATTAGGGTGGGGTGATGAATGCTGTAATACGCAACAAAACAAGCCGTTTATTTACTTATTTTATACAACCCGGGTAGAGAACTAAGATGTATTCACTTTTAGAAGAAGGATTTAATAAATTATTAATATTGACATTAACGATGAAGTGGGACGCGGGCTTGTATATAAACAGGCCCGCGTGGGGAGAGTAGTCCACAATATTCAAACTTCGCGTATTTATGGATGTCGTTGTCAATATAGTTCGTCTTTACCCCTGAGTGGAGATCTGCGCGCGGTGCTGCTCGGCCTGTACCTCATGAGCAAATGAATGGCCGTTGTTTACCGATTGGTGAACAACCATCGCTTTTTCATGTTCATTCATTTGTGAAAATGATTTCGCATTGGTTGATATTGACGATGAATTATTTGCTTGCGCGGCGTGTGCTTGTGCCATTTGTTGATGTGCAGGAGCATCGCTGTTATTCATCATTTCATGAGCCATTGCGGCCTGCTGATGCATTTTGGGTGTTTCTGCCGCATTAACGCCAGCTGAAATAAAAAACGCGATAGCTAAAAAAGAGGACATCTTATTCATCATATTTCTCCTGTTTGGGTTTACGGAAGAAAGTATAATTAATAGGGGCTGTCAGTGGCGTGACAGGATTATGACGGTTGTGTCAGACAACAGGTGATGACGGGTATAAGCGTCATCACCATAAATTACATCGCGTGCTTGGGCAGCGTCAGAATAAAGCGAGTGGCATGAGGGTCGGAAGTCACCGAGACTTTTCCTTGATGGGCAGTCACAATTGATTTCACAATCGCCAGACCAATGCCGCTGCCTTCGCCCTTACGCTGTCGTGAAGGGTCCACTCGATAAAAGCGGTCAAAGAGTCGCGGAAGATGTTGCGGGGGAATGGGGTTTCCGGGATTCTCAACGACTATCTGCACCTGGCCATCCGCCTCTTTCACCCGCACGGTTACCGACTCGCCTTTTGGCGTATAGCGCATGGCATTTGACAGCAGATTACTCATTGCCCGGCGTAACATTAATGGGTCGCCTGAAACCCAGCATGCGCGTCCTTCAAACCGTAAACCAACCTCACGCTCTTCAGCCCAGGCTTCGAAAAAGTCGAACACTTTACCGACCTCATCAGCCAGATTGAGCGCTTTTTTTTCTGGGATCAGCTGATTGTTATCCGCCTGCGCCAGAAACAGCATATCACTCACCATCTTCGACATACGGCCAAACTCTTCGAGATTGGAATACAGCACATCTTCCAGCTCTTTTTGGCTGCGGGTCTGGCTGAGCGCAATCTCCGTTTGAGTGACAAGGTTAGTTATTGGCGTGCGGATCTCATGGGCAATATCCGCTGAGAAGTTCGACTGCCGTTTAAATACGTCCTCGATGCGTTCGATCATGTGATTAAACGAACTCACCAGCTGTTCCAGTTCAATAGGAACAGCTTGCGGATCGAGGCGTACATCGAGATCTTTCGAGGTGATATTTTGGATGCGACGACTGACGTTACGAATTGGTTCATGACCTTTGTATACAGCGAACAACACGATAAAAACAATCATCATGCTAATCAGCGATGCTGTCATAATCAGCTTGTTTTTCAGATCGTTAATATAGTGCAGATGAAAGTCGATCGATAATGCCAGATACAGCGTATACGCTGGTTTTCCATCGGCAAGCTGTCCTACCGGCAGGCGAATCATTCGCCAGTTAGACGATGTTTTCTGTCCGTGGATATGTTTGGAGGTTTGCAGTGTGGGGCCTGAGATAATAAAAACATCGCTGGCATGAGCATTTTTATCCGGCCTTGCACTGGCGATAAACTGCCGGAGATCCGGCGCATTGGGCGAATGGAAAATGGCCTTCTGGTTGCTATCTTCCAGAGAAATAATGACGTTCGAATAACCCGCCACCACATTTTTTAGCGTTTCCAGGCGGCGTGATTCTGGCTCGTTGGGTTGGTTAATAATCCTCTCCAGCGTGGCGCTAATCTCTTGTAAATCGTTGATGTCCTGCTCGGCGAAGTGGACTTTCACGGAGTGGATCATTATCCATGCAAAGGCGAAAAATGAAGCAATTGTCGCCAGGCTGATAAAAAAGGTCAGTCGTGTCGCCAGTGAAAAAGGGCGCCGCCATCGTTTACTGGTCATCAGGAACCTCAAGCATATATCCCACACCGCGCACGGTCTGAATCAGTTTCGGCTCAAAATCGTTATCAATTTTGGCGCGCAGACGCTTAACGGCGACGTCGATGGCATTAGTATCGCTGTCAAAATTCATATCCCAGACCTGGGAGGCGATCAGTGAGCGGGGTAAAACTTCCCCCTGATGGCGCAGGAAAAACTCAAGCAGCGTAAACTCTTTGCTGGTCAGGGTGATGCGCGTACCGCTGCGGGTGACTTTCCTGCTGACCAGATCGACCATTAAATCCGCGACCTGAAACTGGCTTTCAACAATCACCGCAGCGCCCCGGCGCAGCAGCGTTCTGACCCGTGCCAGCAGTTCGGCGAAGGCAAACGGTTTAACCAGGTAATCATCAGCACCTAATTCCAGACCTTTAACCCGATGTTCAATGGTACCCAGTGCGGTGAGGAGAAGAATGGGCATTCCTTTGTTGGCGGAACGCAGCATCCGCACGATATCCCAGCCGTTTACATCCGGCAGCATGATGTCGAGTATGAGCAGGTCGTAATCGCCGGTCATCGCCAGGTGATACCCGTTCAGGCCGTTATCCGCCAAATCCACAACAAAACCCGCTTCCGTCAGGCCTTTCGTCAGGTATTCACCGGTTTTTTTCTCATCTTCGACTATCAAAACCTTCATCGCATTCTCCTTCTCGCACTGGTTGTGCGGACTTTCAATTCTAGGGAAGCGGGATCGGATAGCAATCTGTTATTGGGAAAATGACAGTTTTGTCATTTTCCTGTCACCGGTTAAACAGAGTCACTTCGTTAAAGTACAAGACTATAAATTCCTACTTATTTTAGGGACATCAGTCCGGTCAGGACGAGAAGAACTATGAGCAAATTTAAGCTTCTTACTCTCAGCGCTATATTCGTGCTCGCTGGTTGTTCATTGGCGCCGGACTATCAGCGCCCGGCCTTGCCGGTGCCACAGCAATTTTCTTTAAGCCAGAATTCCCTGGTGTCGGCTCCTGGTGAATACCAGGACACGGGGTGGCGAACCTTTTTTGTTGACGACCAGGTGAAGGCGTTGATTGGTGAGGCGCTGATCAATAACCGCGATTTACGCATGGCGACGCTGAAGGTTCAGGAAGCGCGAGCGCAGTATGGCGTCACGGACGCTGACCGTTATCCGCAAATCACGGCAGGCTCCAGCGGTACCTACAGCGGTAAATTAAAAGGTGATAGCAGCACCGATCGTGAATTCGAAGCTGGACTCAATCTCAGTTTCGACCTGGATTTCTTTGGGCGGCTTAAAAATATGAGTGAAGCCGAACGGCAGAACTTCTTCGCCAGCGAAGAGGCGCGTCGGGCGGTACATATCTTATTAATTTCCAACGTGTCGCAAAGTTATTTCAACCAGCGTCTGGCTTACGCGCAGTTGCAAGTTGCCGAAGAAATGCTGCAAAACTATCAGCGCTCTTACGCTTTTGTAGAGAAGCAACTGATAACCGGTAGCACCAACGTACTGGCGTTGGAACAAGCGCGCGGTGTGATTGAAAGTACGCGTAGCGAAATTGCCAAGCGTAAAGGTGAGTTGGCACAGGCCAATAACGCGCTGCAACTGTTGCTGGGTACATACGGGAAATTACCCGATGACCAGGCGCGCAGCCGTGGGGATATTAAACCGGTAACGCTGCCGCCATCGCTTTCGTCGCAAATACTGTTGCAGCGCCCGGATATTATGGAAGCTGAGCACGGATTATTGGCGGCAAATGCCAATATCGGTGCTGCGCGGGCGGCATTTTTTCCGTCGATAACGTTGACCAGTTCCGTGTCCAGTAGCAGTAGCGATCTTTCCAATTTATTTAATGCCTCCAGCGGCATGTGGAATTTTGTCCCCAAAATAGATATTCCAATCTTCAACGCCGGACGTAATCAGTCCAATCTCGATCTCGCCGAAATACGCCAGCAGCAGTCGGTGGTGAATTACGAACAAAAAATTCAGAACGCGTTTAAAGAAGTGGCGGATGCACTGGTGTTACGCCAAAGCATTGCCGATCAAATTAGTGGGCAGCAGCGTTATCTGGATTCATTGCAAATCACACTACAGCGCGCCAGAGCGCTTTATCAGAATGGCGCAGTTAGCTATATCGAAGTATTAGACGCAGAACGTTCTTTATTCGCTACGCGGCAATCGCTGCTCGATCTTAATTACGCCCAACAGGTTAATGAAATTAAACTGTTTGCTGCCTTAGGCGGCGGTTGGGTGGAGTAATCCTTAATATTAACTTTTCAGGAGCATGATGTATGAATACTACCGCCAAAGCCGTACTGTTTAGCCTTTTCTCTGTGGTTATGTTTAACGCCCAGGCCAATGAAAATCAGCATGGCGAGATGATGAATATGCA
Source organism: Citrobacter sp. Cpo045 (assembly GCF_030332875.1). NCBI lineage: Bacteria > Pseudomonadati > Pseudomonadota > Gammaproteobacteria > Enterobacterales > Enterobacteriaceae > Citrobacter > Citrobacter sp. Cpo045. Next base: position 169,901 of record NZ_JAOWGZ010000076.1, read on the forward strand.
ACCAGCGGCTCAACAGGAACAACTCATTAGCGCTACCGGGGTGATTGAAGCTGTTGATATGGAGAGTAAAAAAATCACGATTAAGCATGACCCTATTCCAGCGGTGAACTGGCCGGCCATGACGATGCGCTTTACGCTGGTTGCTGATACGAAGGCTGATGATATTAAGCCAGGCGATAAGGTCGCGTTTACGTTTGTTCAGCAGGGAAATCTCTCTGTGTTACGCGATATTCACATCAGTAAATAACGTTCTCGCTGGTCTCTTTTATTCTTGCCCGAGTTTTTTGCGAACGCGGGTGAGACTATCGCGCAATGGAAATCACTATGGCGTCTTTAAATATTAAAAATACCGCGCTTATTCTCGGTAGCATGATTGCCGGCGGGATTATTTCTGTCGGTGTTTATACTTATTATTCATCGGCAAAAATATCGTCTGTAGCCGGGCCAGTTCAGCAAAAAGAAGCCAGAAAAGTGTTGTTCTGGTATGACCCCATGTATCCGAACACGCGCTTTGATAAACCGGGTAAATCGCCGTTTATGGATATGGATCTGATCCCGAAATATGCCGATGAAGAGACCGCGAACGCATCATCGCGTGGCGTGCGCATCGATCCTACACAGACCCAGAACCTGGGGCTGAAAACAGAGCCAGTGCGTCGTGGACCACTGCACTACGCGCAAACTTTCCCGGCCAACGTTAGTTATAACGAATACCAGTTTGTTATTGTCCAGGCACGCTCTGCGGGCTTTATCGAGAAGGTTTACCCGCTGACCGTGGGGGACAAAATTAAGAAGGGTTCGCCGCTGATCGACCTGACTATTCCTGATTGGGTTGAGGCGCAGAGCGAATATTTATTGCTGCGGGAAACGGGCGGTAGCGCGACGCAGGTGGAAGGGATTCTGGAGAGATTACGTCTGGCTGGAATGCCTGAAGCAGATATCCAGCGCTTAAAATCGACGCGTAAAATTCAGACTCGCTTTACCCTGAAAGCGCCTATCGATGGGGTGATCACCGCATTCGATTTGCGTACCGGTATGAATATTTCCAAAGACAATGTGGTCGCGAAAATTCAGGGTATGGACCCGGTATGGGTCAGCGCGTCGGTTCCGGAATCTATCGCCTGGCTGATTAAAGATGCCTCGCAATTTACCATCACCGTGCCCGCCTGGCCGGATAAGCCTTTCACCATCAGCAAGTGGAGTATCTTACCAAGCGTTGATGCTACCACGCGTACGCTCCAGCTCCGTTTACAGGTCGATAACCCCGACGAGGCGCTCAAGCCCGGGATGAATGCTTACCTGCAACTGAAAACACAAAGCGAGCCAATGCTGCTGATCCCGTCTAAAGCACTGATTGATACGGGTACCGAGCAGCGGGTTATCACCGTTGATAACGAAGGCCGATTTGTGCCGAAACAGGTTGCGGTATTCCATGAATCCCAGGGGCTGACGGCTATCCGCTCCGGCCTGACCGAAGGCGAAAAAGTGGTGTCCAGTGGCCTGTTCCTGATTGATTCCGAAGCGAATATCTCTGGCGCACTGGACCGTATGCGCGCCCAGAACAGTAAGGCGCAAGACGCAGCCGCCATGCCAGCCCAGGCGACCCATTCACACTGAGGACATGATAAATGATTGAATGGATTATCCGTCGTTCGGTGGCAAACCGTTTTCTGGTGATGATGGGGGCGCTGTTTCTTAGCGTCTGGGGAACCTGGACCATCATCAATACGCCGGTTGATGCGCTGCCCGATCTCTCTGATGTTCAGGTGATCGTCAAAACCAGCTATCCGGGGCAGGCGCCGCAACTTGTTGAAAACCAGGTGACCTACCCGCTGACCACCACCATGCTGTCGGTACCGGGTGCGAAAACCGTGCGCGGTTTCTCGCAGTTTGGTGATTCCTACGTGTACGTCATTTTCGAAGATGGTACCGATCCTTACTGGGCGCGCTCGCGCGTACTGGAGTATCTCAACCAGGTTCAGGGAAAATTACCGGCTGGCGTTAGCGCGGAAATGGGACCGGACGCCACGGGCGTCGGCTGGATATTTGAGTACGCGCTGGTGGATCGCAGTGGGAAACATGATCTGGCGGAATTACGCTCTCTTCAGGACTGGTTTTTAAAGTATGAGTTAAAAACGATTCCTAATGTGGCGGAGGTCGCTTCGGTAGGCGGCGTGGTTAAACAGTATCAGGTCGTTATCGATCCGATGAAGCTGACGCAATATGGCATCAGCCTGGCGGACGTGAAATCGGCGCTGGATACGTCGAATCAGGAAGCGGGCGGATCATCTGTTGAGATGGCTGAAGCGGAATATATGGTCCGCGCCAGTGGATATCTGCAAACGCTCGATGATTTCAATAACATCGTCCTGAAAACAGGGGCCGACGGTGTACCTGTTTACCTGCGCGATGTGGCGCGCGTACAGATTGGGCCGGAAATGCGCCGTGGGATCGCCGAACTGAATGGCGAAGGCGAAGTCGCGGGCGGGGTGGTTATCCTGCGTTCCGGTAAAAATGCGCGTGAGGTGATCTCTGCCGTTAAAGCCAAACTCGACACGCTGAAAAGCAGTCTGCCGGAAGGCGTAGAGGTAGTTACAACATACGATCGCAGTCAGCTCATCGATCGCGCCATTGATAACCTCAGCTACAAGCTGCTGGAAGAGTTTATCGTCGTGGCGCTGGTGTGCGCACTGTTCCTGTGGCATCTGCGTTCGGCGCTGGTGGCGATTATTTCCCTGCCGCTGGGGCTGTGTATCGCGTTTATCGTGATGCATTTCCAGGGTTTGAACGCCAACATCATGTCGCTAGGGGGAATTGCCATTGCCGTCGGGGCGATGGTTGATGCCGCAATCGTGATGATTGAAAACGCCCATAAGCGGCTGGAAGAGTGGGGGCATCAGCATCCGAATGAAAAGCTCGATAACGCAACGCGCTGGAAGGTTATTACTGACGCCTCGGTAGAAGTCGGCCCGGCATTGTTCATCAGCCTGTTGATCATCACGTTGTCGTTTATCCCCATTTTCACGCTTGAGGGGCAAGAAGGGCGACTGTTTGGCCCGCTGGCGTTCACCAAAACGTATGCCATGGCAGGGGCGGCATTTCTGGCGATTGTGGTTATTCCGATCCTGATGGGATTCTGGATCCGTGGAAAAATACCGGCCGAAAGTAGCAACCCGCTTAACCGTTTTCTGATCCGTATTTACCATCCGTTGTTGCTGAAGGTGTTGCACTGGCCCAAGACCACCATTCTGGTGGCGGTGCTTTCAATACTGACGGTTGTCTACCCGCTGAATAAAGTCGGTGGTGAATTCCTGCCGCAGATTAACGAAGGCGATCTGCTGTATATGCCTTCGACATTGCCGGGGATCTCAGCGGCGCAGGCAGCGGATATGCTGCAGAAAACCGACAAGCTGATCATGACCGTTCCGGAAGTGGCGCGCGTGTTTGGTAAAACCGGTAAGGCAGAAACCGCAACAGACTCCGCGCCGCTGGAAATGGTTGAAACGACGATCCAACTGAAGCCGCAGGACCAGTGGCGTCCGGGGATGACGATGGACAAAATCATCGCCGAGCTGGACAAAACCGTACGCTTGCCGGGGCTGGCGAATCTGTGGGTTCCGCCGATTCGTAACCGTATCGACATGCTCTCTACGGGGATCAAAAGCCCAATTGGCATTAAGGTGTCGGGTAATGTTCTGGCAGATATCGACGCCACGGCGGAGCAAATTGAAGAGGTGGCCAGAACCGTGCCGGGTGTCTCTTCGGCGCTGGCCGAGCGTCTGGTGGGCGGACGCTATCTCAACGTAGATATTAATCGTGAAAGAGCGGCCCGGTACGGCATGACCGTAGGTGCTGTGCAGCTGTTTGTCACTTCAGCGGTAGGAGGGGCAATGGTGGGCGAAACGGTGGAAGGGATTGCACGCTATCCTATCAACCTGCGCTATGCGCAGAGCTATCGTGATAGCCCGGAAGCATTGCGTAATCTGCCGATTCTGACGCCCATGAAACAGCAAATTACGCTGGCGGATGTCGCCGATGTGACGGTGGTTTCGGGGCCTTCGATGCTGAAAACCGAAGATGCGCGACCAACCAGTTGGATTTACATCGACGCCCGAGATCGTGACATGGTCTCAGTGGTAAACGATCTGAAAAAGGCTATTGCTGAAAAGGTCCAGTTAAAGCCTGGGACCAGCGTGGCGTTTTCAGGGCAATTCGAGCTGCTTGAGCGCGCCAGCCATAAGCTCAAGTTGATGGTGCCAATGACGCTGATGATTATCTTCGTCTTGCTTTATCTGGCCTTCCGTCGCTTTGGCGAAGCGCTGCTGATTATCACCAGTGTGCCTTTTGCGCTGGTGGGCGGCATCTGGTTCCTTTACTGGATGGGTTTCCATATGTCGGTCGCAACCGGAACCGGATTTATCGCCCTGGCAGGTGTTGCTGCGGAGTTTGGCGTGGTGATGCTGATGTACTTGCGCCACGCTATTGAAGCCGAACCCGCGCTGGAAAATCCGCAAACCTTTACGGCGGACAAGCTGGATGAAGCGTTATATCACGGTGCCGTGCTGCGCGTGCGCCCAAAAGCGATGACCGTGGCGGTGATTATCGCGGGTCTGTTACCTATCTTGTGGGGGTCGGGAGCTGGCTCAGAAGTCATGAGCCGCATCGCCGCGCCGATGATTGGCGGCATGATCACCGCGCCATTGCTGTCGCTATTCATTATTCCGGCAGCGTATAAGCTGATGTGGCTGCACAGACACCGCGGTCAAAAATAATGCTCTAAAGCGCGCGCCTGCATTCGGATTTGTTGCCGAAGCAGGCGCCGCGTTATACCTCCAGTGCCTTCACGCGTTTGCGGTACTCGCCCGGCGTGCAGCCAAATTCCCTTAAAAAGACTTTATGGAATGACGATTCGCTGGCGTAGCCCACCGACTCGGCCACCACAACCAATGGCTGCGACCCGCGAGACAGCATCTGGGCAGCGAATTGCAGGCGTAATGTGGTTAATACTGCGAGCGGCGTGGAGTTTGAGACTTCACGAAATAGCTGCGCGAAGCTGGCCCGCGACATATGCGCACGTTTCGCCAGTTCTTCGACGGTCCAGGCAAACGCCGGTGACTCCAGCATCATGAAGACGACAGCCCCTAGTTTGGGATGAAGCAGTAGATTTAACACGTTCTGAACGGGGGTCGCCTTGGTTAACCATTCGCGAACGGCTAAGGCGAACAGTGTGGCGCATTGTTGACTGCAGACTACACTGGAACCTGGCAGAGTACTCAAGGATTCCTGTTGCATCAACGCAATCATGGCCTTGAGCCAATAGCTGACAGGGCTATTTTCATCAGGTGCCAGAACCAATACTTCCGGTAACGCAGTTAAAAAATAGCGTGAGGAAGCGTGCAATCGAAGGCTGCCACAAACAATGTGTGTTTGTTCATCGCCAGACTGGCAGAGCCGATGTGCGGAGTTTTGCGGCAGGATCACGATAGTACCGGGCCGCAGAGTAAAAGATGTCCCATCGGGCATGTCCAGTTGGGCTGCCCCTTGTGTGACCGTATGCCAGCGGATAATGGACAATTCACCTGCTGCGTGAGGCAGTTGCCAGTCCCTGCTCAGTAGGCAGTTTTGGTCAATTGAGCCTTGTGGGTCGTTAAGCATCAGTAATCGGCTAAGGGCATCCATGGAGACTCCTGAACATTTTTTGTTGTCGTTTATTGAAACGATATTATCTCTTTATTTCATTATTATATTAATACCTTCAAAGTGTTAGTGTAATAATTCATTCTCGAAATGTTAGTCATCTTTAAGGCTAATTTAGACGATCTGACAGTTATCTGCGAGTTGTGGATACATTGTTTCGGCAGAGTTAGAGCTATATTTCAGTTCATCAAACGAACAGTGACTTGGCGGAGAGACAGCATGAATCAGTATCAGGCGATTATTATTGGATTTGGCAAAGCGGGTAAAACGCTGGCGGCAACACTGGCCAAAACGGGTTGGCGGGTAGCGATTATTGAACAGTCAAACACCATGTATGGCGGGACATGCATCAACATCGGCTGTATCCCAACCAAAACCCTGGTACATGATGCTGAACTTCAGCATGACTTTGCCGAAGCAATGCAACGCAAGGCCTCTGTTGTCAGTTTTCTGCGCGATAAAAATTTCCATAATCTTGCCGATCTGGAAAACGTGGATGTGATTGAAGGTCGTGCTGAATTCGTTGATAACCATACTGTGCGAGTCGTGCAGTCAACAGGCGAGATTGAGCTGAGCGGCGAGAAAATCTTTATTAATACTGGCGCCCAGTCAATGATTCCAAACGTTGAGGGATTAACCACGACACCTGGCGTATTTGACAGCACCGGGCTGTTGAATTTGACGCAACGTCCAGAGCGTCTGGGCATTTTGGGCGGTGGGTATATCGGCGTTGAATTCGCATCGATGTTTGCCAACTTTGGTAGCAAAGTCACTATTTATGAAGCAGCTCCGCAGTTTTTGCCTCGTGAGGACCGGGATATTGCTGACGCTATCGCCAACATTTTACGCGACAAAGGCGTCGAGCTGATCCTCAATGCCAACGTGCAGTCGGTCTCCTCTCATGATGGTGCAGTACAGCTGCACATGCCGGAGGGTGCCCAGACGGTGGATGCGCTGTTGGTAGCATCAGGTCGCAAACCGGCGACAGAAAACCTGCAATTGCAGAAAGCGGGTGTGGATGTAAACGATCGTGGTGCCATTGTTGTGAATAAATATTTGCGTACATCGGCAGATAACATTTGGGCAATGGGCGATGTCACTGGTGGATTACAATTTACCTATATCTCGCTGGATGACTTCCGTATTGTGCGTGACAACCTGCTAGGCGAGGGGTTACGTAACACGGGCGATCGCCAAAACGTACCGTATTCCGTCTTTATGACGCCGCCGCTTTCCCGCGTCGGAATGACTGAAGAACAGGCTCGCGCCAGCGGTGCGGCGGTGCAAGTCGTGACGTTGCCGGTAGCGGCTATCCCGCGAGCGCGGGTGATGAATGATACGCGTGGTGTTCTTAAAGCGGTGGTGGATAGCGAAACGAAACAAATATTAGGCGTGTCGCTGCTGTGCGTGGATTCTCATGAAATGATTAATATCATCAAGACGGTTATGGATGCGGGGTTACCTTATACCACATTGCGTGACCAGATATTTACCCATCCAAGTATGAGCGAATCATTAAACGATCTCTTTTCTCTCATAAAATGATAATAGCGTAGTCTGCATATTTGCCCCACCCGTGTGGGGCTTTTTTTTATTTATTTTTTATATTCCTGATACTAATTGACAGTTATTCTGGCGTTACGGATGAAATAAAATAAAGTGACATGTTTTATTATATTCCCACTGAAATAACTCGTTAATGGAAATAGAAATGAACATGCTTAAAACTACGTTACTAATGACTGCGTTACTGACTGCTCCGGTGACATTTTCCGCGTTAGCGCAAACCGAGGTTGCCCACGTTAGCGTATCAGCCGTGTCTGGCTCTCCTTCCGTGGTGGAAGATGCCATTGCGAAACTGGCGCAGGAAAAGAATGCGACTTCCTGGAAAATTACCTCAATGCGCATTGATAGCAGCACTCACGCAACGGCAATTTTGTACAAGTAAGGAGAGCCGGGATGGAAAAGTATCTTCGTATATTGGGCAAGGGCGATAGAGTTGGATTAACCTTGATTCGCCTGAGTATCGCGATTGTTTTTATCTGGATTGGTTTATTAAAATTTGTACCTTACGAAGCCGACAGCATTACGCCGTTTGTCGCCAATAGTCCGGTAATGTCATTTTTTTATGAGCATCCAGAAGAATACAAACAACATTTAACCCACGAAGGTGAATTCAAACCGCAGGCTCGTGAATGGCAGACAGCGAATAACACGTATACGTTCTCAAATGGCCTGGGCGTAGTCGAAGTTCTTATCGCTTTGCTGGTGCTGGCTAATCCTGTTAGCCGTTGGTTGGGATTAATTGGCGGCGTTCTGGCATTTGCCACACCAATTGTTACCTTATCATTTTTAATAACCACACCAGAAGCATGGGTAATGCCTCTGGGTGATTTACACCACGGATTTCCGTACTTGTCAGGCGCCGGGCGGTTGGTGTTAAAAGATACGTTAATGTTGGCGGGAGCAGTGATGATTATCGCAGATTCATCCCGATCAATAATTAAGCAGCGGTATTGAATTTTTAACGTTGTGCCCTCTGTAAGATAGCAAGCCACTATAGTTCGATTCGGTACTTACCGGGCCAGCAGGATGCTGGCTTTTTTCTGACTTAAGGTAAATTTATTAAGCATATATAAATTGCAATTATTCAATTTAGAAGCATAACGAGTCAGGGCTATATTTTAGTTAATGATAGAGTGCAGTAAACATCTTCTCTTATCCCCCGCGATAGCACGCCAACCCGCATGTTGCGTAGCCCCTCCATCATGATTGCTTTATTTTTTTCTGTACAATTCTTGCTATTTGTTATCTCAAAACCTCATTTTAAAAATTTTGTTATTCGCTTTTGTTATAGCCAGTACGCAAGTTCGCGTGGTTTTAGGCCTGGCTTGAGCTAGAATTAATCCTGATTAAATGTTTTTACGTATCAATAACTGACTAAAGATAGTTAAAAACTTAATTTTTAACCAACTGTTTGACATGGAATCCACTATGGTAATTAAGCACCAGGGGTGGATGCTGATCTCGCGTTTTGTGAGTAACCAAAGGCGGGACATATCTTAAATATGGAAATAAGGGTTTTAGAATGAGCTTTGGCTTAGCAAAGGAAGACAAGTTTGAAATCATCGCTATCCTTCGTGAAGAGCTTCATAAGAAAACGAAACTGGAAATCCTGTGTGGAGACAGTAGCGTTATCACGCAGTTAGAGAAGATTGATTTCGAACGGTTTGTCATCTCCGGACACGGAGACATTGTTCCTGAAAAGGTCCAATACTTTATCCTGCACAGTGAAAGCGGGATTGTAAAGTTTACTGCCAGGTTCGAACAAACCTCGTCAGCAGGTGCGGAAGCAGGATTATCCTACTTCATCCCGGATATGATTTTCTTTGCCCAGCAGAGACAAAATCAGCGTTTTTCATTCCTGAAGGGTTATGACTTTTTCTGTTTTGGTCGTTACAAAAATGGAGAAAACTACTCTCTCAAGATTAAAAATATCTCGCAGGGTGGTTGTGCGTTAATCGTTAAAGATGTAAACGCCCGTTTTCTTTATAAAGATGCGGTGATTAAAAATGCATCTCTGGATTTCGATACCTTTGGCAGTTTACAACTGGACTTAAAAGTGATCGATGTCGTCCCGATCAATGAATTTGATGAGGATAACCAGTTGTATTCCTGTCATCAGATCTCATGTGAGTTCGACTTTAAAAATCGTCGTGAAGAGACTGAAGTCGAGAAAATCATTATTAAATTTTTAATGAGTAACAAGATTAGAAGCTTATAAGGAACGGTGAACAGGATGTTGATGTGTGGCAGTGATAATTTTGTGGGCAATGGTATGTTTGCCTACCTGACCAGCAAACATGTACCGATACAAACATTCCAGTTTGAGGATATGTTGCATCAGTCATCATTATGCCAGCATCAAACCATGGTTTTTAATATCATTGATAATGAACAAGCGTGTTCAGACATTGTTCAGTTTTTGAATAAAAACCGATTCAAATTTTATAATAACGTCGTGGTGATTGTTGCTGATAGTTTGGTGGCGAAATTATGCGTAGAGTTATTATATGTCGAAAAAACAATAGTTTTGACTGAAAAATCTTCACTGCGCGATTTTGGTCAATTGGCGAAATTATCAGTCGGGAAATGGAACCCCCGACTGTATCGTTCGCAGAAGAGATTAACCGAAAGAGAACAGCAGATCCTGAACTTACTGGTAAGTGGTTATACAGCCAAAGAAATTTCTGAGTTAGTTAGCCTGAACTATAAAACGATTCAGGCACATAAGATGAGAGTCGTCGCCAAACTTGGCCTGACCAATACCTCTGATTTAAATAAGTTAATTGTCAGATTTACCCATCGTATGTCTTTTTTACCCTAACCTGACCATTCTTTTCTGATGTAATACACCTAATAGTAGATACAATTTGGGAGTGATTTTGACTGGTTTTTAATTTTATGATTTGTAGAGGGAGAGGGGAATGTTTAATTCCAATGAGGTGCTAACTGCGCTTGAAAAGGCTTTGAATACCAGTCAACTTTATATGGTTTATCAGCCTATTTTCAATTTGCATGCCCAGCGTATAAGCGGATTTGAAGCATTAATGCGTTGGAATAGTCCTCAGATGGGTATGATCTCTCCCGATGTTTTTATTACCTTACTGGAAGATAGCGGCAATATTATTTCCATTGAAGATATGGTTACTCACTCTCCGTGGGATGTTGCAACTTCCTGGCCTGACCCCATTGTATTATCCGTCAATATTTCCGCGCTTGAATTCTGCGATCCTCTGCTACCCCAACGCGTCAGACAAAATCTTGCCACTTCCGGACTGCCGGTCCATCGATGCCAAATAGAGGTCACGGAAACGTCACCGCTGTGTGACAGCCAGATTGCGGCTAAAAATATGACGGAATTAAAGGCGATAGGGGTCAAGCTTGCACTTGATGATTTTGGAACCGGCCATGCTAATCTTAATTACCTGTTGAAATATCCTTTTGACACTTTAAAAATTGATAAGGAATTTGTCACCGGTATTGAGCCCGACACCCGATCAACGAAGATTGTTGAGGGTATTATTTCACTGGCGCATAATTTTGGCATTGAAGTTCTTGCCGAAGGGGTGGAAACCCAGTCCCAGCTGGAGCGGTTGATGCAGATTGGTTGTGACAAAATTCAAGGCTTTTTCATTTCTCCCCCGGTGCTGGCAGAAGAGATCCCTTCACTCTTAGCACAATATAATCGTTAATCCCTCCTTTTCACGTTTCCCAACCCCTTGGTTGTTCCGCGTTGCTGTTAAGTCTGTAGGCCTGATAAGCGTAGCGCATCAGGCGACTTTGAACGGCAAAAAAAAGCCCCCTGCAGAACAGGGGGCTGGTGAGTTTATGTCAGCTTAGAACGATTTCTTAAAGCCGATAGAGGCATTGACCGGCGCTTCTACCTGCGACTTACTGCCGCCGTTGCTGAATTGCGTACCCAGCTCACCGTAGACCTGCAGGTTTCTGTCGATGGACCATGACAGGCCGGCTGCAACTTCAGTGCTGGAGTACTGCTGTGAAGATTCCAGCGTGGTGGTGGCTACCGCATTGGTAAAGTGCGTTTTGTCTTTTGAACCCAGACCCTGCCAGACGTTTACCCTGCCGTACGGCTGGAATTTGCCATGGTTGGTGTCATAGTCAGCGACCAGACGCACGCCCAGACGCGCGGTAAAGGAATCCGCAGTATCCATTTTCACTTTCGTTGGGGTCACACCATCCAGCGTGCTGTTATCAAAGTCGCTGTACTGGTAGATCAACTGAGCCTGAGGTTCCAGACTCCATGCGCTGGCACCTAAACGGAACGATTTACCTACCTCTGTCGACGCCGTCAGCGTGTTGCCTCTGACCGTATACGAGCCGTTGTTACCGGTCGCCTCCAGGCGGGATTTATGGTTACCGTACTGCAGGACGTTATCAACATACATACCGTCACCCGAGAACCAGGTAGCATATCCGCCGACGTAAAATGCGTTGTCGTCGATGTTACCGCCTTTGCCATCGCTGCCTGTCTTCGTGCCTTTCACGTTGCTGTCGATATCAAGGATGCTGGTATACATCCCGGCTTTCCAGCTTTCGTTAGCATACATATCAACGCCGACCTGAATGCCCATGGTATGGGAGCTGGTTTGCGTACCGGCCGCATCATCCAGTTTGGTTTTACCGGAGTAGCCAATCATTCTTGCCCAGGCGCGATTGTCTTCATCAATGCCCGGTTTAACCTCGTCACCCATACGTTGGTGCATGTTACCCAACAGGCTAAGATCACCCTGACGTACGACGCTGGCGAGGCCAGAATACAGCATGGTTTCTGGACGGTATTCACTTCTCAGATACCAGTTTTCACCCTGGCCCTGAGCATTACCCGCATGCAGTTGGTACTCAAACGCACCTGCAGCCATACGATCGGCGGCAAGATGGAAGGCATCCCGCGACGTTTGTGCGGTGGTGGTTGCGCCATTGAGCGCTGTCACCACTTCGATACCATCCCCAATGGTCGGCGCGCCGAGACCAGAACCATCGACATCCAGCAGCGTGCTACCGCTGGCTTTACCGCCATCGATAATCAGACGGTCGGCAATGCCTGAGCCGCTACCATTCTGGATAGCCGCCATGTTGATAGTCCCTTTTTCGCCGGTGTAATCCCCTTTGACGGTTAAGGTTGTGCCAGTCTGCTGACCGATGAGCGAGACATCGCCACCGTTGCTCAGGCCCGCTACCGTTTGGTTGTAACCCTGAGTGTTCAACGTGGTGTCTGCGACCACATAGTGGTGCGATGCGCTACTCAGGGTGTTGGCATTACCCGCTTGCAACACGCCGTTGGCGATCAACGTCGCGCCGCTGTAGCTGTTTTCGCCTTGCAGCTCGGTAATGCCGCTACCGGTCTGATGCAACTGGCCTTTACCACTGATATTGCCGGTCAGCGCCAGGGTATCGCCACGATTGACGTTGAGTACGCCGTTATCAACGACATCCCCCTGAATGCTGCCGATATCACCGCCGTTACCCAGCTGTAAAACGCCTTGTTCGATGGTGGTGCCACCGGTGTAGGTGTTATCCAGCGTCAGGGTGAGGGAGCCTTTACCGGTTTTGGTCAGTTGACCGTTACCTTCGACTTCAGTCAGCAGAGAAACGTCATGTCCGTTGGTGTCGAATGTCCCGCCGCCGGATTCCAGCGTCACCTGACGGGCAGTATCAAACGCTTCGCCATACTTCAGCGTACCGCCATTAAAGGTAATTCCCGTATCTGCCGCACCCAGGTTGGTATCGCCCGCTACCTGCAGCGTCCCGGAGGTGATGGTCGTTCCGCCGCTGTAGGTGTTGTCGCCCGTGAGGATGAGGGTACCGAGATCGCCTTTATTCAGGCCGCCGGTACCGCGGATAACGCTGTCGATAGTCGCGGTGTAGTTGGCGCCGTCTACTGTGCCATCGCCAACGCGAATCAGGGTGTTGGCCGTATCGGTGGTAATGGCTTCGCCACCCACGCGATAACCATCGGTGGCGAACTGCGCGCCGCTGATGATGACGTCGCCTTTGCTGTTATCGACGGTCACGTTGCCTGCTTCACCCTGGAAGACGGCAAACGCGGCATCGGTAAACGGTGCGTTCAGCGCGCCTTCCGGCGTTGATTCATCGGTAGTCCAGTTGTCGTTACCCTGGCTGGATTGCCAGATACCGTCGCCGCCGTTGATGACGCCGTTGTTTTTCAGCTCGCCATTCTCACCGCCGGTGCCGTCCCAGAAGCGCAGCGTTAGTCCTGCGTGGTTGACCAGGTTGACCTGATTTTTCACCGATGTCTGCACGTACAGGCTGTCAGCCGCTTCCGGCGCGTTAGCAATATCCATCACATTGTTGGTCAATGTGCCGGTGTAGTTGATGACGCGATAGACGCCGACATCAAAGCTGCCGCCCGGTGAGGTTTCAATGTTGAGCTTACCATCGAGCGTCAGATCGCCATTTACATCAATCAAGTCGTTGAAAGCACCGCCCGGGGTGTAAGCCTGACCAAACTGATAATCCAGCTGTGCGTTATCACTGAGCGTCAGCGAACCGGTAGTCAGTTTACCCACGCTGTTGATGGCCGCACCTGCGGTAATATGAGCGTCGTCCAGCACATCAACCGCGCCGCCAATAATTCCGTTTCCGCCAAGCGTTGCCCCGGATTTCACCGTCACCTGGCCGGTAGCCGCAGACTGATTACCGTTGACCAGCAGCACGCCTTCATTGACGTCCGTGGTGCCGGTGTAAGTATTGTCGCCGGTCAGCGTTAACGTACCGTCACCGATTTTCACCAGGCTACCGTCGTTGCCGCTGATAATGCCGCTGATGGTGTCATCAAGATGCAGATTACCCAGTGACAGCTCTTTATTGCCCAATTCGACATTACCTGCGCCGGACAACGAGCCGATCGATGTTGCGCTGTCGACTGCGCTGATATCGACCTTACCGCCCGCCAGGTTTTTAACGACGGTATTTTCTGCCATCGCCTGGTCAGCGAAGGTCATCAGTCCGCTGTTGTTCACGGTGGCATTGCCGCCGCTGGCGTCTTCTTCCAGCGCCAGAGTACTGTCTTTTGACACGTTAACCGTCGCGTTGCCCGCGGTGGCGTTGTTGGTTAACACCGCTTTCGCCGTGCCCGTCAGGTTCAGCATTGCGCTCGCTGCGGTGACGTTATCTGCCAGCGTTAACAGGCTGTCGGCGATGTTCATGGTCAGGGATTTCAGGCTGGTATCTGTCCCGCTGACATTGAGCATCGCGCCCTTATTGACATTCACGGTGCTGCTTTCGTTACTGCCAAAGGCTCCGGTTTTGCTGACGTTGACCGTCACATTGTTGGTGTTTCCGGTACCGGCAATTTCTGTGTCGCCTTTGTAGCTGTTTGCGCGGTCGAGCGACAAGGTGCTGCCCGCATCGCTAGAGCTGCTGGTGACTTTCAGTTTACCGTCGCCAGTAATCTCACCGGTTGGCGTGAAGTGGCGCGAATTGAGATCGAACACCGCTGCGTTCTCATTCGCTCCCAGCTCGATGGTGCGATTGCTGGTCAGGTCCGCGCCCAGTTGCAGCGTTGAACCGTTATTGATTGCCAGGTCAGTTCCGCTCTGGCCGAGATTGCTGTCGGAGGAGATCTGCAACGTGCCGCCATCAATGCGCGTGCCGCCGCGATACTCGTTATCGCCGCTGAGGATCAGACGGCCAAGGTCGGTTTTCACCAGCGTCAGCTTGTCAGCAGTACTGGCTTCGCGGATAACAGACTCAATGGTCGCGGTATAGTTTTGTCCCGCGCCACCGGCGCCAACGCGCAGCAGCAGTTCGCCTGTTCCCGGCGTCTGGCCTGCGTGGGTCGCGTTTTCAGTGGTGGCATACGCGTTAAGCGCATCGCCTTTAACGACATAGCCATCGGCATCAAACTGTGCTCCGGAGAAGTTAACTTCTCCCGCGGCGTTGTCCACGGTAACTGTACCGCCTTTGGTGGTGAAGACGGCGAAGGACTTCTGTGCCCAAGGGGCGTTACCTTCACCGGTTGCGGTGGTCCAGTTGTTATCACCCTGGCTGCCGATTGCCATCCATTTGCCATCGCCACCGTCAATTTTGCTGTCGCCTTCAATACCCGACGCGCCGTGGCTCTGATTGACGGTTGCGCCGTCCCAGAACTGCAGGGTAACGCCGTTGGCGTTCACCAGGTTGACCTGTTTGTCGATGGAGGTCTGGACAAAAATATTGCTCTTATCCTGACTGTCCGGTATTGCGCCTAATTCCAGCGTCTGGTTATCCAGCGTGCCGCCGTAGTTATAGATACGGTACACGCCCGGTCCGAAGTTACCGCCCTGTGAAGTGGTGACATCCAGAGTCCCGTCCAGTTGCAGATCGCCCGCGACGTTAATCAGATCGTTTAGCGCGCCGCCTGGCGTATAGGCCTGACCCAGTTCGAAAGCGGAAGTCGTTTTGCTACCAAGCTGCAGATTACCGTTAATGGATAACGTACCCGCACCACCGTCACCGGCGCTGAGGGTCGTGGCATCGTTCATCAGCACGTTGCCGCCGATAGTGCCATTACCGCCAAGTGTGGACGTGCCGCTAACGGTGGTGGCACCGCGCGCCGCGCTTTGATCGCCATTCACCAGCAGCGTGCCGTTGGTAACGGTGGTGTCGCCGGTATAGGTGTTATTGCCGTTCAGACGGGTAATGCCGCCGCCGATTTGCTGCAGCGCGCCAATACCGGAGATCACGCCGTTGAGCAGCACGGTGTTGGCGCGATTAATCGCCAATATGCCGTTGTCGATAATGTCTGACACGGCGCTGACTTCGCCTGTATTTCCGCCGTCACCCAACTGCAGCGTACCGGTTTGAGCGATAGTGGTAGAGCCGGTGTAGGTATTGTTAGCGGTGAAGATCGTGGTACCGCCCGCCGCACGTTCGAACTTCCCGTCACCGCTGATGATACCGCGATAAATTTGCGCCGCTGAAGCATCACCCTGGGTATCGAAGATAACCCGGCTGCCTGTGCCCTGGGTCGTAACATTGTAATCGCCAATGCTTGCGGCAGTACTGGTCGGCTCGACGTGGTCGCCGGTGCTCAGGGTTGCGCCATTGTTTACGGCAATGGTTTTGCTTGCCAGCGTCAGGTTTTCTACGACCCGGACATCTGCGTTTGAGCCGCTGATGGTCAGCGAATCCCAGCCGGTGCCGATGTTGGTGCCAGTGGTCAGGTTGTCGCTAGCCAGCGTACCAATCTTCGCACCTTTTGTATCGGTGAAGGTGAGGGCGTTGCCGCTACCTGCTTCAGTAGTGATGTGGCGTGTTTTATCCAGCGTCACATTGCCGATGTTGGCTTTATTGTTACCGCCAGTACCGGCGAAATTCACTTCACCCGCATAGGAGCCACTACGCCAGTTAAAGATGTCCGCACCTTCGCCGGTATTGATTACGCCGCTGGTTACACCGCCGCTGATATCAATGGTGTCATTGCCTTTGCCGGACTGAATGGCCACGGCCGTGTCGTTGATGGCCTGCAGGGTTCCCGTGTTGGTAATGGTTTTACTGCTGTCGCCGCTGGCGTCAATAACCGGTGAGGTGGTGCTGGCAGAGATAATCTTGCCGCTGTTGGTCAAGGCGCTGACGTTTTTCGCGATGATCGCCGAACCGCCTGCGTCGTTATGCACGTTAATGTCGGCATTGGTGGTGACATTACCGTTGGTATTAGCGCGGATACCGCTGCCTTCGCTGTTCAGCACCTCAATGGTGTAGCCTTTGCCGATGGTCAGATCGCCCGATACCGAGCTGCCATCGCGTTTTTCAAAGGCAAAGCCGGTACCTTTCCCGTTGACGTTGAGGATATTTCCAGCGCTGTCTTTATCGGTCATGGTCAACGCCACGCTGGTGCGGATGCCTGCGCCATCGTTGGAGTTTATGGTGACGTTTCGTAACAGGATATTGTTATTGTTAGCATCGTTTTGAATGCCAGCACCGTCACCCTTTGCACTGATCTCCACATTTTGCGCGGACAGAGCGCCAGCGCCTTCGGCCAGACGAATACCGTCAGCGGTGCCATCGGTAGTAATACTGTCGCCAGAAATACCGTTAATTAGCAGGCTGGCTCCTTGGGTGAGCAGAACCCCGGCAGTACCATTATCAACCTGAACTTTGCCCAGTGTATTGATTTGTGCGCTGGCACCTGAAGCTCTAACACCGATGCCGTTGCTGACATGCAGAGCGCTGGAAGAGTTATTGGTTAAGCTCCCGCCTTGTTGAACATCAACACCGATGCTGTCGACGCTGGCCAGATCAATAATCGAGTTGGTATCCAGGATCAGGTTGCCCTGATTCCTCGCCACATAGGCGATAACCTCATTGCCGCTAGCTTCAGAGGTAATCTTCGCGTTGGAGGTGAGGGTGGTGCTAGTAGGATTACCCTGCGTGTCACCATTCAACTGGTGAGCCTGACCATCCACAACCCCGGCAACGGTTCTTTCGCCGGTTAAATTGATGGTCGTTTTATCGCTGATAGTTCCTTTCGCGCCGCCTTCGATAACCAGCGCCGCTGAGTCGCTACCCTTAACGGTAAACGTAGCTTCACCGGTATCTACGCTACTGCCAGCGCCGGTGGCGAGAACGCCCACGGAATTCTTACCGCTGAGGGTAAGATCAAGGTTGGAGCCAGCCTGACCATTCGGCGGCGTGGTATTCCCGGCCAGCAATGCGCCATTGGCGATACGGAAAATGGTGGTGCGATCCTGACCATTGTCATTCATCACCGCCTGACCAATGTTGGCGGTAGCGCCTTTACCAAACAGGTAATAACCAATCTGATCGGTGCTGTTAAATGTCGGGCTACTCAGACTGTCAACGTTAGCGATGGCGTTATCACGTACATGCACACCGATGTTACCGGCTTTATCCAGCGTAATGTTGGAGTAGACGTTGACCACAGCCTGGCCGTTAGCGCCGCCTTCTGCCCAGATAGCGTAGTTACGGTTACCGACACCGCCTTCACCGTCCACCACGATAGAGCCTGAAGCGCTGGTGGTGACTTCGGCATTTTTGTTATTGGCGCTAACGTGGATCCCCACGTTGTTGGTGCCATTTACGTTAATCTTGCCGTCGTTGCGGATTTCCTGATTATTTTCCGCGCCGCTGTCGCGTACGGAGATGCCGTAGTTCTTACTGCTGCCCCCGCCAGAACCTCCATTGATCACGATATTGCCGGTATTGAGGACGTTGCCCGTGGCATTCCCGACCAGAATCCCCGCGGCGTTGCGTATGCCGGTTCCCAGCGTGATCAGACCGTTGTTAATCACCTCTTTGGCACTCTTGGTCATGATCCCGGCGCTCAGACTAGAGCCGCCAGCCATCGTGACATCTTTAGACGGATCGCTTGCGTCGCGACCAAGATAAATTGAGGCATCCTGAGCGTTAGTGAAAGTGGCATTCCCGGCAACTTCTACGCCATAAG
Source organism: Citrobacter sp. Cpo045 (assembly GCF_030332875.1). Lineage (NCBI taxonomy): Bacteria > Pseudomonadati > Pseudomonadota > Gammaproteobacteria > Enterobacterales > Enterobacteriaceae > Citrobacter > Citrobacter sp. Cpo045. The sequence continues at coordinate 188,589 of NZ_JAOWGZ010000076.1, forward strand.
CGGTGCCTTTGGCAAAGGATGCACCGTTTTTGCGCCCGTCCACGACGTTGATATCGCCGTTGTTGACGCCTTGCGATTCGTCAGACAGTTGCATGCCAATAGCCAGCGTCAGCGAAGAATCTGGCTCATCCTTACTCCAGGGATCTGCTGCCGACGCGGTACCAAAGTTATCGGTGGTGATCGCCTGGTTAATGGTGCCGTTGTTTGCTATCTGGCTGGCGCCTTGCCCCTGCATGCCAAATGCGCCATAGCTGTTGACGTTTTGATTGCCGTCTTTGTCGATAAACAGCCCGGAGTTGATGATCCCGTTGTTGGTTGCCGTTGCGTCTTTTGCCAGCATGCCAATCGCCAGACTCTGCCCGGTAGACGTGCGTAATGCGTTCAGCTCGCCAAGGTTAGTGATAACCCCGCCACTAAGGGATTTCATGACACCGTTAATACTGCCGTCAACGGCAATAATCGCATCTTTGTTCAGGGTGCCGGAGGTGCCTGCACCGTTGGCGTAAATAGCATGCAGCTCACCGCGGCCAGCGGTCGCGTTATTGCTATGCGACAAGCCGTCGGTCCAGACGTCGTAATCCCAGGTAAGCACGTCTGAAGACTTGCTGGAGTTGATCAAGCCATCAATCAGCTCCGCGTATTTTGTCTGCGCGGCGGTGACGGTTGTGATATCACCGTTTTCAACATCCAGCCACAACTGCAGTTGACTGACCTTTTGCCCTTCAGGGTTTTCTGCTGCGTCGCTGCTTTTACCCAACAGCCAGTCGTTAAAATCGGCCAGCTCCTGCGTGCTGGTAATGTTAAATGTGCGCGTACCCGTTTCGACTACTTTACCGTCTGCATCATAGCCGTAGGACATGAGTGTTACATCATCGCCAAACACGGAGGTTTGCGCTGAACCGGCGAACGTTTTTTCAGGGATAACTGGGGCGGCGTTAAATTTTATATAGTTATCGGATTGCCAGTTAACCTGGCTACCTGCGTCCTGAGCCTCCAGCAAGGAGGAGTCTTTAGCCAGCAACTCGATAGTATTGGCTTTGTCACGGACATTGAGCGTGTCGTTGCCAATATCCAGATTGGCTATGGAGCCATTTGTCGCCAGCGCGATGCCAAATTGTTTATAGATTTTAGACAATGTTGGATCGCAGGTGTTTAATACCGAATCGCCAATCTGGGATTCAGTAAGAAAATTACTTAACTCATTGGTGTCAAATACTTTAATAGTTGTAGGTTCGCCAGGGAACGCCGGGTCGTTAATATCAAATTCTGTGCTCTGTGAAGGCGTCGACGACCGGTTGTACGTCAGGTATTCCGCCAGCTCTTCAGCATTAGTAATCGTTTTTACGCTCTGGTCAGGGCTGGTGGCCTTAAGAGTGATTTTGCCGGTTTGCAGCAGCTCTCTGATGGTCGTTGATTCAACAACGCCACTTTGACCCGGACTGATCGTTGGGATCGCACCGCTGATATTGAGCGCCTGACCAGCAGTGATATCTTTATATAAGAATCCGTAGTCGTGGATACCCGCATAATCCCCAACGGAAATACCTGCCTGGTAGTCGGTGAAAATATTGTGATCACCGATATCGATAATCGGATCAGCGGAAACCTGCATTGAAGCAGCGCTTAATGCACCCGCTGCTAATACCGCAACCGTTTTACGCGAGCTGCTTTTTTTCTTTCCTTTGGTTAATTCAGAAACGACCACCCAGATACCGAGCGCCGCGTTCCAAATAATGCTGTAAACTTTGTTCATATATAACCCTCGTCTACATTCCTGTTATGCATGTGTTAATACATTGAGTTGTTGGCTATGGTTGGCACGCGGATGTGCTACCCGGTAATAGATTTTTGGGAATAGGGTTTCCTTCCGTGCGATGCGGAATTAAAAAGCGAGTCGAAAGAAAACTTTTTTAAATAATAACCGTGATAATTGTCCTTAAATAAGTCAGTTACGGCTGGCTATAGTGAGAAATGGTGTACTTGAGCCGGGTGTTATTTTTGCCGAGTTTTCTGGCAATATTGCTTTTGTACGCCCCGATGGTTTTTTCACTTTTTTGTGATGCCCCGGCGATTTGTGTCAGTGACCATCCTCGTGCAAGCATCATCATTACGTTGAATTCGTTTGCTGTGATCTTGTTGTGTAATGCTTTGATATTTTGTTGGTTATTGTTTTTTGTGATACGTGTAACGGCATGGTGTAGCCGATCAAGACTGGCATCTTGATCAAGAAACAGCATGTTCTTCCCACAAACGGTTTGAAAAAGAGTAAAAGTAGCTTCATCTGCCAAAACAATAATTTTGGTGACAGGTCGTAAAGCCATGTTGCGGATAATCCTGGCATATTTTAAAAAATCTGATTTGTCAGGATTAATGATGATGCAATCCGTTTCATAAGGAAGCATTTTGACAGCAGAGAGCGTCTGGGAGGAGTAATACGCGATATCAATATATAATGATGAGCCACGTAGGATTTCTCGCATGCCTAGCCAAGGGTAAATTGAGTCACCCAAAAAAATAGCCTTTGACATAACGATCTCCTTGAAATTTTGGTGCAAGCAGCCGCCTCTTTTTGTAGGTTAAAAAAGAGTTTCTTGCGACGCGTGAAATGTTAATTAAATCTCGTATTACGTTCTGTGCTGTGAACGTATCCTTATTAATTCCAGATTAAACAGATATTCTCTGTATTTATTAGAATCATTAACTATTCTTAAAGTAGATATTACACTTTGTTAAAATTTAAGATAAATCGTTTATTTCAGCTCTGCGTAAATGATTGATAGATTTCGCTTATGAATCGCATGAATAATGATTGAGTGGTTTCTATAAAGACAGGGTATTCCTATCTGTTTTGGAGGGGATTTATATGAAAAACATTATATTTCAGATGGATACCCGTTTTTCTTAATGGGCTTACTGGTTGGTAGGAGAATTCTTAATCAAGACCAGGACAAAGAGAAGGGGCGTCGAGGGGAAGAGAGAAATATCGCTAAATTTGCAGTTATCGACCTGAAACTCGAGTATCCAGGTTGATAATTCTTAGAGTTGTGATGTTTTTAGGGAATTATCCTATTTTTAGCTTTTTGTGCTTAATTTTAAAAACTCACTTGAAGAGGTTATTTTTTCTGATTGCTATTGCTGATAGGGCTTAGCCTGCCAACAGTTCCTGTTCAACCTGATGTACCTGCTGTTCCAGCGTATTGCGGATTTCCGTAAGCGCCCGTTGTTGATCGGAGAAGTAGGCTTCTTTATCAGTCACGGAGGTGGCAAGCCGCCAGGCGTTTTCGGCTTCCAGTTCGGTAATCTCTTTGAGCAGCGCGTTAATTTGTTCTCTGAGCTGCTGTATTTTGCTGCGTAAATGCTGCAAATCGTTCAATCGGTCACTGGCCATCATCGGTTCGAGGCCGCTTTGCAATTGAGTCAGTAGCGCCCGGACGGTGGCAAGATCGGCATTTTGGCGCGCCTGGTTAAGCTGCACCATCATCTGATGCGCTTTCTCTTTCAGATCATCGGCTACCACGTCCGGGTGGCAAAGACGGCTTGCCTGACGCCACAGGCGTTTTAACTCATTACGTTCATCAGAGGAAAGCCGCTGGTCACGGCTAAAACGATGCTGTGCATCCTGCTGCTGCTCCTGATATTCATCATATTCATGGCTGGCCTCTTCCTGTGCCTGACGGGTTGCGCTGTCATCCTGGCGAGAAAAGTCGTTTTCCAGCTCACGAATCTCAGCCAGCAGGGCGGTAATCAGTTCAGTTTGCTGCTGAATACGTTGGCGTGTTTCCACCGATTCGCGCGAATCTGAATTCTGGTTCATCCAGTGCTGCTTGAGCCTGGCCAGTTGATCAACAGCCTGGGAAATATAGTGCTGACAGGATTGATAGTCTTTTTCCCGGCGTTTTCGCTCCGCTTCCTGTTTGCGCTGGGCACTGGCGGCGAGCTGTTTACGCAGTTCGAGAATGCGGCTCATCAGCGGTCCAAGACGAAGGTGATACAGATCGTTGAAATCATCGAGGATTTGAATGCGCGTGTTACGCTTATCGATCAGGTCACGCAACTGTGTTTCGAGTGCTTTGAGTTCCAGCTTACTGGCGGCAATGGCGGGATCCTGCCACGTAGAGACTGCCCGTTGAGATTGCAGCCAGGCCGAGATTTCACGCAGGGCATCACCAAAGCGTCGTTCTTCGATCGCCTGCACAATGGTGCCTGGTACGACTGACAAAGGCTCATTTTTAAGATGCGCCACCTGCTGGAAAATAATCTCCTCATCTTCCAGTTCAATAGCGCTTTTGACGATTTCCAGTCGTTTGATGATCTTATTCATGACAGTCGTTGCCTGGCCTGGCTAAAAAACGAGTGGCTGAAGTACAACAGGTTCACCCGTTTGAAAATGTTAGAAAAACAGTAAAGCGCATTCTGTGGCCTGCGATGCCTTTTCGTCCAGAATAATTCACTGTAATTATGAAAAACCGGAAGTCGCGCGCACCTGTCTGCATCTTCAAACCTCTGTTTCATGTTTTTTACTCTCGGGTAATTATTCTTGATTCAGTAAAGATAATGCGTATAGTTCTCATTCTCTTTTGTTATTAACTCCCTGTATTACTTCTGGTAAGGATCCCGACAATGAAAAAAACAACATCCGCGCTGGCATTGCTGATTACTGCGGCGTTAAGCGGTTGTGCGGCGCATACCACGCCAGCCAGCAACGCCAGCGTTACGGAAAAAACAGCGCAACCTGCCGTCAGTGATGTGCAACAACGCGCGCTGGCGGATGGGTTATATGAAATGGCGCTTAGCCCGGCAGGGGATGCGTTGTACGTTGCCAGCGCCGAAGGATTTAAAGATGTGCAGGGCGGCGTGGTTTACAAGCTGGATCCAAAAACGCTTAAAACGCTCGGCTTGAGTCATACCGATATGAAAAACTTTGGTATGGCTATCTCGCCGGACGGTAAAACAGTGTATGTCACCAACTCACTGGATGGTGGCCTGAGCGCGCTGAATACCGCTGACGGCAAAGTGAAAAATCGCGTACTGTTCCCGGAACGTAACCCAGAAGGTTTCCCGTATGGTGCGCGCCAGGTGCTGCTGCATAACGGTTTGCTCTATATTGGTGCCGTGGCGGATCCGGCGGTGATTTGGGTGGTTGACGCTGAAACCCTGAAGCTAAAAACCCGCATTAAAAATACGGGTAAATGGATGACCGGACTGCATTATTCAGAAGTGACGCAGCGAATTTATGCAGCTAACGGCGGCGGTGAAATTCTTGTTATCAACCCGCGTAATCAGCGCGTAGAAAAACGCTGGCAACCGCTGGGAGAACAACCTGCGCTGTTGCTGAATATGACGGAGGACGCACAAACGGGTCGCCTGTTTGTCACCGACAACTCGAAAGCGAAGACTACCCTGGTGCTGGATATCCATACTGGTAAGCTGCTGAAAAAATTGGATGTGGGTGATTCGCTGGCGGTGAAATTTAACGCAAAACGCAACGAAATCTATATTACCCAGCGTGATTCAGGGAAATTGCTCAGCCTGAATGCGACCGATTACAGCGTGAAGAAAAGCTGGGATTTACCACCAAACCCTAACAGCTTGCTGCTCTCGGCGGATGGGCAAACCCTGTTTGTCACCGTGAAACAGAAATTTAATAAAGACCACTCTACGTCTGCGCCAGATAACGTGGTACGTATTGACCTGAATAAACAATAACAACTCGCCTTCTTTCTATTGTTTTTCTCCCGAGCCTCGGTGCGTTGGGCAAGGAAGCCCGGCGTATCCAATCGATTGCGCCTTGCGACAACCAGGTTGAAATGTTAAAAGAAGCCCCTTCAATAAAAACCACACAGGGGAAGGGCGTGAAAAACGCGTCAACTGCATCTGACACCAGCGTGTCTGATGCCGCGTCGACGAACGAGCCGACGCTTCAACGAGGGTTGCAAAACCGCCATATTCAGTTAATTGCGCTGGGCGGCGCAATTGGTACCGGCCTGTTTTTGGGCATTGGCCCGGCTATTCAGATGGCGGGACCTGCGGTGTTACTGGGTTACGGCGTTGCCGGGATCATCGCTTTTTTGATTATGCGTCAACTGGGCGAAATGGTGGTCGAAGAACCCGTTTCCGGATCGTTTGCCCATTTTGCCTATAAATACTGGGGACCGTTCGCGGGTTTTCTGTCCGGCTGGAACTACTGGGTGATGTTTGTGCTGGTCGGCATGGCAGAACTGACAGCGGCAGGGATCTACATGCAGTACTGGTTGCCCGATGTTCCAACTTGGATTTGGGCCGCGGCATTCTTCGTGATCATCAACGCCGTCAATCTGGTCAACGTACGTCTGTATGGCGAAACGGAATTCTGGTTTGCGCTGATTAAAGTACTGGCCATTATCGGCATGATTGGTTTTGGCGTGTGGATGCTGTTTTCCGGTAACGGCGGGGAACATGCAAGCATCGATAACCTGTGGCGTTACAACGGCTTTTTTGCTACCGGCTGGAACGGATTAATTCTGTCGCTGGCAGTGATTATGTTCTCCTTTGGTGGGCTGGAGCTTATCGGGATTACTGCCGCGGAAGCGCAGGATCCGCAGAAAAGCATTCCAAAGGCGGTAAACCAGGTGGTGTACCGTATTCTGCTGTTTTATATCGGTTCTCTGGTGGTGCTGTTGGCGCTGTACCCGTGGGTGGAAGTGAAATCCAACAGCAGCCCGTTCGTAATGATTTTCCATAATCTCGACAGCAACGTAGTGGCTTCTGCGCTGAACTTTGTCATCCTGGTGGCTTCGCTGTCGGTGTATAACAGTGGCGTCTACTCTAACAGCCGCATGCTGTTTGGTCTTTCGGTTCAGGGTAACGCGCCGAAGTTCTTAACCCGCGTCAGCCGTCGCGGCGTACCGGTGAACTCACTGATCCTTTCCGGTGCTATTACGTCGCTGGTGGTACTCATCAACTATGTGCTGCCGCAAAAGGCCTTTAGCCTGCTGATGGCGCTGGTGGTGGCGACGCTGCTGCTGAACTGGATTATGATCTGCCTGGCACATCTGCGATTCCGGGCGGCGATGCGTCGTAAGGGACGTGACACGCAGTTTAAAGCGCTGCTGTATCCGGCAGGGAACTACCTGTGTATTGCTTTCCTTGGCATGATTCTGGTGCTGATGTGTACGATGGATGAGATGCGCCTGTCAGCTATCCTGCTGCCAGTCTGGATCCTGTTCCTGTTTGTTGCCTTCAAACTGCTGCGTCGTAAGTCCCGCTAAGTTTCTACCGATCTTGTTATTACCGATCCCATCGTCAGGGTGGGATCGGATCCTCACTCAACGTTTATCGTGACCGTTCTCGCAATTTTGCTGCTGCTGACAGGATCTTTATTTTGTAATCGATTACTTTTCTATTGAATCTAATTTGTAATCGATTACTTTTTAAGGGTGGGGCAAAAAATGGTGTCAACAACCGAAAGTAGTGGAAAACAGAGCGTACAGTACCGGCTGCTGGTGCCCCGGCTGTCGCTAATGATGTTCTTACAGTTCTTTATCTGGGGAAGTTGGTCCGTCACGCTGGGGCTGGTGATGAGCCAGCACAACATGTCGCTGTTGATTGGCGATGCGTTTTCAGCCGGGCCCATTGCCTCTATTCTGTCGCCATTCGTCTTAGGGATGCTGGTAGACCGCTTTTTTGCCTCGCAAAAGGTGATGGCGGTGATGCACCTTGCTGGCGCGGCAATCCTGTGGTTTGTTCCGCAGGCATTGGTGGCGCAAAACGGTGCACTGTTGATTGGTCTGCTGTTTGGCTACACGTTGTGCTACATGCCTACGCTGGCGCTTACCAACAATATTGCTTTTCATAGTCTGTCGGATAAGGACAAAACCTTCCCGGTGGTGCGGGTGTTTGGCACCATTGGCTGGATTGTCGCGGGGATCTTTATCGGTGTAACCGGAATTTCGGACACCACCGGCATCTTTACGCTGGCGGCGATTATCTCTGTGATTCTGGCGCTCTACAGCCTGACGCTGCCCAACACGCCAGCACCGGCGAAAGGACTGCCGGTGAAAGTTCGTGATCTGTTTTGTGCGGATGCTTTTGCCTTACTCAAGGTCCGTCACTTTTTTGTCTTCTCGCTCTGCGCGACGCTTATCTCTGTACCGTTGGGAACCTATTACGCGTATACCGCGTCGTTTCTTGCTGATGCGGGCGTCGGCGACGTCAGTACGGCGATGTCGTTTGGTCAGATGTCTGAAATATTCTTCATGCTGGTGATCCCGTTCCTGTTCAGACGTTTGGGCGTGAAATACATGCTGTTAATCGGGATGTGCGCCTGGTTCGTGCGTTATGCCTTCTTTGCCCTCGGCATCAGCGAAGAGGGCCGATTCCTGCTGTATCTCGGCATTCTGCTGCACGGCGTGTGCTACGACTTTTTCTTCGTGGTCGGCTTTATTTACACCGATCGTATCGCCGGGGAAAAAGTAAAAGGTCAGGCGCAAAGCATGATCGTTATGTTTACCTATGGGATCGGTATGTTGCTGGGTTCGCAAATTTCAGGCGCACTGTACAACCGGCTGGTGGCGGGGCAAACCGTGCCTCAGGCGTGGACCACATTCTGGTGGATCCCGGCAGTCGCTGCCGCAGTGATTGCCGTGATTTTCCTTTTCTCTTTCAAGTATGACGATAAAGAGCAGGCGTAATTTTCAGGAGGGGTTATGAAAACCATCAAGGGGCCTGGCATTTTTCTGGCGCAATTTATCGGGGAGCATCCTCCATTTAACACCCTGGAAGGCATGGCAAAATGGGCGGCGGAGCTGGGCTATAAGGCATTACAAATCCCGTGTAATCACAAGTCGCTGTTTGATGTCGAACAAGCTGCTGTAAGTCAGGCCTATTGTGATGATATTCGCGGGATGCTGGCCGGATATGGGGTGGTGATTAGCGAATTATCGACCCATCTTGAAGGTCAACTGGTTGCCGTCCATCCGGCTTACGATGACGCTTTTGACGGATTTGCTCCGCCGTCTGTACGCGCTAATCCGCAGGCCAGACAGGCGTGGGCCATCGAAACCTTACACCAGGCCGCTGCGGCTTCGCAAAGACTGGGGCTGACGGCACATGCCACGTTTTCAGGTTCGCTCGCCTGGCCTTTCTTTTATCCGTGGCCACCGCATAATCGTCAGCGCTTTGAAGAGGCTTTTCTGGAGCTGGCGCGCCGCTGGAGACCGATACTCGATCGCTTTGATCACCATGGGGTGGATGTTTGCTTTGAGATCCATCCAGGCGAAGATCTGCACGATGGCGTGACGTTCGAGCGTTTTCTTGCGCTGGTTGATAATCATCCTCGCTGCAACATTCTCTATGACCCGAGCCATCTGTTATTGCAGCAGATGGATTATCTTGGGTTTATCGATGTCTATCACTCGCGTATTAAAGCGTTCCACGTCAAGGACGCTGAGTACCACGCCAGTAGCCGCAGCGGTGTCTATGGCGGTTATCAGCCGTGGCTCGATCGCGCCGGGCGCTTCCGTTCTTTGGGGGACGGGCAGGTCGATTTCAAAACGATCTTCAGCAAGCTCACACAATATGATTTCCCTGGCTGGGCGGTGCTGGAATGGGAGTGTTGCCTGAAAGACGCGCAAACCGGGGCGCGTGAGGGGAGTGATTTTATACGCCGCCATGTTATTCCGGTTTCTGCTCGTGCATTTGATGATTTCGCCGCTGGCGATGAGGTACGCAAATGATACAGGTTGGCATTATTGGCAGCGGATTTATTGGGCCTGCACATATTGAGGCGTTGCGTCGACTCGGCGGTGTGAACGTGGTGGCGCTCTGTGATAGCTCGCTGGCGGTTGCCCAGGAACGCGCAGATGCTCTTCATATTCCTCATGCGTACGGCAGCGTTGAAGCGCTGCTGGCGCATCCCGGACTGCAGGTAGTGCATAACTGTACACCGAATCATCTGCATGCCGACATCAATCGGCAGATTTTACGCGCGGGTATGCACGTGTTTTCAGAAAAGCCGCTGTGTATGACGCCGGATGAGGCTCGTGAACTGGAAACGCTGGCACAGCAGGCTGGAGTGGTGCACGGCGTGAGCTTTGTCTATCGCCAGTTTGCAATGGTGCAGCAGGCGGCCAGTATGGTCAGAAGCGGCAGCGTGGGTAGTCTGTTTGCCGTACAGGGGAGCTATCTGCAGGACTGGATGCTGCTGGAGACTGACTACAACTGGCGGGTCGATGCCGCACAGGGCGGCGATTCACGGGCGGTAGCGGATATCGGTTCGCACTGGTGCGATACGGTGCAATTCGTGACTGGAAAACGTATTGTCGAGGTGATGGCCGATTTGGCTATCGTCTGGCCGGTACGTAAAGCCAGCATTGCCAGTAACGCTACGTTTGGCCAGCAAACGGCTGATGTGCAATTTGAGGATAAAGCGGTTACGACGGAAGATCGTGGGTCGGTGCTGGTACGTTTTGATGATGGCAGCAAAGGCTGCTTTAGCGTTTCGCAGGTGAGTGCCGGGCGCAAGAATCACCTGAGCTTTGAAATTAACGGTAGCCACTGTTCACTGCACTGGGATCAGGAAACGCCGCAACAGCTTTGGGTCGGGCACCGTCAGCAGGCGAACCAGATCCTGACGGACGACCCTGGATTGATGAATGCTGATGTTGCTGCCAGTGCGCACTTTCCGGGTGGGCATATTGAAGGCTGGCCGGATGCGTTCAAGAATATGATGCAGCAGTTTTATCAGGCGGTGTTGGCAGGCAAAATGCCCGCGACGGCGGAGCGTCGATTTGCGTCTTTTTCTGACGGTGCGGATGTGATGTATATTATTGATGCAATTATAAAAAGCCATCAGCAGCAGCGTTGGATATCAGTACAGCGCTAAACACGCATCCGGTTCGCCAGTCGGCGATTTTATGGTAGCCTCAACGCAAAGCGTAAACCGCAGGATGTGTCGTCGTTATGTCTATTCAAAAAATCGCCCAGCTTGCCGGTGTGTCGGTGGCGACGGTATCGCGTGTACTGAATCACAGTGATACCGTCAAAGCCAAAAATCGTGAGCGCGTGCTACAGGCTATTAAAGAAAGCAATTATCAGCCCAACCTGCTGGCGCGTCAGCTGCGTACGGCACGTAGTTCGATGATTCTGGTGATGGTTTCCAACATCGCCAATCCTTTTTGTGCAGAAGTTGTTAAAGGCATTGAAGAGGAGGCGGAGAAGAATGGCTATCGCATTTTACTGTGTAATTCCGGCTCGGATACAGCCCGCTCAAAATCAGCATTGAAGCTCCTGTCGGGGAAAATCGTCGATGGCATTATCACCATGGATGCATTCTCCAAATTACCGGAACTGACTACGCTGATTGGCGATGCGCCCTGGGTTCAGTGCGCGGAATATGCTGACAAAGGCGCGGTTTCCTGCGTGGGGATTAACGATGTTGACGCCGCACAGTCGGTAATATCTCACCTGGTGGATAAGGGCTACCGACGAATTGCCTTAATCAATCATGACCTGAGTTATAAATATGCTCGTTTGCGCGAACGCGGCTATAAAGCGGCGCTGCATGCTCTGTCGCTTGAATATCAGGCTGTGGAATATGCCAGTGAATTAAGTTCCAGTGCAGGAATTGCGGCGATGAAAACACTACTTGCCGCAGAGGTGAAACCCGACGCGGTGTTTGCCGTATCGGACACGCTTGCCGCTGGTGCGATGCGCGCTATTTTCGATGCCGGATTACAGATCCCGCAGGATATCGCCGTTGTTGGTTTCGACGGTACGGAACTGGCAGAAATGGTTTCTCCACAGCTTTCGACCATTGAGCAGCCCTCACGGGATATAGGCCGCAAAGCGGTAGGATTATTGCTGAATAAAATAGAAAATCCTGACGCGCAGACGGAAAGGGTGATGATGGACTGGCGCTATATTTCACGCGCCAGTACCTGAGCTTTATCGCTGAAACGCGCCAGACAGCGCACGAATATCGTTTCCGGTAGGCGACTGATGAATGCGCAAGCCAAACTCTTCGACTACGGCAAATATATGGTCGAAGATATCAGCCTGAATACTTTCATATTCAAGCCAGACCACCGTATTGGTAAAGGCATAAATTTCGATCGGTAATCCGTGATCGTCCGGCGCAAGCTGGCGCACCATTAACGTCATATCTTTGCGAATACGCGGATGATGACGCAAATACTCGTTCAGATAAGCGCGGAAGGTGCCAATATTGGTCATCCGGCGGTGATTCAATACCGATTCAGGCGCATCTAACTGCTGATTCCACTCGTCAATTTCCTGGTGACGTGCGGTTAAATACGGTTTCAGCAGGTGGGCTTTATGCAGACGCTGGCGCTCATCCTCATCAAGAAAATGGATGCTGGTGGCATCAATGCTGATGCTGCGTTTTATTCTCCGCCCACCGGAAGCCGACATTCCACTCCAGTTTTTAAAAGAGTCTGAGACCAGTGACCAGGTTGGGATAGTGGTGATGGTGTTATCCCAGTTGCGCACTTTCACGGTGGTTAAGCCAATATCGATAACCGCGCCATCTGCACCATATTTCGGCATTTCCAGCCAGTCACCCAACTTCAACATATCGTTGGCTGAAAGTTGTATTCCGGCAACCAGTCCGAGGATTGGATCTTTAAACACCAGCATTAACACGGCGGCCATGGCGCCCAGACCGCTTATCAGTATTGCCGGTGACTGACCAATCAGCAGGGAAATCATCAATATTCCGACGAGAATTGCGCTGATGAGTTTGATGCCCTGGAATATGCCTTTTAGCGGTAATTGCGATGCGGCAGGGAGTTTTTGCGACAGATTGAGAATAACGTCCAGCAGGGAAAACAGGGACAGCAGGGCGTACATCATGATCCACAACTGTGCGCAGGTCACTAATATTTCTGCTGCTTCGCTGCCTTTCTGTAGCCAGAGTGCGGCCTGTATATTGACAATGATACCCTGCAGGGTGAATGCCAGCCGGTGAAATAACTTGTTCTGCGTGATGATTTGTAGCCACAGGCGGGAGCTGGCGCTGGCGCGCTTTTCAAATGCGCGTAATACCACCCAGTGCAAAATAACGTGAACAATAATGGCGGTGATAAAAATAATGCCAAAAATCATCACCAATGAGGTGGTGTGATTTATTTCAATGCCGAGTTCTTCTACCTGAGATATCAATTCCTGCATAACGTCTCCTTAATAAACAGCGGTCTATGATGACCGCTGTGCGGAGCTTATGCAAATGCGGAGGATTAGACTTCCGTCAGCGTCGTTTCCAACGGCAGACGAGATTTCGGCAGCGCGGCGTTGAAATCTTCTACGCTGTGATGACCCACAGGAACCACCACTACGCTGGTGAAACCTTTTTCTTTCAGGCCAAATTCTGCATCCATGACAGCTGAATCAAAGCCTTCGATCGGCACAGCATCCAGGCCCATCGCCGCAACGCCCAGCAGGAAGTTACCGACGTTCAGGTACACCTGTTTTGCCATCCAGTGGTTGTCATCTTTCAGTTCTTTGCGATGCATGTCGGCAAAGAAGGTGCGGCCTTTGTGGTTTGCGGCTTTCGCTTCAGGCGTGGCGAAACGACCATCGCTTTCTTCTTGATCCACCACGCGTTCCAGCCACGCATCGTCCATCGCCGTTTTGGCGCAGAACACCACGACGTGGGAAGCATCCAGCATTTTACGTTCGTTGAATACAAAGCCGCCGGCTGCGGATTTAGCCACACGCGCCTTACCTTCGTCAGTGCTGGCGACAATAAAGTGCCATGGCTGAGAGTTGGTGCTGGACGGGCTAAACTGCAGCAGCGTTTTTAATTTTTCGGCCTGCTCAGCGGTCAGTTTTTTATTCGGATCGAATGCCTTAGTGGAGTAACGTTTTAAGGCGACAGAAACAATATCCATAACTACTCCTGGTGATTTTCCATACCCTGCGGGTGCGTTTTGTTTCAGCAGGGTACAGGGTTAGCAGGAAAAAGATAAGACAGGAAAATGCAAAAACACTTATCGGGGTTAGCGATAAATCAACCTGGACGCAGGCGTTTTTGATCCCGCTTCGGCAAGCCGTCGACGACGCGGTGCCAGGAATCATTCACCAGCTCTGCCAGTAATGACTCGGTAATATCGTCACCAGGATAGACCGAGATCCAGTGCTTTTTATTCATGTGATAGCCGGGCTTAATGCTGGGGTAGATCTGCTGGTTTAACAGTGATTTTTGCGGATCGGATTTCAGGTTAATAAGCGGCCGTCCGCGAAGCTCCGTGACCAGCATAAAAATTTTACCGCCAACCTTGAAGACATCGTATTCCGGGCCGAAAGGCCAGCAGTGTTCGGTAAAAGGTAGTTCGAGCGCAAGGCGTTTCGCACAGGCAGGAAGGGTCTGGCCGTCCATTATTGTTCCTCGCGGGTCAGGGCGCGCCACATGGCTTCAAACCCCATCGAAATATATTCATTTGCGCGGGCAGCGTCGCGGGCGGCGAACTCCATGGTGGTTTCTGCCAGAGAAAGGAATAGCCCGTCGCCAAAGGCGCGATATTCGTCAGACATAAACTCGGGTCGTACGGAACGATGACAAAGATCGCGCAGTTCTGGGAACATATCGTCAGCCTGTTGTTCGGTTTCCTTGCTTATTTTCTCGCTGACGGCCAACTGACGAATCGTGCGATGCCCGCAGGTGTGGTTCAGGCCCCAGCTAATGTAGCTGTTCCAGATGTAGTGAGTCATGGTTTTGGCATCGGTCACTGAACGATCCAGGTTTGCCATCATCGACTGACAAAGGTCTTGCTTCAAAAAGAGGTAAAGCTCGTTGATCAAATCATCTTTGGTCGCGAAATAGCGAAACAACGTTCCCTCCGCAACCCCTGCATTACGGGCTATCACGGCGGTCGAAGCCGCAACACCTGATTGTGCAAATGCTGTGGTTGCAGCTTCCAGTAATGCCAGTTTTTTGTCTTCACTCTTCGGACGAGCCACTACACTTTACCCTTAAGTCTGTAAAAAACATGATTGAATCACGGCGTTTGCTGCGCCGCAACGGCGAATGTCAAAGATTGAAAATCATCTTGACGGAGAACTTTCGATTTCTATAATGAGTGCTTACTCACTCATAATCAAGAGTCAGTCGCGCAAACCAGCGGAAAGGGGGCGCGTTTAAGGTCAGGATATGAAGCGTCTCACAGTTTGTGTGGTTGTTATTATGCTTATTGCTGCAGCTGCAAGTTTACCGTTTGTACTCAATGCCGGGTTTGGTCAGGCGCCGCAAGGGGCACAACTGAGTCAGGTTGAACAGTCACCGCACTATCGTGATGGACAGTTTCATAACCAGGTGCCGACACCGGGCTATACCGGCAACAAAGGCATGCTGGCGGCCTGGTGGGAGTTTCTGGTCGCTAAGCGTGAAAATGCACGACCAGCACAACCGTTACCTATGGTCGCGACCGATCTCGCCGGGCTTTCGCCGCAGCAGGATACCCTGGTCTGGCTGGGCCATTCTTCGTGGTATTTACAGCTGGCGGGTCAACGTATCCTGATTGATCCGGTTTTCAGCAATTATGCCGCACCGTTTTCGTTCCTGAACAAGGCCTTTGCCGGTGATTATCCGTGGACCGCACAGACGATGCCGGAGATAGACCTGCTCATCATCTCGCACGATCACTATGACCATCTGGATCTCGCCACTATCAAGGCGCTAATGCCGAAAATTAAGCGGGTGATTACGCCGCTTGGCGTCGGGTCGCATCTGCGTTACTGGGGGATGCGCAGCGAGATAATCGAAGAACGGGACTGGAATCAGTCCGTCAGAGTGACGGATTCGCTGATCGTTCATGTGCTGCCCGCCCGTCATTTCTCGGGGCGCGGTATCAAACGCAACCAAACGCTATGGGCGAGCTTCATGTTCGAAACGCCGGAGCAGAACGTTTATTACAGCGGCGATTCCGGCTATGGACCGCATTTTAAAGCCATCGGCGAGCAGTTTGGCTCTGTCGATTTGGCGATTATGGAGAACGGTCAGTATGACCAGGACTGGAAGTTTATTCACATGATGCCGGAAGAGACGGCGCAGGCTGCGGCAGATCTGCATGCGAAAGCCGTGTTGCCAGGGCATGCCGGCCGTTTCGTTCTGGCGAAACATACCTGGGATGATCCTTACAAACGACTGGCGCTTGCCAGCCGTCATCAGGATTACCGACTGCTGACGCCAATGCTGGGTGAACCGGTAATACTGTCCGAACCGGACCAACCGTTTACGGCCTGGTGGCAACAGGTGACTCAATGAATACAGGGGAGAGCATGATGACGATTTCTGCTCAGGTAATTGATACGATTGTTGAATGGATTGATGATAATTTGAATCAACCATTGCGCATTGATGATATTGCACGCCATGCGGGATATTCCAAATGGCACCTGCAGCGTCTTTTTATGCAGTATAAAGGCGAAAGTCTTGGGCGTTACATCCGCGAGCGCAAGCTGCTGTTGGCGGCGCGCGATCTACGCGATACCGACCAGAAAGTGTACGACATCTGTTTGAAATACGGATTCGATTCGCAGCAGACCTTTACGCGTATTTTCACCCGTACGTTCAGCCAGCCGCCGGGAGCTTATCGCAAAGAAAATCATAGCCGAACGCATTAACAGCAGAGGGTTCTCGCGGGCCTAATCCGCCAGCGAGAACCAGCGCCGCCAGATGAAGCGCAGCACCAAATATTCAATCACGCCCAGCAGTAAAAACCACAGGCAAAACAGCAAAGTATAAAACTGATTGAGATCCATCAGATGAAAAATGGCGACGAGTTTTTGCGCCAGCACCAGGCCAAGCGAGGGGGCGGGTAGCAGCAGGCAAGACAAAAAAGCCAGTAGCAGGATCCCTGCGACAGTCATCAGTGATTCAAGCGGGTGTTTCATGACATTGTTAAACTTGAGTTAAAAAGCTATTGTCCGGGATCTCAGCGGGTAACGCAAATACCCACGCTTACAACCCCGCCCAAATCTCACAATGTTTTTTCACCAGGCCACTCAGTGACCCGCCTTCGGCGACAAAGTCACGCATGTTTTGTGCTTCATCATGACCATTTTTAACCTGCAGATGTATAGCTTCAATCGCGCTGGTTGCGCCTACTTTATCTGCAGAGGTAGCGATATTCTCCAGTAGTCGCAATGTGTCTTCTGACAGGCGGCAGCCGTCGCCGGTATTCACGTCGGTGACGATTCCCGCCATACCAAAACGGCAGGCCTGGAAACGGTTAAATTTATACAGCAGATAATCGCGCTCCTGGTGTTTGAACGGGCGTTTGGTGAGTAACCAGTGGGCAGTAGCTTGAATAAGTCCTGCCATATTGACCGCATGCTCAAGGGTCAGCGGCGTATCCATTACCCGAACCTCTACCGTGCCAAAGTGCGGGCTGGGGCGGATATCCCAGTGTAAATCTTTAATGCTATCAATCATGCTGGTGTAAGCCAGTCGACGGAATAACCCCTCAAATTCCTGCCAGTTATTCACCCATGGCATCGGGCCATTATCGGGAAATCCGGAGAAAATATTTAGCCGTGCGCAGGCAAACCGCGTGTCAGACGTCTGCATATAAGGTGAGGTGGCCGAGAGCGCAATAAAATGGGGAACAAATCGCGACAGGCCGTGTAGCAGGTAAATGGCATCATCGCCGTTTGCGCAGCCGATATGCACATGCTGGCCGAATACCGTCGCCTGCTGGATAAGATAGCCAAAATTTTCCAGGTTGCGCCGATAGCGTTCGTCATCGCAGACTTCCTGACGTTGCCATTTTTGAAATGGATGTGTGCCACCTCCACAAATGGCGAGGTGATGCTCTGCAGCAACTCGCATAATTATCTGCTGCATAGCGGACAATTCAGCATCAGCCTGGTCGATATCTCGGCAAACTCCGGTCGCCATCTCCAGCATACTTTCGGTGATATCGTGCTTCACTTCTCCGGCGGTGAGCTGTGGTTTTACGGCATCAATCAGCCGGGAAGAATCCTGGCTCAGGTCGTAGCCTGGCGGATTGACCACCTGCATTTCCAGTTCAATGCCTAACGTAAAAGGGTCGGAAACATGAAAATCAGGTAGTGGCATAAGGCTCTCTTCCGCGTTGATTTTTAATCAGTATAGAAGGACTGCTGATTTTCTGTTCGTCGTCAAAATCACCCTTGCGACGCTTTGAAGGCGTAATGGCCAGTGTTATAACTATTTTTTACTTCGCTACTGGGGTTGAATCGTGCCGGAAATAAATCTTTATGGGCAAACCGTCGGCGATGTCGTGCCGGACTGGAATGGCGCTGCCGTACTGCCACGGGAAACGCTGATAGGGCAATATTGTCGACTGGTTCCCCTGGATGCCGGCAGCCATGCCGCCGATCTGTTTGATGCCTACGCGCAGGCGCCGGACGATCGCGACTGGACCTGGCTTGCAAGCTCTCGCCCCACAAGCGTCGAGGCCGCAGCTTGCTGGGTGCAGGGGAAAGTTACTGATGCATCTCTGGTTCCCTATGCCGTCATTGAACAGCGTTCAGGACGAGCTGTCGGACTGGTGTGCTTTATGGCGATTGAACGAGAGCACGGTTCGGTCGAAATTGGTCATGTGACCTGGTCACCGCGTATGAAAAATACGGTTCTCGGCACCGAAAGCATCTGGCTGCTGTTACGCCAGGCATTTGCGTTGGGCTATCGTCGCGTGGAGTGGAAATGCGATTCTCTGAACACCGCTTCTCGACGGGCAGCGGAACGCCTTGGGTTTATCTTCGAAGGTCGCTTTCGCCAGAAGATTGTGCGCAAGGGGCGTAATCGCGACAGCGACTGGTTATCAATGATTGATAGCGAATGGCCCCAGTGTGACGCCGTGTTACAGCGCTGGTTGGCCGCAGAGAACTTTGATGAAAACGGCCGACAACGCCAGTCGATGGCAGAGTGCTTTTCCTGTGAGACTGCCAACGCTGAGACTGTGCAGATGCAACAGCAAGGTTATCAACAGCGCTGGCAACAGGAACACGGCTCGCTGACGCAAACACCGCCCGCGCTTCTGGCTGATTTACTCGCCGCACAACCTCGCAATCCCAACCTTTGCTACGACACGCTCAGCTCAAGAGCAGGGTTAGCAGCACTGACAAAAGCAAATGTGTCCACCTCAGAACCGATGGCGGCGATTATCAATACGGAAGTGGATACCGGAGAGCGTCGCATCCCGGTACGGATTTATCGCCCGGCACTGACCGGAGAGCCGAAGGTGGTGCTGTTTATCCATGGTGGTGGGCATCTGAGCGGTTCGGTGGACGTGTATGACCCGGTTGCCCGTCATCTGGCGATGGCGACAGGGAATATCGTTGTGTCGGTTGATTATCGACTTGCGCCAGAAAACCCGTATCCGGCTGGTCTTTCCGATGCTAAAGCCGTAATAGAAAACGTCTGGTCGCTGCTCGAAAGTCAGCATATTCCTTACACTCGCCAACTCACGCTTATCGGCGACAGCGGTGGCGGCGCATTTAGCACGACGCTGGCGGCCTACTTTTCCCGCGAGCAGCTAGGATTTATTCATCGCCTGGTGCTGATTTATCCGAGCCTGGACTACACGCTGAACTGGCCATCGGTGCAGGAGAACGGTACCGGAAAACTACTGGATGAAAGCAAAATACGCTGGTATTTTCAGCAATATTTCCGCAATGGAGAAGATCGTAAACAGACGTCTCCGCTTTACCTGCCGTTGAGCCAGGATTTTCCACCCACTCTGGTAGTCAGTGGTGGGTTGGATCCTTTACGGGATGAGAATTTTGCTTTTGTCGCCAGACTGCAAGCTGAGAGGATACCCGTACAGCATGTTCACTTTCCTGGGATGACGCATGCTTATCTGATGCTGGAGGATAAAGTCCCGCAGGAAGCAAAAGCCACCTATCTGGCGATTGGTGAGTTTGTTCGCGATTAGCGCCCGCACTCAGTCGTGGCTGCGGGCGGATTTATCATGATTGCTGACTCGCTAAGGTGTTTGCCAGCGCGTACGCTCAACGGCGCTTTGCCACTCGTGCCAGCGTTTTTGCAATCGACCGTGACGCTCTGCGTTTGGCTGAAATGATATGTGGTCGGGCAAAAAATGGCGTAGCTGAGCGGTTTTTGTACCGAGCAGCGCCTTGCGTGCCAGCAGCCCGGCGCCAATGGCTGAAAGCTCGGGAATGTCGCTGCGCATAACCGGGCAACCCAGCAGATCGGACTGGTACTGCATCAGCCAATCATTTTTTGTCGGCCCGCCATCAACCATCAGCGCGCTGAGGCTGAAACCGCTGTGCTGGTGCATCGCTTGCACCACATCGGCAATTTGATAGGTAATAGACTCCAGCGCGGCGCGCACCAGATGCGCGCGTTTCACGCCGCGGCTGAGGCCATGAATTAACCCCCGGGCGCTTTCATCCCACCAGGGTGCGCCCAGCCCGGTAAGTGCCGGAACAAAATAGACGCCCAGCGTCGAGTCGACCGTGGCGGGCAGAGTATTGAGTTCATGTAACAGTTGCTCCTCCGGCAGTTCGCTTAAGCCGGTACTGTCGGCCATCCAGGCCACAGCATCGCCGGTATGGGGAATATTGCCTTCCAGACCATAGACCCGGGTATCGCCATCATGCCAGGCAATAGTTGTTGCCAGCGCATTCACCGCAGACTGCGTTGAAGATACCGGAGCCATCACCGATGAGCCGGTGCCATAGGTCGCTTTAACACAACCTTCAGCACCTAACCCGTGGGCAAAGAGCGCGGCATGAGAATCGCCAATCATAGCCAGAATGGGGATCCCATCGGGGATGGTCGCCAGACCTTTCGTCACGCCAAAATGATGACTGGAAGGGCAAACTTCTGGCAGCGCCTGTTGCGGGATACCAAACAGCGCCAGCATCTCGCTATCCCATTGGCCGCTATGTAGATTGAGCAACTGCGTGCGCGAAGCGTTGGAGGCGTCACAACGAAACGCCGCACCGCCAGTAAGATTCCACAGTAACCAGCTATCGATAGTGCCGAGGCAAATTTCGCCTTGCTGCGCGAGCGCCATGCCGTTGGGGACGGACTCCAGAAGCCAGCGCATTTTAGAGGCGGAAAAGAGCGGGGCGACGGGCAATCCGGTGATGGATTTTATTTTCGCCTCATGACCTTGCTCGCGCAACGCCCGGCAAAAGTCAGCCGTGCGCGAGCATTGCCAGGTAATGGCGGGGCCGAGCGGACGCCCGCTTGCGCGATACCAGCCGATTGCCGTTTCTCGCTGATTACTGATCGCCAGCGCCGCCACCCGCTGCGTACCTACGGCGGCAACTGCTTGCGCCATTACAGCCAGAGAGGCCTCCAGCAGCGCGTCGCCGGACTGTTCAACCCAGCCTTCGCGAGGCGTGTGGATCGCCAGCGCGCGGGAGAACTTCGCGACCACATTTCCCCGACCGTCCAGCGCAACGGCTTTGGCATTGGTGGTGCCTTCATCAAGCGCAATAATAATGTCTTTCGTTGCTGACATCGTTTTCTCCAGCCTCTCTGTTTCCCTGAGTATTAGCGATGGAACAACGTATCCACCCCGAGATAGCGGGTGAAGGCTTCATGCAGCACCTCGGCGCTGGCGGAATGGTTCATTGCCACGTGATGTTCAAAACCGTTACGACAGATCCACGCCAGTAAATTCTCCAGATGCGGCACCTGGATTACTGCACGACAGCCAACCGTATCCAGCGGATCGTCTACCGATTGGCCTTCTCCGACGTACGCTTTGATTTCACCGGTTAAATCGTCGGTGCTCAGGCGGAAATAGGTCAGTGTGCCGCTTTTCATGCGTCCATGTACTGCACCGCAGGTGTTCTCTTTCCCAACGGTGGTACCGATGATGTCCGCTGTACCCATTTTGGGGCTCTCCAGACTGGCTGATGCAAAGTTTCCGCAGTGAAAAAGCACACATTTATCACGATCGTCGCCGAAATTGTTATTCCAGTCGGCAATGGAAGCCGGGCTTAAATTACTGCTGGCGAGGGCGTACATTGACAGCGCGCCCATCACATCCACTTCGCATGCGCTGGGCATTAACTGCCCGGACATCACGCTCATGATTGAGCATACGTTGATGCCTAAATTTTCCTGCAGCGAAGTCCAGCACTGGATCGCAGTGGTATCTATATCGTTAGCGATGACCCATTCGCTGATGACGACAAACAGTTTTGCCATTGTGACGAGTTTGTCGGCGGGAATGGCGCTGGCATCGGCGTTATCCAGCAGCAGACGACGTTTTTCATCCACACGGATATCGTCATCGCGCAGACATTTGATGCGGGTAAAGACTTCAGACAGATCCAGCGTTTCAACGGCGATACCCAGTCTTTCGAGTAATTTTTCGCTGTAGCGAACGGTATTGAATCCAGCCGGGCGAGCACCGATAGCGCCGACGCGTACGCCACGCATACTGCTGACAACACGGCAAATCTGTTCGAAACGTTTCAGATCCTGAGCAAAAACCTCACCGGCCAGATCGCAGACATGCTGGGTGGTGAGCGTAAATGGAATGCCGTACTGACGCAGGTTATTGCACAGGGAGATTTTTCCACAGAAGCTGTCACGGCGGGTGGCAAGCCCCATTTTATCAAGGTTATCTTCCTGCGCCTGAACCAGTACCGGGACATTCAGGCCAGACAGGCGCAGCGTTTCCGCTATTGCTTTTTCATCGCCAAAGTTCGGCAACAGCACGACCACGCCGTGAATGTCGTCGCGGTGAGCGCGGAAAAGTTCGGCGCACACTTTCGCATCCTGGCGGGTTTCTACCCCACCGAGTTCCGTTTGCGTATCGTCGAGCATAATGGTTTTAATGCCCAGTCGCGCAAAGAGCACGCTGGCTTGTTCGCGGGCTTCAGCAACCAGATAGCTTGGGAAAAATCCCCGATTGCCAATAATCACCGCCATGGTCAACTGTTGAGGAATTCGTGACATCGCTTTCTCCAGTAAGTGTTCTGTTGTTATTGTTTTATCGTGTGGTGCTGCAACAGCGCGGCGGCGTTTTTCACGACGCCAGCGGCGTCAATTTCGTGGCGGGCACGCGTTGCCGCGCGATCGGCCGCGATGGCATATTGACCATCGCCAATGCCGAGTCGGCGCAGCGGAATGGCACAGCCAGCTTCTGCCAGTACCTCGGCCACCAGGCTTCCCACGCCGCCATTAATGTTATGCTCTTCCACACTGACCACGGCCTTGCAGTGGGCTAATGCCGCCAACAGTTGTTGGGTATTGCAGGGACGAATTGACGGTACACTGATTACGCTTGCATCAATACCCGCCTGTTCCAGCACTGTGGCAGCCTCGACAATTTCATGGACGGTTGAGCCCATCGCGACCAGAGCGACATCTTTTCCTTTCCGCAGAATATCGATATTACCCGGAGTGAACTGGTAATTTTCGTCGTGTAGTTCCGGTAAGGCTTTTCCGTCGAGGCGAACATAAACCGGGCCGACGTGGCTTAAGGCATAGTCGATAATCT
This sequence comes from Citrobacter sp. Cpo045, assembly GCF_030332875.1. NCBI lineage: Bacteria > Pseudomonadati > Pseudomonadota > Gammaproteobacteria > Enterobacterales > Enterobacteriaceae > Citrobacter > Citrobacter sp. Cpo045. The sequence continues at coordinate 212,057 of NZ_JAOWGZ010000076.1, forward strand.
GCCGGCATTCCACTGGGCAGGACGGGGCGTAAATTTCAATATTGCCAAAACCGCGCAGAACGGAAATGTCATCAATACTGTGATGTGTGCTGGCGAGGGGGCCGTAGCTGGCGCCCGCGTTCAGGCCGATCAGCTTCACGTTGGTGTTGTTGTAGCAAATGTCGACTTTGATTTGCTCATTGGCCCGCGAAATAAGGAACGGAGCGGCATTACATGTGACAGCGATTTTGCCCCCCAGCGCCAGGCCGGCGGCGGCGCCAACCAGCGTCTGTTCGGCGATACCCACGTTGACCAGACGACCGGGAAATTCCTTCATAAACGGGGCGATTTTCGCCGTAGACGTTGAGTCAGCAACGACGGGTACAACGTCCATTCCGCGCTCGACCGCGGCAATTAAGGTATTCACCATCACGGTGGCGAGGTGTTCACTATTACGCATCTTTCAGTTCCTCCAGCGCCAGTTCAACTTCTTCCCCTTTTGGCACGCGGTGGTGCCATTCCGGGCGGCCTTGAATAAAGGAGATCCCGGCCCCTTTGGTGGTGTGGGCAATGACGACGTGCGGTTTACCTTCCGGGGTTAACCCTTCCAGCGTGCGCACCACATCACTCATATCATTACCGCGGCACTCTGTGACCTGCATACCGAAGGCGCGCCATTTCTCATCCAGTGGATCGGTGTTCATGATCTCTTTGGTTGCGCCAGCAAGTTGGAGGTTATTTTTGTCGTTGATGATAATCAGGTTATCCAGCTTGTAGTGGGCGGCGACCAGTGCGGCTTCCCAGTTGCTTCCTTCTGCCAGTTCACCATCACCGGTAACGACAAACACCCGGCGCTTGCTGTTGTTACGTTTAGCTGCCAGCGCAATGCCCACGGCGACCGGCAGACCGTGACCGAGCGCTCCGGTATTCAGTTCGATCCCTGGCGTTTTGTGTTTCACCGGATGGCCCGGCAGGTGTGAATCGGCGTGCTGATAGGTCGCCAGCCAGTCCACGGGAATAAAACCAGCCTCAGCCAGCACGCAGTAGTAACCGCCCACTGCATGACCTTTCGACTGGATGTAGATGTCGCGCTCATCGCTTGCTATAAGCTCTGGTGAGCAATTCAGGATGCGAAAATAGAGTGCTGTCAGCAGTTCGACCTGCGACAGGTCAGCGCCGGTATGTCCCCCCGCCGGGCTTTCTGCATTCAACACGATAATGCGACGACGTACCGCACGTGCTTTCTTGACTAGCTCTGGTATTGAGAGCGAAAACGGATTCATAAGACACCTCTTGAATGTTTAATCCTTAGTGAATAAATATTCCATGTGGGTGCAGTAGTGCAACTGTCTCGCTATCCACTGCGTAATATGCAGCTAAAACAGTTGGTCGTTATCGGTTAGAATAAATATTCACTACTGATTTATTATTCATTATTAAAGATATGCCTTGTCTGAGGGTTTGTCTACGCCTTATAGCAGCAAATTTTGGCGAAAAGAGAAAAGGATCACACTAACGCGATAACCGGAAAGGCGCAGACGACTTGTTATCTATTCAGGTATGAATAAAAATAACAGGCAGTTTACCAGGGGGAATGTTATGTCAAAGCAGGATGAACAGCGGTTGCTGGTTAAGATTGCCACACTTTACTACGCCGAAAATAAAAAACAGTCTGAAATCGCCACGCTGCTGCATTTGTCGCAGTCCTTTGTCTCCCGTGCCTTGACGCGTTGTCAGAAAGAAGGGCTGGTGAAAATCACCGTCGTACAGCCGACTAATATCTTTGTCGAGCTGGAAAAAGCCATTGAAGAGCGGTTTGGTCTGCGCCAGGCGATTGTCGTGGATGTTGGCGACAGCCCCAGTAGTACGCAAATTAAGCATGCCATTGGCAGTGCGGCGGCACATTACGTTGAAACTCGTCTGCGTGCCGAAGACCTGGTCGGTATTTCCTCCTGGAGTAGTACCATTCGCTGCATGGTTGATGAAATGCACCCGCAAAATATCCGGGCGGCAGGCGTGATCCAATTACTGGGTGGCGTGGGGCCAAACGGCAACGTGCAGGCCACGATTCTGACGCAACAGCTGGCGGCACACCTCGGCTGCCCGGCCTGGCTGTTGCCTTCGCAAAGTATTGAGCATTCGGTGGAAGAACGTTCTCGGCTGGTTAACAGCCCGGACGTGGCGGCGGTCGTCGAAAAATTTGCTGAAGTGGATGTGGCGATTGTCGGCATCGGGGAGCTGGAACCTTCTCAATTGCTGAAAAATTCAGGAAACTATTACAACGAAGAGATGCTGCGACTGCTGGCCGAACGCGGCGCGGTCGGGGATATCTGTCTGCATTATTACGACGCGGCGGGCAATCCGGTACTCAGCCATGAGGAAGACCCGGTTATCGGCATGGAGCTGGCGCAGATCCGCGACTGCAACCATGTGATAGCGTTGGCGGGCGGGGTAGAAAAACAGAATGCGATCCGTGGCGCGCTGCAGGGGAATTATATCGACGTACTGATCACCGACTACCCGACAGCGCGCAATCTGGTTAAAGGGTGACGCCGCGGTGAGTCAAGTTATCGCCAGCCCCTGGGGCTGGCTGTAGTTATCAGAGTTTTATTAAGCGTAGAGCAATCCATGGCTTAGCCGGTAGATCCAGCTTGTCACCGTGTTGAATAACCCCCGCAACCGGCGTGATCGTCATGGCCCAGGTATCAATGATATCGACCTTCCACGTCGTATTCTCCGGCAACATAGTCATCATCTTGTAGGCAGGGCAATGATCGCCAAAATAGAACAGTCCCCAGTTGCCCTCGCAGCTTATCCCCATCGACGTATCCCAGTGGCTACCCCACGGGAGCGGTGTCAGGCGTTTGGCTTGTCCTTCCTCAAGGATGTTGCGCAAAAAAGCGATGCGCGGGATGCTTGTTCCTTTGAGCGTGCCGCCATGTGACCACCAAATAATCTCATCTTCATTCAGGTATGTTTCGCCGTGAGTGACATAGCCGCCGAGTATTACGCCATGCCAGAACAATGCAGTCATTTTTTCTCCGGTGATATTGCCCCAGCCGAGATCGACATTGCCTTCATAGCAGCATTCGTCAATGACAATGGGTTTGGCAAATGTCTGCCGCCATTCCGGGACAAAGTGCATATCGTGGTGCTGGATGCTGGCGTGGGTGAGCGCGGGATTGTGATGATCGTACCAGTGCGCATTTGAGCGGTAGTGGATCGGCGGGTTGTGCCAGTTATGAATGGAGATCATGTGCGAAGAGGGATCCTCGCGTTTGATTTGCGCTATGGCGGCATCCCAGAATGACATCGGTTTTTCTTTCAGCAGGTCGAACTCATTGGCCAGCGACCACCAAATATTTTTAAACGATGCGAGGCGTGCCACCACGTAGCGGAGATAGCGGCGATCGGTCTCCTGCGACATGGCGGAAAATCCCCAGCGGTCGTACGGATGAAAGAGGATCAAATCCACCTCAATATTCAGTTCATCCAGCTTTTGTATTTGACTCTCCAACTGGGCAAAAAAGGTGGTATCGAAGCGGGTAAAATCAAATCCCTGGTCGAGGGTACCCGGAAAGGGGAAGCGCATCGGTTCCTGCAGATTGTAGCGATAGTGTTTAGGAAATACGCACATGCGGATTTTATTGAACGGACTCGCCGCCAGCGATGCCAGCGTTTGTTGCTGTATATCGTCCGGTTGGTAATTCCAGACGTAGGCCGTGGTGCCAAAAGGATAAAACGCGTTGCCATTGGCATAGCGGAAGTGCCCGTCGCCATCACGCTGTACCGGGCCGGTTAACTGTGTTTCAGGGACGCAGGTAAACGTTCCTTCGACAGGGGACTGCGAAGGAATATTTGAGCTGATGCGATAGTGCCAGACGCCGGGGATATCCGGCATAAAGCGCAGTATGAACTGACCGTTACCGTTGTAAAAGCCCCAAACCGTGCGGGATTCTTCGCCGCAGGTAAAGGTGGCTGATAGCTCGGTGTCGGTAAAATGGCGAGGATCGTCAACGTCCGTGACTTGATACTCAAACCGCCCCCACAGGGCAATACTTTGTTCGCTCATAGCACCTCTCCTTTGGAATATATATTCCATTGTGATTTTATATTCACGATGAGAGTAAGGGAGGTTACCGTTAACATTCCACTGTCAAGGCGAAAAAATGAGCATGCGATCACAAAAACGCCGCCATTTCTGCTGATTACTGTGAGGTTTTTACTGTGAGACTGAAAGGAGTAAGCGTTATCTGAATGACGAGAGAAACGGCCAGCCAGCATAAACGTCTTGTTTATTAATAAGATGACATTTCGCCACTAGATGACGGCGCGCTTAGGAGCAAAAGAATGAGGTTAATTGTGATACTGGTAACAATGTCACGACTAACCACTTGCCAGCGCTAAATTCGTGGGCTTAACCTTTGTGTGAATAGTAATTCGACAATGAATATATATTCATAAAGAGGGTTTCTCATGAAGCAACAGCATAAATTGAGTATCAAAGAGAAGATCTGTTATGGGTTAGGTGATTCGTCAGCGAACATTTTTCTTGGGATGACGATGATGTTTTTGCCCTATTTTTATACCGATGTTTTAGGGATTTCGGCAGCGGCGATGGGGATATTGTTTATTGTTGCCCGTCTGGTTGATGCCTTCTATGATCCATTTATCGGTAATATCTCCGATCGCACGCGGACAAAGCACGGATCGTATCGTCCTTTTTTGCTCTGGTTGGCGATCCCTTACGGTATTTCCTGTGTTTTAGTCTTTCTGGCGCCGGACTTTTCACCCACTGGGAAGCTAGTCTATGCAGTGATTACCTATCTATTTCTGATCCTGATGTATGCCTCCACGGTGGTGCCGTATGTGGCGTTGTTGACGACACTCACCGCCGATCCCATGGATCGTTTAAGCGCCAACTCCTGGCGTTTCCCACTGGCTAAAATGGCCTTTCTTATCTGCTCAATGGTAGTGCCGATTTTCGTCGCCTGGTATGGAAAAACCGATGAAGCACGCGCCTACATGATGGCGATGAGCTTTATTGCCGTGCTGGCCACGGCGTTTATGCTGCTCTGTTTCTGGGGAACAAAGGAGCGATATCAGGTTAGCGTGGAGACGGATAAAGTCCCGTTTACCAAACAACTGGGAATTATGCTGAAAGCGAAACCGGTGGTTGTTTTCTATCTGTTCAAAATTACCAGCTCCATTGCTTTTGTAATTAAAGGCAGTGTGACTATTTATTTTGTGAAGTATTTCCTGAATCGTGGGGATGCCTTTGTTTCTGGTCTGCTTTCGGCCACCGCGATTGCGGGGATCATTGCGCCGATGATTGCTATTCAACTGATTAAGCGCAACAAACTCTCGAAATTAGGTACGCTGAAGGTGGCGCAACTGGGCGGTGGCGTGGCGGCATTATGTCTCTATTTCGTTAACCCTGAACAAATCTCACTGGCATGTGTTCTACTGGTGCTGTCGGTATTGATGGCTGAACTTGGCTCGATTACTGCCTGGGCGCTGCCTTCTGATTGTGCCGACTATTGTGAAGACAAATCCGGCGTCAGAATGTCTGGGACTGTCGCTGCCGGTACGCTCTTTTCGATGAAGGTTGGTCTGGCGCTGGCGGGTGGGATGGTTGGGCTAGTGCTCTCCCTTAGCGGTTACAAAGCGGGTGAGGCGGTGTCATCGGAAACGATGACGGCGATTATGTTCTTAATTGCCGGGATCCCTGCCATTTTCCATGCCATTAGTTTGGGGTTGCTGATGATGTTTAAACTGGATGATAAGGTTTCGGCAGGGCAGGCTGAAGCCGCCATGAAATAAAATTTCCCCACTGCCGGATGGCGGTGCATTATCAGGCCCATATGTCATACACGACCTACGCCTGATAAGCGCAGCGCCATCAGGCGTAATTTCAGGGCTACTGACTTTCCATCGCCGCCTTTTGCGCAACCACTGCGGCTTTTTGCTGCATCCGGTTTTGCATCTGGTCGATAATGACCGCGACAATAATCACGATGCCCTTAATCACCATTTGCCAGAATTCGCTGACGCCCATCATCACCAGACCATCGGCCAGAAAACCGATAACGAAAGCGCCAATTAACGTGCCTAAGATGGTGCCACGACCACCGGCCAGCGACGTACCACCAAGTACAACGGCGGCAATGGCGTTCATCTCAAATGCTGTACCGTTGGCCGGATGACTAGCGGAAAGTTGTGCTGAAACAACTATTCCGGCAATTGCAGCGCATAGTCCGGACAGGGTGTACACCCAGATTTTTACCTGCCTCACTTTTACCCCGGACAGTTCAGCTGCGCGTTCGTTATCGCCGATGGCGTACACGTGACGGCCAAAGGGCAGACGGCGGGCAACGTAGGCAATAACCAGCGCCAGCACAATCATCATCCAGATGGCCCACGGAATACCAAACAGAGTTCCCGCGCCAATTTCATCAAAACCGGTGTTACCCAACTGTGGATTGCCGGAAAGCCCGGGGAATGTTTGTCCGTCAGAGGTCAGCATCGCCGCGCCGCGCAATACGTACATGGTGCCCAGCGTACAAATAAAAGGTGCGACGTTATAGCGCGTAATAATCCAGCCATTTGCTGCGCCAATCAATCCGCCAATCAGCAGTACGACAGGTACAATCACCCAGACGCTGGGGAAGATAGCGATGCCAAACATGGGCAATACAATGCCTTTGGTGATCAGCCATCCGGCAATCATGCCGCACAGCCCAAGCGTAGCGCCAATCGAGAGATCAATGCCGGCAGTAATAATGACGAAAGTGATTCCCAACGCCAGAAACGCGTTAATGGCGATGTGCTTGATCATAATGACCATGCTGCCGCCAGAGAGGAAACCGGGGACGGTGAAGGCAAAAAATCCGACGATCAGAAACAGCGCAATAAAGGTACGTAATTTCAGGATCAGCAGCAGGATATTTTCCCGCGAGAAGGTGACGCCGGCTCGCGGTGCGACGACGGCAGATTGTAGTGTTTTCATGTCAGAACCCCTGAGCACTTGCGGTGACCAGCGCCGATTCTTCGGCACGATCGCGAGTAATATCGGCCGTGAGCTTGCCGCCAGACATCACCAGAATGCGGTCAGATACCGCCATAATTTCTTTTAAATCCGAGGTGGAGAAGACAACGGCAATACCCTGTTGTGAGAGCTGTACCATCATGCGAAACACATCGGCCTTCGCGCCAACGTCAATGCCGCGTGTGGGCTCATCAAGGAACAGAATTTTGGGATTGGTAAGTAGGGAGCGGCCAATCACCACTTTCTGCTGGTTACCCCCGCTCAGAGCCTGGATTTCAACATCCGGTGAGGACACTTTGATTGACAGATTACCAATTGTGCTGGCGACGACGGCCTCCTCATTTTTGCGGGCGATGGCAAAACCGCGCTGCAGACGACGCCACAGGCTGGCAATAGTCAGATTGCTGGCAACCGAAGAAATGGGAAAAATGCCTGTGCGCTTGCGATCTTCCGGTACAAGACTCATTCCCATACGAATGCGGTCGGCGGTGGTTAAGCGTTGTGGAACTGGCTTGCTGTCGAGCCACAGTTTACCGAGGTAGTTGCGCTCAGTACCCAGCAAGCACTCGAACAATTCGGTTCTTCCGGCCCCCATCAGTCCATAGATACCGACAATTTCGCCCGCGTGGACGTTAAAGGTGACGTCGTTGACCACCGCATTGCCAGCGGCATTGACGCAGGTAATATGTTCCGCTTCGAGAACCGGCGCGCCGAACGTGCGACCTGGCTCAAGAAAATTACTCACCGGGTCGCTGCCCAGCATTTCACGCACAATCCACGGCACATCGATATCGCTAACTCTGGCTTCGGCCTGGAATTTGCCATCGCGTAAAATGGTGATCACATCGCCAATCGCCATCAATTCTTCGAGTCGATGAGAGATGTAGATTATCGAAACGCCCTGGCGAGTCAGTTCGCGAATCACGCGAAACAGGATCTCGACTTCGGTTTTACTCAGCGCCGAGGTGGGTTCGTCGAGGATTAGAATGTCAGCGTCCTCCGCCAACGCTTTGGCGATTTCAACCAGCTGTTGCTGTCCAACTTTGAGATTGCCGACCAGATCGCGGGGTGAAATGGGCTGATCGAGTCGGGTTAGCAGCTCCGCAGTACGCTTCTCCTGTTCGGCCTCATCAATGGGGGTCATGCCTTTTTGGATCTCCCGGCCAAGGAAAATATTTTCCGCGACGGTGAGATTCTCAAACAGGTTAAGTTCCTGATGCACCATACCAATCCCGTGCGCCGCGGCGTCCCGGGTATTGGCGAAGCGAACAGGGTTGCCATTGAGCGTCATCTCGCCGCTGCTGGGCTGCTGAACACCGGCGAGGATCTTCATCAGCGTGGATTTCCCCGCACCGTTTTCGCCAATAATCACGTTGACCTTACCGCGCCACACCTGATAATCCACGCTGTCCAGCGCAATCGTGCCGGGAAACAGCATTGAGATGGCATGTGTGCGCAGGATGATGTCATCTGCTGAGGAATTATTCATCAGTGTGCCTCCTGTTCCAGCGCTAACGCTGCTGCGTTTTCCGCTTTTCCTGCATTCAGCGTTACGGCGAACAGTACCGTGGCACGCTTCCCTTGCCAGCTTTCGTCCACTGCGGGCAAGTGTTTTACCGCTTCGCGGTTATACGCCCGAGAAAGCTGGGCAAACTGAACCTGGTTAGTGAAGTCTTCAAACTTAAAACCACTCGCATCGCGAATGGCATTGCCGCGCATCACCGGGCCTATTTGGATGGTGACAGGGGCGTCATTGACCCTCATCACAATGCTTTTCTCGCGCGCATTGGTGGTGTCGACGTTCTCAATCTGACTGGTCAGGCGCACAAATACGCTCTCGGCGGTGGGTGAGGGCGTCTTCAGGCGTGCGTTCAGCGCTGACGCATCCAGAGCGTGTTGCTTTGCCGCATCCAGGACGCGGGATTGCCAGGTTTGTTGCGCGATCTGCTCGGGTGTTTGATTGTCGAAACTGGCTTTGGCCTGTGGGTCGGCCGGGATGATGGGGTTGCCGTTTTCGTCGAGGTCAACTACCGTGCAGGCCGTCAGCAACAGGGTGGCGCACCCAACCAGTGCAGCACCCCATTGTGTTAACGACATAGTGCCTCCGCTTAGTGGCTCAGGTTGAATTTACTCAGCTTGCTGGCATTGGTTTCATCAATCAGCACGCAATCCATGAGCTGTTTTTCTTCTTTCTGCGCTTTGCCGTTTTTCAGGTAGTAATCAGCCTGCTCAACCGCCATTTGTGCCTGCTGCCAGCCGGGCTGAAGGACGGTCGCTTTAATGTTGCTCTTGTTGATGATGGAATCTCGGGTGTAGTCGCTGCCGTCAAAACCCACCACGATGACATTGTTTTTCCCCGCAGCCTTCAGGGCAGCTTCTGCGCCCAGCGCCATGGTGTCGTTGCCGGAAATGACGCCGACGATATCAGGGTTGGTTTGTAAAATAGCTTCCATACGGGTAAACGCTTCAGTTTGGCTCCAGTTCGCCGTTTGCTGGGCGACCATTTTCATATCCGGATAGTCGTCGAGCACATCGTGATACCCCTGTGAGCGCACATGCGCGTTGGTGTCGGACTGGCGTCCCAGTAGCTCAACGTACTTGCCTTTTCCATCCAGTAGTTTGGCGAATTTCTCTGCGCCGAGCTGCGCGCCCTGGTAGTTGTTCGACACGATTTGCGCGACTGCGATGCCGGTCTTATTAATTTCACGATCGATGAGGAATGCAGGCACGCCCGCCGCTTTGGCTTTTTCCAGTGGACCAACGGTGGCATCGGCGCCCGCGTTATCGAGAATGATGGCTTTCGCTTTTCGGGCTATGGCGGTCTCAATCAGTTGGTTTTGTTTATTGACATCATCATCATGAGAGGCGACCAGCGTGGTATATCCCAGCTCTTTCGCTTTGGCGACCGCGCCGTCGGCTTCGGCTTTAAAGAACGGGTTGTCGTGTGAAGGGGTGATAATCGCAATCAGTCCGTTGTCGGCAGCATACAGCGAACCCGATGCGGTAAGGATCGAGGCCAGTAATACGGATTTAATCAGGGTCTTGTTCATCTTTTTCTCCACTTTGAATATTTATTCAAATATGATTTATTATTCAAGTTAACGATAAGTCGAGATAATCGAACTGTCTACGATTTGCGCAGCTAATTTCTTAAAAGGAGAAAAGGATCACGATCCTGACAGCGTGGGTGCACACAGGGTAATGATGTTTTTATCGCGTTGAAACCAATGCACGTTAATTTCCTGATTGGCGAGGTTAGGCGAAAATGATGGCATGATTTGCAATGTTAATTGCTGATTCGTGAGTGCGGTAATTTTTGCGCTGGTGAAACCTGGTAACCCGGATGCCTGAGTGGAAAACGCCTTATACAGGCTCTCCTTGGCGCTGAATGCCAGAGTTAAGGCGAGTGGAAAGGGCAATTCAGAATGATGCAAAATCGGTCGTTCGTGGTTATCGATAATACCGTCAGCCAGCTCAACTGCGGTTTGTTGCGTAAAAATAGCTTCTATATCCAGCCCAACGGGATGCGTTGATACTACCGCCAGCGCAGTTGATGCACTGTGGCTGATGCTGCCAAACAACTTTTGTGGCCACAGCGGTTGTCGCTGCCTGCCGATGCCAGGTACAGTTTTGATACCGTATTCACGTAATGCATGTACTGCGGCAATACGCCCTGCTAAGTGCTCAGCTTTACGCTTACGTCCACAGGATTGAAGCTGAGAGTGGTGAGGGAGCCAGAGCAGGTCGTGCTCATGGAAGCTGTCGGGATCGAACTCGACCATGTGCAGCGTGTGGTCTGCGAAAGTGAGCGGTGTGTGCGTGGTGTGCATGATAGTTATAATTTCCCTCTCCCCGCAGCGAGGAGAGGGAAAGCGTTATCAGAAGTGGGTGTTTACGCTCATGAACCACGTCCGGCCCGGTTCGTTATAGGTATTCGCGCCAGCGCCCGCCATATAGTTCCCGGTTACAATATCGCCCGTGGTCTGGGCATTACCTTCACGCCACAGACGTTTGTCGAAGACGTTATCCACGCCGCCGGTCAGGCTGACGTTTTTCGTCACATCCCAGGTCGCGCTCAGGCCGACGATGCTGTACGGGCTGACTTCACTCGCCGAACTACCGGTTACTGGTTTACCCTGGTAATCGTATTTCTTCGGCTGCTGTTTGCCGTACCAGGTGAAGGTGGACTGCAGCGACAAATCTTCGCGTGCCTGCCAGCTCAGCGTTGAGTTCAGGGTATATTCAGGAATAATCGACAGGCGCTCGCCGGTCTCTTTATTCTTACTTTGCAGCATGTAGGTAATGTTGTTGGTCCAGTTAACGGTTTCGCTAACCGGCACGTTCAACGTACCTTCCAGACCCTCAACCACCGCTTTAGGAATGTTTTCCCACTGATAGATATCGGTGTAAGTCGTCTTCCCTTTGTTGGTGATAGATGTTCTGTCGAACGGTACCGTACCCGCTTCAATCTTGTTGCGGTAATCGTTACGGAACCAGGTTACCCCAGCCAGCCAACCGTCACGCTTGAACTCAAGACCAATCTCTTTGTTGATACTGGTTTCAGCCTTCAGGTCATCGTTGCCCATCATGTAGCAACCAATTCCGGTCGCGGAACCGGTGGCGTAGCAGCCCTGGCCTTTACTGTACAGAATGTAGTTCGGGTTGAGCTGGTACAGGCTTGGTGCTTTATAGGCGCGCGCAATCCCCATCTTCAGCGTGAAGTCATCACCCAGACCCTGTGACAGGTTCAGAGATGGGCTCCAGTTGTCGCCAACGATGCTGTGGTGGTCGAAACGCAGACCCGGCGTCAGCATGGTGCTGTCGGTCAGTTCCATGTTGTTTTCAGCAAACAGGGAGAAAATCTCTGCGTCTGAGTACGGGCTACGGTTGGTGCTGCTCGAACCGGGGATATCGCCGCCCATAAAGGTCTGCGAATTGGACAACATGTCCTTCATGCGTTGCTGGTTCCATTCAGTACCCAGCGTCAGGTTTTGGTTCACCAGCAGATCAAACGGAATGCTGATTTCACTGTGCAGCATGACGTCATTCAGGTCGGCATCGACATATTTTTGTGACGCATTCGGGTCGAAGATCCCTTCCGTACCTCCTGCCAGGCCTTCTGGTGTACGGGAGTTACGCGTATGTTCATACTGCACCCAGTTGCTGGTGGTGACGCCGTTATCCCAACCGCCGTTCCAGGTCAAAGAGTAGTTCTGGCGGTAAAGACGGTTGGTCTCTTTCCCGTAGTTATCTTTCACCAGTTGGTTGGTGTTGGTGTTTTGGGTGTCACCCGCATACAGGTTGCCCTGACGGCTATAACCGGCTTCCAGTTCCAGTGACTGGAGCGGGGCGAAATCCCAGCGCACCACGCCGTTAATGTCTTTGTTGATCACCCCTTCACGACCGGCCGGTAAGGTGTTGGCGTAAGTGCCGGTACGTTCTGACTGATGGCCCTGGTTGATGTCCCATGCGTCGGCCTGGGTTTTATCAAGATTACCGTACAGGCGGAAGCTGAAATCCCCGCCCATTGGACCATTCAGGCTAAAGTTGGTGCGCTTGGTCGATCCTTCGTCTTTGTGTTCCGGGGCGTTGAAATAGGTATCCCAGGAGCCGTGCCATTCATTGCTGCCCTTTTTGGTGATGATATTCACCACACCGCCAGCTGCACCGTTGCCATAGCGTGCCGCGGCAGGACCGCGCAGCACTTCAATACGTTCGATCATTTCCGGTGGAACCCAGGCGGTATCGCCACGAGTATCACGCTCGCCGCGCCAGCCCTGACGCACGGAGTTACGGCTGGTAACCGGTTTACCGTCGATCAAAATCAGGGTGTTTTCTGGCCCCATGCCGCGAATATCGATCTGGCGGTTGTTGCCGCGCTGACCGCTGGTTGAGTTACCGGTCAGGTTAACGCCAGGCATGGTACGGATGATTTCCGACACATCGCGAGCGGGAGGGTTCTTACGAATTTCATCAGCGGTAATGGTTGAAACGCCCGGCGCCTGCAGGTTCTGCTGGGCGGCGGTAACGACGATGGTGTCTTCATGAGAGACAGCGACGCTATCGGTTTGATCTTCTGCCATTGCTGGCAGGGCTACCCCGTAAATCCCTAAATTGACCAATAAGGCCAGTGAATGAATCTTGTTGTTCATTGTATGTCCTGCTGTTCTTTTAGCCACGAGTACCAATGTGCCGTGGTGCGGCATTTGGCCTGATGTCGCCCGCATCTGCGTAAACTATCCATTCCAGAAAAAGTACGCAGCGCCAGGTCGGTTTATAAGTGGTGAAAAACTGTACGCGCTTCCCACAGCGCGACAATACGCTATTGCAAATGCAAATAGTTATCAATAATATTATCAATATATTTCACGCTAGATCATAAAATTTCACAATAAACATGGAGTTATGGCTGTGACGACGTTAAAGATGGGAAGCGAGGCGTGGTGGCAGTCGAAAAAAGGCCCGGAGTGGGAGCGTGAAGACAACGGAAATTATCGGGTAACCTTCTGGTGGCGTGACCCGCAGGGAACGGAATATGAGTCAGCCATTCATCGCGTTTGGGTTTATATCACCGGCGTCACCGACCACCATCAAAATGCCACCCCTCAGTCGATGCGACGCATTGATGGAACAAATGTTTGGTGCTGGAGTGTTTCCCTCAGCGCCAACTGGCGTGGCAGTTACTGTTTTATCCCAACAGAGCGCAACGATATCTTTTCCTCGCTTGTGGCAGGCGAAGCGCCTGACCGAAACGTGCTGCGTGAAGGCTGGCGGCAATTGCTGCCACAGGCCATTGCCGATCCCCTTAATTCGCTGAGCTGGCAGGGCGGTCGTGGCCACGCGGTGTCTGCGCTGGAAATGCCGGAGGCACCCGTACAGCCAGGATGGGATCGACCTGAACCCCCCAAATCCCCCGCAGTGTGCCTGCAATGGCATAGCGCCAGGCTCGGCAATACGCGTCGCGTATGGGTGTTTACCGCCGGTGATGCTCAACCCGAAACGCGTCCGTTGGCTATCCTGCTGGACGGACAGTTTTGGGCACAGAGTATGCCGGTCTGGCCTGCGTTGACTTCACTCACGCATCGCGGACACCTTCCTTCTGCCGTTTATCTCCTGATTGATGCCATTGATACGGCTCACCGCAGCCATGAGCTACCGTGTAATGCGGATTTTTGGTTGGCGGTGCAGGAGGAGCTATTACCACTGGTGAAGACAACGACCGCGTTTAGTGACGATCCGCAGCGCACCGTGGTGGCTGGGCAAAGTTTTGGCGGGTTGTCATCGCTGTATGCCGGGCTGAACTGGCCCGCGCGCTTTGGCTGTGTGCTTAGCCAGTCGGGCTCTTACTGGTGGCCGCATCGTGGTGGTCATCAGGACGGGGCGATCGTCGAGCAACTGAAGACCGGGACCGTCAGCGCTCAGGGGCTGCGTATTGTCCTGGAAGCGGGGATCCGCGAGCCCATTATTTATCGCGCTAATCAGGCGTTATATGCCCAGTTACCTTCTGCACCACAGTCTATTTTCTGGCGTCAGGTTGATGGCGGACACGATGCGCTTTGCTGGCGCGGCGGTCTGATGCAAGGGCTAATGACGCTCTGGCAACCGCTTACCGACACGATTTAACCGGACGATGTTCCACGACAGGAGTTGAGTATGGAATTCAGTAACCCCTTCGATAATCCGCAGGGCCAGTTTTACATTCTGCAAAATCCCCAGCGTCAGTTTAGCCTTTGGCCGCAGCAGTGCTCGCTTCCTGCTGGCTGGCAAATTGCTTGCGAACCTCAATCCCAGGAAGCCTGCCAACAATGGCTGGAAGCAAACTGGACCACGCTGACGCCCGCGAACTACATCGATGTGCAGGAGGCTCCATGACTCAGCGTTTACCGTTAGTGGCGGCTCAGCCGGGGATCTGGATGGCGGAAAAACTCTCCACATTGCCCTCGGCGTGGAGCGTGGCGCACTACGTAGAGTTAACTGGCGAACTGGACGCGTCGTTGCTGGCGAAAGCCGTTGTGGCGGGCCTGGAGCAGGCCGATACCCTGCGGATGCGGTTTAGCGAAGATAACGGTGAGGTCTGGCAATGGGTGGATTCTGCGCTCGCCTTTGCGCAACCTGAAATTATCGACCTGCGCGCAAAATCAAATCCACATGAGGCGGCGCGTGCGTTGATGCAGGCAGACCTGCAGCAGGACATACGTGCTGATGGCAATAAACCGCTGGTTTTTCACCTGCTTATACAGGTGGGAGAAAAGCGTTGGTATTGGTATCAGCGTTACCATCATTTGCTGGTCGATGGCTTCAGTTTTCCGGCCATTACCCGCCAGATAGCCGCAATTTATCGCGCATGGCTACACGGCGAGCCTACGCCAGACTCGCCTTTTACGCCGTTTGCCGAGGTGGTGGAAGAGTATCAACAGTACCGTCAAAGCGATGCCTGGCAACGAGACGGCGCTTTCTGGAGCGAGCAGCGAAAGCAACTCCCGCCTCCTGCTTCGCTGTCGAACAATCCGTTGCCGGGACGATCGGCCAGCGCGGATATTATTCGTATGAAGTTAACCGCGCCTGAAGGGGCGTTTCGTCGGCTTGCGGCACGTATGCCTGATGTTCAGCGTGCGGATCTGGCCCTCGTGCTGGTGGCATTGTGGCTGGGACGTTTATGCAGCCGAATGGATTATGCCGCCGGGTTTATCTTTATGCGGCGCATGGGGTCGGCGGCGTTGACCTCCACTGGACCGGTTTTAAACGTACTGCCATTTGGTGTGAGGCTGGATGCGGCAGAAAGCTTGCCTGCGCTTGCACAACGACTGGCCGGACAGTTGAAGAAAATGCGTCGGCATCAACGTTATGATGCCGAACAAATCGTTCGCGACAGCGGGCGTGCAGCCGGTGCCGAGCCGCTGTTTGGCCCGGTGCTGAACGTGAAAATATTCGACTATCAGCTGAATATTCCCGGCGTTCAGGCGCAAACCCACACGCTGGCGACAGGGCCGGTGAACGATCTTGAACTGGCGTTATTCCCGGATGAAAACGGTGGGCTGAGTATTGAAATCCTGGCCAATAAACAGCGCTACGATGCAGAAACGCTGGCGCAGCATGCCTCGCGTTTAATCGGGCTTATCGAGCAGTTTGCCGACAATCCGGCGCTATGCTGCGGCGACGCCGGGATGCTGTTGCCAACAGAACATGAGCGGCTGGCGAAGATTAATGACACCACCGTCGAGATCCCGTCCACTACGCTGAGCGCGCTGGTGGTACAGCAGGCCGATAAAACGCCGGATGCCCCGGCGTTGGCCGATGCCCGCTATCAGTTTAGCTATCGCGAAATGCGCCAGCAGGTCGTGGCGCTGGCGAGCCTTTTGCGTGCACGCGGCGTCAAGCCTGGCGACAGCGTCGCCGTGGCATTACCGCGTTCCGTGTTCCTGACGCTGGCGCTGCACGGTATCGTTGAAGCCGGTGCAGCCTGGCTGCCGTTGGATACCGGATACCCGGACGATCGCCTGCGGATGATGCTCGAAGACGCGAAGCCAAAATTGTTGATCGCGACCAATGAGCAACTGGCGCGCTTTAGCGATATTCCTGGGCTGGAAAGTCTGTGCTATGACTCGCCCCTGCCAGCAGAAGATGCTGCTCCGCTGGCACTATCTCAGCCCAATCATACTGCCTATATCATTTTTACTTCCGGTTCTACCGGTAGACCAAAAGGGGTGATGGTTGGGCAAACCGCCATCGTTAACCGTCTGCTGTGGATGCAAAATCACTATCCGCTGACCGCGGATGATGTGGTGGCGCAGAAAACACCGTGCAGTTTTGACGTCTCGGTATGGGAGTTTTTCTGGCCGTTTATTGCCGGGGCAAAGCTGGTAATGGCAGAGCCTGAGGCGCACCGCGATCCGCTGGCGATGCAGCAGTTCTTTGCCCAATATGGGGTGACGACCACGCACTTTGTTCCCTCTATGTTGGCCGCTTTTGTCGCTTCACTGACGCCGGAAACCGCGCGGGAGAGTTGTGCCTCGCTGAAACGGGTATTTTGCAGCGGCGAAGCCTTGCCTGCAGATTTATGCCGTGAGTGGGAACAGTTAACTCATGCGCCACTGCACAATTTGTACGGACCAACGGAAGCAGCGGTTGATGTGAGCTGGTATCCGGCCTGGGGGGAAGACCTTGCTGCTGTAACCGGCAACAGCGTGCCGATTGGCTATCCGGTATGGAATACCGGTTTACGTATCCTGGATGCCATGATGCGCCCGGTGCCTTTCGGCGTGGCTGGTGATTTATATCTGACGGGGATCCAACTGGCGCAAGGTTATCTGGGCCGTCCGGATCTGACAGCAAGCCGCTTTATCGCCGATCCGTTTAACGTTGGCGAACGCATGTACCGTACCGGGGATGTGGCTCGCTGGCTGGAAAATGGCGCGGTGGAATACCTCGGGCGCAGCGATGACCAGCTTAAAATTCGCGGACAACGCATTGAGCTCGGCGAGATTGACCGGGTGATGCAGCAGTTGCCTGATGTCGAGCATGCCGTTGCCCACGCCTGCGTATTCAACCAGGCGGCGGCGACAGGCGGCGATGCGCGTCAACTGGTGGGGTATCTGGTGTCACAATCGGGTTTACCGCTGGATACGTCCGCGTTGCGGGAAAAGCTGCGTGAAAAACTGCCTGCGCATATGGTGCCGACGGTTTTGTTGCAGCTGGCGGAGCTACCGCTTAGCGCGAACGGTAAACTGGATCGTAAAGCGCTGCCGATGCCGCAGTTGACGTCGCGTACTTCCGGGCGCGCACCGCGAGCAGGGACTGAAACCACCATCGCGCAGTCTTTTGCGGCTTTGCTGAATTGCGAGGTGAATGACGTGGCGGCAGACTTCTTTGCGCTTGGCGGACATTCGTTGCTGGCGATGAAGCTGGCGGCACAGTTGAGCCGGGTTTTTGAGCGTCAGGTGACGCCGGGGCAGATTATGGTGGCCTCTACCGTTGAACAACTGAGTGCTCTACTGGAGAGCACTGATGATGAGCAGTCGCAACATATGGGATTTGAGGCACTGCTGCCGCTTCGTGAAAGTCACGGCCCAACGCTGTTCTGTTTCCATCCGGCGTCGGGTTTTGCCTGGCAGTTTAGCGTGCTGTCGCGATATCTCAGCCCGCAGTGGTCGATTATAGGTCTTCAGTCGCCACGACCGGATGGGCCTATGCAGACGGCGGAAAACCTCGACGCGGTATGCGAACATCATCTGGCAACGTTGCTCAGTCAACAGCCTCACGGACCTTACTATTTATTAGGTTATTCGCTGGGTGGGACGCTGGCACAGGGGATCGCCGCACGCTTACTTGCCAGAGGAGAGACGGTTGCATTCCTCGGGCTGTTGGATACCTGGCCGCCAGAAACGCAAAACTGGCAAGAAAAAGAGGCCAATGGGTTGGATCCAGCGGTACTGGCGGAGATCGAGCGTGAACGCGAAGCGTTTCTGGCGGCGCAGCAGGGGAATGCGTCAGAGGCTTTATTTAACGCAATCGAAGGCAACTACGCCGATGCGGTTCGCCTGCTCACCACGGCACACAGCGTGCCGTTTGCAGGTCACGCTACGCTGTTCGTTGCTGAGCGCACGTTAGTACCGGGTGTCAGTCCTGAACGCAGCTGGTTACCGTGGATATCCAGTCTGGATGTTTACCGCCAGGATTGCGCGCATGTTGATATTATTTCCCCTGCCTCATTTGAGGCGATAGGGCCTGTAATAAATGCACTGATTAATAAATCTGTGTAACAAGACGAATATTGCTATCGCGGTGATCGAACAATTCCATAATGTAAATAATATGTTATGGAATTGTTCTTTTTTATGCAATACAAGGTGATGAAAGGGGTGAATAAATTCCGAATATAATTTTTGGTAGGGCGACAAGCACAAAGATTGTTTCGGATAATTCTGACTAGCTGGTAGACTTCTCCCACAGGAATGTTTTTCTTTTAGGAAAGTTTTCAGGTCACGCAACATGTCATCATTAAATATAAAGCAAGATAACGTTTCGGAATTTACTGGGTATCCTCAGCCAACGGCAAACGCAAATGAAATCGATTTAGTGAATCTAATCGAAATCTTATGGCGTGCAAGAACGAAAATTATAGCGACCGTTTTCGCCTTTGCTTGTGTGGGTATTCTGGTCTCTTTTCTGCTGCCACAAAAATGGACCAGTCAGGCCATCGTGACGCCGGCGGAAGCGGTTCAATGGCAGGGATTAGAGAATACGCTGACCAAATTGCGCGTGCTGGATATGGATATTAGCGTTAGCCGTGGTGATGTGTTTAACCTGTTTATCAAAAAATTCCAGTCGCCGTCATTGTTAGAAGAATATCTGCGCTCTTCGCCTTACGTAATGGATCAATTGAAAGGTGCTGATATCGACGAAATGGAGTTGCATCAGGCAATTGTCAGGCTCAGTGAGAAAATGAAAGCGGTTGATACTAACCTGGGTAAGAAGAACGAAACTTCGCTGTATACCTCATGGACACTGAGTTTTACCGCACCTCAGGCCGAAGAAGCCCAGTCAGTGCTGAAGGGATATATCCAGTATATTTCTGCCCTTGTGGTGAAAGAAACGCTGGAAGATATTCGCAATAAATTGTCCATCAAAACCAGTTATGAAAAAGAAAGACTGGAGATGGATCGCGTCAGGCTCAAAAACCAGTTGGAAGCAAATATCCAGCGACTGAACTACTCGCTGGAGATCGCCAATGCCGCCGGGATTAAAAAGCCGGTCTACAGTAATGGCCAGGCGGTGAAGGATGACCCTGATTTCTCTATTTCACTGGGTGCTGACGGCATCGAACGTAAATTAGAAATAGAAAAATCAGTAACGGATGTTGCTGAAATTAACGGTGAATTACGTAATCGCCAGTACCACGTTGAGCAACTGTTAGCGATGAATGTGGGTGACGTAACATTTACGCCGTTTAAATATCAACTTTCACCTTCGCTGCCGGTGAAAAAAGACGGTCCGGCTAAATCAATGATCGTTATTCTGGCCGCATTACTGGGGGGAATGGTGGCGTGTGGTGGTGTTCTGTTGAACCATGCCATGATGTCGCGTAAGCAAAAAATGACGTTTATTGATCAGCAACTGGTGTGATGAATTGTCGTATGGCGGCAAGCTGGCCGCCATACTGTAACGCGTGTTATTTGTTGCGTCCAAGCGGCACCACTAACGGCGTCCCGGCAACCGGATCGTCGATAATCATACAGCGCAGTCCATAGATTTTTTCAATAAGCTGCGCGGTGACGATCTCCTTCGGTGCACCCTCGGCAATAATTTTTCCGTCACGCAGCGCGATCAGGTGTGTTGCATAGCGACAGGCCTGATTCAGGTCGTGCAAAACGGCGGCCAGCGTGTAACCTTTTTCCCGGTTTAGCTCACTCAGCAGTTCCAGCAGATCGATCTGATGACTGATATCCAGCCAGGTGGTGGGTTCATCGAGCAGCATAATCGACGTTTCCTGCGCCAGCACCATCGCAATCCATGCACGCTGACGTTGTCCGCCGGAAAGGGTATCCACACTTTGTGATGCCAGGTGGGTGATACCCGTCGCCTGCATGGCGTTTGAGACCGCAATTTCATCCTCTTGCCGCCAGCGGGTAAACAGCGGCTGGTGTGGGTAGCGTCCGCGGGCAACCAGCTCCTGTACCGTAATATCCCCCGGCGTGGTGGCGTTTTGCGCCAGCAAACCTATTCTGCGGGCGACTTCTTTGCTGGCATAGTGCTGAATATGCTCGCCGTCGAGCCAGACCTTGCCGTGCACGGGCGTCATCAGACGACTCAGCGTGCGCAGTAGTGTTGATTTCCCGCAGCCGTTTGGCCCGATAATCGCGGTGAAATGGCCGTCGGGAATCGACACATTGAGGTTTTCCGCCACGGTAAACTTGCCATAACCCAACGTTAACTGGTCGCCACGCAAACGGGCTACTGATTCGATCATTTTTTGCGGGACTCCTGAATTAACAAGACGATAAGATAAATACCGCCGAGGCTTACGGTGACAACGCCCACCGGAAGCTGATAAGGCATAAACAGCTGTTGGGCGCATAAATCCGCCATCAGCAACAGCAACGCGCCGCACAGCGCCGACAGGGTTAATCCCCAGCGCGATGTACCGCTTATACGTCGCGCGATATGCGGCGCGACAAGAGCAATAAACGAGATAGGACCGGCCAGCGCGGTGGCGGCAGCGGTCAGTACCACCGCAACCAGCATCATCATCAGACGTGAGCGCTCAACGCTGACGCCAAGCGCACAGGCGCTGTCATCACCCATTTCCAGTAAGCGCATCCGGCGTACCAGCAGCGCGGCGCACACCAGCATGATGATAATCAGCGGGGCAGAAGGCCAGGTTTTGGCCCAGGTCAGGCCATTGAGCGATCCGGCGTTCCACAGCCCAGCCGTCAGCGCGGTTTCTAATGATGCTTTCAGCAGTAGCCAGGTGTTGAACGCCACCAGCATGGCGCGAATGCCGATACCAATAATAATCAGCCGGAAGGTGTCGATCCCATTGCGCCAAGCGAGTGCCCAGACCACCAGAGAAGTCAGAATCCCACCCAGCATGGCCGCCAGCGCGATAGCGGTGAGATGCTGTCCGAACAGCACCATTGCCACCAGCACACCGCTCCAGGCTCCGGTATTGAAACCCATCACATCCGGGCTACCCAGCGGGTTACGCATCAGTGACTGAAATACTGCGCCGCTCACACCGAGAGCCGCGCCAATCAATAGCGCCATGAGCACGCGTGGCAAACGCCATTCGGTTACCACCAGCGTAATACTGCGCGGCGCATCGCCGAGCAAGGCGGCAATAATTTGCTGGGTTTCCAGCGTAACAACGCCGCTACGCAGGCTCCACAAACCAATGACGAGACAACCTGCAACCAGCAGCAGGCTGCTGATTATCAGGCGGCGGGAGAGGTGCATCATGCGCCACCTCCGCGCGATTTACGGCGTACCAGAAAGATAAGCACCGGTGCACCGATAAACGCACTGACTACCGACACGCGCAGCTCGCCGGGGACAATCAGGCGACCGATTATATCGGCAATCAGTAACAGAGAAGGCGTTGCCAGTAGGGTTACGGGCAGTGACCAGCGGTGATCCGCCCCCACCAGCCAGCGCGCCATGTGCGGCATCATTAGGCCGATAAAGGCGATAGGACCAACAATCGCGGTCGCACTGCCGCACAGTACGGTAATAACCAGCAGGCCAATAAATTGCGTGCGAGCGACTTTACTGCCAAGCGCGGTAGCGGTGTCGCTGCCGAGACTCAGGCTATTCAGAGCGCGACTGAGAAACAGTGCGACAGCCGCGGCAATCAGTACCGGTACCAGCACAACTTTCAGCGTTTGCAGGCTGCGGATATCCAGTGAGCCGGCTTGCCAGAAACGCAGCTGATCGTAAACGTCCGGGTTGAGCAGGGCGATGCCGGTGGATAATCCTTCCAGCACCGCGCCCAGCGCGACGCCCGCCAGGGTCAGACGTACCGGGCTTAACTGCCCGCCGCCCTGACTACCGGTAAAAGCTACGATCAGCGATGCAGCCAGCGCACCGCAAAAGGCCATCAGCAGCTGTTCTTGCGCAGAGGAAAAGCCGAACAGCGCGGCCCCCAGCACAATAGCGAAGCTGGCGCCGGAGTTGACACCCAGAATGCCGGGATCGGCGAGAGGGTTACGCGTGAGCGTTTGCATTAGTGCGCCAGCCAGGCCCAGCGCACCACCGGCGAGCAGCCCCGCCAGAGTGCGCGGCAAGCGCGCGTCCAGCACGATGGTGCAATCAGCACTTTGACAACTGCCGGTGAGCGCATCCAACACCACGGAGGCAGGTAGCGACTTGGCGCCAATAACCAGACTTAATACCGTGGTGAGAACAAGTAATAACAATAGTCCGGGCACGGCGAAGGCGCGTGTCGCGGAAACAGAGCATGACATATCAACTTCCCTGATAATGATAGTAATTATCGTTATCGATCTTATTTGGATATGTTAGCATGTGCAGCCATCGAATGGATATTGAAAAAGTACCTGGTAAGGCTCTGTAATGAATCGACAATCCTGGCTGCTCAATCTCAGCCTGTTAAAGACCCACCCAGCATTTCGCGCTGTCTTCCTCGCCCGTTTTATTTCCATTGTCTCTCTGGGGCTACTCGGCGTGGCGGTTCCGGTACAGATCCAGATGATGACCCAGTCGACCTGGCAGGTGGGTTTGTCGGTGACGTTGACCGGTAGCGCAATGTTTATTGGCCTGATGGTGGGCGGAGTGCTGGCCGACCGCTATGAGCGTAAAAAAGTGATCCTGCTGGCGCGTGGAACCTGTGGTATTGGCTTTATTGGCCTGTGTCTGAATGCGCTGCTGCCCGAACCGTCGTTGCTGGCGATTTATCTGCTTGGCTTATGGGATGGTTTCTTTGCCTCTCTGGGCGTGACCGCATTGCTGGCTGCGACGCCAGCGCTGGTTGGGCGCGAGAATTTGATGCAGGCTGGGGCGATTACCATGCTGACGGTGCGTCTGGGATCGGTAATTTCACCGATGCTTGGCGGGGTGCTGCTCGCGACTGGCGGCGTGGCCTGGAACTACGGACTGGCGGCGGCGGGAACCTTCATTACCTTACTACCGCTGCTGAGCCTTCCTGCGTTGCCGCCTCCGCCGCAGCCGCGCGAGCATCCGCTGAAATCGCTGCTGGCAGCATTTCGCTTTCTGCTTGCCAGCCCGCTGATTGGCGGCATTGCGCTGCTCGGTGGTCTGTTAACCATGGCGAGCGCCGTGCGTGTGCTGTATCCGGCGTTGGCGATTAACTGGCACATGTCGAGTGCGCAAATTGGCCTGTTGTATGCGGCTATTCCGCTGGGGGCAGCCGTGGGCGCATTGACCAGCGGACAACTGGCGCACAGCGTTCGCCCGGGACTGATTATGCTGGCATCGACCGTGGCTTCATTTCTGGCTATCGGCCTGTTTGGCTTGATGCCCGTCTGGCAGCTTGGTGTGGTTTGTCTGGCGCTGTTTGGCTGGTTGAGCGCGGTCAGCTCTTTGTTGCAGTACACCCTGTTACAGACGCAGACGCCGGAAGCGATGCTCGGGCGAATTAACGGTTTGTGGACGGCGCAAAACGTCACCGGCGATGCGATTGGCGCGGCGTTGTTAGGTGGTCTGGGCGCGATGATGACGCCGGTTGCTTCGGCAAGCGTGAGTGGATTTGGGCTGGTGATTGTCGGTCTGTTACTGCTGCTGCTGTTGGGAGAAGTGCGCCGATTCCGGCAGGTCCCCGTGAATGTCTGATCGCGTTGTGCTCTATAGTTTGTAGGCCGGATAAGGCGTGAGCCGCATCCGGCGCTGAACATTAAAACAGAGCCGACAGACGTTGCAGCAGCAGCGTGGCGCTGTAGTAGTCGAGACGGAAGGTTTCCGTACCCAGGGCGTAAACGCGTTTATTCTGCACGGCTGGCAGATGCGCCAGAAGCGGATTGGCGTAAATAGCGTCGGCATCTTTGCTGTCGCCAGCAAACAGGAACAGCGCTTCGCCGTTCAGGCCTGCCGCCAGGTTCTCACCGCCAAGCTGGATGATATCGTGGCGTTTGCCCTGACTCTGGCTGGTGTGCAAGTTGGCAGGCAGCGTTGCCAGCGTGAACCCTAACTGCTCCATCAGCTTGCCTTGCGCTGACTCAGGCGTCCACAGGTTGGCGCTGTGCGCCGCGGCGGTATATACCAGCGCGCTGACCGGCTGTGGTGGCAGGGTAATATGTTGCTTAACCGCCTGAAGTTGCTTATCAAACTCGGCAATTCGCGCAGCTGCCTGTTGCTCCTGACCGGTAATTTCACCTAACTGGGTCAGCAGCGACTGCCAGCTTTTATCGTCGTAATTAATGATGAGCGTTGGCGCAATGGTGGACAGCTGATCGTATAGCGCGAGGGCAGAATCTCCCCCAGTAGCGCTTACCAGAATCAGATCCGGCATTTGAGCTGCGACGGCCTCGGCGCTCGGTTCGCCGATATACAGGCGGCTCAGTTTGCGTTCTTTTGCTACTTCGCTCCACTGACGTAAAAAGCCCTGCGCATCGCCGATGCGATTGTTCGGCGTAGTGGCACCGCTGGCAATGACCGGGGCATCAATCGCCAGCAGCGAGCCGGTGAGGGTCACGCTGGTGGAGACAATTCGCTGCGGCTTATGCTCCAGCGTATGCGTGCCGCGGCTGTCAGTAACCTGACGCGGCCAGTCGGCGGCGTGACCTGAAGAAATTCCTGAAAGAGATAAACCTGCCAGTAAGAGCACGGTGCGGCAAAAAGAGGGGAGACTCACGAATCGGCTTCCTGTTATCAGCATGAGTAATGCTTCTCATTTTCATTGTTAGCGAGCAAGGATGCAAGCCAAAGTCGCACATTGTGCTACCGCAAGAGTTGACATACCGCCGCTTTACTTTTAGGTTAGCGACCGAAAATATAAATGATAATCATTATTAGAGCCTTTATCATTTTTGGAGGATGATATGGATACGTCACTGGCCGAGGAAAAAACGCAGACTATGCCGACGCTCGCTCCCGACAGTTTTTTCTTTATGTCGCCGTACCGTAGTTTTACGACGTCAGGATGCTTCGCCCGCTATGCGGAACCGGCAATTGATGGCGATTCGCCAGACAGCCCTTTCCAACAGAAAATGAACGCACTGTTTGCTGATGCCAAATCGCAGGGCATCGCGAACCCTGTCATGGTCGGGGCGATTCCCTTTGATACCCGCCAGCCATCATCGCTGTTTATTCCCCAATCATGGCAGAGCTTCTCTCGTACGGCGAAGCAGCAATCATCACGTTACTTTACCGCGCATCAGTCGCTGAACGTCGTTGAACGTAAATCGATCCCGGAACAGGACTTTTTTGAAGATATGGTCGCCCGGGCGGCTGCGCTGACGTCCACTCCGGAAGTCGACAAAGTGGTGTTGTCACGCCTGATCGATATCACCGCCGATGCCAACATTGACAGCGGTGCGCTGCTGGAGCGTCTGGTGGCGCAAAATCCAGCGAGCTACAACTTCCATGTACCGATTGAAGACGGCGGCGTATTGATTGGTGCCAGTCCGGAACTGCTACTGCGCAAAGAAGGCGATCGTTTCAGTTCTCTGCCGCTGGCGGGCTCTGCACGTCGCCAGCCTGATGATGTGCTGGATCGCGAAGCAGGGATCCGCCTGCTGGCGTCTGAGAAGGACCGCCATGAGCACGAACTTGTGACGCAGGCGATGAAAATGGTATTGCGCGATCGCAGCCGTGAATTGCAACTGCCTTCTTCTCCGCAGCTGGTTACCACGCCGACGCTCTGGCACCTCGGCACGCCGTTTGAAGGTAAAGCCAACCCGCAGGAAAACGCCCTGACGCTGGCGTGCCTGCTGCATCCGACGCCTGCGCTAAGCGGCTTCCCACATCATGTTGCGCGCAAGTTTATTGCCGAGCTGGAGCCGTTCGATCGAGAACTGTTCGGCGGCATTGTCGGCTGGTGTGATGCCGAAGGTAACGGTGAGTGGGTAGTGACGATCCGCTGTGCGAAGCTGCTGCGCAATCAGGTACGTTTCTTTGCCGGAGCAGGAATTGTTCCAGCCTCTTCCCCGGTTGCGGAATGGCGTGAAACGGGGGCCAAGCTCTCCACGATGTTGAATGTTTTTGGACTGCATTAAGAGCCTTGTGGACTGGCTTTAAGGAGCAATAATGAGTATTCCTTTCACCCGCTGGCCGGAAGAGTTTGCCCGCAGGTATCGTGAAAAAGGTTACTGGCAGGATTTGCCGCTGACCGACATTCTGACCCGTCACGCCGACAGCGACCATACGGCGATTATTGATGGTGAATGCCATCTGAGCTATCGCCAGCTGAATCAGGTCGCTGACAATCTTGCCTGCAGTTTGCGTTGCCAGGGGATCAAACCCGGCGAAACCGCGCTGGTACAACTGGGCAATGTGGCTGAGCTGTATATCACCTTCTTTGCGCTGCTCAAGCTGGGCGTAGCTCCAGTGCTGGCGCTGTTCAGCCATCAGCGTAACGAACTCAACGCCTATGCCAAACAGATTGAGCCGGCACTGCTGATTGCCGATCGCCAGCATACGCTGTTTAGCGGCGACGATTTTCTTAACGCTTTTGTGGCCGAACACAATTCAGTGCGCGTGGTGTTACTGCGTAATGATGAAGGTGAACACAATCTGCAAACGGCGATAAACCAGCCTGTGACAGATTTTTCCGCCACGCCATCGCCTGCTGATGAGGTGGCGTACTTCCAGCTTTCTGGCGGGACGACCGGGACGCCAAAGCTGATTCCTCGCACTCATAACGATTACTACTACAGCGTGCGTCGCAGCAATGAGGTTTGCCGCTTCACCGGGGAAACGCGTTATTTATGCGCAATCCCGGCGGCGCATAACTACGCCATGAGTTCGCCAGGCGCGCTGGGCGTATTCCTGGCTGGCGGCACCGTGGTGCTGGCGGCTGACCCGAGTGCCACTCTGTGTTTCCCGCTGATTGAACAGCATCAGGTTAACGTCACGGCGCTGGTGCCACCTGCAGTGAGCCTGTGGTTGCAGGCGATTGCGGAGTGGGGCAGTAATGCGCAACTGGCTTCGCTGAAACTGCTTCAGGTCGGTGGCGCGAGACTTTCTGCCACGCTTGCGGCACGTATTCCAGCCGAGATTGGCTGCCAGTTGCAGCAGGTCTTTGGCATGGCGGAAGGGCTGGTGAACTATACCCGTCTGGACGACAGTCCTGAGCGCATCATCAATACCCAGGGTCGCCCGATGTGTCCCGATGATGAAGTCTGGGTAGCAGACGCTGACGGCAACCCTTTAGCCCAGGGAGAGACCGGACGCCTGATGACGCGTGGTCCGTACACCTTCCGCGGTTATTTCAAAAGTCCTGAGCATAATGCCAGCGCCTTTGACGCCAACGGCTTTTACTGTTCCGGCGATCTGATCGCTATCGATCCGGATGGTTACATCACCGTTCAGGGGCGTGAAAAGGATCAGATCAATCGCGGTGGGGAGAAGATCGCCGCTGAAGAGATTGAAAACCTGCTACTGCGCCATCCAATGGTTATCCATGCCGCGCTGGTCAGTATGGAAGACGAACTGATGGGTGAGAAAAGCTGTGCCTGGCTGGTGGTGAAAGAGCCGCTGCGCGCGGTGCAGGTGCGCCGTTTTCTACGCGAACAGGGCATAGCGGAATTCAAATTACCCGATCGTGTTGAGTGCGTTGAGTCATTACCGCTGACTCCAGTGGGGAAGGTAGATAAAAAACAATTACGTCAGTGGCTGGCATCACGTTCACTGGCCTGAAGGAGAAATAGAAATGGCAATTCCTAAACTGCAGGCTTATGCGCTACCAACGGCGCTCGATGTTCCGGTGAACAAAGTCGACTGGGCATTTGACCCTGAACGCGCCGCGCTGCTGATCCACGACATGCAGGATTATTTTATCGGCTTTTGGGGCGATAACTGCCCGATGATGGAGCAGGTCGTCGCGAACATCGCCGCGCTGCGCCAGTACTGCAAAGAGCATAACATTCCGGTGTATTACACCGCTCAGCCGAAAGAACAGAGTGATGAAGACCGCGCTCTGCTCAATGATATGTGGGGACCGGGCCTGACGCGTTCCCCGGAACAACAAAAGATCGTTGAGGCGCTGGCGCCGGATGAAGCGGATACCATTCTGGTGAAATGGCGTTATAGCGCATTTCATCGTTCCCCGCTGGAACAGATGCTCAAGGAAACCGGGCGTAATCAACTGATCATTACCGGGGTGTATGCGCATATCGGCTGTATGACCACCGCAACGGACGCCTTCATGCGTGACATCAAGCCGTTTATGGTTGCCGATGCGCTGGCGGACTTTAGCCGTGACGAACACCTGATGTCGCTGAAATACGTGGCGGGACGTTCCGGGCGTGTGGTAATGACCCAGGAATTATTGCCGACACCGGTCCCGACCAGTAAAGATGCGTTGCGCAGCGTTATTCTGCCGTTGCTGGATGAGTCTGAAGAGCCGATGGATGACGAAAACCTGATCGACTACGGGCTGGATTCCGTGCGCATGATGGCGCTGGCGGCGCGCTGGCGTAAGGTTCATGGTGACATTGATTTCGTGATGCTGGCGAAAAAACCGACCATTGACGCATGGTGGGCGCTGCTCTCCCGCGAGGTGAAGTAATGGCTGGATTTGATTTTGCCGGGAAAACCGTCTGGGTAACCGGCGCGGGTAAAGGGATTGGCTACACCACGGCGCTGGCATTTGCGAATGCAGGTGCTGAGGTGACAGGATTCGATCGCGAATTTCCTCAGGATAACTACCC
Organism: Citrobacter sp. Cpo045; assembly: GCF_030332875.1. Taxonomy (NCBI): domain Bacteria; kingdom Pseudomonadati; phylum Pseudomonadota; class Gammaproteobacteria; order Enterobacterales; family Enterobacteriaceae; genus Citrobacter; species Citrobacter sp. Cpo045. Next base: position 241,424 of record NZ_JAOWGZ010000076.1, read on the forward strand.
GTTTGCGACCGAAGTGCTGGATGTGGCGAATGCCGGACAAGTAGCTGAAGTGTGCCAGCGCGTCCTCAAAGCGCGCGAGCGTTTAGATGTGTTGGTCAATGCCGCAGGTATTTTGCGTATGGGGGCCACCGATGCGTTGAGCGCTGAGGAGTGGCAGCAGACGTTTGCGGTTAACGTTGGCGGGGCGTTCAATCTGTTTCAGCAGACGATGGCGCAGTTTCGTCGCCAGCAGGGCGGGGCGATCGTGACCGTCGCGTCGGATGCGGCGCACACGCCGCGTATCGGCATGAGTGCTTACGGCGCGTCAAAAGCCGCGTTGAAAAGCCTGGCGCTGACCGTCGGACTTGAACTGGCGGGCAGCGGTGTGCGCTGTAATGTGGTGTCGCCAGGCTCGACCGACACCGATATGCAGCGCACGCTGTGGGTTAGCGATGACGCGGAGCAACAGCGCATTCGTGGATTTGGCGAACAGTTTAAACTCGGGATTCCGCTGGGGAAAATCGCCCGGCCGCAAGAGATCACCAACACTATTTTATTCCTCGCTTCCGATCTGGCCAGTCACATTACGTTACAGGATATCGTGGTGGACGGCGGTTCCACGCTGGGGGCATGACGATGATCTGGAAGCGTCATTTAACGCTGGATGAACTCAATGCCACCAGTCAGAACACGATGGTGGCGCATTTAGGCATGGTCTATACCCGGCTGGGTGATGATGTGCTGGAAGCCGAAATGCCGGTGGATAGCCGCACGCATCAGCCATTTGGCCTTCTGCACGGCGGCGCATCCGCGGCCCTGGCGGAAACGCTGGGTTCAATGGCGGGTTATCTGATGACCCGCGACGGGCAATGCGTGGTGGGGACGGAACTCAACGCCACGCATCATCGGGCGGTATCGCAAGGGAAAGTGCGCGGCGTTTGCCAGCCGCTGCACCTTGGGCGTCAGAGCCAAAGCTGGGAAATCGTTATCTTTGATGAACAGGGACGACGCTGTTGCACCTGTCGTTTAGGCACTGCTGTGATGGGGTGAAGATAAGCGCGTCGTTTAGACGCGCTTCGTGACACCAGTTACCAGCTATAGCGCAGATTAAAACTCCCGTTGAGATCGCGGTAGTCGTTATTACCTTTCTGACCCGCCGCCTGGACGCTGACGTTCCACTGGCTATTGAGATTCGCCTGAATTCCCACTTTTAGCTCGCTGCGATCGGCAGGAAGATCCTGTTTTACCGTTGCGTTATCAAATGATACGGCCAGATCGTCGGTGGAGTGTAGCCAGTTAATCTCTGCGAATGGCCGGACGGTTGCATCGCCGAATGAAAGCTGGCTATCAATTCGCAGACCAAGACGTGTGGTCCAGCTATCGCCATTTTGCCCGTCTATGCGTGTACCATTTGTCTCAACGCTATCTGCCTCGTAGCGTTGCCAGATAACCTGCGCCTGTGGCGTCAGGCTTACTGTGTTAGCGCTGCTCATATTCATGTCGTAGCGATAACCGCTTTCCAGCGAAATCGCGTGAGCCAGGGAGTCGTAATGCGTTGAACCGGCATTGCCATTCTCGACGCTGTTATTGTAGAAGCCATACTGATACCACGTATCAACATACCAGCCGCGATGTTGCCGGGCATCAGAGAACCAGGTGGCATACGCGCCAAGATTGTAACCGTCGATATCGCCTGTGGCTGTAAACTGACTGCCATCCGCGCCGCGATTTCCGGTGCTGTCGGTACTGCCGTCAAGGTAACTGGCCATCAGGCCAAACGTGATGCTTTGTTGTTCATCGCGCCAGGTTGCAAGGTCGCTGCCAAGCTGAAACTGGGTGTAATCGCTGTCCATGTCGATATTGCCATTTACAGCCGATGTGTCCGTTTTTCCGCCTTTCATTCGCGCCCAGACGCTTCCTTCGGCCGAGCGGTACTGGCTCCCTTCACGATCGAACAGCGTTTGCATCTGCAGGCTACGCGCCAGCCACTGGTTGCCCAGATAAGCGCCTATATCGGCGCGATATTGTGGATTCGATGGGATTACGTCGCTGCCGCTGTCGTCAGGGTCGACAGGTGTCACGTCGCTGCCGCCGTCATCAGGATCAACCGGTGTCACGTCGCTGCCGCCGTCGTCAGGGTCGACAGGTGTCACGTCGCTGTCGTCAGGATCGATCGGGGTGATGTCATCATCCGGGTCATCAGGCGTTTCTGCTTTGGAACGCAAATACCAGCTTTCGTTATCTTCATACAGACGATACTCATACAGCCCGATTTGAATCTGATTGCCAAGAGAAAATGCGTCATCCGATGATATCCCTCCGACGTCGACAATCTCGATACCTTGATCGGTATATGCACCCACGCCATCCACATTATTGATGTAGAGCGTGGTGCTGCCGTTAACATTACCCGAGACAATGAGCTGGTCGGTTGGTGAATTATCATCGCCTAAACTGGCGTTAAGTGAGAGCTGACCGCCGTTGCCCGTGTAGTCGCCGTTGATGATTAACGCATTCCCGGGAGTCGTGCTACTGCTGCGGATTACACCTTGATTGGTTACGTTACCATTAACGATAAACTGGCTATCTGGCGTTGTACGATCACCAAAGCTTAGCAGGCCGACGTTGTTCACAGCACCGTTGATTACCCCGTTACCGCCGAGAGTGGCTCCAGCTTCAACATCGATGCTCTGCTTGCTCCCTTCAGAGCCAATAGCGCCAGAACTAGTCATCCACAGCGTTCCCTGCTGAATGTCTGTGATTCCGCTCCAGGTATTCTTTGCGGTAAGGGTGAGCGTGCCGTCTCCTTTTTTGGTCAGACTTTTACCGTCCCATCCCGTGGTGGCGTTGGGTGAGGTATCTGCAAGCAACCCATTGACGGTAAATGCCTGGCCCGCGTTCAGGGTGAACGTACCGTGTGCAGGCGTAGAGACCGCGGCGGAGTCTCCGGCGTACCAACTGAGCCCCACGCCCAATTCATATTGGGTATTATCAAGGGCATTAACCTGACCAGAAATCGCGATATAGTCGGGCAGGGTATCCGGATCGGTTGAGATCGAAGCGAAATCGCTCACGATTGCGGAGTTGGCATCAATTAGCGTAACCGTGTCGATGTCTGCCAGTTGATTGTTTGAGGTCAGCGCGTTGAGATCCAGCGCATTACCCGAATTGCTGATGTGTAGATCGCCGCCTGGATTAACCTGTCCGCCGGTAATTAGCGGGTTAGCGGACTGACTGGCCAGCGCCGCGGCGCTTAAATCGACGCTGAGAATACTGCTTTCTTTCAGCGTGACCTCATCAGCATGCACAGTGCTGTAAGTTCCGGCTGTGTGGTCTGCCGCCAGCTCAAGGGTTCCTGCGTTGGTCAGCGTCGTGAGCGTGGAATCATCGGTAACCCGCCACTGGCTCTGCTCGGCAAGGTTAAGATTGAGGATTGAATCAATCCCCTGAGCGTTGAAGCTTTCATTAACCGAGGTTGCTCCGGCGAAATAAGAACCCGCGTCCATATTGAGGTTGATATATCCCCAGCCGCTGTTAACGATGTCGCCGGTTATGGTCATTTTTCCTGAGCCACTTACCGTCCCGCCAGGTAGAACATTCCCGCCCGAGGAAACTTTCGGGTTCCAGATGGCAACGCCGCCGTCGGCGATGATGGTGGTATCGCCCGTCAGATTCACGATACCGCCTTCTTGCACCACCACGCCGTAACCACTGCCGTTAGCGCCGGTCATATCAATGGTCAGATTCTCACCATTGATGATGCCTGCATGGGTAAAATCCCCATCGCCGATGGCCCAAAGACCGTAAGGATTTTTACCGCTCATGATGATATCCGTATTGGATATATTGATCGTCGCGCCACTGTATTGGGCTGATGCGCCATAGCCGTTAACCGCGTAGATAGTGTTTCGCTGCTCTGCGGAACCGTTGAAATTTATGGTTGTCGGTGCGCTGTAAGGGGTGTTGGCCACAATACCGTTGGTCGTGTGGCCTGTGGAATTTCTTCCATCAATGCTGCTGCCTTCACCAATGTTGGCGACGGCGGCATGCATGCTGCTCATTAGTGTAAGAGCGGTGGACTGCGCGGTCGTGACGGACAGATTTCTGGCATTGAATTCACTGTATCCTCGGCCGGTCAGGTAAATTGTTGATGCAGTCCCGTTTGCGCTAATGGCGCTGTCTGACCCTAAATCAACCACGCCGCCTTCTATTCGAAGCCCTTCCGTCTTCTGGCCGGTGACGTCAATGGTGAGGTGGTTGGCCTTTACTGTTCCGATGGTATCATCTTTACTGGTTGCCGAATAATCCTCAACAATCATCCCGTATCCTTCGGAGAAACCGTGCACGGTGATGGTGGAATCATTGCCAAAATCCACGTTGCCGCTGATGTTCGCACCCGTACCGGTTGCGGACTCTGTAGAGGTGGTGGAAAGGGTGATATCAAGGTTATCTGCCGTAAAATAACTTTGTGAACCAGAAACAAGTCCATATGCCGTACCTCCAGGCGTTGAGAGCGTAATTGCGCTGTTCTTGCCCAGATTAATTTGGCTGTATTGCCCCTCCTGGATACCATAAATCGTGGTGCCTGTTCCTGTCTCTGATACGGTGAAATCAATGTTCAGCCCGTTCGCGTTAACCTGGGGGTTTTTTCCAAGATAGAGCGCGCTGCCGCCGGCTGTGCCGCTGGTTAATTCTATGCGGCTGTCATCCCCAAAATTGAGCGTGGTACCATTTGCCCAGTATGTGTCGATACCTACAGCCTTACCGGTTGCATCGGTGTTAACCTGGATTAATCCAGCGTTCATGGTTAACGTATTATTGTCGTCATAGAAATAGACACCCGTCGCATTACCATTTTGGGATTCGGTGATAATTTTACTCTTGTTGCCGAAGTTCAGCGTAGTGTTTTCTGTATGAACGTTAATTCCGTAAGCATCTTTTTTACTGATGGTGTTAATTGATATATTCTCGGCGTCTATATTTGTGCCTGGACTGGTGTTGTTAATATAAAGACCTGTGGTTGATGCTGCTTTCGCCGTTCCTGTGTCTGTAACGTTAATCTGTGTACCGGTACCTAAATTATTATTGGCGCTGTTATCAAGTTTTACCCCAATAGAACCACTATCACCGGTAACGTTAATGGTGGTTTTACCATTAATCTGTACGCCTTGCCCCTCAGAGGACAGACTTTCGATACCCGTGGTTCCATCGACTGATGTCACGGTATCGCCATCATTTAAGTTGATGGTTTCACCGCTAAGCGGGCCGTAGTCGCTGGCATGAACGCAATTTGCCGTTAATCCAACTGCCGATAACACCAGGCCTGCGACGGTTGCGCGAACCCGTTGATCGCCCAGCGAGAGTTCTGACGTCACCACAAACATATTTCTCGCGATATTCCAGACGATGCGATAGCATTTATTCATAATTTATATCCTTATACGGCCATCCTGAACAACCTGGCGCTGAAAAATTCTGCTGAATTAATTTTATTTTTATGTGGGGTATTTTGTTATTAAAACTGGTGCTGCAGGTATATTCTTTGTTTTGAAATTGGTGATTAAGGTGAAATAAAGCACTTACTGCATACAAAATCAGGATGGTCTGAATCTCTAAGAGCAATAACCGTTAAGCTGAGAAAGTCAGGTTAATATTGTTAATTAATATCCTTATTAATAATAAAAATATTAAGTGGCACGCTCAGCATCATGCTGAGAGGAGAATTGGATAAAACATAGAGGTGTTGGCACATACTGCGCAATTTTTTCAGTTGTCTCTGCGTTGATAGTGATCAAGTTAACAATACAATGTAAAAAATCAGTGATATATCTGCTTTGCATGGTTGTCAGGTTGTTAAATTCAAAAAAGATGTTATAGAAACAAAATGTAACATCTCTCTGGATCGGACAACGGATAACAACTATGAACAAATCAGGGAAGTACCTCGTCTGGACAGTGCTCTCCGTTATGGGAGCATTTGCCCTCGGCTATATCGCATTAAATCGTGGTGAACAGATCAACGCGTTGTGGATAGTCGTGGCGTCGGTCTGTGTCTACCTTATCGCTTACCGTTTCTACGGCCTGTACATCGCGAAAAATGTACTGGCGCTTGACCCGACGCGTATGACGCCAGCCGTGCGCCATAACGACGGTCTGGATTATGTTCCCACCGATAAAAAAGTACTGTTTGGTCACCATTTTGCGGCAATTGCCGGAGCGGGTCCGTTAGTTGGACCGGTGCTGGCGGCGCAAATGGGCTATCTGCCGGGGATGATCTGGCTGCTCGCCGGGGTGGTACTGGCGGGTGCGGTGCAGGACTTCATGGTGCTGTTTGTTTCTACCCGTCGCGATGGTCGTTCCCTTGGCGAACTGGTGAAAGAAGAGATGGGTCCAACGGCGGGCGTTATTGCGCTGGTGGCCTGTTTTATGATCATGGTGATTATTCTCGCAGTACTGGCGATGATCGTCGTGAAAGCGCTGACCCACAGTCCGTGGGGAACCTACACCGTGGCGTTCACCATCCCGCTGGCGATCTTCATGGGGATTTATCTGCGCTATCTGCGCCCGGGCCGCATTGGCGAAGTGTCGGTCATCGGTCTGGTGTTCCTGGTGTTTGCCATTATTTCCGGCGGCTGGGTGGCTGAAAGCCCGACCTGGGCACCGTACTTTGACTTTACCGGCGTACAGCTGACGTGGATGCTGGTGGGCTACGGTTTTGTTGCCGCCGTCCTGCCGGTGTGGCTGCTGCTGGCCCCGCGTGATTACCTCTCTACCTTCCTGAAAATCGGCACCATCGTTGGTCTGGCGGTAGGGATTCTGATCATGCGTCCGACGCTGACCATGCCAGCGCTGACCAAGTTTGTTGACGGTACTGGCCCGGTCTGGACCGGTAACTTGTTCCCGTTCCTGTTTATTACCATTGCCTGTGGTGCGGTTTCTGGCTTCCATGCGCTGATCTCCTCCGGAACCACGCCGAAGATGCTGGCGAATGAAGGGCAGGCCTGCTTTATCGGCTACGGCGGAATGCTGATGGAATCCTTTGTCGCCATTATGGCGCTGGTTTCCGCGTGCATCATCGATCCGGGCGTGTACTTTGCGATGAACAGCCCGATGGCGGTGCTGGCTCCTGCGGGCACGGTTGACGTAGTGGCTTCTGCGGCACAGGTAGTCAGCAGTTGGGGCTTTGCCATTACGCCAGACACCCTGCATCAAATCGCCAATGAAGTGGGTGAGCAATCCATCATCTCCCGCGCAGGTGGTGCGCCGACGCTGGCCGTCGGGATGGCGTACATTCTGCACGGCGCGCTGGGTGGCATGATGGATGTGGCGTTCTGGTATCACTTCGCCATTCTGTTTGAAGCATTGTTTATTCTGACGGCGGTAGATGCCGGTACACGCGCCGCGCGCTTTATGCTGCAGGACTTGCTGGGCGTGGTATCACCGAGCCTGAAACGTACCGATTCGCTGCCTGCAAACCTGCTGGCTACAGCGCTGTGCGTGCTGGCCTGGGGTTACTTCTTACACCAGGGCGTGGTGGATCCTCTGGGTGGTATTAATACCCTGTGGCCGCTGTTTGGTATCGCTAACCAGATGCTCGCCGGTATGGCGTTGATGCTCTGTGCTGTGGTGCTGTTCAAGATGAAACGCCAGCGCTACGCGTGGGTGGCACTGGTCCCAACGGCCTGGCTGCTGATTTGTACCCTGACCGCTGGCTGGCAGAAAGCGTTTAGCCCGGATGCGAAAATCGGCTTCCTGGCTATCGCCAACAAGTTCCAGGCAATGATCGACAGCGGTAACATTCCGGCGCAGTATACCCAGTCGCAGCTGACGCAACTGGTGTTTAACAACCGCCTGGATGCGGGTCTCACCATCTTCTTCATGGTCGTCGTTGTGGTGCTGGGTCTATTCTCCATCAAAACTGCGCTGGCAGCATTGAAAGAAGACAAACCAACTTCGAAAGAGACACCGTACGAGCCAATGCCTGAGAATGTTGAAGAGATCGTGGCGCAGGCGAAAGGCGCGCACTAATATTCTCTTAACCAACGAGCCCTCTCCTGAACGGGGAGGGCGTTTGTACGACAGGGAAACACTATGTTTGAAACACTCGCCAAAGCCGGGAAGTATTTAGGTCAAACCGCCCGATTAATGATAGGTGTGCCGGATTACGACAACTATGTTGAACATATGCGCGTCACGCATCCGGACCAGACGCCAATGACCTACGAAGAATTTTTCCGTGAGCGCCAGGATGCACGATATGGCGGGAAAGGTGGCGCGAAGTGCTGTTGATTTTTTGCCGGATGGCGTTGATGCTTATCCGGCCTACCACAATGCTCTGACCGTAGGCCTGATAAGGCGAAGCCGCCATCAGGCAACCCGCACCATAATCACACCGTAAACGACTCTACCTTTTCGAATGCTGCACGCAGTGTCTCCGGCGTTAACGTTACCGGCAGGGCGTGAATGGACTCCACCGGGCGCAGAGTGTGCGCAATCACTTTGTCGATTTCGGCGCGGTTATTGATGTTCACTTCCAGTTGAGCTAATCGGGTTGGCAGGTTGAATCGCTGATAAGCGGTAATTAACTGCGCCAGCACGTCATCTTGTCCCAGCAGCGCGCTCTGCACCAGGATGCCGTACGCCACTTTGGTGCCGTGTAAAAACTTCTCGGTTTGTGGGAGGACGGTCAGGCCATTGTGAACAGAATGCGCTGCCGCCACGCGTGTGTAGCGCTCGCCCAGACCACCAACCATGCCGCCTCCGGCAATAATCGCATCTACCACATCGCAAAACGTGCGGCTTAGCGTGCCTTGTTGTTTGTCTGCCAGCGCCTGCTCGCTGCTTTCCAGCAGGACGTCGCGGATGGTCTGCGCGGCTTGAATACCCAGACGTACTGTCAATGGCAGTGTTTCCGGCTGAGGTGCGAGCACGACGGCTTCATACCACTTTGCCAGCGTGTCGCCGATCCCCGCCAGTAAGTATTCTTCTGGCGCATTGAGAACGATCCCGGGTTCGACCAGCACGAGGAAGTTCGCGTCAGGGAAAATTTCGAAATGTAGTGCCTGGCCCGCATCGTTATACCAGACGGAGAGCGGCGTCCAGGCAGCGCAGGTCGCCGCGATAGTAGGGATACCGACAAACGGCAGATCCAGACGACGGGCCAACGCTTTAGCGGTGTCGAGCAATGTACCGCCACCCACGCCAATCACCACACTGCGATCCTCTCCCGACTCTTTTGCCAGTTGGGCAACATCGGTTTCGCTGCAATGTCCCGTAAACAGCAGGCGTTTAGCCTCGGCAAGATGAAAAGCCTCTGGCAGGTAAGGGCGGGCCGCTTCGATGGCGCGTTCACCATAAACCCACACGGCGCGTGAAAGTTGGTCGGCAGTGAAAAAATCGTTCAGTCTCGACAGGCTGCCAGGATGGGAAAAATAGTTGGCTGGGCCGGTGACGACGCGAATTTCGGTATTACTCATGTTGTGTTGTCCTTTTGGCTGTCCTGTCCAGGCAGGTTATTTTTATATAGACGTCTGAACGTCTTGATTGCCAAATACTAGCATCGTGCTATAGTGGCTTCAACCACAACATCACACGCTGGGATAACAATAATGAGTAATAACCCGCTGATTCCGCAAAGCAAACTGCCTAATCTGGGCACCACTATCTTCACGCAAATGAGTGCGCTGGCTCAGCAGCATCAGGCCATTAACCTCTCGCAGGGGTTTCCTGATTTTGACGGTCCACTCTTTTTGCAAGAGCGTCTGGCGTATCACGTCGCGCATGGCGCAAACCAGTATGCGCCGATGACGGGCGTGCAGCCGCTGCGCGAAGCCATCGCGGATAAAACGGCAGACCTGTACGGCTATAAACCTGACGCGAATAGTGAAGTGACTATCACGGCGGGGGCAACGGAAGCATTGTATGCCGCGATCACTGCGCTGGTGCGCCCAGGTGATGAGGTGATTTGTTTCGACCCGAGCTACGACAGCTATGCGCCTGCGGTTGAATTATCCGGCGGTGTGGTTAAACGTATCGCCCTGCAACCACCGGCTTTTCGCGTCGACTGGCAGGCGTTTGGTGCCTTACTCAGCGACCGTACCCGCTTGGTTATCCTGAACACGCCACATAACCCTTCAGCCACTGTGTGGCATCACGCCGATTTTAACGCGCTGTGGCAGGCGATTAAAGAACGCGAGATCTTTGTCATCAGCGACGAAGTTTATGAGCATATCTGTTTCGCCAAACAGGGGCATGCCAGCGTGCTGGCACATTCAGAGCTGCGGGAACGCGCTGTTGCTGTTTCATCGTTTGGTAAGACCTACCATATGACTGGCTGGAAGGTCGGATACTGCGTTGCGCCAGCCGCCATTAGCGCTGAGCTACGAAAAGTTCACCAGTATCTGACGTTTTCCGTCAACACGCCGGCTCAGCTCGCACTGGCGGATATGCTACGAGAAGATCCGGCACACTATCGCGAACTGCCCGCGTTTTATCAGAAAAAACGCGACGTGTTAGTGAACGCGCTGCGTGACAGCCGACTGGAAATTCTGCCGTGTGAAGGCACATACTTTTTACTGGTCGATTACAGCGCCGTTTCCTCGCTTAACGACGTGGAGTTTTGCCAGTGGCTGACCACTGAAGTGGGCGTTGCGGCAATTCCGCTGTCGGTGTTCTGCGCCGATCCTTTCCCGCATAAACTGATTCGCCTCTGTTTTGCCAAGCAAGAATCGACGCTGTTAGCGGCAGCCGAGCGTCTGGTTTCGTTGTAGCTATTTCACAGTCCAGGCTTTGGAGAATCGACGGTCAGCAAACAACGCTTGCAGGCCGTTGATTTGCTTCAGGCGTAACACCTCGTCGCTGTCCATACCAAGATCCTTGCCAATTCTTTCTTCACTCCAGCCCAGTTGCGATAGCTCGCGGACAATCTCGGACATGGCGTGGATTTGATGACGCCCGCGAGCGCGGTTGTGGCGAATGGTTGCCGCCATACGCTCATGGCGTTCGCGTTCTAAACAGGCAACCGGCAGATATCCTTTCAGCCTGGGCCTCAGTGAGGCTTTGGCTTTACCTAACTCGTGGCGGTGGAAACCGTCGACAATTTCGTATTCTTCAGCCGTTGAGTGAACCACTACAATGGGCTGCGTAAACCCGTCAGCTTCGAGGGACTTCAGCAGCAGCTTTTTCTCCGGTGGCGCAACGTTATTGGGGTTGTAGTCATTGGGTGAAATATGATCATTTTTAACCCAAAGTACGCAATCTACGGGCTCCTCGCGAAAGGGACTGACGCTGTGTATTGCCTTTCTGAATTCATTTATGGCTTCAATTCTCTCTGGTTCTGATAAACCAGAAAGAAAGCCGAGGAGTTCCTGAGTTAATCGCTGTTGCATAAGAGTCCCCATTCCTGGCGTTTTGTTTTCATGCGCTCATTGTAGCGTTGATAGTTTTTGGGTTTCGTTGGACTAAATGAGAGAGCCCGGCACCAATAGTCGTTATTCAGCAGGACCTTACAGATACGCCGCCACGACGGAATATCCACTGAACCAATATCTCTTTCCTGGGTTTGTGGGATATTCTCCATGCCTTTTTTCTTATACCACTGTAAATAGACGGCGATTTTATTGCGGTAATGTTCAGCGGTCGTTTCCGGCATACTCTTCAATAACAGCATGGCGTATTCCTGCCAGCTTAAATGTTCGGGTTTTAATATTTTGCGGTGACCGTAAAAATGGTTGTCCTGACCAGCATATATCCCGCCACTTTTTACCCCGCTGACGCGGGAGCACATCATTGCCCAGCGTTCAGGCTCAATAACATGGTAAAGCCACAGCCCCTGGCGTTGTTCTGGTCCAAAGGGTTCGCAGATACGCATGTATCGCGTGGGAACCCCCGCCTGATACATCAGGTTGTACAGGGGATTACACGGGAGCATTGACTTCGCAAACCACGTCCAGATGTCAGCAGTTTTCCAGTCATAAATCGGATAAATATACCAGGTATGCCCGCCGGGGGCGCTGGTGGTCCAGGGTTTGTCATCGGCAAAACGCTGTTTTTTCGAGTTCGCAATGGCGACAAAACGATTATATGACTCATCAGCGCGGATCCCGACCATCATGGCGGCTGGTCGTTTCTGCGAAAACCATTCAGCGAACTCACGAACAAATTGCTCGAAAGTCATACCGGGTTGGTAGAAAGAGAAAAACTCGGGATCGGTAATGGCATCTGCAGGCGGTTGGCGAACCCATTGAGTACCCGGCTCCCAGCATTGCCATTCAGGCTGAAATTGTGACAGTGAATTTTGTGTCGTCAGCGGCAATGCAACCCAATAAAATTCTTCGATGACATCGGAATAATTCTCGCGTAGCGCCTGGACATAGTCGATAGTGCAGGAAAACTGAGCCTCCCAGTCGATAAATAAGACGTTTATTTTTTTCTGTAACTGGCGGGCAATGGCGGCGGTCAGATGTAACATCAACCCCGAATCTTTACCTCCAGAGAAAGAAACGCAGACACGCGGTAGAGTTTCAAGCGTCCAGGTAATGCGTTCCTGTGCTGCTTGCAGAACATTTTTATCCAACGGTATTTTATAAACAGACATATCAAATCCATATCGAATTTTATTATTTGCAGCCATAATAAATGTCCGTAATAGGATAAGCTTTTTCTTGCGGCATGCAATATTTAAATATATTCATTATTTGCATGCCACATTGTCATTGTATGTTTTATGTGAATTATGATGTGCTTTTAATCATGTTACCATTAACTATCTAAGGATAGTTTGTTTATGTATTCTGCGAAGGCTTTATGATTCAATGATGCGCGGTTATACATTATGAATAATTTTATTTTTGGTAATTCAAAATCGGTTTTAATTTCTTTAAATTTCAATGCTGGTTGATAAAGTTCATAAATTTGTTTGGGGAGAAAACCAATAATATCCGTACTGGCGATAACGTTAGCAATCGAGAGTAAGGAATCGCTACTAAAACCTACTTTATGGAATGCCATCGATTCGCTTGCACGGGAACGATAATCTTTAATACCCTGATCTTCAGAGGAAAAATATGTAAATTGCTCTTGTTGGATTTGTTCGAGTGTGCTCGTTTCATTTATTCTGGGATGGTTGCCACTGCACACTAAAACACAGTCAATAGTCTTGAAATGAGTACATACAATAGAACGATTGTGAACTGGCGTTGTTGTAATCACCAGATCGGCTTTACGATAGGCAAGGATGTTTTCGGCCGTTTCTGCTGACATTAATATATCATGATGCTCAATTTCAATATCTGAATTTTCTCTGAGGCTATTAATTAAAGATGTCACATTCAGGTTGGTTGTAATTTGTGGGCTGTAGATGACGAATTTATTTTTCAGGCTGGAACCGTGCATGATATTGATGGTTTGTTCCAGATTATTGAGATTTTTTTCAAGGTGAAGATGAAGGTTTACCCCTGTGACCGTAGGCGTAATGCCTTTGCCTGAGCGAATAAACAAGGGGTCGTTAAACTGTGTACGCAGTCGCTGTAATGACTGGCTGACGGCTGAAGGGGTGATATACAGTGTTGCCGCAGCTTTACTGATGCTCAAATGTTGATAAATACATTCAAAAATTACCAACAGGTTAAGATCGAATTTTTTGAGGTCATAGAGGTTAGCCATGCATACCTTCCTGTGATGGTAATGTATAGGATAATTCAATTGTTGAATAATTTAAATTCTAATCATTCTTAGAGTTTATGTTTATGGCTTAATGAATAATTAACTTAAACTAAAATAACACAGATTGCTTGATGGTTACGATAAAAATACATTTTAAAGAGTGATTGAAATGAGAACCATAACAATCACTCATTCTGTTACCTTTATTTATTTCCCATAATAATATTTAATTTATCTTTATCGGGTAATCCCACTTCCTGTTGTAACGTATCGTCTTTGCTCATGTAGTAGATCGCGGGCGTCACATTAGCACCTAAATCATCCATGAGTTTTTGGTTGATATTCAGTACTTTCATCTGTTCTGGATGGACAGACGTGGGGATTTCCAGCTTCATTTTCCCGCCCGATGCTTCATAGTCATGCCAGGTTTTGGCCGGATCTTTGGATGCCAGGATTGCAGCAGCGGTTGCCGGGCTTTCGGGTTTGATCACGCCAACCAGCAGCGTACGCAGCTGAACTTTACCGGAATCTACCCATGGGCGCGCCTGCTGCCAGAACTGTTTGCAATAAGGACAGAAGGGATCGGCAAACACGTAAACGATGACCGGGGCTTCTTTTTTCCCGTCCAGAATCCACGACGCTTTTTCCATTCGCTGCCACATCTCACGTCCGGCAGGGGCATAGATCTCTTTTTCTATGAGCGCATTACTGAGGTTTTCTCCTTTTTCATTATACATGTAGCCGGAGATGGCATGTTTACCGTCAGGCGTGACATAGATAGTGACCCCCATGTCCTGGTATTTTCCCAGATAGCCTTTCATTCCACCCGGTGCGTCGAAGGGCTTCAGGATCGTAATTCCCTGTTTCTCAATGGCTTTAACAGGGGCAGGGAGCTCCTCTGCGTGCACGATAGCGGGGAGAAGAGTTAAGAGTAAGGTGCGTTTAAACATTGATTTTCCTTATAAAATCAGCAGGAAAGTGGGCTTAATTGCAAAACCTATCACAGCCATAGGTAAGATCGACGGTCTGTCGATTGCCCTTTCTTTAGTTGGGTGATGTAATCCCCATCGCTGTTACGACCTTTGTTAAGGTAATGTAGAGCGCAACACATAGCCAGCCCTGCTGGCACTGACGTTACCTGCGGGTAGCTCGGGTAATGAGGCTCCCTGCAAAGGGGGCCTTTTTTACTTTTATCTTTAGGTTCACAACATGAGTTTGAGTGGGTTGTTAGTTAACGCTTATTGATTTGATAAAGGAAACGCATTAGCCCTGCGAAGAGATTTTCGTTAACTTATCTCTCAACGAAAACACGGAGGAAGTACAGATGTCTTTGATTAATACCAAAATTAAACCTTTCAAAAACCAGGCGTTCAAAAACGGTGAGTTCATCGAAGTAACCGAGAAAGATACCGAAGGTCGCTGGAGCGTCTTCTTCTTCTACCCGGCTGACTTTACTTTCGTATGCCCGACCGAGCTGGGTGACGTTGCAGACCACTATGAAGAACTGCAGAAACTGGGCGTAGATGTGTATTCCGTGTCTACCGACACCCACTTCACCCACAAAGCATGGCACAGCAGCTCTGAAACCATCGCGAAAATCAAATACGCGATGATCGGCGACCCGACTGGCGCCCTGACCCGTAACTTCGACAACATGCGTGAAGATGAAGGTCTGGCTGACCGCGCAACCTTCGTTGTTGACCCGCAGGGTATCATCCAGGCAATCGAAGTTACCGCTGAAGGTATCGGCCGTGATGCGTCTGACCTGCTGCGTAAAATCAAAGCAGCACAGTACGTCGCTTCCCACCCAGGTGAAGTTTGCCCGGCAAAATGGAAAGAAGGTGAAGCAACCTTAGCGCCATCTCTGGACCTGGTTGGTAAAATCTAAGTCGCATAGTTTGTAGGCCGGATAAACGTAGTGCATCCGGCATTCCACAGGCGCAAATTTGCGCCTGTTTCATTCCAGCACCATGACGCAAGTTGCATTAATGCAGTCCCGCAAAATCGGCTTGCATGATGATGTTTTCAGAGAGGGAAGAAGAATGCTCGACACAAATATGAAAACCCAGCTCAGGGCTTACCTTGAGAAACTGACCAAACCTGTTGAGCTGATTGCGACGCTGGATGACAGCGCTAAATCGGCAGAAATCAAGGAACTGCTGACTGAAATTGCTGAACTGTCAGAAAAAGTCACCTTCAAAGAAGACAATACTCTGGCGGTGCGTAAGCCATCGTTCCTGATTACCAATCCCGGTTCTCACCAGGGACCGCGTTTTGCCGGTTCTCCGCTGGGCCATGAGTTTACCTCTCTGGTGCTGGCGCTGTTGTGGACCGGTGGCCATCCGTCAAAAGAGGCGCAGACGTTGCTGGAGCAGATCCGCGATCTCGACGGTGATTTTGAATTTGAAACCTATTATTCACTTTCCTGCCATAACTGCCCGGACGTGGTGCAGGCGCTGAACCTGATGGCGGTGCTGAACCCACGTATCAAACATACGGCGATTGACGGCGGTACTTTCCAGAACGAAATCACCGATCGTAACGTGATGGGTGTTCCGGCGGTATTTATGAACGGCAAAGAGTTCGGTCAGGGGCGTATGACGCTGACTGAGATCGTGGCGAAAGTGGATACTGGCGCAGAAAAACGTGCGGCTGAAGAGCTGAATAAGCGCGATGCTTATGACGTATTGATTGTCGGTTCTGGTCCTGCAGGTGCGGCGGCAGCGGTGTACTCTGCACGTAAAGGCATTCGCACCGGTCTGATGGGCGAACGTTTTGGCGGTCAGGTCCTTGATACTGTTGATATTGAAAACTATATCTCAGTACCGAAAACTGAAGGTCAGAAACTGGCAGGCGCGCTGAAAGCACACGTTGATGATTATGATGTCGATGTGATTGACAGCCAGAGCGCGAGCAAACTCATTCCAGCAGCGCAGGAAGGCGGTTTGCATCAGATTGAAACGGCCTCCGGCGCGGTGCTGAAAGCACGTAGCATTATCATCGCCACCGGCGCGAAATGGCGCAACATGAACGTTCCGGGTGAAGATCAGTATCGCACCAAAGGCGTAACCTACTGCCCTCACTGTGATGGCCCGCTGTTTAAAGGCAAGCGTGTTGCGGTGATTGGCGGCGGTAACTCCGGCGTTGAAGCGGCTATCGACCTGGCAGGTATTGTTGAACATGTGACGCTGTTGGAGTTTGCTCCTGAAATGAAGGCTGACCAGGTGCTGCAGAATAAGCTTCGCAGTCTGAAAAACGTCGACATCATTCTGAATGCGCAAACGACAGAAGTGAAAGGCGATGGCAGCAAAGTTACTGGCCTGGAGTATCGTGACCGTGTGAGCGGCGATGTTCACAATGTGGAACTGGCAGGTATCTTTGTTCAGATTGGTCTGCTGCCGAACACCAACTGGCTGGAAGGCGCCGTTGAACGTAACCGTATGGGTGAAATCATCATCGATGCCAAGTGCGAAACCAGCGTGAAAGGTGTTTTCGCTGCCGGTGACTGCACCACCGTACCGTATAAGCAGATTATCATCGCGACCGGTGAAGGCGCGAAGGCCTCGTTAAGTTCGTTTGATTATCTGATTCGCACGACAGTAGCATAAAAAAAGTAAGACTCACCTGCAATGCCAAAACCGCCAGTCATCCGCTGGCGGTTTTTTATTTCCATACACTTAAATTGTCAATTCTTGAAACAATAAACCGTTTAAAACATTCACTTAATTAGCCTGATCATTATTTTCATCAAAGAAAGAGAGGGCGTTATCTTTATTATATTAACCTGCATTATTTTTTCATTTGTTGTGTGAATAAATGGTTGGTTAATTCATGGGTGAAATATATGAAACCCTGACGATCTTTGAATCGACAGGGTTATTGTTACGTGATTTTTTTATCTCTCACGATAGTTACACGCTGAAAGCGGCTTATTCAGCTTTAGATACAAATGCCTCAACGCTAACAGAGCAGGAGTGGTTGGAGGCGGAGTACGACTTCAATGCACTATTTGTTGGGCCGCAGACGCTAAAAGCCCCGCCGTTCGCTTCGGTATACCTTGAAGAAGATGCCCTCGTAATGGGTAAATCAACCTTAAGCATTCGGGAATTCATGGCAAATATAGGTCTATCTATAAACCATGTAAATAATATCCCAGATGATCATATTTCCTGCGTATTGGAATTAGCAGTTTTATTATCGGCAAATGCCAGGATATCAGCAGAATACCAGATCGTTATGACTCGATATGTAATTGAGTATATAGCGATATGGGTGCCCGCGTATATAGAAAAAATACATATAAATGCACAAACCGTTACGTTGAAAAACGTTGCGGAAAGGTTGTCTTTTTGGCTTGATGAATTAAACACGAGAGTATCAATATGAGTAATGAACCGGGAGTTCTGAACAGACGTTCATTTTTGAAAGGGTTGATTGCCCTTGGAACGGTGGCTGCCCTGCCAGGGGGATTGCTGACTTCACGCTGTGCATTGGCGCAACCGCCAATTCCGTTTAATCCCAAAACCTACAAAATCTATCGTAACGCCTGTCCACGTAACTGCTATGACACTTGTAGCCTGAAAACCTGGGTGAAGGATGACGTCATCACCTTTGTGGAAGGCGCGCCTGAATCAACGTTTACGCATGGAACTCCGTGTGTGAAGGGATTGAGCTATCCACGTAGGGTATACAGCCCGGACCGCATTAAATATCCGATGGTTCAGGATGTTCGCGGCAGCGGTAACTGGCGTCGTATCTCCTGGGATGAAGCAATGCAGCGCATTGCGACCAAGATGCTGGAGATTAAAAAGAAAGATGGTTCAATGTTGGGTCTGGCGCTGACCAAGTACTCAGGCAAATTTGGTGTATTGAACTATGCCGTTGAAGGGATGATGTCTTCACTGGGTTACACCACCCGTTTTGCCGGAACACCTTGCTGGCCAGCCGGTATCGACGCGCAAAACTACGACATGGGCGACATGTGGTGTAACGACCCGGAAGATATGGTGAAAGCCAAATACATTATTATCTGGGGCGCTAACCCGGCCTGGTGCTCTATGCACACCATGAAGTACATCTATCAGGCGCGGGAAAAAGGCGCAAAAGTGGTCGTTATCGATCCACTGTTAACCCAAACCGCTGCGAAAGCCGATCTCTATTTACGTGTTCGGCCAGGATCAGATGGCGCTCTGGCGCTGGGCATGGCACGCCACCTGGTGGACAAAGGATTGGTTGATCAGGATTTCGTTAACAACTATTCCCATGGTTATGCTGAATTTGAAGAGTATTTGCGTAATAACGTTACCGTAGAGTGGGCATCTGAAATTTGCGGGCTGTCGGCGGATGTTATTCGCCAGTTGGCGGAAGAATTTACCGCGGTTAACCCTGCTACCGTGTGGATTGGCTACGGCATGCAGCGCCATGTCAACGGCGGCGCTAACGTACGGGCGATCGATGCCTTTGTGGCAATGACCGGCAATATTGGCATTGAGGGTGGTGGCGCTCGCTACGGTCATTTGCATACCTGGGGCTTTAACTACAATGCCATGTTGCAGAAGCCACCGGTAGGCTCTATCGGGATGCCGGGGGCGGCGGGCACAACCAGCGAGTTTGGTTCTGCGGGGGAAGTCGCACAGTATTCCGATCGCTCGTTGAATATCAACCAGACCGCAAAGGGAATTCTGGAAGCCAATGAGCCGCCAGTCCGAATGCTTTGGGTTGCCTGTAAGAACCCGTTTGCTCAGGATTTTGATCGCAGCAAGATGGAAAAAGCATTCGAAAAACTGGAAATGGTGGTGTGCGCCGACCAGTTCTTTAACGAGACCGTCCAGCATGCCGATATCGTTTTGCCTGTCACCACAGCCTTTGAAGAGTGGAACGTAGACGCCTCATATTGGCACTACTGGCTCTCAATCAACCAGCCTGCAATTAAGCCAATGTATGAGGCAAAATGCGATCTGGAAATCGCCGTTTTACTTTCCCGCACAATCAACAAGCTGGAGCCGGGTTCTTGCACATTCCCGCAGGAGTTCGATCATAAGCGCTGGCTGGACCAGGAGTTCAATGACGGAATGGCCAAAATGTTTGGTATCTCCTCCTGGGATGATTTACTGGAAGGGCCGAAAAAAGCCATTCTGCCAAGTTCTGCGGCCTGGTATGACCGTAAGTTTAAAACGCCCTCTGGAAAGTTTGAGTTCAAATCTGAGCTGTGTGAGAAAAATGGTCATACGGCGCTGCCGGAATACAAACCGGAGGCAAAAAGCACGTTGCCATTCCACCTGTTTACGCCGCATGTCCAGTTCGGTATCCATTCCCAATTCATCAACCTTGACTGGATGCAGGTCTTCTATCCTGAACCGTTTGTTTATATGCACCCGGTTTCCGCCGGGAAAAGAGGCATCGCTGAAAATGACCTGGTGAAAGTGTTTAACACCGCAGGTGAGGTGGAGTTACGTGCGAAGGTAACCGCTAACGTTCCGGAGGATTTCCTGGTGATGTACGAGGCTTGGTTCCCGAAACGGAAATACAACGTTCAAAACGTAGTGGCGGATACTCCAGCCGATATGGGCTTGATGAAAACTGGTGCACCAGGTGCGGCCATCCATAGTCAGTTTGCGGACATCATTTTGATCGATAAAGGAGCAGCGGTATGAGGCGCGCGTTTTTAGTTAATAGCGATAAGTGTATCGGCTGCCGTGGCTGTGCGATGGCGTGTAAGAGTTTTAACCAGCTGGAGCCAGAACGTTTCTGGCGCTACGTCTACCCGCTGGATAAAGAAATTTATCCGCATGAAGAGCGAGCGTTCTACTCGCTGGCCTGTAACCACTGCGAAAATCCGGCCTGCCTGGCGGCTTGTCCGGTAGAGGCGTACACCAAACGTGAGGATGGCGTTGTAGTGCATAACCCGGAACGTTGTATCGGATGCAAAAACTGTATTCGCAACTGTCCATACGGTGCGCCGCGCTTTAATGAAGAGACGAAAAAAGCGGAAAAATGCAGCATGTGCTATGAGCGTCTTGATGTTGGCATGCAGCCGGCGTGCGTGAATGCCTGTCCGGTAGGTGCGCTGACGCTTATCGATCTGGATGCCGATCCTATACCTGATAATGCGGTGCAGTATCCGCCGGGATTCCCGCGTATGCCGCAGCTTAATCCTGGCACGCGTTTTATCCTTGCGCGTCAACCAAAGCAGCCGGAGGCCAAGTAATGGAAAAGTATGAACTTCCTCTGGTCATTTTTACCGTATTAAGCCAAATGTCGGTTGGGATCACGCTCATTCTGACGCTGCGTGTGCTGCAAGGAAAACTGGAGAGCAAGCGCCTGTACTGGCTGGTAAGTGGACTGGTTCTGGCGGCGGCGTCCGTGGCGGCGATATTACACCTTGCGCATCCGGATCGCGCCTACGATGCCTTGATCAACCTGCAGCACGCCTGGCTGAGCCGAGAGATTCTGGGCGCCACTTTATACGGTGCAGCTGTCGGGGTGACGTTTTTGGCAAAAGGGCACAAAGCACCAGCTGTTCTGGCCTCTGTTCTCGGTATCGCACTGGTGGCGGTACAGGGGATGACCTATGCCGCCCCGGCAATGGTGGCGATTGCCAACGGTCTGACAATGCTGTTGTTCTTCATCACGGTGTGGGTGATGGGGTGTGCTGCGATTCCACTGCTTAACCTCGCACCTGCCGTTGCTGCATTGCGCCAGGGGATTGTCGTGTGTATGGCAGTCATGATCGCCGCACCCATTATCTGGCTAAGCGGTGGCACCATCATGCAGATGACGGCGCATGCCTGGCTGACGTCGCCACTTTATCTGGCGAGTCTGGTGTGTCTGGCGGTGGCCTTTGTGCTTAGCCGTCAGGGCGAGCGTCGCGCAAAAGCGCTTTTCGCCCTGCTGTTTGTTGGCATATTCCTGAGCCGTCTGACGTTTTTTGGCGATACGATCAGCTCCATCGTGAATATCGGCCATTTGTATTAATCGTGAGGTAATAAAAACCCCTGTCAGGCGTTAACCTGGCAGGGGTTTTCTTTAGCAAATCAGTGGCTGTTAACGAACAACCAGCACTGGCAAAGTCGCGTGTCGAACAACGCTGGAAGCGTTAGAGCCGAGCAGATGGGTGCTGATTGATGGGTTACGCGAACCAATGACAACGACATCCGCATTCAACTCTTCACCCAATTCGTTGACCACGTCACGTACGCTGCCAAAGCGGACGTGTTGTTTAATACGGGAAGGATCGATGCTGAAGTGACCAACCATCGTTTGCAGACGGGTTTCCGCTTCGTGTTGCAGATGCTCTTCAAAACGACGGACATCGGCTGCAAAGCGGTGCAGGCTTAAGCTCGCTGAGCCTGGCAGCACATGCAGTAGATGGATAACCCCTTTATCCTGGGCCAGAAATTCTGCATGGCGAATAGCCTTGTCGCTCAGTTCCATTTCGAATACATCAACTGGCATTATGATTGTGTTGTACATAAACATTCTCCTTGTCATTACATGAACACATAACAGCATAGTATTAAAAATGATTCTGTCAGTCACGACACAGATTTATGTTTTGCGAACAGGAAAGAAAGCGAGGAGCAGGGAGATCTAACCGGAAAGAGGATGCGGATGCATCCCCTGTAAGATAAAGCGAGTGGCTTTGATAAGACAGAGTTAGCGCAGGTAGTCGCCTGCAGCTTCAGGCTGGTACTCAAGCTCGATAACTTCGAGGTGCGTTGAGGTCCCGCCTGGCAATTCCCAGTGAATGGTATCACCAACGCGCAGCCCCAGAAGTGCAGCGCCGACAGGTGCCATTACCGAAAGCTGTGTGTTGCTGTCAGTCATAGTAGCCGGATACACCAGGGTACGCACACGGACTTCGCCATCACTCAGATTGCGGAATTTCACGCGGCTGTTCATGGTCACGACATCGTGCGGCATGGTTTCTGGAGAACACATTTGGGCACGATCCAGCTCGGCGTTAAGGGCGTCGGCAATCGGTAAACCAGCAAACGCAGGTTGCTCCAACAGGCGGTCAATGCGTTCCGCATCGAGGTCGTTAATGATGATAGTTGGTCTGGACATTTATTACTCCATGTCGTCGATACTGCGGGTGCGCAGGTAAATAATCCCAAAAGAAAACCCTCACCGTCAGGCGGCAAGGGTTTAGCTTTTATGATGATACTGAGACTTACCCCATGTTTGAAGTGATTTAGTTCACATTCAGGTAAATCATCAACATTGTCGCATATGGTGTGATTTTAGCCGAAAAACGTGATCGTTCTCCAATTTGCATTATGCTTTTTAAGCGCTCGCTGCGGGCGCGTCAAACAACTCAGTGTTCCGCGACAGGAGATCTCATGAGCCAGTACGACAAACTTACCTTGAAAGACGGCAGCTATTTGCATTTTAAAGACTGGGGAAGTGGACAACCTATTGTGTTTAGTCACGGTTGGCCGCTGACGGCAGATGCGTTTGAAGATCAGATGCTGTTTCTTGGATCGAAAGGATTTCGTGTGATCGCCCATGACAGGCGCGGACATGGGCGTTCGGCCCAACCCTGGGATGGACATCATATGGATCAGTATGCTGACGACCTGGCTGAACTTACCGCGCATCTCAATCTTAAAGATGCCGTACATGTTGGGCACTCTACCGGCGGTGGGGAAGTGGCTCGTTATATTGGCCGGCATGGGACGCAGCGGGTGGCAAAAGCGGTGTTAATTGGCGCGGTGACGCCCATTATGATCAAGACTGACTTTAACCCAAATGGCGTGCCGAAAGAGGTATTCGATGGCATCCGTGAGGGGGTTGTGAACGATCGCGCCGCCTTTTTCTATGAGCTGACCGCTGCATTCTATGGCTACAATCGTCCTGGCGCAAAAGAGTCGAAAGCCGTCAGGGAAAGTTTTGTTGAACAAGGTTTACAAGGTTCCATCAAAGCGTTGTACGACTGTATACACGCGTTTTCGGAAACAGATCTGCGTGAAGACCTCAAAAAGATGACCATCCCGACGCTGGTGATCCACGGTGATGACGATCAGATTGTTCCGTTTGAAACCTGCGGAAAGGTCGCGGCGGAAATGCTGCCGGACTCGCAGTTAAAGGTATATGTCGGCGGCTCGCATGGCATCTGCACCACCCATAAGCAACAGATCAACGGTGACCTGCTCAACTTTATTCAGTCGTAATCGTTGGCAGATTGTTCTACGCTGATCTTCTTTTTCCAGGGGGATGAGCGAAGCATAATTTGTGCTGCGCTGACGTTAACTTCAACAGGGAACGCTATGTATTTCTATCAACCGTCACAGGGACACGGCTTACCGCATGATCCGCTAAATGCCATCATTGGACCGCGCCCGATTGGCTGGATTGCGTCGCGTGACAGCAACGGTCGGCACAATCTGGCACCATACAGTTTCTTTAACTGTTTTAACTATCATCCGCCGATTATCGGTTTCGCCAGCAGCGGCTGGAAAGACAGCGTGCAGAATATTATCGAAACCGGTGAATTTGTCTGGAACCTGACGACTCTTGAGCTGGCCACTGCGATGAACGAAACGTCAGCCAGCTTGCCGCACGGTGAGGACGAGTTTTTTGCCGCCGGGCTTAGCAAGGCAGATAGCCGGATAGTCAACGTGCCGCGCGTGGCGCAAAGCCCGGTCAATTTTGAGTGTCGCTTATCGCAAAGCCTGCAACTGACTACCGCTGATGGCTCACCGGTTGATACCTGGCTGGTGTTGGGAGAAGTGGTAGGCATTCACATAGATGAAACGCTCCTGGAAGACGGCATCTATCAGACGGCGAAAGCGAAGCCGGTACTGCGTGCAGGTGGGCCAACGGCATATTATTCGATCAGTGAAACACATCGTTTTGATTTAGTTCGCCCGGACGCCCGTGCAAAACGCTAAGTTTACGGACCGACGCCAGCTCGCAGCGTCGGTCGCAAGTTTCAGTATCCCACTTTGTCGATAATAAACTGTTTACCGCAGCTACCCGGATGCGGTTGCGGTAAGAATGACTGGGCAGATAACGTCTGGTTGATGTTGTCGGCTTTCAGGGATAACTGGATCTCAGTGAGATACGCTGGATTGCCGTGGCAGCTTAGCTTCACAGCTTTGACGTTCTCTTTGCCCCAGCTTTTGGCAACGGCGGCGTCAAATGCGTTACGGCTGACGGTTTTGCCGTAGTTTTCCGCCAGGAATTTGCCCACCTCGCTGTCCTTAACCTCATTATTCAGCCGCACCATCGTGCCGAAGTACGCGTCGGGATCAAAACCGAAACACGCGCCATGTTTGGCATACTCGTAACGTTCCAGACAGGATCTTCCTCCAGCGCCGGGCATTACGGCGCTGAGTTTTGCCGCGCTTTCCAGCGACAGCCCGGTTTCGGGGGCCGCGCATTTACGGCTGGCGCGGGCTTCAGGCAGGTTGGGAATAGGGCGAGTCGCGCAGCCAAAACGCATCCAACGGCGATTGTCTACTCCACGGGCAGCAATGGATTTAGGCAGGCTGGGCCATAAACCGTGAACGGTCAGGAAATCAGCTTTGTCTGCGCTCTCTTTTTGCAAACGACATTCGTCAGGCTCCTGACGATTACGCTCGTGTTGGCTCTGACAAAATCCGGTTTGCCAGGAGAGAGCCAGCACGTAGCTGTCAAAATCAGCGTACTGTTTTGCCTGAAGTTCATCGGCCTGAGCTGCAGAAACTGGTAGCAGGAGTGCTGCCAGCAACGAAGAATAACGCCATGTTGATGTCATGATGATTTCGGACACTTATATAAATTCTGAATATCATCTATTTAATCATAAAAAATGCCAGTCAGGTTTAGCTGACTGGCATCATTTTCATCAAGCGTGAACGGGAATGATTAGCTCCACATTGCCAGAATCGGCCAGCCGACCAGCAGAAGCATAGCGATGTAGATAACGCCGAAAATAGCACCCAGACGCCAGTAGTCTTTGGACTTCACATAACCACAGCCGTAGATGATAACGCCTGGGCCTGTTGCATATGGAGTCAGACAGCCCATGATACCGATGGACAGTACCAGCAGGATACACAGGTGTTCCATCGGCACGCCCGGGATACCTTTACCGACGGCCAGAATAACCGGCAGCATGGTGGCGGTGTGAGCGGAAAGGCTGGCAAACAGGTAGTGAGCAAAGTAGAACACCAGCACCAGAACGATCACGGTCGCGTTAGGCGAGAAGCCTTCCAGGTGCGTGCTCATAGTGTTGGCGAACCAGTCGATGAAGCCTGAACGGGTTAAACCATTCGCCATAACGACCAGCGTGGCGAGGTTAACCAGAGTGTTCCATGCGCTGTTATAACGGGTAATGTCTTTCCACGGTACAACGTGCAGCGCCAGCATCAGGGAAACAGCCAGCAGGCCCACTGCGGTTGCATCAATCAGTTTACCACCGAAGACCCACAGACCCAGACTGAGCAATACCAGACCGATCAGCGTTATCTCTTTACGGGTCAGTTTACCCATGCCTTTCAGTTCATCACCGGCCCAAGCGGCAACTTCAGCACTGTGAGTAACTTCTGGTTTGTACAGAACGTATGACAGCCACGGAGCAACGATCAGCAAAATAATACCGACCGGCAGGAAGCTGAGGAACCACTGCAACCAGCTGATTTGAATACCGGCAATTTTGTTGACGAATTCCAGACCCAGCACGTTAGGCGCAGCGCCGGTCACGAACATCGAGGAACTCAGGCTGGTACTGATGACCATCATCCACATCAAATATCCACCGATACGGCGCGCGGAAGGATCGTTCGGGAATGATTTAAACAACGGCGGCAGGTTTTTGATAACCGGGAATACGGTGCCACCGGTACGCGCAGTGTTAGATGGAGTAAACGGTGCCAGCAGAATGTCGATGATAACAATCGCATAGCCCAGCGTCAGGGTACGTTTACCCATGAATTTCACCAGGAACAGCGCGATACGACGACCCAGACCGGTGACTTCATAACCCAGTGCGAAGATAAACGCACCAAACACCAACCACACGGTGGTGCTGGAGAAGCCAGCCAGACCCCATTTCAGCGCTTGCTTACCCGCTTTAAACGCCGGGTCGGCCAGTTCTGAAGCATCAAACAGCAGATAGTTGCTGCCGATAACGCAGATCGTTACGGCGATAAAGCTGATCGCTGTTGCCGGAATTGGCTCCAGGATCATACCGACGATCATCGCCACAAACACGGCAAAGTAGTGCCAGGCCTGTGGAGGCATTCCATCAGGGACGGGGATAAGAAACATGACACCCATGACGACCAGGGGGGCCAATAACTTCCATATTTTATCTTTTGCTAAAGACATGTGTGTGATTCTCCGGAAAGGATCTTTAATTGTGATAATGATGAACTTGTGAAATCTGAGCTAAGAACCAGGTGACGATCAGCAGATCGGCGCAGCCTCCGGGACTGAGGTTGCGTTCAATGCACTGTTGGTCGAACTGGTGTAGATATTCGAGATCGGCAGGGGTACGAATCCCCCCTTGCTGCATCAGGGCGGTGGCCTGCTGCTGTAGCCAACGCAGACCTTCTGCGCCGCCACGTGAAGCCACGTTGGTGTCGCCGTTGATAGACATCAGCAGCAATAATGTGTCGAGTAACGCCAGTTCAGGGTCGCGGCCCTGAGTCAGCAGTGCGCGGTAGTGCGGCAGGGCATGCTGGATGACTAGCGGATATCCCGCTTCGGCTTCGCCCCGTGCGCCGGTTAATCCCAATTGCTGATAAAGACGTTGGCCAGCCGTGAGTTGTTGATTGTTCTGGCGCAGTTCGCGCTCGGTCAGGCCACGGCAAAATGTTGCTGCCGTAGAGCAAATGGTTTCAGCGGTAACAGTGAGTTGGAGCTGGTGCAGGCGGCCAATGGCGGCGCACAGCAGTCCCAGTGAAAAGATACTCCCTTTATGGGTGTTCACCCCGGCGGTGGCGCGGAACATATCGGCTTCGCAGGCCATGCCCAGCGGGCGCAGTCCTTTCAATACATCCTCAGGCGACAGCTGTGCGCTAAACGCCCCATATTCAATAAAACGTGGTAGCCATGAATGAATCGCTTCAGCGCTGCGATGAAAATCTTCCAACGCCATATCTTTATGCGCGCCGTTGTTAATACGATCTACCAGACCGGGTTTGGGCGACAGGTTGACTTCAGTCAACATGGCGCGCCACGCAAGCGTTGCGTAAGCATCAGGCAGATCCAGAGGAAGGACTGCGTTATTGGTTGATGTTGCGGGAATCGGCATCATGCAGCAGTGCCTCCATCTGAGTGAGTAAGTCGGAAAGCGCGTGGGTTTTACCCCGCGCACAGTCGGCAGCACTTTGCTCGCACAGCAGACAGCGGCGGGCAGGGAGTGCGAAATGACGCCGGGACAGAATTTCCCCTTCAGGGGTCAGGACATCGATATCCCATAGCCGTCCCAGCGGGTGTGAATGCTCAAGTTCAATTGTGGCGAGCTTGAGGTCGTGGGCCGGAGCCTCAATAGACAAAAGACCTTCTGGACCGCTGGCAGAAACCAGCGCTGTTTGCTCCCTGACAATCCAGGTGGATTGTTTCGCCAACGCGAGCAAGGCGGTTACGCCGTGATTAAAGATACGACGGGTTAATTCGCTGTCTTTAATCGGTCCCGGTGCGACGACGGTAAACGAGACCAGCGGCGCAGAGTGGCGTGTCAGCCACTCCTGTTGCCTTGCCTGTCTCTCATCGCGGCTGGCTAGCAGCTCGGGAATGGAAACCGCGTGTTGGGTGGCGTATTCAGGGAGCAGGTGCATGGTTTATTCCTTCACCTGATGCACAACGTCAATCACTGAACCATCGCGGTAACGCACAACAGCAATCACGCGGTCAGTGAATTCGATAGCGCGTGGCTGACCGGTGAGCTGCTGTGCACGTTCGCGCAGCCATTCAATGGACACCACTTTCATACCGGCTTCTTTCAGACGTTCTGCCAGTTCCGGACGTGTAGGGTTGACGGCGATACCGTGGTCAGTGACCAGAATGTCAACGCTGGAGCCTGGGGTTACGCAGGTCAGCACGTTATCAACCAGGGTCGGGATGCGTCCGCGAACCAGCGGCGCGACGATGATAGACAGCGCAGCGGCAACCGCGGTATCGCAGTGACCACCGGATGCGCCGCGCAGTACGCCGTCAGAACCGGTCAGTACGTTAACGTTGAAGCTGGTATCAACTTCCAGCGCGCTGAGCACCACGACGTCCAGACGATCGACGGATGCGCCTTTTGAGCCCCAGTTGGCATACTGGTTGGCACTGATCTCAATGTGGTTTGGATTGCGGGCCAGCGATTCTGCGGCGTTACGGTCAAAACTCTGAACGTCCAGCAGTTTGCGAATCAGGCCTTTTTCGTGCAGGTCAACGATGGTAGCGGTAATGCCGCCCAGCGCGAAGTCGGCACGGATATCGCGGCTGCGCATTTTGTCTTCCAGGAAACGCGTAACGGCCAGAGAGGCGCCGCCGGTTCCTGTCTGCAGTGAGAAGCCTTCGTTGAAGTAGCCGGAATTAGCAATGACCTCAGCCGCGCTACGGGCGATTAACAGTTCACGCGGGTTGGTGGT
Source organism: Citrobacter sp. Cpo045 (assembly GCF_030332875.1). Taxonomy (NCBI): domain Bacteria; kingdom Pseudomonadati; phylum Pseudomonadota; class Gammaproteobacteria; order Enterobacterales; family Enterobacteriaceae; genus Citrobacter; species Citrobacter sp. Cpo045. The sequence goes on from NZ_JAOWGZ010000076.1 coordinate 270,634, forward strand.
CATGCGGGTCGCATCGGCACCAATTTTGTCCGCATCGCCGACCTGATCGATCTGCACGATCAGATCTACCTGATCCTGCGTAATGCTGGCCGGGTTATGCGGATAGGTCAGCAGCTGTTCAGTCAGCAGGACAACCTGTTTCGCGTTTTCGGCGTCTACGCGGGCATAGCCCAGTGAGCCGCAGCACGCTTTACCGGTATAACCGTTGGCGTTGCCAAACTGGTCGCAGGACGGCACGCCGAGGAACGCCACATCAATGCTGAGCTCGCCACTTTGCACCAGGTGCACACGGCCACCGTGGGAGTGAATTTGTACCGGTTCGGCTAGCAGGCCACGTGAGATTTCTTCCGCCAGCGGGCCACGCAGACCGGAGGTATAAATGCGGCTAACCACGCCCTGACGGATGTGCTCAACCAGCGGAGCATGGCAGTCGCTCAGAGAGCTGGAGGCCAGCGTCAGATTTTTAAAGCCCATATTGGCGATGGCGTCCATCACCAGGTTAATCGTCAGATCGCCACCACGAAAAGCGTGGTGGAAAGAGATAGTCATACCATCCTGTAAACCTGAACGACGAATAGCGTCTTCCAGGTTAGTGCACAGCTTTTTGTCGCGCGGTTTTTGCGCCTGCAATTCTACTTTTGCGGTGCTCTGATAAGCGGAAAGCTCACTTTCTGCATGACGGCTCCAGGTCGCCACGCGATCCTGGCGTTGAGACTGTTCGATTTTCTGCGTCATTTTTTTGCCTTATTCTTCGCGAATGCCGGAAAGTTCTGCACGGGAGATAACCAGAAGGGCGCGCTCGATAACCGGGCTGTCGACCATTTTGCCGTTCAGGGAAACTACGCCACGACCTTCGCGAGCAGCGGCTTCAGCGGCTTCCACAACCAGACGGGCGTGAGCCAGTTCTTTGCGCGTTGGGGCGTACAGGTTGTGCAGGAGTTCGATCTGGCGCGGGTTGATGAGCGATTTGCCGTCAAAACCCAGTTGCTTGATATGTGCGGCTTCGTGCAGGAAACCCGCTTCGTTGTTGGCATCGGAATACACGGTGTCGAACGCCTGAATACCGGCAGAACGTGCAGCCTGCAAAATAGAGCAGCGGGCAAACAGCAGTTCAGTACCTTCCGGTGAGCGCTCAGTGCGCAGGTTACGTACATAGTCTTCCGCACCCAGGGCAATACCGATCAGACGTTCGGAAGCATGGGCAATTTCTACCGCGCGGGTAATGCCTAACGGCGATTCGATGGCGGCTAACAGACCGGTGCTGCCTGGCTCACGGCCACAGGCGTTTTCGATACGCAGAATTTCGCTTTCGATGTCGATGACATCCTGCGCGGTATCGGTCTTCGGTAAACGTACGATGTCAGCACCGCCACGTACCACGGCTTCAAGGTCGTTGATACCCCATTCGGAGTCGAGGGCGTTTACACGCACGATGGTTTCAACGTCGTGATACAGCGGATGCTGCAGCGCGTGGTACACCATGCGGCGAGCGGTATCTTTTTCACGCAACGCGACGGAGTCTTCCAGGTCGAACATCAGTGCATCTGCCGGGTAGATGAACGAGTTGCTGACCATGGCGGCATTGGCGCCCGGTACGAACAACATGCTGCGGCGAGTACGAGTTTTACGTTGTTGCAAAGATTCGGAAATCACTGGCAATCCTCCCATGGCAGTGCCGGAATACCGCCAGCGCGGGCCAGTAGTGCTTCCAGTCGCGCACGTAAAATGCAGTCCAGTGCGCCTTTATCATCAACATTCAATTGCACGCCGCGTACGTTGTAGCGGGACAGAACGTCCAGAATGGTGGCCCGGATGGCATCACCGAACTGCTTTTCGACGCTACTGTTAACCTGCAGGTCAATATCCTGCGAATCGAGTGGGGCGATGCGAATCATCACATCACCGGACTCGAGTGTGCCTGCGACGGCTGCCTGGTTTATTTTCATTTTTCACCTGTTGCTAATGCGGGGGTATTTTGGCGGACTGCCGCACCCGATGAGGCTCGCTCAACCATGCTTTGCAGATACTGCAGCGTGGCGTCAGGGACCAGGGATGCGATAGCCGTGAGATCTTTTTTAACCAGCAGCTTGCGCACCCAGGAGGCGGAAATCGGCATCTCCTGGAAGCACAGCCGCTCAATTTCCACCAGTTCAATCGGCGGGGCGGGAAGCGTTGGGGTCTCCAGCCAGTAGCGCATATCGTTGTTGTACTGGGAGGTGACGGTGCAATACGGCTCAGTACCGACGAAGCGGTGCGTGACTCCGAGAGCCGGAGCCAGATACTGGCGGAAGATTTTCAGGTCTATTTCGGTGTAGCAGTGGTTAATAACGCTCTGCTCTTTGATGAAGTAACACGGGAACGTGGCGCGGGAAATGATGTACTCCGAACCGCGATGCACGGTTAAACGTGGAATGTCTTTTGTTCCTTTAAGCACCAGATCCAGGCGGTCTTCATACGGAAAACGTGAGGTATCTTCTTTCACCAAAAACAGATGCAGCCAGTCACATTGCGCGGCCGCCTGTTGGATCAGAAAACGGTGTCCGTTGGTGAAGGGGTTGGCGTTCATGACGATACAGCCAATTTTTTTCCCATCATGACGCTGTTTTGCCAGTGATTCGGCGTAGCGTTTCAGACGTGTGGTGCTGTTTTCCATCAATACCATAATGCCGGGAACGCTGGTGAGCGTAGAAAAACCGCACTGTTTAAACAGCGATTCGTACTCGGTTTTGGTATAGATGAAGAGGTGCGTACAATGGCGTTCATAGGCAAGGTTGATTAACTCAGTCGCCAGCGTCAGCGCTAAACCCTCGCCGCGGACAGATTCACAGATTGCGACACACTTAATAATATTCCCAGCGATACCACCGCAGGCAATCAGACGGTCGTCACGGGTGACGGTGATAAATACTTCGACGGTCGTATCTACGCTCAAATCATTCTCTTTCAGAAATTGCGCGATAGCCGCCATCTTTTTATTTTCTGAGCGTTTCACTTGCGTGAATATATTATTACCGAACATAGTGAATAGAGCCCCGATGCTATATTTGTTACTGGGTTTCTGTTTTTGTTGCTCTGTTTAGCAACCTGATAACGTTTTGTTTGCAATTGAAGGGAATGGTTTTTTATTACGGAGTATTTCTTTTTTTCCCTGCTGCATACATCGTAAGGGGTATTTTGGAGGTGATTTTTGATTTATTTCACAATAAGTTAGAAGGTTTTAATGTGTTTTATGGTTTTAAGTTTTTTAATTAATTTAACCCTAAAATAAGGTGTGGTTTTAATTTGTTTAATTGATTTAAGGTGGGGAATCTGCAACGATCTTGTTTTATACCATAACGTGTAAATAGAACATTTTAATTACAACTACAATGAGAAATTAGTTTTAGTTAACGTCGGTGAGGAAAAATGTGATGGCAGAACAGAAAAATAAAACACGGTTTCCTTTTTTCCGCAGTCTGGCGTTTCCTTTACGTATCTTTCTGCTCATTCTGGTCGTTTCTGTTTTTATCATCGCCGCCCTGGCACAATACTTCACCGCCAGCTTTGAAGATTATCTGGCAACGCATGTCCGCGATATGGCAATGAATCAGGCCAAAATCATCGCCTCTAACGACAGTATCATCACGGCGGTTAAGCATCGTGATTACAAGCGGTTGGCGACGATTGCCGACAAACTGCAGAGCGGAACTGACTTCGACTATGTGGTTATCGGGGATACCAACTCTATTCGTCTGTATCATCCGAACCCGGAAAAGATTGGCTATCCGATGCAGTTCACCAAACCCGGCGCGCTGGAAAAAGGGGAGAGCTACTTTATTACCGGTAAAGGGTCCATCGGGATGGCAATGCGCGCTAAAACGCCCATCTTTGATGACGATGGCAAAATCATTGGCGTAGTCTCAATTGGTTATCTGATCAGCAAAATTGATAGCTGGCGATCGGACTTCTTACTCCCGATGGCCGGTGTGTTTATCCTGCTGTTGCTGGTACTTATGCTGCTCTCCTGGTTTTTCGCTGCCCATATTCGTCGGCAGATGTTGGGTATGGAACCGAAACAAATTGCGCGTGTGGTACGTCAGCAGGAAGCGTTGTTCAGCTCGGTATATGAAGGATTGATTGCCGTGGATCCTGATGGATATATCACCGCAATAAATCGCAGTGCGAGGAAAATGCTGGGGCTGTCTTCACCTGGGAGAAAGTGGCTTGGAAAACCGGTGAGTGATGTGGTTCAGCCAGCGGACTTTTTCACCCAACAGATTGCGGAAAAACGACAGGACGCGATGGTCAACTTTAATGGACTGAGCGTTATCGCCAACCGTGAGGCGATTCGCTCCGGTGACGAACTGCTTGGGGCAATCATCAGTTTTCGTAGTAAAGATGAAATTGCTACTCTTAATGCGCAGTTAACGCAAATCAAACAGTATGTAGAGAGCCTGAGGACGCTGCGTCATGAGCACCTGAACTGGATGTCGACCATCAATGGTCTGCTGCAAATGAAAGAGTATGACAAGGTTCTGGCCATGGTGCAGGGAGAATCCCAGGCGCAACAGCAACTGATTGACAGCCTGCGCGGCGCGTTTGCCGATCGTCAGGTAGCCGGTCTGTTGTTTGGCAAGGTGCAGCGCGCGCGGGAACTGGGTCTCACCATGACTATTGTTCCGGGCAGCCAACTGCATCAACTCCCCGAGGGGCTGGATAGCACAGAGTTTGCAGCAATTGTTGGCAATCTGCTTGATAATGCATTTGAAGCGAGCTTGCGCACCCAGCAAGGCAACAAGGTCGTCGAACTCTATTTGAGCGATGAAGGGGATGACGTGATCATCGAAGTTGCCGATCAGGGATGCGGTGTGCCGGAAGCATTGCGTGAAAAAATATTTGAACAGGGTGTGAGCACCCGTACCGATGAACCAGGTGAACATGGCATCGGTTTGTATCTTATTGCAAGTTATGTGAGGCGCTGTGACGGGGTGATTACGCTCGAAGAAAACTCCCCCTGCGGCACCTTATTTTCTTTATTTCTTCCGAAAGTGAAAAAAAACAATGACGGAACCATTAACGCTATTGATCGTTGAGGATGAAACGCTACTGGCGGAAATGCATGCTGAATATATCCGCCATATACCCGGCTTCAGCCAGATTTGGCTGGCGGGTAATCTTGCGCAGGCGAGGATGATGATTGAGCGTTTTAAGCCCGGTTTGATTCTGCTCGATAACTACTTGCCGGACGGCAAGGGAATTACCTTATTGCATGAGCTAACCCAGGCGCGTTATCCGGGCGGTGTGGTGTTTACCACGGCGGCCAGCGACATGGAAACAGTCTCCGAAGCTGTGCGCAGCGGCGCGTTTGATTACCTGGTCAAACCCATTGCCTACGAGCGGCTGGGGCAGACCCTGACGCGTTATCAACAGCGTCGACGTATGTTGGCGGGTAATGATAGCGCCAGTCAAAAGCAGATAGATGAGATGTTTAATGCCTACGCGCGGGGCGAGCCGAAAGGGGATTTACCGACTGGGATTGATGCCTTAACGCTGAATGCAGTGCTGAAATTATTCGCCGATCCGACGGTACACCATACAGCAGAAACGATCGCCCAGGCGCTCACCATCAGCCGAACGACTTCCAGACGCTACCTGGAGTACTGTGCCAGCCGTCATTTGATTATTGCGGAGATTATTCACGGTAAGGTGGGTAGGCCGCAGCGTATCTATCACGGCGGCTAAATGCTGATTTCTGACGTAGGCCGGATAAGATGCTTTAGCATCGACATCCGGCAACGTTGCAGTCGAAATGCCGGATGCGGCGTGAATGCCTCATCCGGCCTACATTTCTCTGAGTATCAGCCGCCAACGACGGCTTAAGAAGAACCTGGTACCATCACTTCAGTTGCGATAATCACAACCAACAACCCAACCAGAACCGGAACCGAGGTACGTTTCACCACTTCGAACGGAGAAATCTTCGCCATACCTGCAACAGCAACCACCACGCCGGAGACCGGGGAGATTGTGCGTCCAAGGTTTGACGCCTGCAGCATCGGGATAACAAGGTAAGCTGGGTTAATGCCGGAGGAATGCGCCAGCTTAGGGATCATCTCAACGAAGGCATAGAACGGAGCGTTACCGGAACCCGTAGTCATTGCCGCCAGCATAGTCAGGATCACCAGCACCATCATCAGAATAATGCTCGCCGAACCAAACGAGGTGGCGATAGATATCAGACTCTGAATAAAGCCGATTGTGCTCAGGCCTTGGGCAAAAACACCCGCAGCGACTAACAACATCACCACGTTAGCAAAGGCATCCGCCATGCCACGGTAAGCGACTTCCAGACCAGAGAAAACCTTTTGGGTGTTGAACCCACGTACGAACTCCAGAATAGCCGCGATGAGCATGCACAGAACCAGAATCGTAATGATATGCAGCTGTGGACCCCATTTACCATCAAAAATCAGGACGCCAACAATCGGGGTAAACGGCAGAATGGCGTAAAATGACGGAGCAGTCGTGGTGATTTCAGCCACATCTAACATTTCATGAGAAATGTTCTCTTTTTTATCCAGAAAACGCTGCCAGAAAAAGTGGGCAATCGCCATAGCAATGATGGCGGCAATGGAAATTGGCAGCGTGGTTTTAAAGGCGAAATCGATCAGCGGCATTTCCGCAGCTTTTGCCGCCAGCACCACATCACCGGATGTTGGTGAAAGAATAATTGCAGCAGGGGAGGCACAAATGGCCGCTGCGGCGCCACGGCTGATCCCAACGTTAACCATGACCGGGAACAGTGTTGCCATCAGCAATACGCCCAGACCGGTTGCTGACGAAACCGCCAGTGACATCAGGCAGGCGACAAAATAGGCGGCAATCATTAGCAGGTAAGGAGAGTTGATGTATTGCAGAGGCTTGGAGGCCAGCTTAACGACCATATCGTTCGCGCCAATGTGGGTCATATAAGCGGCAAAACCACACAGCATCATGATCATCATGCCGAGATCGCCACCACGGCTCATCAGCAAAATTTTAATATATTCAACAATGTCTGTTGCCGTATAGCCCGTTGATGCCGCGCTGGACGGCAAAACTTTATGCCCCATCAGCGCACTGATAATCAGCAAAACCAGACCACCAACAAACAGTACGCCTGTCGCGGAATAACCTTTAATGATGTAGCGCGCTACACCCACAATAACCACAACCCCAATAAGGAGTTCAATAAATGTCAACATCGTTTCCCCTGTCGCATTGCTGCCCAGAAAGTAAAAAAACTAAAAAAAGTAAAAAGTGGTGACAGAATGTGCCTAATAAACCGATAACTCTTGCTGATTAAAATCAATAAAAATACGGATTCAAGCGATGGTTAAGCCGTTTTTTCAGCATCGCGGTTTAAAAAAGAATCTCACAATAAGAAACTGTGAAGCGCAGCGCTGATGTGTGTGTTTTGTGGCGATGATGAATATCAATTGTTAATTTATTGTGATGCTATTTAACTTTTTTCGCAGGAAAGAACAATTTATTGGCAATAAAGAGAAAATAGTTCCTATTAGATGGCTCAATAAACTCATGGATAATTATCTTAAAAATTATAGGCTGAGGATTATTCTGATTTTTTAGCTGCGCATTTTTGTTAAGCTAACATTAAGGTTGGGTTTGCTACAATTAATAATAAATCCCAGGATGGTAATTAAGTTGTGATTGTCGCTAAACGATATTTTCTCATTTTTTCATTTCTTTTTATTCAGTTAGCTTTCATTCCCCAGGGCGCTGCTGAAGATAAAGGCTGGTTCGCTACTTTTAAAGACAACGTCAGTGAAACCTGGCAGCAGCCAGAACATTATGATCTGTACGTGCCGGCTATTACCTGGCATGCTCGTTTTGCTTATGATAAAGAAAAAACGGATCGCTACAATGAACGCCCATGGGGGGCGGGCTTTGGTCAATCCCGTTGGGATGATAAAGGTAACTGGCACGGGCTTTATATAATGGCCTTTAAGGATTCCTACAATAAATGGGAACCCATTGGTGGTTATGGCTGGGAAAAAACCTGGCGACCGCTGGCAGATGAAAATTTCCACACAGGTCTCGGTTTTACCGCCGGTTTTACCGCGCGCGATAACTGGAACTACATTCCGGTACCCGTGCTGTTACCGCTGGCATCGATAGGGTATGGTCCGGCAACGTTCCAGATGACCTACATTCCGGGAACGTACAACAACGGTAACGTCTACTTTGCATGGATGCGTTTCCAGTTTTGATGGACTACCTGTATTGTCAGGTGGATTATTAAAAAGTCTTTTAAAAACAGTGTGATATTAACTTTAACTGAAAAATAACGCGACATTTATCACTTTTTGATAAAGTTCGACTGGACAAAGTCCACCACAATTGTTGTACTGATACCCGACACAGCATTTGTGTCTATTTTTCATGTAAAGGTAATTTTGATGTCTAAGATTAAAGGTAACGTTAAGTGGTTTAATGAGTCCAAAGGATTCGGTTTCATTACTCCGGAAGATGGCAGCAAAGACGTGTTCGTACACTTCTCTGCAATCCAGACCAATGGTTTTAAAACTCTGGCTGAAGGTCAGCGTGTAGAGTTCGAAATCACTAACGGTGCCAAAGGCCCTTCTGCTGCAAACGTAATCGCTCTGTAAGCATACGACAGCAAGCATTCAAAACCCGCTTAATTGCGGGTTTTTTTTCGCTTCAGTGCGCGGGAGAGGCCGAAACCAGCCAGAATGCCAGGGCGGTCATCGCAAATGATCCCAACAGATTAACCAGTACATTCACCATAGCCCAACCAAAGCGTCCTTCCTGTAGCAAAAACACCACCTCAGCTGAGAAAGTGGAAAACGTTGTCAGTCCCCCGCAAAAGCCAGTGGTAATCAGTACCTTCCACATTGGATCAATGTTTGTCATGCGATTAAACCATGCCAGACCCATACCAATGATAAATGCGCCAAGTAAGTTTGCAGCCAGCGTACCGAATGGGATGGCCTGATGTAGCGGGTTAAACCTCATGCTCAACATCCATCTTGCTACACTACCTGTACCACCACCGATAAAAACCGCTAAAAGGAGTTGTAACACTGCATAATCCTGCTATTTGATTGTATATAGGATGAGTGTAACGCTGAATAATCGTGGTTGGCGAGCCTAACAACGTTTTCTGGAGGGAATATGTTCGTTGCAGCAGGGCAATTTGCCGTGGGACCTTCATGGGAAAAAAATGCAGAAACCTGCGTCTTTTTGATGTCACAGGCTGCAGGAGAGGGGGCGTCGCTGCTGGTATTACCGGAGGCACTTCTGGCCCGTGACGATCTGGACCCAGACCTGTCAGTGAAATCAGCTCAACTGCTGGAGGGCGGATTTTTGACGCGCTTGCTGCGAGAAAGCGCGCAAAACGAGATGACGACAATCCTGACGATTCATGTTCCTTCTGTGCCAGGCCGGGCGTTTAACATGCTGGTGGCGCTACGGGCAGGTCAGGTCGTGGCCCATTACGCTAAATTACATCTCTATGATGCCTTTTCGATTCAGGAGTCACGTAATGTTGATGCAGGGGACGCCATAGCGCCGCTGCTGGATGTAGACGGGTTAAAAGTAGGGTTAATGACCTGTTATGATCTGCGCTTTCCTGAGCTGGCGCTGGTGCACGCATTGCAGGGAGCGGAAATTCTTGTCTTACCCGCAGCCTGGGTTCGGGGATCGCTTAAAGAGCATCACTGGGCTACGCTTTTGGCGGCAAGAGCGTTAGATGCGACGTGTTACTTGATTGCGGCGGGAGAGTGCGGTAACAAGAATATCGGCCAAAGCAGGGTCATCGACCCCTTTGGTGTGACCATTGCTGCTGCGGCAGAAACGCCCACGCTAATTATGGCCGAGGTTTCCGCCGAGCGGGTGAGGCAGGTTAGGGCACAACTCCCGGTGTTAAGTAACCGACGCTTTGCTCCACCGCAATTATTATGACGTTTTTTTAAACAAGGCTTGATTCACCTTGTTACAGATTGCTATTGTGTGCGCGCGTCGAAAGGCCGTTAATATTCTCAGGTTAATATGGCGCTTTATGCAGCCTGGTTTAAGTCAAGAAGGTATCTATGGGTGAGATTAGTATTACCAAACTGCTGGTGGTTGCCGCACTGGTTGTTCTGCTGTTTGGTACCAAGAAGTTACGTACACTGGGTGGAGACCTGGGAACGGCAATCAAGGGCTTCAAGAAAGCAATGAACGACGATAATGCCGATGCTAAGAAAGATGCTGATGGTAGCGTTCAGGCTGAGAAGCTTTCTCATAAAGAGTAATGTCAGGAGCATGATGCTCTTACTGCATACTCTGCATGAAAAAAAACCGGCAATTTGCCGGTTTTTTTATTGCTGATATGTAAGTGAGTATTACACGATTACTTCACTTCCAGCCCTTTGGCCTGCATGTCAGCATGGTATGAAGAGCGAACGAATGGACCGCAGGCTGCATGGGTAAAGCCCATTGCCATAGCTTCGGCTTTCATCTCATCGAACTCATCCGGGCTCACATAGCGTTGAACCGGCAGGTGATGGCGGCTTGGCTGTAAATACTGCCCCAGCGTCAACATGGTTACACCATGGCTGCGCAGGTCACGCATGACCTCAATGATTTCCGCATTGGTTTCGCCCAGACCGACCATCAGACCTGATTTGGTCGGAATCTCCGGGTGCGCTTCCTTGAAACGTTCCAGAAGCTTCAGTGACCAGTTGTAGTCAGCACCTGGACGAACATTGCGATAAATACGTGGTACGTTTTCGAGGTTGTGGTTAAACACATCCGGCGGGGTGGCCGTGAGGATATCCAGCGCACGATCCATACGACCACGGAAGTCAGGCACCAGCGTTTCGATTTTAATCGACGGGCTTTTCTCACGAATAGCGGTGATGCAGTCAGCAAAGTGCTGAGCACCGCCGTCACGCAGATCGTCGCGGTCAACGGAGGTAATGACGACATACCGCAGCGCCATGTCAGCAATCGTCTGAGCAAGTTTTAACGGCTCGTTAGCATCAGGAGCAACCGGACGGCCATGGGCAACGTCACAGAATGGGCAACGGCGGGTACAGATTGCGCCGAGGATCATAAAGGTTGCAGTTCCGTGATTGAAACATTCAGCCAGGTTAGGGCAGGAAGCTTCTTCGCAGACAGAGTGCAGGCCATTTTTGCGCATTGCCGCTTTGATGCCCTGGATGCGAGTGGAGTCCGCTGGCAGTTTTATTTTCATCCATTCCGGTTTACGCAGCAGGGCTTCACGCTCTGTTGCCACATTTTTTACCGGGATAAGAGCCATCTTATCGGCATCGCGGTATTTAACACCGCGTTCCATCACAATGGGTTTACTCATAGCTTGCGTGTTCCAGTTGCGAATTACGAAGGAAAGCGTTTCAATTCAAGGGAATGTTGCATTTATCAACTATTTTTGAATTAGTGATACGCAGTATATCATTGAAACGGGCCAGAAAGCAGCCTGACAGGCTGGCAAAATGTAAAATAGTTGTTGTTTTGTGCCATTTGCCACAACATATGCCGTGGCAAAGTATGCGCGTATTTTCAGTCCGCGATGTACTCGTGCGGTGGGTTACCCAACAGCGCCAGAATGTTGGCCAGCAGCCTTGGGCGAATGCTCTCGGTCGTGGCTGTGCTATCCCACTGCGATACCTTCGCCATTTCCATTCCGGCATAACCACAAGGATTGATACGCAGGAAAGGCGACAAGTCCATATCCACGTTGAGTGCTAAGCCGTGAAATGAACATCCTTTACGAATACGTAACCCCAAAGAGCAGATTTTCTTCTCTCCAACGTATACGCCTGGCGCATCGGCTCGCGGGTGGGCGTCAATACCGATTTCCGCAAGGGTATTCACAACGGTTTGCTCCAGCAGCGTAACCAGTTCGCGAACGCCAAGTTTACGACGCTTCAGGTTCAACAGCACATACATGACCTGCTGGCCCGGCCCGTGATAAGTCACCTGACCGCCACGATCGCTCTGGATCACCGGAATATCTCCTGGCATCAGTACGTGCTCTGCTTTACCTGCCTGACCCTGGGTAAAAACAGGATAATGCTCTACCAGCCAGATTTCGTCATAACTGTTTTCATCGCGGGTATCGGTGAATTCGTGCATGGCCAGAGAAACTGGCTCGTAAGGTTGAAGACCGAGCTGGCGGACAAGAATTTTATCCTGATACAAAACGGCATCTCCGTAGATACTCACATAGAGTAGAGAATATAAAAGAGGGGAAAAAGTATATCACAGGAGGGAGGGGTTACCCGAGCGGGGATGCTGCGGGTAACCAACAGGTTTTTACAGTACCATGCGTACGATATCGATATTGCCTAATTCTTCGTACAGCGTTTCAACCTGCTCAATGTGTGTAGCAGTAATAGTGATTGAGACCGAGTGGTAGTTGCCTTTGCTGCTCGGTTTTACCGTCGGAGAGTAATCACCTGGCGCATGGCGCTGTACCACTTCAACCACCTGATCAACCAGCTCAGGCAACGCCTGCCCCATTACTTTGTAAGTAAATGGAGTAGGGAATTCAAGCAGTTCGTTAAGTTTGGTTTTCATGTCAGCTCCGGCGTTACATCAATAAATAATAACTCCCACAGTGCGTGGGAGTTATCTGGATACCTAGTATATGGGGACGTAAATCACACTTTCAAGTGTTCGATTTTTAGCCAAACCAGTGATGGAACATTAATTTAATGTAATCAATGATTTTCCCAAAGAAGTTGCCTTCAGGGATTTCCTGCAGGACTACCAGCGGGCGCTGCTCAATGGTTTTGCCATCCAACTGGAAGTTGATGGTGCCGACAACCTGGTTTTTCTGCAGCGGTGCGTGCAGTTCTGTGGTGTTCAGCACATAGCTTGCTTTCAGATCTTTCATGCGGCCGCGCGGAATAGTCAGGTAGACATCTTTATCTACGCCTAACGATGCACGATCGGTATTACCAAACCAGGCGGGCTCTGAAGCAAACTCTTTACCGACTTTCAGTGGGTTCACGGTTTCAAAGAAACGGAAGCCCCAGGTCAGCAGTTTTTTACTTTCGGTTTCACGACCTTTATAGGTGCGGCCACCCATGACGGCGGAGATCAGACGCATCTGACCTTCGGTTGCGGATGCAACGAGGTTATAGCCAGCCTTGTCGGTATGACCGGTTTTGATACCGTCGACATTCAGGCTGTTATCCCACAGCAGGCCGTTACGGTTTAACTGACGGATGCCGTTAAACGTGAACTCTTTTTCTTTATAGATAGAGTATTCGTTAGGCACGTCGCGAATCAGCGCCTGACCAATCATCGCCATGTCGCGAGCCGAGCTGTATTGACCGTCAGCATCGAGACCATGAACGGTCTGGAAGTGGGTGTTTTTCAGGCCCAGCGCGTTCACATAGCTGTTCATCAGACCGACGAAAGCATCCTGGCTGCCGGCTGCGAAGTCCGCCATTGCTACGCACGCGTCATTACCGGATTGCAGGTTGATACCACGGATAAGCTGAGAAACAGGAACCTGCATGCCAGGTTTCAGGAACATCAATGATGAACCTTTAAAGACCGGGTTACCTGTAGCCCAGGCGTCATTGCCGACGGTGACCAGATCGGTTTCTTTGAATTTCCCGGCTTTCATCGCCTGGCCGATGACGTAGCTGGTCATCATTTTGGTCAGACTGGCGGGATCGCGGCGAGTGTCAGCGTTCTGTTCTGCCAGAACTTTGCCTGAATTGTAATCAATCAGGATATATGACTCCGCATCGATCTGCGGAACACCCGGGATCATGGTTTTAATATTCAGGTCATCGGCATGGGCAGCAGAGAGAGAAGCTGCGCAGAGAGCCGCGGTGAGCGCCATACGCTGCACGAAACGAGCGGAAAAAGTGGTCTTCATGGTCTGAACTACGACGTCCGTGATGAAATTAAAAAAAGTGCCCTACTATAGCAAATGCAAAACGGGCAGGCATCTGACTTTCCGCGTGACTTTGTTAATGTCATTTACAGAAACTGACAGTTCAGATACCTGATTTACGTTATTACACGCCGGTGATGAAGGACTGTAATTGCGCCTCGGCTTGAAGACGCTGCTGCAATGTGGAGGCTTCAGCTTTGCTGGCGAACGGCCCCATCTGGATACGCCAGACTGCGCCGTTTTGTACCACCCGACCTGGGACGCCAAATTGCTGGCTTAAACGTTTTTGATACTGCTGCGCACGCGACTGCTCGCTGACTGCGCCAACCTGAACCACGTAGCGTCCGTTGGCTACTGCCGCTGGCGCAGGTGCAGCGACGGCGGCTGGTGTTGCTGCTGGCGCGGTTGGCGTTACCGGTGCGGTGGTGGTCGGTTGCGGAGCCGGAGTCGGCTCGCTACCTTCCAGCACGCCTGCAGCGAGTGTGGTCGGCGCACCGAGGAATCCACTGCTGTTCACTGGCGCACCGGTTGTATCATCGCTTTTCAACGTGGAATTGCTGATCGGACGAATATCGCCTTGCGGCTGACCCACATCCGATGGCGCAGGCATGCTGCCCATACTGCCACCGCCGCTTAAATCAGGACGCGCGGGCAGGGCATAGGTTTGTTTCGCTACCGTGGTACAAGCCATTCCCGGCCCGGACAATGAACCATCCTGGGCGACGATGATCGGGTCGATACGCACTTTGGTATTGTTGGAGGTATTCAGACGGTCGGCTGCTGCACGTGAAAGTGAAATCACGCGATCGTTGCCATAAGGGCCGCGATCGTTAATGCGCACGACAATCATCCTGCCATTTGCCAGGTTAGTTATTCTGGCATAGCTTGGGACTGGCAGCGTCGGATGCGCTGCGGTTAACTGCATCGGGTCGAACGCTTCACCAGACGCGGTTAAGTTGCTTCCGGGTTCCGCATCATAGATAGCGGCAAGCCCTGCCTGGCTAAAGCGGGAAGGGTCCTGGACGATTTTGTAGCTCTTACCATCACGCTGATAGTCCTGATTCGCCGTTGGGTTCAGGGGTTCAAAGCGCGGATCGGCCCCGCTGATTTCAACAATCGGACCATTACACACCGCAGGCTGCGGCGCGACAGCACCCTGTTGCTGACCATCATCACTCGAACACGCCGCGAGCATTCCTGCTGCGATGCAGATACCAAGCCACTGCTTACGCATTGCGTACCCCTTACACGCTTTTCGACAACATTTTTCTATGGGTATGGATCGACATAACAATCCCGAACCCAGCCATCAGCACGATAAGTGCCGAGCCTCCGTAACTAACCAGTGGGAGAGGAACGCCAACCACGGGCAGAATACCGCTCACCATACCAATATTTACGAAGACATAAACGAATAATATCAACATTAAACCACCCGCCATGACGCGACCAAAGGTGGTTTGCGCGTGGGCAGCGATCCATAACCCGCGCATAATCAGCAAAATGTACAGCGCCAGCAGAATTAAGATCCCTACCAGACCCAGTTCTTCCGCTAATACCGCGAAGATAAAATCTGTATGACGTTCGGGTAAAAACTCAAGCTGTGACTGCGTACCGTGTAGCCAGCCCTTACCACGTAGACCGCCGGAGCCAATAGCAATTTTAGACTGAATGATGTGATAACCCGCACCCAGCGGATCGGTTTCCGGATCGAGTAACATCATGACGCGCTGACGTTGATAATCATGCATCAGGAAGAACCACAGTATCGGGATAAACGCCGCAACCAGGACTACCGCAACACCGATTAAACGCCAGCTCAAACCAGAAAGGAACAGAACAAACAGACCGGAAAGAGCGACCAGTATTGAAGTTCCGAGGTCTGGCTGGGCGGCCACCAGCAGGGTGGGCATAAATATCAGCACCAACGCAATGGCGGTATTTTTTAGCGATGGCGGGCAAACATCACGGTTGATGAAGCGCGCGACCATCAGCGGCACGGCAATCTTGGCGATTTCGGAAGGCTGAAAACGCACAATCCCCAAATCCAGCCAGCGCTGCGCGCCTTTGGAGATAGCGCCGAAGGCATCTACTGCCACCAACAAAATGATGCAAAAGATGTAGAGATAGGGAGCCCAGCCTTCATAAACTCGGGGCGGGATTTGCGCCATCACCACCATGATGACCAGGCCCATCGCGATCTGACCGACCTTGCGCTCCATCATGCCAATATCCTGGCCGCTGGCGCTCCAGATGACCAGCGAGCTGTAAACCAGCAGCGCCAGCAAAATAAGCAACATCGTGGGATCGATGTGGATTTTGTCCCAGAATGTTTTTTTGTTCGGATTATCCGTCACGATTATTGGTCCTCCGCTGCTGCAACCGCGGGGTTTTCTGCAGGCAGATTGGTGTTATTGTCGCCCAACATAATGTGGTCAAGGATCTGGCGCATAATGGTACCCACAGCCGGGCCCGCGCCACCGTTTTCAAGGATTATGGCGACAGCAACCTGGGGCTTATCATAGGGTGCGAAGGCCGTCATCAGCTTGTGGTCACGTAAGCGCTCGGCGATCTTATGTGCGTTATAGGTTTCATTGGCTTTCAGGCCAAAGACCTGTGCAGTACCGGATTTCGCCGCAATTTTGTAAGGTGCGCCAGCGAAATATTTGTGTGCAGTACCGTTAGGACGGTTGGCTACACCGTACATGCCGTCTTTTGCGATTTCCCAATAACCGGAATGAATGTCACCAACGGGTGGTTCGTGCGGCTGAATCCACGGCACTTGCTTGCCGTTTTCTGCCGTACTCATCAGCAGATGCGGAACTTTTACCAAACCGTCGTTGATAAGGATCATCAGCGCTTTACTCATCTGGATAGGGGTTGCTGTCCAGTAACCCTGACCGATGCCGACCGGAATGGTATCACCCTGGTACCATGGCTTTTTGAACCGTTTTTGCTTCCACTCGCGGGTTGGCATGTTTCCGGCGCGCTCTTCGGCAAGATCGATACCCGTATATTGACCGTAGCCAAACTTGCTCATCCATTCTGAAAGGCGGTCTATCCCCATATCATAGGCGATTTGATAGAAAAACGTATCCGCCGACTCTTCCAGAGAACGGGTGATGTTCAGATGGCCGTGCCCCCATTTTTTCCAGTCGCGGTAACGTTTTTCAGAGCCCGGTAATTGCCACCAACCCGGATCGAACAGACCAGTATTGCGGGTGATGACGCCTGCACTTAATGCAGAAACCGCGACGTAAGGTTTAACCGTCGAAGCAGGAGGGTAGACACCCTGAGTTGCGCGGTTAACCAATGGGGTATTCGGGTCATTGAGCAACCCGGAGTAATCTTTACTCGAGATACCATCGACAAACAGGTTCGGGTCGTAGCTCGGCATGGACACCAGTGCGAGAACGCCACCGGTACGCGGGTCGGTGACTACCACCGCGGCACGACTGCCCGCCAGCAGCGTTTCGATGTACTGCTGGAGTTTCAGGTCAAGGGTGAGATAGATATCGTGCCCGGCCTGCGGCGCCACTTCTTTCAGTTGGCGAATGACGCGGCCACGGTTGTTCACTTCAACTTCTTCATAACCCGTCTGGCCGTGAAGTACGTCTTCATAGTAGCGTTCAATACCCAATTTACCGATGTCGTGCGTCGCCGCGTAGTTGGCCAGCTTGCCGTCTTTGTCCAGGCGGTCCACGTCTTTATCGTTGATCTTCGATACGTAGCCAATGACGTGGGTCAGCGCAGAGCCGTAGGGGTAATAGCGGCGTTTATAGCCTTTAACTTCGACGCCGGGAAAGCGATATTGATTAACGGCGAACCGTGCCACCTGCACTTCACTGAGGTTAGTTTTTACCGGAATGGAGGTGAAGCGGTGTGAACGGGCGCGCTCTTTTTTAAAGGCGGCAATGTCGTCGTCCGTCAGGTCTACGACGTTACGCAGCGCGTCGAGGGTATCCTGAACGTTGTCGACCTTTTCCGGCATCATTTCTATCTGATAAATGGTGCGGTTAAGGGCGAGTGGAATTCCGTTACGGTCATAAATGATGCCGCGACTGGGGGCGATAGGCACCAGTTTGATGCGGTTTTCGTTCGAGCGAGTCTGATAATCAGTAAAGCGAACGATTTGCAGATTATAAAGGTTGGCGATCAGCACGCCGGTGAGCAGCAAAATCCCCAAAAAAGCGACCAGCGCCCGGCGCACAAACAGCGCGGACTCAGCCGAATAGTCGCGAAAAGAATTCTGTAGTTTCATCCGCTGCTTAATCTACTCAAGAATCAATGATCACTCACGGTGATAAGGATGGTTGGTGGTGATGCTCCACGCCCTGTACAGACTCTCCGCGACCAGAACCCGAACAAGAGGGTGAGGAAGGGTTAACGCAGAGAGTGACCAGCTTTGTTCCGCTGCCGCTTTACAGGCAGGAGAGAGACCTTCCGGCCCGCCAATCAACAGACTGACGTCACGACCGTCCAGTTTCCAGCGTTCCAGTTCAGTCGCCAGCTGCGGCGTGTCCCAGGGTTTACCAGGGATATCAAGGGTGACGATGCGGTTTTTGCCTGCGGCAGCCAGCATCTGCTCACCCTCTTTGTCGAGAATGCGTTTAATATCCGCGTTCTTGCCGCGTTTTCCTGCCGGGATTTCGATCAGCTCAAAGGGCATATCTTTCGGAAACCGACGGAGATACTCCGTAAACCCGGTTTGCACCCAGTCAGGCATTTTCGTACCCACAGCGACAAGTTGCAGCTTCACGCATTAACTCCAGAGTTTTTCCAGTTCATACAGGCGACGGCTTTCTTCCTGCATCACGTGGACAATCACATCACCGAGGTCAACTACGATCCAGTCTGCAACGTTCTCGCCTTCTACGCCGAGCGGCAGCAGACCAGCAGTGCGGGACTCCTGAACAACGTGGTCTGCGATAGACATTACATGACGGCTGGACGTGCCGGTGCAGATAATCATGCAATCAGTGATGCTGGATTTGCCCTGAACGTCTAAGGCGATGATGTCTTGACCTTTCAGGTCATCAATTTTGTCGATTACAAAATCCTGAAGTGCTTTACCCTGCAAGTGTTCCCCCTGGGTGAAAAGAGTTAAAAACGTCTGTTAGTATACCTGAACCAGAGGCGATATCGGGACAAATGTCTCCGAAAGCGCTTTTGAAGTGCGCTATCATCCCACCCCACGCCGCAGAATGCATCGCCATTTTTGTAAAACAATTTCTGCAAAGCTCTGAAGGGCGGGAAAAGTCAGGTTGCGGAGAATAACAGCCTGTCATGGGGTGTCAATGGGAGAGAAGCCCTTCGGCAGAAAAAACAGGGCTTTCACTCCCCGTCGTGCCATACAGCCCGGCTGTTGAGCACTTTAAGAACCGCAAAATCGTCGCAAAAATCAATTGCGCTCCAGCAACCTTGTTCGACGCGAAAATGCCACATTGCTGTAGCCGGCATGGACAGCAGACGGGCGATCAACATGCTCAGAACACCCTGATGGCTCACCACCAGTAGGTTTTGGCACGTTTTGTAATCAGCGAGCTGAGCAATAAAGCGTTCCACGCGCAGGGAAAACGCCTGAAAACCTTCACCATTGGTTGGCGTCGCATTCTGCCAGTCGTTACACCACACGGCGTAGTTTTCGGCGTCTTCTCGCGCCAGATCGCGATGATGGCGCATTTCCCAGTCACCAAAAAACATCTCATTGAGCTCAGGCATGTTGCGCACAGGAACCTCGCGATCGCCTAAGATCAACTGCGTTGTATGGCGGGCACGTTCCAACTCGCTGCACAGAACGTTGTCGACAGGCACATTGCGTAACAGCGTACCCAGTATTTGCGCCTGAGCGATACCCCGTTCCGTTAGCGGTGTGGGGGCGTGGCCGCTGTATAAACCAGCGACATTGGCTTCAGTTTCTCCATGACGTACTAACCAGAGTCTCATTTTTTCCTCTTGAGGTTATTCGCACAAAACATGATGTTTGCCCTGATTGCGCAGAGATTTTTCACTAAAATACCTTTTTTTGCGTGGAGCGGCACGATGTCTTTATTGAAGAGCGCGCATGGTGGCAATACCCGAGAAGCCGCCGAACTGTTGGGCATCTCGCCTGAACAATTGTTGGATTTTAGCGCGAATATTAATCCGCTGGGTATGCCGGCAAGTTTAAAACGCGCGATCGTCGACAACCTGGACTGCGCGGAGCGTTACCCGGATGTTGATTACGCTAAATTGCATGCGGCGCTGGCGGAGCATCATCAGATTCCTGCCTCATGGATACTTGCCGGAAACGGCGAGACTGAGTCGATTTTCACTTTGGTGCAAGGACTTAAACCACGCCATGCGATGATCGTGACGCCCGGGTTTGCTGAATATCGTCGGGCGCTGCACTGGGGAGACTGCACGATCCATGAGTTTGCGCTACGCGAAGACGATGGCTGGCAGCTTACCGATGCAATCCTCGATGCGTTAACCTCAGAGCTGGACTGCCTGTTTCTCTGTACGCCCAACAATCCCACTGGCTTGCTGCCCGATAACCGCCTGCTGCGCGAAATAGCCGCGCGTTGTGAGTTGCTTGGGATCAATCTGATCCTTGATGAAGCGTTTATCGATTTTATTGCCGGGGAGCAGGGGTTTATTCCGCTGCTTCGGGATAACCCGCATATTTGGGTGCTGCGCTCGCTAACCAAGTTCTATGCGATACCGGGGCTGCGGTTAGGGTATCTGGTCAACAGTAATGAACAGGCTGTTGCACAGATGCGCCGTCGACAAATGCCGTGGTCAATTAACGCATTTGCTGCACTGGCAGGCGAGATTATTTTACACGACAGCGCATATCAGCAGGCAACATGGAAGTGGCTGGAGCAAGAGGGCGCGAGGTTTGATCGGCAGTTGAAAGAACTGCCCGGCCTGACGGTGTATCCTGGCAGGGCAAATTATCGCTTATTGCGCTGCGAGCGGGCGGATTTTGATCTGCAACGCGCAATGCTGGAACAACATGTCTTGATTCGCAGTTGTGCTAATTATCCGGGGCTGGATGCGCGCTATTATCGGGTAGCCGTTCGCAGCCAGGAAGAGAATAACCGCCTGTTGGCGGCTCTACGCAAGGTGCTTAGCGGTACAACCCCTGCTGATTGATATAGTCAAGCACTGCAGCTGGCATCAGGTCGTCGCAGGGCTCGCCTTTTTCCAGACGCTCACGGATGAGCGTGGCGGAGATGTTAAACCACGGCGTTTCAGCCAGATAAATTTTCCCGCAAGGCAAGTTGTGCAGGTCATCTGGCGAATGGGTCAGATGATCCTCCAGCCACTGCTGGTGCTTTTCCTGCGCCATTTCGAGCGGATAGCCCGGACGTCGGCAGACAATGAGGTGGGTGTTATCCAGAATCGTGTCGTAGTCATGCCAGGACGGAAAGGTAAGCAGTGAGTCCTGGCCAATAATAAACGCTAACGGTACTTCCGGGCCTTGCTCCTCGCGCCACTCTTTGAGCGTTTGCGCGGTGTAGGAGGCGGTATCGCGTTTCAGTTCGCGTTCATCGAGGGAGAACAACGGCTTATCGGCAATGGCCAGTTCAACCATGCGCTGACGTTGTTCGCCGGACGCTTCGGGTTGCGCACGATGCGGCGGCACATTATTGGGCATGATAATAACCCGGGAAAGGCCAATCAGATTCGCCAGAATTTCAACCGGTTTAAGATGACCATAATGCACCGGATCAAAGGTGCCACCGAACAGAGCCTGCAATGATTTCATATCAACCATCAATAAAAACATCGGCCAGCGATTTATGGCAGAGCAACAGGGAAAGCCCCTCAAGTTCCGCCCACACTGACTGACCATAGTCTTGTTTAAGCGTAATTTCAGTACGCGTTAACAGCGTTACCGCCTGACGCAACTGCGCAGGGTTCAGCCGGTTTAGCGCGTCTCCCATCATACCCCGGCGATTTTGCCACACCCGGTGTTTATCAAACAACGTGCGCAAAGGCGTATGGGCTGACTGCCGTTTTAAGTTGACCAACAGCAGTAATTCACGCTGTATCGTGCGCAGCAAAATAACCGGCTCACTGCCTTCCAGACGTAACTGTTGCAGAATGTGCAGCGCGCGTTTGCTTTTGCCCATCAGCAGCGCATCCACCCAATGGAACGGGGTAAAGTGCGCGGCATCGTTAACGGCTTTCTCCACGCGAGGCAGCGTTAGTTTGCCATCAGGCCAAAGCAATGCTAGCCGTTCCAGCGCTTGCGCCAGCGCTAACAGATTACCTTCATAGCAATAGCACAACAGCTGATTGGCTGCGTCATCCAGTTGTAGATTGTTAAGCTTCGCTCTGGCGGCGACCCAACGAGGAAGCTGTGCTTGCTCCGGCGTCTGGCAGCTTACCTGCACCGCATTATTGGCAAGTCCGGTATACCATGCGGCGTTTTCCTGCGCTTTAGTCAGTTTGTTGCCGCGAACGATCAGCAGCAGGTCGTCATGTAGCAGTGTGACGAGTGAAGCGAGCTGTTCGTTAATGGCGGCATTGGGGCCATTTTCAGGCAACTGCAAAAGTAGGGTTTGACGGCTGGCAAACAGGCTCATTGCCTGGCAGAGTGAAAAAATCTCTCCCCAGTCGGTGCTATTGTCCAGGGTGAAAGCGTGGTGTTCTTCGAACCCTTGTATGGCGGCAGCCTGACGGATAGCGTCCTGGCTTTCCTGCAACAAGAGAGGATCGTTACCTAAGAGCAAATATGCCGCGCGCAGCCCTTCATTGAGCTGTGCGCGGAGTTGTTCAGGGTACAACTTGAGCATCAGTTACCCAGCGTGGTGGAAACACGCGCCGGAGATGACGCAGGCTCTGCGGCTTTTGTCGCCGCTGGCTTAGCATCATCAGCATTGGATGACAGAGTATCGGCCAGATGTACGCTTGGCAGCTTACGAATTAACTGTTCAGCCGCTTTGTCATACATCTCTTTGATGATCATCTCTTGCTCGTTATCCTTCGCCAGTGCAGCCTGTGGGTTGTCAAAGAACGAACGATAAACTTTGGCGCTGATTGGATAAATATCATGACCAGGAATCAGCACAGTAGCACTTACGGACATCACCATCTGGTATTCAGCCGTTTGACCGTTCTGGAATACCGACGCCGTATCCTGCGAAATGCTGACCGCGCCAAGACGTAAGGACGTCACATCTTTACGCATTGAGCCGTCTTCAAGCAGCGTAACGCCATTCAGACGCAGCTGATTACGAACCGCGCGGCTTAATGGGCCGTTCGGATCACCAGAGTTCAGGATCATGGTTTTCATTGAGGGTGGAACCTGCGTAGTACTACGCAGATGCCAACCGCACCCGGCGGTGACAAGCACCGCCAGAGATAACAACAATGTTGTCAGAAGTCGCACGCTTCCTCCCGCGCTTAGCCAACGACCAGATTGAGGAGTTTACCCGGTACATAAATCACTTTACGTACGGTAACGCCATCAAGATATTTTGCTACCAGATGCTCCTGGCCAGCACGCTCACGAACCTGCTCTTCAGTGGCGTTTACCGGAACGGTGATTTTGCCACGTACTTTACCGTTTACCTGAACCACAACCAGCGTTGAGTCTTCAACCATTGCCGCTTCATCCGCCACCGGCCACGGTGCGTTGTCGATATCGCCTTCGCCTTTCAGTGCTTCCCACATCGTGAAGCAAACGTGTGGGGTGAACGGGTTCAGCATGCGAACGACGGCCAGTAAGGCTTCCTGCATCAGGGCTCTGTCTTGTTCGTCTTCCTGCGGTGCTTTCGCCAGCTTGTTCATCAGCTCCATAATCGCCGCAATTGCGGTGTTAAAGGTCTGACGACGACCGATATCATCGGTAACTTTAGCAATGGTTTTATGTACGTCGCGACGCAGCGCTTTTTGGTCTTCGCTCAACGCATCAACGTTCAGGGCAGCAACATCGCCTTTGGAAGTATGTTCGTAAACCAGCTTCCATACACGTTTCAGGAAGCGATTCGCCCCTTCAACGCCGGATTCCTGCCATTCCAGCGTCATATCAGCCGGAGAAGCGAACATCATGAACAGACGTACCGTGTCAGCGCCGTAACGTTCAACCATAACCTGCGGGTCGATACCGTTATTTTTCGACTTGGACATTTTGCTCATGCCGGTATAGACCAGTTCATGGCCTTCTGCGTCCTGAGCTTTGACGATACGACCTTTTTCGTCGCGCTCAACGATGGCATCAACCGGAGAAACCCAGTTACGCTCGCCGTTTGCACCAACGTAATAGAACGCATCAGCCAACACCATACCCTGGCACAGCAGCTGTTTGGCCGGTTCGTCAGAGTTGACCATGCCCGCATCGCGCATCAGCTTGTGGAAGAAGCGGAAGTAGAGCAGGTGCATGATGGCGTGTTCAATACCACCAATGTAGATATCAACTGGCAGCCAGTAGTTTGCGGCTTCTGGATCCAGCATCCCTTCGTTGTACTGCGGGCAGGTATAGCGCGCGTAGTACCAGGAGGATTCCATAAAGGTATCGAAGGTGTCGGTTTCGCGCAGCGCAGGCATGCCGTTAACGGTGGTTTTTGCCCACTCCGGATCGGCTTTTATTGGGCTGGTGATGCCGTCCATAACCACGTCTTCCGGCAGAATAACCGGCAACTGATCTTCTGGCGTCGGCAGTACGGTACCGTCTTCCAGCGTCACCATCGGAATTGGCGCCCCCCAGTAACGCTGACGGGAAACACCCCAATCACGCAGACGGTAGTTCACTTTACGTTCACCCACGCCTTTCGCTACCAGCTTGTCAGCAATGGCGTTGAAGGCAGCTTCGAAGCCGAGGCCGTCAAACTCGCCGGAGTTAAACAGCACGCCTTTTTCGGTCAGAGCTTGTTCGGACAGATCCGGCTCTGCGCCTTCAGCGGTCAGAATTACTGGCTTGATGGTCAGGCCATATTTTGTCGCAAACTCGTAATCGCGCTGATCGTGGCCCGGAACGGCCATGACTGCGCCCGTACCGTATTCCATCAGGACGAAGTTTGCTGCCCAAACGGGGATTTCTTCGCCAGTCAGCGGGTGAACAGCTTTAAAGCCCGTGTCGACGCCTTTCTTCTCCATGGTTGCCATTTCGGCTTCAGCAACCTTGGTGTTGCGGCATTCGTCAATGAAGGCAGCCAGTTCTGGGTTATTTGCAGCAGCTTTCTGCGCCAGCGGGTGACCTGCGGCAACGGCCAGATAGGTCGCACCCATAAAGGTGTCCGGGCGGGTGGTGTAAACGGTCAGCGTGTTGTCGTAACCGTTCACATCGAAGGTGATTTCCACGCCTTCAGAACGGCCAATCCAGTTGCGCTGCATCGTTTTCACGGTGTCAGGCCAGTGATCCAGGTTATCCAGGTCACGCAGCAGTTCGTCAGCGTAAGCGGTGATTTTGATGAACCACTGTGGGATCTCTTTACGCTCGACTTTGGTATCGCAACGCCAGCAGCAGCCGTCGATAACCTGTTCGTTTGCCAGTACGGTCTGGTCGTTCGGGCACCAGTTGACCGCAGACGTTTTCTTGTACACCAGGCCTTTTTTGTACAGCTCGGTGAAGAATTTCTGTTCCCAACGGTAGTATTCCGGGGTGCAGGTCGCCAGCTCACGGCTCCAGTCGTAACCGAAACCCAGCATTTTGAGCTGGTTTTTCATGTATGCGATGTTGTCGTACGTCCACGGTGCTGGCGCGGTATTGTTTTTAACCGCAGCGCCTTCTGCAGGCAGACCGAACGCATCCCAGCCAATTGGCTGCAGTACGTTTTTGCCCAGCATGCGCTGGTAGCGGGCGATCACGTCACCGATGGTGTAGTTACGTACGTGGCCCATGTGTAGTCGACCAGAAGGATAGGGAAGCATAGACAGGCAGTAATACTTCTCTTTGCTCTCGTCTTCGGTAACTTCAAATGTGCGCTTCTCATCCCAGTGAAGCTGTACTTTGGATTCTATCTCTTCCGGGCGGTATTGCTCTTGCATGGCAGCCAGTGGTCCTGTTTTCAATACAGCTACAAACGTAGCTCTAGATGTGGTGTTTCAGATCCGCATAGCATAGCCCAAACGCCCGCGCCAAAACAGCCTTTCGCGCATTCAGCGTTGAATTCCCGCAAGGATAATTCTTGCACGAATTTACACACTCTGTGGACAGTCTTGCAAAGCGTAGCGTAAATAACGTCTATTATTATAGACAGTTAACGACCCAGGAGGCGAAGTGATGAACAAGGTTGCTCAATATTACCGTGAACTGGTGGCTTCACTGAGCGAACGTCTGCGTAATGGCGAACGCGATATCGATGCGTTGGTGGAGCAGGCGCGTCAACGAGTTATGCAGACCGGGGAGTTAACGCGAACCGAGGTGGAAGAGCTCACCCGGGCCGTCAGACGTGACCTGGAAGAGTTTGCTCTGAGCTATGAAGAAAGTCTCGATGAGGAGACAGACAGCGTCTTTATGCGGGTTATCAAGGAGAGTATCTGGCAGGAACTGGCCGATATTACAGATAAAACGCAGCTCGAATGGCGCGAGGTGTTCCAGGACCTCAGTCATCACGGGGTTTATCACAGCGGTGAGGTGGTCGGATTAGGTAATCTGGTCTGCGAGAAGTGCCACTTCCATTTAGCGGTTTACACCCCGGATGTGCTGCCGCTGTGTCCGAAATGCGGACACGATCAGTTTCAGCGGCGACCGTTTGAGCCGTGATGATTAGGCGTGCCAGAAGTTATTTGTAGGCCTGATAAGATGCGCCAGCATCGCCATCAGGCAATATGCCGGATGGTGGCGCAAGCGCCTTATCCGGCCTACAGTTTTACGCGTAATATCTTAAACGTTCTGCCAGCAAATCGACAAACCCTTCGCGATCCACGTCTACCATTACGGTGGCGTTTGGCTTATTGCCGCTCAGGAAGTAGTAATCCACCACGGTCATTCCCTGGGTATATTTACCCTGAGTTTCCACGCCGACCCAGCGTTCAACGGTGGTAAACAGTTCAGGTTTCAGCAGCCAGGCAATGGTGCATGGATCATGCAGCGGTGCGCCGATGAATCCCCATTTTTCATCTTTGTGATATTCAAAGAAGAAGTCGAGTAGTTCTGCCACGATCGTCGAAATGGGATTGCCGATAGCGCGGAACCGCTCGGTATCTTCGCGATGTATTTGCGCTTTATGCGTGACGTCCAGACCAGCCATCACCACTGGAATGCCAGACTGGAATACGATTTCAGCGGCTTCAGGATCCACGAAAATATTGAACTCGGCGGCGGGCGTCCAGTTTCCGAGGCCCATCGCACCACCCATAATTACGATACGGGCGATTTTGGCGTGCAGCTCAGGATGGCTATTCAGAAGCAATGCGACGTTAGTCTGCGGCCCGGTGGAGACAATCGTCATCGGTTCCGGGCTTTCACGCAGGGTTTTCGCCATCAGTTCCACGGCGGTACAGTCTTGTGGCGCAAAAGCGGGTTCCGGCAGCGCCGGGCCATCAAGTCCACTCTCGCCGTGAACGTTATCGGCGATAATCAGATCGCGCATCAGTGGTTTCACTGCGCCACCAGCTACTGGTATATCCGTACGGTTGAGCAACGTTAACATGCGCAACACGTTACGCAGCGTTTTGTCAGGTGTCTGGTTACCGGCTGATGAGGTTATCGCTTTCACATCCAGTTCTGGTGAGGCGAGGGCGAGCACAATTGCGATAGCGTCGTCATGACCCGGATCGCAATCAAACAGGATAGGAAGTGCCATTGTTGCTCCTTGTAAGTGGGACTTTGTGACAAGGTTAACGCTGGGCTGTATGTGTTTCGAGAGGCGAAGGGATAAAGCGTGAGGTGGCGCGCACATGGAGGTGCGCGCCAGCAAGATTAGTGCAGTATTTTCGCGAGGAAGTCTTTGGCACGGTCCGATTTCGGATTAGCGAAGAACTCTTCTTTCGGTGAGTCTTCAACAATTTTCCCTTCATCCATGAAGATCACCCGGTTCGCCACTTTACGCGCAAAGCCCATTTCGTGGGTTACCACCATCATGGTCATCCCTTCATTGGCCAGTTCAACCATAACGTCCAGTACTTCGTTGATCATTTCAGGATCAAGCGCCGAGGTCGGTTCGTCAAACAGCATGGCGATAGGATCCATGCACAGCGCCCGGGCGATAGCGACACGCTGTTGCTGGCCCCCTGAGAGCTGAGCTGGAAACTTTTCCGCATGTGCTGACAGACCAACGCGTTCCAGTAACTTTTGCGCTTTGTCGCGGGCCGGCTTTTTATCGCGCTTGAGCACTTTTACCTGCGCCAGAGTCAGGTTCTCAATGATCGACAGGTGAGGGAACAGTTCAAAGTGCTGGAACACCATACCAACGCGAGAGCGCAGTTTGGCCAGATCGGTTTTTTTATCATTCACCACGGTACCATCAACGGTGATGACGCCTTGTTGTACCGGCTCCAGCCCGTTCACCGTTTTGATAAGCGTTGATTTACCTGAACCTGACGGGCCGCAGACCACCACCACTTCCCCTTTTTTCACTTCCGTGGAGCAGTCGGTCAGCACCTGAAAGTGACCATACCATTTAGAAACATTTTTCAGGGTAATCATTAAACTGTCCTTTTCTTCAAATAGCTGACCAACAACGATGCGCTCAGACTGAATACAAAATAAACGGCGCCAGCAAACAGGATCATTTCAACCTGTGTGCCGTCACGCTCGCCAATGGTAGAGGCGGTACGGAAGAAGTCTGCCAGACTTAATACGTAGACCAGCGAGGTATCCTGGAAGAGTACGATGCCCTGGGTTAGCAGCAGCGGTACCATCGCGCGGAATGCCTGCGGCAGAATAATGAGCTTCATCGACTGCCAGTGGGTCATCCCCAGAGCCAGCGCGGCGCTGGATTGCCCACGAGAAATACTCTGGATACCGGCACGGATAATCTCGGAATAGTACGCGGCTTCAAACATCGAAAACGCGACCATTGCTGAGATCAGGCGAATATCGGTTTTTGGCGACAGACCCAGTACGTTTTGCAGGAAGCCGGGCACAATCAGGTAGAACCACAGCAGCACCATGACCAGCGGAATAGAACGAAATACGTTGACGTAGCCTTTCGCAAACCAGGCAATCGGCGCGAAGCTGGACAGGCGCATTACTGCAAGGATGGTTCCCCAGACAATACCAATGACTACCGCCGTAACGGTGATTTTCAGCGTGATGATTAACCCATCCAGCAGATACGGCAGGGAAGGGATGATAGAACTCCAGTCAAATTCGTACATTATTTGCCTCCCAAATTGCCAGGCAGGCGGATTTTACGTTCAACAAGATTCATCACCAGCATGATGACGGCGTTAATCAGGACGTAGGCCAGAGTGATAGCGGTAAACGATTCCCATGCGTGGGCGGAGTAATCCAGCAATTTGCCCGCCTGTGCCGCCATATCGACCAGGCCGATGGTGGAGGCGATCGCGGAGTTCTTCACCAGGTTCATCATCTCTGAGGTCATTGGCGGAACAATCACGCGGTAAGCGTTTGGCAGCAGCACATAGCGGTAGGCCTGCGGTAGCGTTAGCCCCATCGCCAGAGCGGCGTTTTTCTGCCCACGAGGCAGAGACTGAATTGCGGCGCGAACCTGTTCGCAGACGCGCGCGGCGGTAAACAGCCCCAGACAAAGCATTGATGAGAGGAAGAACTGGATGTTGGGATCCAACTCAGCCTTGAACCACATCCCAATGTTTTCCGGCAGCAGTTCCGGAATAACCAGATACCAGGTAAAAAACTGGACGATGAGTGGAACGTTACGAAACAGCTCAACGTACAGCGTGCCGATCCCAGAAAGGAAACGATTTGGAACGGTACGTAAGATGCCGAATAAAGAGCCTATGAGGAAAGCGATAATCCAGGCGGTGATGGATAACGCGACAGTGACCTGGAAACCACTCCAGAGCCAGCCGAGATAGGTGGTGTTGCCGAACGGGGCTTGTTGTAAAAAAATACCCCAGTTCCAGTCTATAGACATAAATCTACTCCAGAAAAAAAAGGGTAGCAGCGCTACCCTCGAAGATTGTTATTCGGCGTTTTGCGGTTTTCAGGCCTGATGGGGAACGACCATCAGGCTTATAGTCTGTCCGTGCCGAGTAACAATCGAGAGGGAGGGGAAGCCTCCCATTTATTTTAGTTAGTTAAGCGCTTTATCATTCGGTTCTTTGAACAGAGCTTTCATCTCGTCTGACAGTTCGAAATTCATGTTCAGGTTCTTCGGCGGAATTGGATTTTTAAACCACTTATCAAACCATTTCTCAGCTTCGCCTGAGGTTTGCGCCTTGGCGATAGTGTCGTCCATCAGCTTTTTGAACTCAGGATCATCTTTGCGCAACATACAGCCGTAGGCTTCCTGAGACTGTGGCTTGCCGACGATCTCCCAGTTGTCTGGTTTCTTCGCTTTCGCGCGCTCGCCAGCAAGCAGGGCGTCATCCATCATAAAGGCAACGGCACGACCGCTTTCCAGAGTACGGAAAGAGTCACCGTGGTCTTTCGCGCTGATGATGCGCATATCCATTTTTTGTTCTTCATTCAGCTTGTGCAGCAGAACTTCGGAGGTGGTACCCGAAGTCACGACTACGGCTTTACCTTTCAGATCGGCGAAATCTTTAACGTCGCCGCCTTTTTTCGCCAGCAGACGGGTGCCGACAACGAAAATGGTGTCAGAGAAAGCCGCTTGTTTTTGGCGCTCGACGTTGTTGGTGGTGGATCCACATTCAAAATCGAAGGTGCCGTTTTGCAGCAGCGGGATACGGTTTTGTGAAGTAATCGGGATCAGTTTCACCTGCAGATCAGGCTTGTTCAGCTTTTTCTTCACGGCGTCAACGATCGCGTTGGAGTAATCCTGTGAATAACCGACCACTTTTTGCTGATTATCGTAGTAAGAAAACGGTACTGATGATTCACGGTGGCCGACAACGATCACGCCATTTTTGGCGATCTTATCCAGCGTGCTGCCTGCCGCTGGTGCTGCGTCTTCTGCGTGCGCCAGACCGGCGGACATTCCCATGACCAGCATGGCAGTGGCGAGCTTACGTAATTGCATATCCAACTCCTTTATCGTCTGCGCCAGGGACGCATTGATACCCATTGTGATGTTGTTATTGTTTGCTACTAAAACGTGCAGTCTTGTATGTGTTTGTTAACATTTAGTTTGGATGAATGTAAAGAATTTGCTGTGTTATTGTTTATTTTTGCGAAGTGCGCCGCACCATTTGGGGGCAAAAATATCTTGTTGCACTTTTCAGGTGCTACCGGCGCTCAACTTTGGTGCGACCAGGTTGCACATTCAGCCAAAACAGCGTTTGCCTTGTAGAACAAAGCAATAGACGTGCCAGAATGGTCTTTGGGAGGGGGAAGTAGGCCTGATAAGCGTAGCGCCATCAGGCACGATGCTGCACAACTGCCGGATGGCGGCGTACCGCCTTATCCGGCCTGCATTTGATGGGGCACTGTTTTACTTACGACGTTGGCGCAGACTCATTACCACTGCGCCAAAGCCAAACAGCGCGGTTAGCAGCCAGAGCGGCCAGTTTCCGGTACGGGCATAAGGGGTTAAGCCCGTCGTTGGCGTCACGCTGGTGGTCAGCACCTGACGGGTAAACTGCGGGATCATCGCCTGAACTTCGCCCTGCGGACCAATCACCGCCGTAATACCGTTGTTGGTGCTACGCAGCAGAGGTCGCGCTAGCTCCAGGGAACGCATACGCGCCATCTGGAAGTGCTGCCACGGGCCAATAGATTTACCAAACCATGCATCGTTAGAGATAGTCAGCAGGTAGTCCGTATCCGGGCGGAAGTTATCCCGTACCTGTTCGCCAAGAATGATTTCGTAGCAGATGGCAGCGGTCAGCTTAAAGCCGTGTGCATGCAACTGTGGCTGTACATAAGGACCGCGGCTGAACGAAGACATTGGCAGGTCAAAGAATGGCGCTAGCGGGCGTAGGATAGATTCCAGCGGGACAAACTCGCCAAACGGTACCAGATGGTTTTTGTTGTAGCGGTTGCTGGAGTCGTAGCTGTATGGGCTGTCTTTACCCAGTGTGATGATGGTGTTGTAGGTGTCGTAACGATTCTGCTTGTTCAGACGCGCGTCTACAATACCGGTAATCAGCGTGCTGTTTTTCGATTTCAGCAGGTCATCCATCATACTCAGAAAACGCTGCTGGTTAATTTCCAGGTCCGGAATAGCGGATTCTGGCCAGATGATGAGCTGTGATTTGCCCATCTCAGGCTGGGTGGCGTCGAGATAAATCTTCAGGGTGTTGAGTAACTGGCCTTCATCCCATTTGAGCGACTGCGGGATGTCACCCTGCACCATCGAGACCTGGGTGGTTTTTTCCGGCTCCAGCGTGTACCACTGAATATAACGTAGCGGGAAGGGCAGAGCGAAAAGCACCACGGCGGCAGCCAGCGGCTTCCAGTTACGCGTTACCAGTGCAAGTGCCAGCAGGCCGCTAACCATCATCAGCAGGAAGTTTATCGCCTCAACGCCCATTACCGGCGCCAGCCCTTTTAACGGGCCATCGATCTGGCTGTAGCCGAATTGCAACCACGGAAAACCGGTCAGTACCCAGCCGCGTAGAAATTCAGTGATTTGCCAGACTACCGGCGCGGCAATCGCTACACGTATCCAGGTAGTTTTCGGCCACAGACGCGCCAAAACGCCGGCAAACAGGCCAGTGTAGAGGGAAAGGTAAGCAGCAAGCAGAACCACGAGGAAGACGTTAACGGGGCCCGGCATACCGCCAAACTGCGCGATACTGACGTAAACCCAGTTGATGCCTGAGCCAAACAGTCCCAGTCCCCAGAAGTAGCCGATAGCGGCAGACTGGAGCGGACGGCGGTTGAAGGTGAGAGCCTGCAGACCCATCAGCGAAACAATCGCAGCGGGCCAGATGTCATACGGTGAGAAAGCCAGTGTCCCGCAGGCACCGAATAATAACGCCAGCAGCAGGCGAATGCGCTGGCGTTCAATTAAAGGGGCAAATGCCATGTAGTCTTAGATCCAGTTTCGGGTTTATTCGTCCAGTTTGGGCTGGGGTGAGTCGTCCGGAATTCTGACATGAACCTGAATAATACGACGGCTGTCGGCCATTGCCACTTTGAACTGGTAACCATCAATGTCGATGGTCTCTCCACGCGCGGGCAGATGACCGAAGGCCTGCATGACCAACCCGCCAATGGTATCCACTTCTTCATCGCTGAAATGCGTGCCGAAAGCTTCGTTGAAGTCTTCAATCGGCGCCAGTGCACGAATAGTCCAGGTGTGGCGACTGAGCTGACGGAAATCAATATCGTCTTCTTCGTCGTACTCATCTTCAATTTCACCGACAATCAGTTCAAGGATGTCCTCAATGGTCACCAGACCTGAGACACCGCCAAATTCGTCGATGACGATAGCCATATGATAACGCTGGGAGCGGAACTCTTTCAGCATGCGGTCAACCCGCTTGCTTTCAGGGACGACAACCGCCTGGCGTAACACTTTCTCCATGCTGAAGGCT
Source organism: Citrobacter sp. Cpo045 (assembly GCF_030332875.1). Lineage (NCBI taxonomy): Bacteria > Pseudomonadati > Pseudomonadota > Gammaproteobacteria > Enterobacterales > Enterobacteriaceae > Citrobacter > Citrobacter sp. Cpo045. The sequence goes on from NZ_JAOWGZ010000076.1 coordinate 304,079, forward strand.
TCGGCATCGCTACGCATAAACGGCAGCAGATCTTTGGCCATCAGAATCCCTTCAATGTGATCCTTGTCTTCGCTAATTACCGGGAAACGCGAGTGGGCAGATTCGATAATGACATCGAGGCATTCGTCCAGAGTTTGGTTGCGTTTCAGGGTAATCATCTGGGAGCGAGGGATCATGATGTCGCGAACACGCTGGTCCGCAATATCCATTACCCCTTCGAGCATATCGCGCGTATCTTCATCGATAAGGTCGTTTTGCCCGGAATCACGGATCAGCTCCAACAGTTCGTCGCGGTTTTTCGGTTCACCGTGGAAAAGTTGGCTCAGTAACAGGGAAAAAAATCCCTTTTTGCTGTTTAAGGTGTCACTACTGTGTGAATTGTCGTCGCTCATGGCGTCGTATGGGTTCTCATGTTAGTTAATACAAAGCGCGTCATGCGTTTACTCAGCTGTTGACGGCATATCTCTTCATTTTACTTCAAACCAAGTAGGCCTTATCAGGCCTACAAGATGTCGAAATGCTTACTCTTTCTCGGCAATGTACGGATCCTCATAGCCCAGAGCAAGCATAATCTCTGTTTCGAGGGATTCCATTTCTTCCGCTTCATCGTCTTCAATATGGTCGTAGCCGAGTAAATGCAGGCTACCGTGCACCACCATGTGCGCCCAGTGGGCCTCAAGCGGTTTGCCTTGCTCCTGCGCTTCTTTCTCAACCACCTGACGGCAGATGATCAAATCGCCCAGCAGCGGCATCTCAATGCCCGGCGGAGCCTCAAACGGGAAAGAGAGCACGTTGGTGGATTTGTCTTTCCCGCGATAGGTCAGGTTCAGGTCGTGGCTTTCCGCGTCATCGACCAGACGAATCGTCACTTCAGACTCTTCCTGAAACTGCGGGATCACCGCATCCAGCCAGCCCTGAAACTGACTTTCTGTTGGCAGACCGGATTCGTCTTCACATGCCAGCTGTAAATCGAGGATAACCTGACTCATTTTTGTTCCTGCTCCTGAGCTTCGCGCTTGCGTTCTGCAGCCTGCTCGGCTTTGCGTTTCTGTTCTGCTTCTTCCCAGGCTTCATACGCCGTGACGATACGGGCAACCACCGGGTGGCGCACCACGTCTTCGCTATGGAAGAAATTAAAACTAATTTCGTCGACTTCAGCCAACACTTCAATGGCATGACGCAGACCGGATTTGGTGCTACGCGGCAGGTCAATCTGGGTAATATCGCCAGTGATGACCGCTTTGGAGTTAAAGCCGATACGGGTCAGGAACATTTTCATCTGTTCGATGGTGGTGTTCTGGCTTTCATCAAGAATGATGAACGCATCGTTCAACGTACGACCGCGCATGTAGGCCAGGGGCGCAACTTCAATGACGTTACGCTCAATCAGCTTTTCAACCTTTTCAAAGCCAAGCATTTCGAAAAGCGCGTCATACAGCGGTCGTAAATACGGATCGACTTTCTGGCTGAGATCTCCTGGCAGGAATCCCAGTTTTTCGCCCGCTTCCACTGCCGGACGGGTCAGCAGAATGCGACGGATCTCCTGACGCTCAAGCGCATCAACCGCAGCGGCAACCGCGAGATACGTTTTACCCGTACCCGCAGGGCCAACGCCAAATGTAATGTCGTGGTCGAGGATATTCGCAATGTACTGTGCCTGGTTCGGCGTGCGCGGCTTAATTACTCCACGCTTGGTTTTGATGTTCACCGCTTTGCCAAATTCAGGCACGCTGTCTGCGCTTTGCTCAAGCACACGCGCTTCTTTGATCGCCAGATGAATTTGTTCAGGCTCGATGTCCTGCGTCTGACCGCGCATTGGGGCGGTATCGACGTACAGGCTACGTAAAATATCTGCCGCAGCGGTGACGCAAATTGGACGACCGGTCAGTTTAAAGTGGTTATCACGGCGGTTAATTTCGATGCCGAGGCGACGTTCCAGCTGTTTGATGTTGTCATCAAATGGGCCGCAAAGGCTCAACAGGCGGGCGTTGTCTGCGGGTTCAAGGGTGATTTCGCGAGTGTCTATGTTCAAACTGTTCCTCTTATGCATGTCTCGCCGGACGCTGAACATTTACCGGCATCTAAGGAAATTATTCACGCCATGGGGGAAAGGCGCAAGCATTGCAGCAAATATGGGGATGATAGGGCAGATTACAAGACCCGCCGGGACAGCGAGCCCTGGATTGTAGGCCCGATAAGTGTAGCGGTATCGGGCCTTTTTTACGTTTTTCAGCAGGATTAAGGCTGATAAATACCGACGCCCAGATCGTTTTCTTTGCGGGTACGCGCAATGACCGATTCAGGGGATTCTGCGATACGCAGACCCATTTCGTCCTCGGTACGCACCACTTTACCGCGCAGGGAGTTAGTCCAGACATCGGTAATTTCTACGTCTACGAACTTACCGACCATGTCCGGGTTGCCTTCAAAGTTCACCACACGGTTATTTTCGGTACGGCCTGACAGTTCCATGATGCTTTTACGCGATGTGCCTTCAACCAGAATGCGCTGGGTCGTGCCGACCATACGGCGGCTCCAGGCCATAGCTTGCTGGTTGATACGCTCCTGTAGAATGTACAGACGCTGTTTCTTCTCTTCTTCCGGTACGTCGTCAACCATATCGGCGGCAGGGGTGCCAGGACGCGCAGAGAAAATAAAGCTGTAGCTCATGTCAAAATTGACGTCAGCAATCAGCTTCATGGTCTGCTCGAAATCCTGCGTGGTCTCACCCGGGAAGCCAACGATGAAGTCGGAGCTAATCTGGATATCCGGACGCGCAGCGCGCAGTTTGCGGATGATCGCTTTGTATTCCAGCGCGGTATGGGTACGCCCCATCAGGTTCAGTACGCGGTCTGAACCGCTCTGTACCGGCAGATGCAGGAAGCTCACCAACTCTGGCGTATCACGATAAACTTCAACGATATCATCGGTGAATTCGATCGGATGGCTGGTGGTGAAGCGGATACGATCAATACCGTCGATCGCTGCGACCAGACGTAACAGATCGGCAAAAGATCCGATCGTGCCGTCGTAGTTCTCACCACGCCAGGCGTTCACGTTTTGCCCCAGCAGGTTCACTTCACGCACGCCTTGGGCTGCAAGCTGGGCGATTTCAAACAGAATATCATCCGCCGGACGGCTGACTTCCTCACCGCGGGTGTAGGGCACCACGCAGTAAGTACAATATTTATTACAACCTTCCATGATAGACACAAACGCGCTTGGACCTTCAGCACGCGGTTCCGGCAGGCGGTCGAACTTTTCGATCTCCGGGAAACTGATATCAACCACCGGGCTACGGGTCGTGCTTCCACGCACTTTGTTGATCATTTCCGGCAGGCGGTGCAGCGTTTGCGGCCCAAAAATAATATCGACGTAATGCGCGCGCTGGCGAATATGATCGCCTTCCTGAGACGCAACACAGCCACCGACCCCAATGATGAGCTTGGGGTTTTTCTCTTTTAACAGTTTCCAGCGGCCCAGTTGATGGAACACTTTTTCCTGAGCCTTCTCACGGATTGAGCAGGTATTCAGCAGCAGCACATCCGCTTCTTCCGCCACGTCAGTCAGTTGATACCCATGAGTGGCATCCAGCAGATCGGCCATCTTCGATGAATCGTATTCGTTCATCTGACAGCCCCAGGTTTTAATATGGAGTTTTTTGGTCATCGACTTGCTCTTGCGAAATTGTGGCTGAAATGCAGGGCGCATAGTGTACTGCTTTGGCGCGGTTGTGACCAGTATGACGGATGTCAGCCTCAAGGGGTAAAAAATCCTGTAAACTTACACAATACATGTAACTGGATAATTGACCATGACAAATCAACCAACGGAAATTGCCATTGTCGGCGGGGGGATGGTCGGCGGCGCGCTGGCGCTTGGACTGGCGCAGCATGGATTTACGGTAACGGTCATTGAGCATGCCGTTCCCGCGCCGTTTGTGGCTGACGGACAGCCTGATGTCAGAATTTCTGCCATTAGTTCCGCGTCGGTGTCGTTGCTAAAAGGGCTGGGCGTCTGGGATACGGTGCAGGGGATGCGCAGCCATCCTTATCGTCGACTGGAAACCTGGGAGTGGGAAAATGCCCATGTGATGTTTGATGCCGCCGAGCTTAAGCTGCCTCTGTTGGGCTATATGGTGGAAAACACGGTCCTGCAACAGGCGCTCTGGCAGGCGCTGCAAGCTAACCCTAAAGTCACGCTGCGCGTACCGGCGTCCCTGATTTCTTTGCATCAACATAACGATCGACATGAGCTTGAGCTGGCAGGTGGCGAAACTATTAGCGCGAAGCTGGTCATCGGCGCCGATGGTGCCAACTCTCAGGTGCGAAAAATGGCCGGGATTGGTATCCATGCCTGGCAGTACGCGCAGTCCTGTATGTTGATAACCGTGCAATGCGAAAATTCACCGGGAGACAGCACCTGGCAGCAATTTACGCCTGACGGCCCGCGCGCGTTTTTACCGCTGTTTGATAACTGGGCCTCGTTGGTGTGGTACGACTCACCGGCTCGCATCCGCCAATTGCAAGCGCTGAATATGCCGCAATTGCAGACGGAGATTGCTAAACATTTTCCATCGCGACTCGGTAAGGTGATGCCAGTGGCTGCGGGGGCGTTCCCGCTTACGCGTCGTCATGCGCTGCAATATGTGCAACCGGGGCTGGCGCTGGTAGGTGATGCCGCGCATACCATTCATCCGCTGGCGGGGCAGGGCGTTAATCTGGGCTTTCGTGATGTCGATGCGTTGATTGATGTGCTGGTGAACGCGCGCAGCTACGGTGAATCCTGGGCCAGTCAGCCGGTGCTCAAGCGCTATCAGAATCGCCGTATGACTGACAATTTCCTCATGCAAAGCGGTATGGATCTGTTCTATGCCGGATTCAGCAATAACCTGCAGCCGCTGCGCATCATGCGTAATCTCGGGCTCATGGCCGCAGAGCGCGCTGGCGTACTGAAACGTCAGGCACTGAAGTATGCGTTAGGGTTGTAGCTCGAGTGGTGCCTGATGGCGCTACGTTTATCAGGCCTACAAGTCATGTAGGCCGGGTAAGGCTTGCCATCACCCAACATTAGAAAAGCAAAAAGCTCGCCGAAGCGAGCTTTTTAATATGGCTGGGGTACGAGGATTCGAACCTCGGAATGCTGGTATCAGAAACCAGAGCCTTACCGCTTGGCGATACCCCAACGGGTGCACCCACAGAGTGGACGACTTTTTGAAATTGGCTGGGGTACGAGGATTCGAACCTCGGAATGCTGGTATCAGAAACCAGAGCCTTACCGCTTGGCGATACCCCAACAATTTTTTGGATTTACCGAACGAGTCGATACGTCCTTAATATGGTGGCTACGACGGGATTCGAACCTGTGACCCCATCATTATGAGTGATGTGCTCTAACCAGCTGAGCTACGTAGCCAAATACTAACATTTTCTTCGATGGCTGGGGTACCTGGATTCGAACCAGGGAATGCCGGTATCAAAAACCGGTGCCTTACCGCTTGGCGATACCCCAATGACCGTTGCGGTGAACCGCTATATCGAAGAAAAAAATGGCTGGGGTACCTGGATTCGAACCAGGGAATGCCGGTATCAAAAACCGGTGCCTTACCGCTTGGCGATACCCCATCCGTGCAACGCTTACGGGTGAATGGTGCGGGAGGCGAGACTTGAACTCGCACACCTTGCGGCGCCAGAACCTAAATCTGGTGCGTCTACCAATTTCGCCACTCCCGCAAAAAAGATGGTGGCTACGACGGGATTCGAACCTGTGACCCCATCATTATGAGTGATGTGCTCTAACCAGCTGAGCTACGTAGCCATCTTTTTTTCGCGTAACCTTATCGGCGTTGCGGGGCGCATTATGCGTATTGAGCCTTGAAGCGTCAACCCCTTTTTCATTGAAAATAGCTGGAATGTGACTGTTTGGTTAGGTTGCGAACAGCATGACGCAATATTCGGCAATTATTAGTTATGAATTGTTTTTTTGCACAGAAAACAAACATAAAAAAAGAGCCCCGCAGGGCTCTTATCTAAGGATTAACTTATTTATAAGCGGACTGGTGTACGCCAACGGCACGGCCAGATGGATCGTTCATGGTTTTAAACGCCTCATCCCATTCGATCGCCTTGGCTGAAGAACAGGCAACCGACGGCCCGCCAGGCACGCATTCGGCAGCGCTTGCTACCGGGAACAACTCTTCGAAAATCTCACGGTACAAATACGCTTCTTTTGACGATGGCGTGTTGTACGGGAAACGGAAGCTGGCGGTTTCCAGTTGTTGGTCTGAAACTTGTTCTGCAGCCACCTCTTTCAGCGTGTCAATCCAGCTGTAACCGACACCGTCAGAGAACTGCTCTTTCTGACGCCATGCGACGCTTGCCGGCAGGTAGGACTCAAAACATTCGCGCAGAACGTGTTTTTCCATTTTGCCGTTGCCGCACATTTTGTCCTGCGGGTTGATGCGCATCGCCACATCAAGGAATTTCTTATCCAGGAAGGGCACGCGAGCTTCTACACCCCAGGCCGACATGGCTTTGTTGGCACGGGCGCAGTCGAACATATGCAGCGCTTGCAGCTTGCGCACGGTTTCTTCGTGCAGTTCTTTTGCATCTGGCGCTTTGTGGAAATAGAGATAGCCGCCAAACACCTCGTCCGAACCTTCACCCGACAACACCATTTTAATACCCATCGCTTTAATTTTACGCGACATTAAGTACATTGGCGTCGAGGCGCGAATCGTCGTGACATCGTAAGTTTCGATGTGGTAAATCACGTCGCGGATCGCATCCAGACCTTCCTGCACGGTGAAGTGGATCTCATGGTGCACGGTCCCCAGATGGTTCGCCACCTCTTGCGCAGCTTTCAGATCCGGAGCGCCTTCCAGGCCGACGGCGAAGGAGTGCAGCTGTGGCCACCAGGCTTCGCTACGTTCCTGATCTTCAACACGGCGTGCCGCATATTTTTTAGTTATCGCGGAAATGACAGATGAATCCAGACCACCGGACAGCAGTACGCCATAAGGAACATCTGACATCAGGTGGCTTTTCACCGCATCTTCCAGTGCCTGGCGCAGCTCGTTTTTATCAGTAACGTTGTCTTTGACGGCATCGTATTCAAACCAGTCGCGCTGGTAGTACTGACGAATTTCACCGTCTTTACTCCACAAATAGCTACCGGCCGGGAATTCTTTGATTGTGCGGCAGACAGGAACCAGCGCTTTCATCTCAGACGCAACGTAGAAGTTACCGTGCTCGTCGTAACCCATATACAGCGGGATGATCCCGATATGATCGCGACCGATCAGGTAGGCGTCCTGCTCGCTGTCGTACAGGGCAAAAGCAAACATGCCTTGCAGGTCATCGAGGAACGCGGGTCCTTTTTCCTGATACAGCGCGAGGATAACTTCGCAGTCGGAACCGGTCTGGAACTGGTAGCGATCGCCGTATTCAGCACGCAGTGTCTGGTGGTTATAAATTTCACCGTTAACCGCCAGGATATGTGTCTTCTTCATGTTGTACAGCGGCTGAGCACCGGCATTGACGTCGACGATGGACAGACGTTCGTGCGCCAGAATGGCGTTATCACAGGCGTAAATACCTGACCAGTCCGGGCCGCGGTGGCGCATCAGACGAGACAGTTCCAGGGCTTTTTTACGCAGTTCAACTGCGTCAGTTTTAATATCGAATACGCCAAAAATAGAACACATAACCTTCTCCGTTAACCTGTTGCGTGATGCTTTTTATGTTTGCTTGATAAAGAAAATGCCGCAAAGCTGGAGAGGGCGCAAGCGAATTACGGGTCAGAAAATAAAAAACGCAATGGTCATTGTGGATTGATGAAAAAAGAATATGTAATGAGCGCTATTATTGATGAATCAGCAGTGAAATGGTGATTTTATTGAATGGATGTATTTTTCAGGCCGGATAACTTGCAGATGTTGTTATCCGGCTAAAGAGATTAAATGACGTCTATTTCAGCAACGGACGGGTAAATCCAGCTTGGTCTGAACGGCATGTTGTCAATATCATCAAGCTTGGAAACGCCAGACAGTACCAGGATAGTTTCCAGACCCGCCTGAAAACCTGCCAGAATATCGGTACGCAGGTTGTCACCAACGATAACGGTTTCTTCCGAGTGTGCCTGCATTTTGTTGAGCGCCGCGCGAATAATCCACGGGCTGGGTTTGCCGACATAAAACGGTTTACGGCCTGAGATCTTCTCAATACCGGCACAGAGTGCTCCACAGGCGGGATAAAAGCCGCGACCGTGGGTATCCGGGTTAGTGGCGATAAAACGAGCGCCGTTGGCGACAAAATACGCCGCTTTATGCATCATGTCCCAGTTATAGGAACGTGTCTCGCCAACAATCACAAAATCGGGGTTCACGTCGGTAATGGTAAATCCAGCTTTATACAGTTCGTGTATTAACGCGCCTTCACCCACCACGTAGGCCTTTTTTCCTTCCTGGCGACGAAGAAAATCAGCGGTAGCCATCGCGGAAGTATAAAAGACGCTATCAGGGACATTCACACCCGCGGTGGCGAAGCGGTTTGCCAGATCTTGCCCGGTCTGCGAAGGGTAGTTAGTCAGCAGGACTAACGGCAGGCCTTTTTCCAGGATCCCAGTCAGAAATTCTGCCGCACCCGGTACAGCAACATTGTCGTGCATCAGCACGCCGTCGATATCACAAATTACATTCTTAATGGCCATGGACAATCCGACATTAAAAAAAGAAGGCATTACTATACACAAAATACACTACATCATTCGAGTTGCATCAAGGCGGCAAGTCTGCGAACCCCTGGAGCTTACTGAAGTAAGTGACCGGGGTGAGCAGATGCAGCTAACGCAGAGGCAGCTCGCAGGATGACGTGTATTAGTTTTCCAGCAAACGTTGCAGCAGTGTACCGTTGAGCATTGCGCGCTTCACCAGCGCAAAGGCGCCAATGGCGGAGCGGTGATCCAGCGTGGACCGAACCACCGGTAAATTATGGCGAAACGCTTTCAACGCCTGCGTGTTGATACAGCTTTCTATTGCAGGCAGCAGCACCTTATCCGCCTCGGTAATTTCGCCCGCAATGACGATTTTTTGCGGGTTAAACAGGTTGATGGCAATGGCGATAGTTTTACCCAGATGGCGACCAACGTGCTCAATAACTTCTGCTGCCAGATTATCGCCTTTATTTGCTGCCTTACAGATGGCTTTGATGCTGCAATCATCCAGCGTGAGTCGACTTGGATAACCCTGCTTCAGTAAGTTCTGCACGCGATGTTCAATAGAAGCATTGGCGGCAATGGTTTCCAGGCAGCCGAAATTACCGCAGTGACAGCGCTCACCCAGCGGCTCTACCTGAATATGACCAATCTCGCCGACGTTGCCATTGCGACCGATGAAAATTCGGCCGTTGGAGATAATACCCGCGCCGGTTCCGCGGTGCACTCGCACCAAAATGGAGTCTTCGCAATCCTGGCTTGCCCCGAAATAGTGCTCAGCCAGCGCAAGGCTGCGAATATCATGACCAACAAAGCAGGTGACTTTGAAGCGTTTTTCGAGCGCTTCGACCAGTCCCCAGTTTTCGACCTGAATGTGTGGCATATAGCGGATGACGCCGCTTTCAGGATCGACAAGGCCTGGCAGGATGACAGAAATTGCGATCAGCTCACGGATTTTCCGCTGGCAGCTCTCAATAAAGATGGCAATGGTGTTGAGCAGCGCATATTCCAGCGTTTCCTGGGTGCGCTCCGGGAGGGGGTAATGCTCTTCGGCGACAACTTTACTGCTCATATCATAGAGCGTGAGCGTTGTGTCGTGGCGACCCAGTCGTACGCCAATGGCGTGGAAATTGCGGGTTTCTGTGACGATAGAGATAGCGCGGCGGCCCCCGGTGGAGGCCTGCTGATCGACTTCTTTGATCAGCCCGCGTTCGATCAACTGACGCGTAATTTTGGTTACGCTGGCGGGGGCAAGCTGGCTTTGCTCGGCAATTTGAATTCGCGAGATTGGCCCATGCTGGTCAATCAGGCGATAAACCGCCGCGCTGTTAAGCTGTTTTACGAGATCAACATTACCTATTTGAGCTTGTCCGCCTGGTGTCATTCTTTCTCTTACTCAGTAACGACCTCGTTGCCATTAACGATGGTCTTGATAATTTTAAAGTCGTGCGTGAACGCAGTCAGGTTGGCTACTTTGCCTGGCGCGATGCTGCCGAGTTGTTTGTCGACGCCGATGGCGCGAGCAGGGTAGAGCGTTGCCATGCGTAAGACTTCGTCGAGGGCGATATTTGCATGCTCGACCAGATTGCGTACGCCTTCAATCATGGTTAATGATGAACCGCTCAACGTGCCGTTCTCATCAACACACAGTCCATTGCGGTAGTATATTGTTTTACCAGCGAAAATGAACTGTTCAATGTTTGCACCTGCTGGCGCGGTCGCGTCAGTAACCAGGCACAGCTTGTCGCCTTTCAGGCGCTTAGCATTACGAATGTTAACGTAGTCAACGTGCAGGCCATCGGCGATGATACCGCAGTAGATATCGGCTTCATCCAAAATAGCGCCCGCCAGACCGGGTTCGCGGCCGGTAATGTACGGCATCGCGTTGAACAGGTGCGTTGCAAAGGTAATACCTGCACGGAATCCGATTTTTGCTTCTTTTACCGTTGCATTGGAATGACCCGCAGAAACCACGATACCCGCATTCACCAGTTTGGTGATGACCTCTACCGGGACCATTTCTGGTGCCAGTGTGACTTTGGTGATCACATCCGCATTATCGCACAGGAAATCAACCAGTGCAGCGTCCGGCTGACGGACAAATCCCGGATTATGGGTGCCTTTTTTAACAAGATTCAGCCACGGGCCTTCAAGATGAAGTCCTAATGCCTGATTCGGGTGTTTCGCCAGGTATTCACGCATCACGCGAACACCTTGTTTCATCAGGTCATCGCTGGTGGTGATAAGCGTTGGCAAATAGTTGGTGCAGCCAGATTTTTCATTGGCTTTCTGCATGATTTCCAGCGTTTCAACGGTTACGGCTTCTGCCGTATCGTTAAACTGCACACCGCCGCAGCCGTTCAGCTGTACATCAATAAAACCGGGGGAAACAATGGCCCCATTCAGTGAGCGCTGTTCAATCCCTGACGGTAATTCAGCCAGTGGGCAAACGCTGTCGATCAGGCCATTGGCGACAACAATCGCATGGTCATCAAGAATTTCGTGACCGGTAAAGATCCGGCCCTGGGTTAAAGCATACATTCCGACCCCCGATTTCAAAAAAATGCCGCCCTGCAACTTATCGACAGGGCGGAGACATCAATTACAGACCTTTAATATTTTCCGCTTCTAACTCGTTGAAGTATTTCAGCGTCTTCACTTTCAGTTCCATGGTGGAAGGCTCATCGCAGACCACAACGGCTTTTGGATGCAACTGCAGGCAGCTGATGGTCCACATGTGGTTAACGTTGCCTTCAACGGCGGCTTGCAGCGCCTGTGCTTTCTGGTGGCCCAGAACCAGGATCATCACTTCTTCAGCATCCAGCAGGGTGCCCACGCCAACGGTCAGCGCATATTTAGGCACCTGGCTTACGTCGCCGTCAAAGAAGCGTGAGTTAGCAACACGTGTGTCGTGAGTCAGCGTTTTGATGCGGGTACGGGAAGCCAAAGAGGAAGCTGGCTCGTTGAACGCGATGTGACCATCGTTGCCTACACCGCCCATAAACAGGTGGATTTTACCGTAAGAACGGATTTTTTCTTCATACTGACGGCATTCTGCATCAATATCCGGCGCGTTACCATTGAGGAGGTTGATGTTTTCTGCTGGAATATCAACGTGATCAAAGAAATTGCGGTGCATAAAGCTGTGGTAGCTTTCCGGATGCTCTTTCGGCAGGCCAACATATTCGTCCATGTTGAACGTAACAACATGCTTGAAGCTCACCTGGCCCGCTTTGTGCATTTCAACCAATGCTTTATAAGCTGTCAGCGGAGTACCGCCAGTCGGCAGGCCCAGAACGAACGGACGATCTGCCGTTGGTTTGAACGCGTTAATACGGTTAACGATATGGCGAGCAGCCCATTTGCCGACTTGTTCAGCGGTATTCAGGGGGATCAGTCTCATTCTTCACCTCAAAAGTAAAAGTAAGCAGTTGGCGGATTGAGTCTCTGTGCAGTAATAAGCGTAACCTGGTTTTGCATCGGTAAGGATCAATCCGTTTCGATTTTTTGAATGATAAAATAAGTTTTCGTAGTTAGCCAGTGAATGGGAGGGTTAATAACGATATTTGGTGACTGGAATCACAAAAAACACGCGTTTAATTTGCGATACGAATTAATTTTTCACACACTCTGAATGTAGATGAATGGTTAATATCGTTGTTCCAGAATCTTGCTGTCAGGAATGGTCGCACAATAAAAATATGGCTTCAAAGAAGCCTAATCGGGGTCTCGTAGGGGGAATAAAATGAATATTTTAGGTTTTTTCCAGCGGCTGGGTAGGGCGTTACAGCTCCCCATCGCTGTGCTGCCAGTCGCGGCACTGCTGCTGCGATTCGGCCAACCAGATTTACTTAACGTACCCTTCATCGCGCAAGCGGGTGGGGCCATCTTTGATAACCTCGCGTTAATTTTTGCGATCGGTGTTGCTTCCAGCTGGTCAAAAGACAGCGCAGGTGCAGCAGCGCTGGCAGGTGCGGTCGGTTATTTCATATTGACCAAAGCAATGGTTACCATTAACCCTGCAATCAATATGGGCGTGCTGGCTGGTATCATCACCGGTCTGGTCGGCGGTGCCGTGTATAACCGCTGGTCTGGTATCAAACTGCCTGACTTCCTGAGCTTCTTTGGCGGCAAACGCTTTGTGCCGATCGCCACTGGCTTCTTCTGTCTGGTGCTGGCTGCTATCTTCGGTTACGTATGGCCGCCGGTACAGAACGCCATCCATGCGGGTGGTGAGTGGATCGTGGGCGCTGGCGCGCTGGGTTCCGGTATCTTTGGTTTCATCAACCGTCTGCTGATCCCAACCGGTCTGCATCAGGTGCTGAACACCATCGCCTGGTTCCAGATTGGCGAATTTACTAACGCTGCAGGTACCGTATTCCACGGTGACATCAACCGCTTCTACGCGGGTGACGGCACTGCGGGTATGTTCATGTCTGGCTTCTTCCCAATCATGATGTTTGGTCTGCCGGGTGCGGCGCTGGCGATGTACTTCGCGGCTCCGAAAGCACGTCGTCCGATGGTTGGCGGTATGCTGCTGTCCGTTGCGATCACCGCGTTCCTGACCGGTGTTACCGAGCCGCTGGAATTCCTGTTCATGTTCCTGGCTCCACTGCTGTATCTCCTGCACGCACTGTTAACGGGTATCAGCCTGTTCGTTGCAACACTGCTGGGGATCCACGCAGGCTTCTCCTTCTCCGCAGGTGCTATCGACTACGTGTTGATGTACAACCTGCCAGCAGCAAGTAAGAACGTCTGGATGCTGGTGGTGATGGGGCTGGTGTTCTTCGTTATCTACTTTGTGCTGTTCAGCGCGGTTATTCGTATGTTTAACCTGAAAACGCCGGGCCGCGAAGATAAAGAAGACGATATCGTTACTGAAGAAGCCAACAGCAACACTGAAGAAGGTTTGGCTCAACTGGCAACCAACTACATTGCAGCGGTTGGCGGTACTGACAACCTGAAAGCGATTGATGCCTGTATCACTCGTCTGCGTCTGACCGTTGCCGACTCCGGTCGCGTAAACGATGCGATGTGTAAGCGTTTAGGCGCATCTGGGGTAGTTAAGCTGAACAAGCAAACTATCCAGGTCATCGTGGGTGCGAAAGCCGAATCCATCGGCGACGAAATGAAGAAAGTTGTCGCGCGTGGCCCGGTGGCAGCAGCATCTGGTGAAAGTGCGCCAGCAGCAGCGGCCCCAGTAGCAAAACCGCAGGCTGTAGCGAATGCAGTCACCGTTGAAGCGCTGGTTTCTCCGATTACTGGTGACGTAGTTGCGCTGGAACAGGTTCCTGATGAAGCCTTCGCCAGCAAAGCAGTAGGCGACGGCGTGGCAGTGAAACCAACGGATAAAATCGTGGTTGCTCCGGCTGCGGGCACCATCGTGAAAATCTTCAACACTAACCATGCGTTCTGCCTGGAAACTGTTAAAGGCGCGGAAATCGTGGTCCATATGGGCATCGACACCGTCGCGCTGGAAGGCAAAGGCTTTAAGCGTCTGGTTGAAGAAGGTGCGGAAGTTACTGCAGGCCAACCGATTCTGGAAATGGATCTGGAGTTCCTGAACGCTAACGCACGTTCGATGATAAGCCCGGTTGTGTGCAGCAACAGCGATGATTTCGGCGCTCTGGTTATTAAAGCCGAAGGTCATGTGGTTGCCGGTCAAACACCACTGTATGAGATTAAAGGTAAATAACTGCTCCTGAGTAAAGTGAGTTAAGTGCCTTAAGCGGCGGGGGATATTCCTCCGCCGCTTTTTTTTGCAGCAAATGCCCTCATATATCCTGTTGAAACACCTTTTTTGTGCAACTAATAGTTGTCTCCTGACGTCGCTTATAAGATCATACTCCGTTATACGTTGTTTACGCTTTGAGGAATCCACGATGAGTGAGGCTGAAGCCCGCCCGAGTAACTTTATTCGTCAGATCATCGATGAAGATCTGGCCAGTGGTAAGCACACCACTATCCATACCCGTTTTCCGCCGGAGCCAAATGGCTATCTGCATATTGGCCACGCGAAATCCATTTGTCTGAACTTTGGCATTGCGCAAGATTACCAGGGCCAGTGCAACCTGCGTTTTGATGATACGAACCCGGTTAAAGAAGATATCGAGTACGTTGAGTCGATTAAAAACGACGTTGAATGGTTAGGTTTCCACTGGACTGGCGACATTCGCTACTCTTCGGATTACTTCGATCAGCTTCACGCCTATGCGGTAGAGCTTATTAATAAAGGGCTGGCGTACGTTGACGAACTGTCAGCGGACGAAATCCGTGAATACCGCGGCACGCTGACTCAGCCTGGCAAAAATAGCCCGTACCGCGATCGTAGCGTCGAAGAGAACCTGGCGCTGTTCGAAAAAATGCGTGCCGGTGGTTTTGAAGAAGGTAAAGCCTGCCTGCGTGCGAAAATCGACATGGCGTCGCCGTTTATCGTGATGCGCGATCCGGTGCTGTACCGTATTAAGTTCGCCGAACACCACCAGACCGGCAACAAGTGGTGCATCTACCCGATGTACGACTTTACCCACTGCATCAGCGATGCGCTGGAAGGCATTACGCATTCCCTGTGTACCCTGGAGTTCCAGGATAACCGTCGTCTGTACGACTGGGTGCTGGACAACATCACCATTCCGGTTCATCCGCGTCAGTACGAATTCTCGCGCCTGAATCTGGAATATACCGTGATGTCCAAGCGCAAGCTGAACCTGCTGGTGACCGACAAGCACGTTGAAGGCTGGGACGATCCGCGTATGCCGACGATTTCTGGCCTGCGTCGTCGCGGTTACACCGCTGCCGCGATCCGTGAGTTCTGCAAACGCATTGGCGTGACCAAACAAGACAACACCATTGAGATCGCTTCTCTGGAATCCTGTATCCGCGAAGATCTGAACGAAAACGCCCCGCGCGCGATGGCGGTTATCGATCCGGTTAAACTGGTTATCGAAAACTATCCGCAGGGCGAAAGCGAATTGGTCACCATGCCTAACCATCCGAACAAACCGGAAATGGGCAGCCGCGAAGTGCCATTTAGCGGTGAAATTTGGATCGATCGCGCAGACTTCCGTGAAGAAGCGAACAAGCAGTACAAGCGTCTGGTGATGGGCAAAGAAGTACGTCTGCGTAATGCTTATGTGATCAAAGCCGAACGTGTTGAGAAAGATGCGGAAGGGAATATCACCACCATTTTCTGCACCTACGATGCCGACACCCTGAGCAAAGACCCGGCCGATGGTCGTAAAGTCAAAGGCGTTATTCACTGGGTGAGCGCGTCCCATGCGCTGCCGATTGAAATCCGCTTGTACGATCGTCTGTTTAGCGTGCCAAATCCAGGCGCGGCGGAAGACTTCCTGTCCGTTATTAACCCGGAATCGCTGGTCATTAAGCAGGGTTACGGTGAGCCGTCGCTGAAGGCAGCGGTTGCAGGTAAAGCGTTCCAGTTTGAGCGTGAAGGTTACTTCTGCCTGGACAGTCGTTATGCAACGGCTGACAAGCTGGTGTTTAACCGTACCGTTGGTCTACGTGACACGTGGGCTAAAGCGGGCGAATAAGCCGCAACACATCCTCTCTAAACGCCGCTTCATGCGGCGTTTTTTTTCGCAAAAAAACCGTGTTCCAGGCTCCGTTTGCGGAGCGAATTAATTACATGTCCGTAATAATGGACTGGGCGAATGTTTTTACGTTTAAATAACTTACCTCAATATGAAATGGGCTGAAACCGATTTCATCTCCATGGAAAACAAGCGATTTTTTCATTTTTTCAACGCTTTTTTATCTTCCGATGAAAATGTAACAGAAAGCAATCAAATATGTGCGGTTGCTCATACTATTACATACTCGTTACAGAAAGAGATTGATAATTCGCGTCGCGAAAAATAGTCTATTCATTGTAGTCACTGAGGTTTTCTTAGCGCTACTTTTTTATTTTTTGTTTTTTCGCTGTCCGCTTTTGTCGGCAGCATTTTATACGTCAAAGAGGATTAACATATGCGTACGTTTAGTGGCAAACGTAGTACGCTGGCGCTGGCTATCGCCGGTATCACAGCAATGTCGGGTTTTGTTGTCGCTCCACAGGTACACGCCGAAGGATTTATTGATGACTCAACCTTAACAGGTGGCATCTATTACTGGCAGCGTGAGCGTGACCGTAAAGATGTGACCGATCATGACAAATACAAAACCAACCTTTCTCACTCAACCTGGAACGCTAACCTCGACTTCCAGTCCGGTTATGCGGCCGATATGTTTGGTATTGATATCGCAGCATTTACCGCTATTGAAATGAACGAAAGTAGCGAAAGCGGCCATCCAAACGAAATCGCATTCTCTTCTAAAAATAAAGGCTATGACGAGGATTACTCCGGCGATAAAAGCGGGATTAGCCTTTATAAAGCAGCAGCCAAATTTAAATACGGCCCAACCTGGGCGCGCGCCGGTTACATTCAACCAACCGGGCAGACTCTGCTGGCACCGCACTGGAGTTTTATGCCAGGTACCTATCAGGGTGCTGAAGCCGGTGCCAACTTCGATTACGGTGATGCTGGCGCACTGAGTTTCTCCTATATGTGGGCTAACGAATATAAAGCACCGTGGCACACCGAAGTCGATAAATTCTATCAGGCTGATAAAAAGACCAGCGTTGATTACCTGCACTCAATTGGCGCGAAATATGACTTCAAAAATAACCTCTTGCTGGAAGCGGCATTTGGTCAGTCTGAAGGTTATGTCGATCAGTACTTCGCAAAAGCCAGCTACAAATTCGATTTAGGCGGTAACCCATTTACCACCAGCTACCAGTTCTACGGTGCACGCGACAAGGTTGATGATCGTACCGTGAACGATATTTATGATGGCACTGCCTGGTTGCAGGCGTTGACCTTTGGCTACAAAGTGGCAGAAGTCGTTGACCTTCGTCTGGAAGGGACCTGGGTTAAAGCGGACGGCCAGCAGGGTTACTTCCTGCAGCGTATGACCCCAACCTACGCCTCTTCAAACGGTCGTCTGGATGTCTGGTGGGATAACCGTTCTGACTTCAACGCCAACGGTGAAAAGGCAGTCTTCTTCGGCGCAATGTATGACCTGAAGAACTGGAATCTGCCGGGCTGGGCGGTAGGCGCGTCCTACGTTTACGCATGGGATGCTAAGCCATCAACCTGGCAGCTCAACCCGGATGCGTACTACGACAAAAACCGGACTATCGAAGAATCTTCTTACAGCCTGGATGCGGTCTACACCCTGCAGGAAGGTCGTGCGAAGGGCACCATGTTTAAGCTGCACTTCACTCAGTACGACAACCATTCAGACATTCCGAGCTGGGGCGGTGGCTACGGCAACATGTTCCAGGATGAGCGCGACGTGAAGTTCATCGTTATTGCTCCGTTCACCATCTTCTAATGCCAACAGCGGCAGGCCGGGTGCCTGCCGCCTCGTTGAGGAAAGTGCTATGAAAAAACTGATACTCATCGCCGTTATGGCATCAGGGCTGGTGGCGTGCGCGCAATCTCCTGCGCCGAAAGAGGACAGCCGTCTGAAAGAAGCCTACAGCGCGTGTATTAATACCGCGCAGGGATCGCCGGAGAAAATTGAAGCCTGCCAAAGCGTGTTGAATGTGCTGAAGAAAGAAAAACAGCACCAACAGTTTGCCAATGAAGAAAGCGTACGCGTGCTGGATTATCAGCAGTGTATCCAGGCCACGCGCACGGGTAACGGTCAGTCCGTCAATGCTGATTGTGACAAGGTCTGGCAGGAAATACGCAGTAAGAATACTGCGCAGTAAATCGAAAAATGAAAATACAACGGGCGGAGAATTCTCCGCCCGTTTGCATGTCAGAGTTTCTGTTCGGCCGGTTGATAATGACGACTCAGGCGGACAAACAACATTGCCGTGGCGGCGAGTCCGCAAAGTGCCGCGCACATCAGCCACCATCCCGGCGAGCTTTTATCTCCGGTTAGCTGGACCAGCGCCGTGGATATGACGGGTGTCAGACCGCCAAAAATCGCCGTAGCCAGACTGAAGGCCAGTGAAAAACCCACCGTACGGACATAGACAGGCATCACCTCGGTGAGTGCCGCGACCATTGCCCCATTGTACATACCAAAAAAGAACGAGAACCAAAGCAGAACCAACGTCATGCGCATAAAATCTGGCGCGGCGGTGAGCCAGTGCATGACCGGCCAGGTGGTGAGCAGTGCGAGTACGGTAATCCCCATCAACACCGGGCGGCGACCAATTCGGTCAGAAATCGCTCCGCCAATCGGCAGCCAGATAAAGTTAGAAATACCGACCAGCATGGTGACGACCAGGCTATCGCGCGCGCTCAGGTGGAGTACAGCCCTGCCATAGGTCGGGGTATAGACGGTAATAAAGTAAAACGTCGTTGTGGTCATCGCCACCAGCAGTGTACCCGCTGAGATCAAACGCCAGTTTTTGATGATAGTGGTGAAAATTTCCCTGGTGTCGGGACGGTGTGTACGTTGTAAAAATGCGTCCGTTTCCTGAAGCGAGCGGCGCAGGACGAAGATCAACGGAATAATCATACAACCAATAAAGAACGGAATGCGCCAGCCCCATTCAGAGATTTCATCGTGCCCCAGCGTGGCATTCAGGCCGTAGCCAATCAGCGCTGCCACCACAATGGCAACCTGTTGGCTGGCAGACTGCCAGCTGGTGTAGAAACCTTTATTGCCAGGCGTGGCGATTTCAGAAAGATAAACCGAAACGCCGCCCAACTCTACGCCCGCAGAGAAGCCCTGCAATAATCGACCGACTAATACCAGCACAGGAGCCAGCAGGCCAATACTTTGATAACCGGGAACCAGGGCAATCAACAGGGTCCCGCAGCCCATGATCGCCAGCGTCACCATCAGTCCTTTGCGGCGACCAATTCTGTCGATATAAGCACCCAGCACGATTGCGCCAACGGGCCGCATTAAAAAACCCGAACCGAAAACCGCAAAGGTCAACATGAGCCCGGCAAACTCACTCTCCGCGGGGAAGAAAGTCTTTGCGATATAGGTGGCGTAAAACCCGAACAGAAAAAAGTCGAACTGTTCGAGAAAATTACCGCTGGTTACCCGCAGTATTGCGCCGAAAGTTCCGGTGCGCGATGGTTGTTGTGTCATTGGGTTTGCTCCACTGTCTTATCATAATATTTATAGAGGTAAGAGTTTGCGGGTTAGTCGCCTGAGACTCCCGCCTGTTTGCCGCGCCGTTTCTCAATCGCCCACTTGAGTAAGGCTGCGCAGCGGTAAAATCCGTGGGCAAATTTTCCGTAAGGAATGGTCAGAAAAAGCGCCATGACCACGCCGAGATGAATGGCCAGTAAAATAGCCATCCATGAGGTATCTCTTCCCGCCAGCAGCGCCAGACCGGTCAGACTGGTCAGCAGCAGCAGCAAAATAAAACCGCGATCCATCGGTTTTTGCCGGGCGTCGCCGTGTAGCGGTGAGCGCCTGAGATTAAGCCATAGCAAGCCAGCCGGGCCGACAACCAGGCCAATACCACCCAACGTGCCCAGCATGACCGGAACGCTGAAGAACGGGTAGGGTGCTTCTATGCCTGCAAAGTAGTGATAGCCCGTTGCCACCACGGTGGCGGCAAAGCAGAGCATAAAACCATAGAAGGTAAGGTGGTGGAAACGGCGACGCATCAGGGTGAAAGCATCATCCGCTTCGTTACAACCTTTGCCATGGCCTCCATCGAGATACTTCAGAGTCAGCGCATTGTGCGAGGCTTCAGCAATCTCGGCGGAACGCGGCATGTCCGGAGAAATCTCGCGCCAGAAGCGGATAACGCCTGCCATCAGCAAACCGATCGCCAGAACAAAGACCGAACCAAACATCCAGGCCAGCAGGTTATGCGGGAAAATTTGATAGAAATCCCCGGCCAGCGGAGGATGGAATAGTGAACCTTTCAAGCCTATAGCGAGGAGTAAAAACAGGATCAGACCGAATACCAGCGCCAGCGTCACGGTTACGCCTGCGCGACGATATAGCGCTCCAAAAGCGGCGGGCTGCGCGTAATGCTGATAGGTTTCGAGCCGGACTTCCGCCATCGCCTTCGGCACGTTTATGGCAAATTCATGAGGCGGGGCATACTGACACGCGTGCAGGCAAGCGCCGCAGTTATGGCACAAGTTTGCCAGATAATTGATATCCGCTTTACCGAATTCCAGACGCTGAGCCATGGCCGGGAACACGGCGCAAAAGCCTTCGCAATAGCGGCAGGCGTTACACACCTGCATCACGCGTTCAACTTCTGCTTCCGGTTCGGTGATAATTTGCGCTTCGATGATCAGTTTCTCAAGCTGCTTCATGACGTGTCTCCTTACGTGCGGCCAGCGCGGCTTCTTTTCCGGCAATGCGGCCAAAGGTCGTGCCGATCGACATCCCCACGCCTGCGGTGTAACCCTTGCCCAGCACGTTGCCCGCCATCATCTCTCCGGCGACGAACAGGTTACGGCTTGGAAGCCCTGCAAAATGCACAGCGGCGCGTTCGTTCACTTTTAACCCAAGATAAGTGAAGGTGATTCCTGGCCGAAGGGCGTAGCCGTAGTAAGGCGGTTGATCCAGCGGTCGCGCCCAATGCGTTTTCGCGGGTAGCAAATCTTTAGTGGCGCAGTTATCCAGAACGGTATGGTCGAACTGACCTGGCTGGCAGGCGTTGTTGTACTCTGTCACGGTGTGGGTAAAGCGTTCGGCATCCAGTCCTAACTGAAAGGCCAGTTCAGCCAGCGTATCGGCCTGCGTGCCAGGAAAGACCGGAGGCATGAAGTGTCCGATAGCTTTACTGTCGATGATGGAGTAGCCAATCTGTCCTGGCTGTTGAGCGACCAGACGTCCCCAGATGGCGTAGCGTTTGGGCCAGAAATCTTCACCTTCATCATAAAAACGCTCAGCATCCCGGTTCACCACAATACCGAGCGAAACGCAGTCCACGCGGGTGCAAATCCCGCCGTCATATAATGGCGCTCTGGCATCAATTGCCACACAGTGTGACTGGGAGGGCTCGCCGATAATGTCTGCGCCAGCATCCATCATAAATTTAAGCAGTACGCCCTGATTAAAACGCGTGCCGCGAATCAGGAAGTTATCCGCTGGCCACTCGCCGCGCTCGTTCTCTCCCCAGGCTTCTCGCAGCCACTCCCGGTTAGATTCGAATCCGCCAGCGGCAAGCACGCAGGATTTAGCTGTGATACGCTCGTTGCCTGACAGCGCCGCCACGAACTCGCCGTTGTGCAGTTCAAGCGCCTGAACGGGAGTGTCATAGCGGATTTGCACGCCCAACTTTTCGGCACTGCGGTAATAGGCATTCACCAGGGCTTTTCCGCCCCCCATAAAAAAGGCGTTGGTCCGCGCCACGTGCAAAGCGCCAGAGAGAGGAGGCTGAAAGTTAACGCCGTGCTGGCGCATCCAGTCGCGGCATTGGGAAGAGGTACGGATCACCAGACGCGCCAGGGCTTCGTTGGTATTTCCTTCCGTGACACGGCGCAGATCCTGCCAGAACTCCTCTTCCGGATAGCTTTCCACCAGCACATCCTGCGGCGCATCATGCATACAGCGCAGATTACGCGTGTGTTGGGAGTTTCCCCCTCGCCATTCCCGGGGAGCCGCTTCGAGCAGAAGTACCGAAGCTCCTTGCTCCCGGGCGGACAAGGCAGCGCATAACGCGGCATTGCCACCACCAATCACCAGAACATCAACCATCGTATACTCCATTACCATTTAACCATTTAACCATTTAACCATTTGTTAAATTTGTAATTGAAATGTATACGCACAGCTTGTGCGGGCGCTATGACGTGGTGCTAAACGGTACTTTAGTTATTGTAAAGGATGGCGCCAGGCCAGCTTCCTGCTTCCACCAGTTGATGCATCACTTTCGTCAGCACCACGCGGGCCGCGAGGCCTGCCGGGGTGAGTTCATCGTCTGAGAGACTCACCAGAAAGTTGGGGCGGCTAAGTATTGGATTGTGAACGCCGATCACTCTTAGCGTCTCTTTATCTAGATGGGAAATTGCCGCGCCGGGCTGGAGAGTGGCACCAATGCCACTGCGCACGGCGCGCATGAGTAGCGCCAGACCATCAATTTCCGTGGCGATCTCAATGTTCAGCGCGTGTTCCTGACAAATCGCTTCCAGCCGGCCGCGCAGACCGTGGCCCGGGCTTGGCATTATCAATGGGATACTTGCCAGCTGGGCTGGAGCAATATTGTCATCGGCAATATCAGCCAGTAAGGCATGAGTCCCAATCAAAAACAGCCGCTCTTCGAGAATCGGTATGGCGCTCCAGCGCAGGATCTTTTCTTTCTGAAACACGACAGCCAGATCAATCTGGCGGGTATTAATCATCCGCTCCAGATTGCCAGAGAGGCTTTCCACCACATGCAGACGGACATCACTGTAGCTTTCCCGCATGGCGTTGATAAACGGCATTCCGAGAACGGAAGCGGTACTGGGAGCCATACCGACGCTGACGTGCCCGGAAAGCCGGGACTCGCGTGCGGCGAGGATCGCGTCGTCTGCGTGACGAAGCGCCAGTTGCGCCTGGGAGTAAAAAGCCAGCCCGGCGCTGGTGGGCGTCACGCCTCGCGAGGTGCGCTGCAGCAGGCGAATAGCGAGTTCGTTTTCCAGACGCGACATTTGCTGGCTGAGTGCCGAAACCCCGATATTGAGATCGAGCGCCGCGCTACCCAAGCTGCCGGTTTCTACAATGCGCACAAAATAGCGTAGCTGGCGAAGTTCCATTTCGACTCTCCGGAAGGGGCAATTGATTTTTACATTAAAGCAACACAGGAGCGGAGGGAAGGGGAAAAGGGCAGGTAATGCCCATAAAAAAAGCCAACCGGAAGGTTGGCTTTTCAAAAAGCATTACATTATTTGCCGTCGTGGGCATGCTCATCTTCGCGGCAATCGCCTTCAGCGCAGTGGCCGTAGAGATAGAGACTATGGTTGGTTAAACGAATACCATGTTTAGCCGCAATCTCACGCTGGCGCGCTTCGATGGAATCATCGCTGAACTCGACCACTTTGCCGCAGTCGAGGCAAATGAGGTGATCGTGGTGATGCTGTTGAGTCAGTTCGAAGACGGATTTACCACCTTCAAAATTATGGCGGGTCACGATACCGGCATCATCAAACTGGTTCAGCACACGATACACGGTCGCCAGACCAATCTCTTCACCCATATCGATCAGGCGTTTGTATAAATCTTCCGCACTGACGTGATGGTTATCCGGTTCCTGAAGAACTTCCAGAATTTTTAAACGAGGAAGCGTTACTTTCAGGCCAGCCTTCTTTAATGCGGTATTGTTGTCAGTCATGCGGAATCTGTCCTGTAGCTAAACGATTCACTTCATTAACAGAAGTGACAGAAATTGCACTTGAGATAATGCGTATCATTATAGAACTGCCATGGCTAAATGAAAACTGCAAGTCTCTGGCATATATTGTTAATCAAAACGTGGTATCGCCGACAAACACACTGTGCAACACCCGATTGGCATCCAGCCATTGTACAGGGTCAGACGAAAAAGTTACAAATTTGTAGCAATTATTTTGATTGGTTTTATCTATTGATGCGGCGCAGATGGAAATCTGCGCCGCACGAAATCAGGCATTAATGATTTCGTCGAGGTGCAGCTCTTCAGAGATCTGCTTAACCCATTTTTCTACGCGTTCTGCTGTCAGTTCTGGCTGGCGATCTTCATCGATAGCCAGACCGACAAAGTGGTCGTCGTCAGCCAGGCCTTTAGACGCTTCAAAGTGATAACCCGCAGTCGGCCAGTGACCAACGATAGTTGCGCCGCGCGGTTCGATGATGTCGCGAATGGTCCCTAACGCATCGCAGAAATATTCTGCGTAATCTTCCTGGTCGCCGCAGCCGAACAATGCAACCAGTTTGCCATTAAAATCAATGTCTTCGAGGGTAGGGAAGAAGTCGTCCCAGTCACACTGAGCTTCACCGTAGTACCAGGTTGGGATGCCGAGCAGCAGAATGTCATAACCTTCGAGGTCTTCTTTGCTGCTTTTTGCAATGTCATGAACATCGGCAACGTCTTTACCAAGCTGTTTTTGAATCATTTTTGCGATGTTTTCGGTATTACCGGTGTCGCTGCCGAAAAAGATGCCAGTGATTGCCATGAGTAAAATAACCTCTTGAAACTTATTGAAATGGTGGTGGCGCATTGCCCACGGATAAGGGCAATCATAGCAGAACAGTCAGGCATGCGGAAACAGCAAACACGCAGGACTGCACTCTGTGCTACACGATTTATGATTTAGAGCAGAAATTCAGACTATGCCTGACCGCGCAATGTGCTGAGTTGGGTCATCAGCATCTCTTCGATGAGTTCACTGCGACTCATGTTACGCGCCTCAGCCAGCTCGTTCAGAGCGTCAACGGCATCAGCGTTCAGTTTCAGTTCGACACGCTTAAGCCCGCGAACTTTGTCACGCTTAAGCTGATTACGTTTATTAATACGTAACTGTTCATCACGCGAGAGCGGATTAGTTTTGGGTCGTCCCGGGCGACGCTCCTGCGCGAACAGATCTAATGTCGTACGGTCCGTTTGTTCTTTGGCCATGATCTTGGTGACTTCGGGGAAACAATCAGCCAGGCGTCTGCCCGGATGGATAGCGCGCCATAATACATCAGCAGGGGTGACACGCCAACGCCCACGCGCGTAATCGCGCGCAGACGCTGAGTTTTTAATCAGTTAGCCTGTTCGTTCAGATAACGACGGATGGCGCGCAGTACCGCCTCCGGTTTTTCCGCATGCACCCAATGACCGGCTCCTGCAATAACATGCGCCCGAGCCTGTGGGAATTGTGTCAGCAGTTGTTCGCGATACGCTTCGGTAACATACGGTGAGTTGCCGCCAGGGATAAACAGCGCCGGGTGCTCCCACGCAGGAATGGTTTCCCAACCGACGATATGAGGATATTGATCCCACAGCACGGGAACGTTAAAACGCCATTCGCCGTCGACGAAAGATTTCAGCAGAAACTGGATTACGCCTTCCTCATGCAGATGTTGACGCATGACGCTGGCCGCCTGCTGACGTGAAGTGGCCTGGGCATCGGTTACGGCATTAATAGCGGTAAAGATCGCATCGTGACGGCGAACATGATAGTCGACCGGAGCAATATCAATGGCCACCAGTCGATCGATACGATCAGGAGCCAGCGCGGTTAAAGCCATGACGGCTTTCCCCCCCATCGAGTGACCAATAAAGGTCGCCTTTTCTATTTGCTGAGCGTCCAGCGTATCCAGCAAATCTTGCGCCATGGCCGGATAATTCATCTCAGGGGAACGAGGGGAGAGGCCATGATTTCGCATATCGACCTGGATGATATCGTGATCGACCACCAGATCGCGCGCCAGGATCCCCAGGTTATCCAGACTGCCAAACAGGCCGTGAACCAGGACGATGGGAGAATTATTGTGCAGGTTTTGCGCAGATTGCGCTCGGATATTCAATTTCATGGCAAAGTTCTTTTTTTCACACTCACGGGTTAGGGTATCATGTTGACCATTCTGCCACATGGCTGCAACAACTACGGTTACTCTGAGTTTTGCTGGCCACCAGGCTTGACGCTATCCGCTGTTGGGATTTGCCTTTACACTACGTGTGTTTACCCCGACAACTTGTATTCAGCTAAACACTGCACTGGATTAAGATGAAAACGATTGAAGTTGATGATGAACTCTATAGCTATATTGCCAGCCACACCAAGCATATTGGCGAGAGCGCATCCGACATTTTACGGCGTATGTTGAAATTTTCCGCCGCATCACAGCCTGTCACTCCGATAGTCAAAGAAGTCCGCGCTGTGCAACCTGTCGTGGAAGCTAAGCCGGTTAACCCCGTAAAAGATAAAGTGCGCGCGATGCGTGAACTGCTGCTGTCCGACGAATACGCGGAACAGAAGAAAGCAGTAAATCGCTTTATGCTGGTGCTGTCTACACTCTATTCACTGGATCAAAACGCGTTCGCCGAAGCAACGGAATCGTTGCATGGCCGTACGCGCGTTTATTTTGCAGCGGATGAACAGACGCTGCTGAAAAATGGTAATCAAACCAAACCGAAACACGTGCCAGGCACGCCGTACTGGGTGATCACCAACACCAATACCGGCCGTAAATGCAGCATGGTTGAACACATCATGCAGTCAATGCAATTCCCTGCGGAATTGATTGAAAAGGTTTGCGGAACAATTTAATCCTTGCATTAGAAGGACCAGGCAATGGCAATCCACAACCGTGCAGGTCAACCTGCGCAACAGAGTGATTTGATTAACGTCGCCCAACTGACGGCACAGTACTATGTACTGAAACCAACAGCAGGGAACGCTGAGCACGCCGTTAAGTTCGGTACGTCCGGACATCGCGGCAGTGCAGGTCGTCATAGTTTTAACGAGCCGCATATTCTGGCTATCGCTCAGGCGATTGCTGAAGAACGTGCGAAAAACGGGATTACTGGCCCGTGCTATGTGGGCAAGGATACCCACGCGCTGTCTGAACCGGCTTTTATCTCTGTACTGGAAGTGCTGGCGGCGAACGGCGTTGACGTCATCGTGCAGGAAAATAACGGCTTTACGCCAACCCCTGCTGTGTCGAATGCTATCCTGGTCCACAACAAAAAAGGCGGCCCGCTGGCTGACGGCATTGTGATCACGCCGTCCCACAACCCGCCGGAAGATGGCGGCATTAAATACAACCCGCCAAACGGTGGTCCGGCAGATACCAACGTCACCAAAGTGGTGGAAGACAGAGCCAACGCGCTGCTGGCTGACGGTCTGCAAGGCGTGAAGCGCATGTCGCTGGACGCTGCGCTGGCATCTGGTCATGTAACAGAGCAGGATCTGGTTCAGCCGTTTGTTGAAGGACTGGCTGACATCGTCGACATGGCGGCGATCCAAAAAGCGGGTCTGACGCTGGGTGTCGATCCGCTGGGCGGTTCCGGTATCGAATACTGGAAGCGTATTGCTAAGCACTACAACCTGAACCTGACTATCGTTAACGATCACGTTGATCAGACTTTCCGTTTCATGCATCTCGACAAAGATGGTGCTATCCGCATGGACTGCTCCTCCGAGTGCGCGATGGCGGGCCTGCTGGCGCTGCGCGACAAGTTCGACCTGGCCTTTGCCAACGACCCAGACTACGACCGTCACGGTATCGTCACCCCGGCAGGGCTGATGAATCCGAACCACTATCTGGCGGTGGCGATCAACTACCTGTTCCAGCATCGTCCGCAGTGGGGCAAAGATGTTGCCGTTGGTAAGACACTGGTGTCCTCGGCGATGATTGACCGCGTGGTGAATGATTTAGGGCGTAAACTGGTCGAAGTGCCGGTTGGCTTTAAATGGTTTGTTGACGGTCTGTTCGACGGCAGCTTTGGCTTTGGTGGTGAAGAGAGCGCGGGGGCATCTTTCCTGCGTTTCGACGGTACACCGTGGTCGACCGACAAAGACGGCATCATCATGTGCCTGTTGGCGGCAGAAATTACCGCAGTGACCGGTAAGAATCCGCAGGAGCACTACAACGAACTGGCTGCCCGCTTTGGTGCGCCGAGCTACAACCGCCTGCAGGCAAGTGCGACCTCCGCACAGAAAGCGGCGCTGTCTAAGCTGTCTCCGGAAATGGTGAGTGCCAGCACGCTGGCGGGCGACCCGATCACCGCACGTCTGACGGCGGCACCGGGCAACGGTGCTTCTATCGGCGGTCTGAAAGTGATGACTGACAACGGCTGGTTTGCCGCTCGTCCGTCCGGCACCGAAGACGCTTATAAAATCTATTGCGAGAGCTTCCTCGGTGAAGAACACCGCAAGCAGATCGAAAAAGAAGCGGTTGAGATCGTCAGCGAAGTGCTGAAAAACGCGTAAACCGTAGGCCGGATAAGACACTAGCGTCGCTATCCGGCATGAATTAAAAAGCCGGATAGCTTTGCGCTGATCCGGCTTTTTTTATTCGGCTTAGATTCACGGCATAAACCGATAACCAATCCCGGTTTCAGTCAGAAAATGACGCGGACGCGCCGGGTCCTGTTCCAGCTTCTGGCGCAGGTGTCCCATGTAAATTCGCAGATAGTGACTGTGTTCGACGGCGTTTGGTCCCCAAACCTGATTTAGCAACTGGCGTTGCGTTAGTACCTTTCCGGCATTATTCAGCAGTACCGCTAACAGGCGAAACTCAATCGGCGTCAGATGAATCTCTTCATCACCACGATGTACGAGGCGGGCGGCGATATCTACTTTTACGTTGGAAAAATGCACCACCGGCTCGGGAGACGCGCCGCTGGCGTGGCGGCGCAATGCCACGCGTAATCGCGCCTGTAGCTCGCCAATACCAAAGGGTTTACTGAGATAGTCATCGGCACCGGCATCCAGAGCGGCGATTTTATCGCTTTCTTCGCTGCGGGCTGAGAGCACAATTACCGGTATCGCGCTCCATTGTCGCAGGTCACGAATAAAATCAATGCCGTCACCGTCCGGCAGACCGAGATCGAGAATGATGAGATCGGGTTTTCGCGTGGCGGCTTCCAGCAGACCACGTTGCAGCGTTTCCGCTTCATATACACGCAGACCATCGGTTTCCAGCGCGGTGCGCAGAAAGCGACGGATAGCCTGTTCATCTTCAACAATCAGTACGTTCGTCACATATCCTCATGAAAATCTTCAAGTTCAGGGGGGATTTCCTGGGGCAGTGTAACACGGAAACATGCTCCTCCCTGTGCGCGATTGTGGACGGAAATCGTACCGCCGTGCACGTCCACAATGGCCTGACAGATTGCCAGTCCCAGCCCAACGCCCGGTACCGATGACTCTTTGTTTCCCCGGGAAAACTTGTCAAAAACTCGCTGCTCCATACCCGATGGAATGCCGGGGCCATTATCCCAGACGTCCAGTTGCAGGTGCTCGCCATCGACGCTGGCATCAATACCGATTTGCGCCGCTGGACCTGCGTATTTAACGGCGTTTTCCAGCAGATTAATCAGCACCCGTTCAAAGAGTGGGCCATCGACGTGGATCAGCGTCAACGGTGCTGGTAGCGACAAATTAATAGGAGCAGAGAGTCCTGGCTCCAGCATCTGCAGGGCGCTGCCGACCACCTCTTCCAGTGTTAACCACTCCTTCTTAAGATTAAAGCCGCCAGACTGAATTCGCGCCATATCCAGCAGGTTATTAACCAGTCGGGTAGTATTCAGGACGTGCTGGCGAATCTCACTGGCCTGGCGCGCGTGCGGCGATCCTTCGCTTGCCAGATCCAACGTTAAGATCTCTGCCTGACCAAACAGCACCGTTAGCGGCGTACGTAAATCGTGGGAAAGGGCGGCGAGCAGCGCGTTGCGAATGCTTTCGCGCTCGCTGGCAAACCGGGCTTGCTCTTCGCTGGCAGTCAGCGTCAGACGCTCCAGCGCACTGGCGACCAGTAAAGTGAAAGTTTCCAGCAGGCGTTGCTGTTCGGGGATCATCAGCTGGCGTAAATTTCCTGGTTCCACAACCAGCAGCCCATGCGTTTTGTCAGCGCTTTTTAACGGTAAAATTTGATACGGCACACCTGGCAACGTGTCAGTACCTGCGCCAGCCGGTTGCCCTTTATCAAAGCTCCATTGGGCAATGGCATCATCCCACGGCGTCATGCCCTGTTGATGGGTGAGAGGGGCCAGCTTACCGTTCTCACCGGGCAGTAAAACCTGGCTGCGGGCCTGGAACGTTGAGGCAATAAATTGTTCGCTGGTGGCGGCGATATCTTGCTGACTACGCCCAACGGCCAGCGCTTTCGACATCTCATACAAATGGCGCGTACGTTGTTCACGATAACGGGCCACCCGCGCCTGATAACGCACTCCGGCGGTCAGATTACCAATAACCAGCCCTACCGTTAGCATCACGGCGAAGGTGAGCAGGTACTGGACATCGGAAACGGCCAGCGTGCCACGCGGAGCAATAAAGAAGAGATCGAAGCTGGCGACGTTAATAAAAGTTGCCAGCACCGACGGCCAGCGTCCGTAAAAGAGGGCGATAACCACCACGCCCAATAAATAGATCATCACCAGGTTGGCGGCGTCAAAGGCCATCAACCACTGCATGGCAATCAACGTAATGATGGCGCACAGCGCGACGGCAACCACACAACCCTGAATTTGTACCCGCCATTTATCCTTAAAGGTGCGGTTATCTGCAGTTTGTAGCACAGGGCGCGAAGGTGGCTCATCGAGTGCAACAATCATCAGGTCGAGATCCGGTGCGCGATGGGCCAGTTTGTCAGCAAAGGAATCACTGCGCCACCAGCGTCGCGTAGTCGGACGTCCGAGGACAATTTTTCCCAGATTATGCTCACGAGCGTAGCGGATTACAGCCTTGTCTTCAGCGGGATCGGAAAGGGTGGCGGTTTCTGCACCCAGCTCCTGGGCTAACCGCAGAGCGCTTAGGATTGCCCGGCGCTGTTTTTCGGGCAGTCGGTGCAGCGCTGGCGTTTCGACATACACTGCATGCCAGACGCTGCCGAGGCGCGCTGCCAGACGCGCGGCAGCACGCACCAGCTTTTCGCTGCCGGTATTGTGTCCAATGCACAGTAAAATGGCGTCACGGGTATGCCAGACTTTTTCTTCCCCCGGACGCCCTCGCCAGGCACGCATCTGATCGTCAACCCGATCGGCCGTGCGGCGCAGGGCCAGCTCACGTAGCGCGATCAAGTTCCCTTTGCGAAAGAAATGCTCGATGGCTCTTTCCGCCTGACCGGCGATATAGACCTTGCCTTCGTTCAGGCGTTGGCGCAAATCGTCGGGGGGAAGATCGACCAGCACCACATCGTCGGCGGCATCGAAAAAAGGATCGGGGACGGTTTCGCGAACCTGAATGCCTGTGACGCCGCTGACCACATCATTGAGGCTTTCCAGATGCTGCACGTTGACGGTAGTAAAAACGTCAATGCCGGCTTCGAGCAGTTCTTCAATATCTTGCCAACGCTTAGGGTGGCGTGAGCCAGGCGCATTACTGTGCGCCAGTTCATCCATCAAAATGAGCGCCGGACGGCGGGCCAGCGCCGCGTCGAGATCGAACTCGCTGATATGACGACCATGGCGCGCCTGTCTCTTTAGCGGCAGGATGCTGAGACCGTCCAGCAGCGCGGCGGTCTCTTTGCGTCCGTGGGTTTCCACCACGCCAATCAGCACATCTAACCCCTGCGCCCGCAGCCGCTGGGCCTCTGCCAGCATGGCCCAGGTTTTACCGACGCCTGCACACGCGCCGAAGAAAATTTTCAGTTTTCCGCGGTGCGGGGCAGCGGTCTGCTCCAGCAGGCGATCGGGATCGGGGCGTAAGGGTTCGTTATGCATGTCCTTTTTCTCAGTGCTTATCCAGCGCTAAATTAAGTTCTACCAGGTTCACCACCGGCTGGCCGATAAAACTGACCAACGGCTTTTGCGTGTATTGTGCAACCAGGCGCGTGACCTCTTCAATGCTGAGGTTGCGAGCCTGCGCCACGCGGGGGATTTGCCAGGCCACCGCGGCGGGTGTCAGATTGTTATCCAGCCCGCTGGCAGAAGCCGTTACCAGCTCTACCGGAACGACAGGATTTGCCTGCGGGTTGGCGGCACGCAGCGCGGCTATCCGGCTTTGCAGCTGTTTATCCAGTTCCGGGTTGCTGGCTGCCAGATTGCTGCCGCCTGAAGCCATTGGATTATAGGGCATTTCTGCTGTAGCAGACGGACGTCCCTGAAAATAACCGGCCGCGGTAAAATGTTGCCCAATGAGCGCAGAGCCGCGAACGACCTGACCTTCGCGTAGAAGCGAGCCGTTAGCCTGGTGGGGAAACCACCACTGCCCCAACGCGGTGGTCAACAACGGGTAAGCCCCGCCGGTGATAAGCATCAGGAAAATCAATGTTGATAATGCAGGACGTAATCCACTCATCTGAAACCTCACACCAGACCCAGCAGGGTCAGCAGTAAATCAATTGCTTTGATACCGATAAACGGCACAACCAGACCACCCAGACCATAGATCCACAAATTACGGCGCAGCATTGCGGATGCGGATAACGGTTTGTAGCTCACGCCTTTAAGCGCCAGCGGGATCAGAAAGACGATAACCAGCGCATTAAAGATAACCGCGCTGAGGATCGCCGAATCCGGCGAATGCAGACCCATCACGTTAAGTGCATTGAGCTGCGGGTAGGTGGCGGCGAACGCGGCCGGGATAATGGCGAAATACTTCGCCACGTCGTTGGCGATACTGAAGGTGGTCAGCGAACCACGCGTCATCAGCATCTGTTTACCAATGTGCACCACTTCAATCAGCTTGGTGGGGTTAGAGTCGAGATCCACCATGTTGCCTGCTTCCTTCGCCGCCTGGGTCCCGGAGTTCATGGCGACCGCCACGTCGGCTTGCGCCAGCGCCGGGGCGTCATTGGTTCCGTCGCCGGTCATCGCCACCAGACGACCTTCCGCCTGATACTGACGAATCAGCGCCAGCTTGGCTTCCGGCGTGGCTTCAGCTAAGAAGTCATCTACCCCGGCTTCTGCCGCAATCGCGGCGGCGGTCAGGCGGTTATCGCCGGTGATCATCACCGTTTTGATGCCCATTTTGCGTAGTTGGGCAAAACGTTCTTTGATTCCGCCTTTTACGATATCTTTCAGGGCAATCACGCCCAGCACGCGGGAGCCTTCGGTAACCACCAGCGGCGTAGCACCAAGGCGTGCGACGTTTTCGACCTTCTGCTCCACGTCGGCAGGGAAGTGGCCGCCGTTGGCTTCAACGTGACGACGAATAGCATCGACCGACCCTTTGCGGATCATACGGTTGTCGATGTTGATCCCGCTCATCCGACTTTGGGCGGTAAACGGTACAAAGGTGGCGTGTAGCGATTGCACGTCGCGAATACGCAGATTAAAGCGCTGTTTTGCCAGAATCACGATACTGCGGCCTTCAGGGGTTTCATCGGCCAGAGATGAAAGCTGCGCGGCGTCGGCCAGCGTTTTTTCGTCTACGCCCTGGGCGGGCAGGAAATCTGAAGCCTGGCGGTTACCCAGCGTAATGGTGCCGGTTTTGTCCAGCAGCAGTACGTCCACGTCACCCGCAGCTTCTACTGCACGTCCGCTGGTGGCGATGACGTTCGCGCCCAGCATGCGGCTCATCCCGGCGACGCCAATTGCAGAGAGCAACCCACCGATGGTGGTGGGGATCAGACACACCAGCAGGGCAACCAGTACCGTGACGCTAACCGCGCTACCACCCCAGGCGGAAAATGGCCACAGCGTGGCGGTCGCCAGCAGAAAAACGATGGTCAGGGCTATCAACAGGATCGTCAGGGCGATTTCATTCGGCGTTTTACGCCGCTGCGCGCCTTCAACCATGGCGATCATCCGGTCGAGGAACGTTTCACCAGGGTTCACGCTACATTCGATCACCAGCCAGTCGGAGAGGATGCGGGTCCCGCCGGTGACGGAGGCGAAATCACCACCGGATTCACGAATGACCGGCGCGGATTCACCGGTAATGGCGCTTTCATCTACCGATGCGCCACCTTCGATGACCTCGCCGTCACACGGGATAATATCGCCCGCTTCTACTAACACGATATCTCCTTTGCGCAAATCCTCCGCCGGAACGTGATCCATGGCGGCACCGTATTTCGGCTCGCGGAGTTTGCGAGCAAAAGCGGTTTTTTTCACTCCTTTCAGACTGTTAGCCTGAGCCTTACTGCGTCCTTCCGCCAGCGCTTCGGCAAAGTTGGCGAACAGAACGGTGACCCACAGCCACAGACTTATCGCGCCGGTAAACCACGGATTGCCTTGCATATGGCCTGTGGCCATTGCCAACGTTAACAGGGTTGTCAGCAGACTGCCCAGCCAGACGATAAACATCACCGGATTGCGCCACTGGGTATGTGGGCTTAATTTTTTCACGGCGTCCATCAGCGCCTGTGCGACCAGAGAGGGTTCGAACAGCGCCAGTTGCTTGCGACTCATAGTAATGTGCTCCGCATCACTCAGTGTAATGACAGGTATTCTGCGACCGGGCCAAGCGCCAGGGCAGGAACAAAGGTGAGGGCGCCAACCAGTAACACCGTACCGATTAACAACCCGACAAACAGTGCACCGTGAGTAGGCAGCGTGCCTGGACTTGCTGGCTGGATCTTTTTACTGACCAGCGATCCGGCAATTGCCATCACGGGAATGATCACGCCGAAACGGCCGAAGAACATGCACAGGGCCAGCAGACAGTTCCAGAACGGGCTGTTGGCGCTTAATCCGGCGAAGGCACTGCCGTTGTTGTTCGCGGCAGACGATACGGCGTACAACACCTCACTAAAGCCATGTGGACCAGGATTGAGCATGGCGCTGCGTCCGGCGTCGCTCATCATCGCTATCGCCGTACCGAGCAGGACCAGCGCAGGGGTGACCAGAATCGCCAGTGCGGTCATTTTCATTTCACGCACGTCTATTTTCTTACCCAGATATTCCGGCGTGCGACCAATCATCAGGCCCGCGATAAACACCGCCAACAACACGAACAGCAGCATGCCGTACAGGCCCGAACCGACACCACCGAAGACCACTTCGCCAATCTGCATTAGCCACATCGGCACCATCCCGCCCAGCGCGGTGAAGGAGTCATGCATCGCATCGACAGCGCCGCAAGATGCCGCTGTCGTCACGACGGAAAAAAGACTCGTAGCCAGCACGCCAAAGCGGCTTTCTTTGCCTTCCATGTTGATATTACTGTCTGCACCGAATGCCATCAGGTGCGGGTTGCCTTGAACTTCGGCCCACATCACCACGGCTACGCAGACTACAAATATCAGCGACATGGCCCACAGCAGGGTCCGCCCCTGGCGACGATCGCCAACCACATCACCAAAGGCAAAACACAGCGCGGTAGGAATTAAGAAAATGGCCAGCATCTGTACCAGATTGGTCAACGCGGTAGGGTTTTCAAACGGATGTGATGAGTTAGCGTTAAAGAACCCACCCCCGTTAGTGCCAAGCATCTTAATCGCTTCCTGTGAGGCGACGGGCCCCATTGGCAGCAGCTGTTTCACCCCTTCAAGGGTAGTAATGGGCTGATAGGGCAACACGTTTTGCAGCACACCTTGCTGAATGAAGAACAACGCAATGAGCAATGCAATGGGGAGCAGGATCCACAGCGTAATGCGAACCAGATCGACCCAGGCGTTGCCCAGCGTGTTCATACTCTGGCGAGTAAAGGCACGGGCCAGGGCAAAAATCACCGCAATCCCGGTTGCCGCTGACAGGAAGTTCTGCACGGTCAGCCCGACCATCTGGCTGAAGTAGCTTAAGGTGGTTTCGCCAGCATAGGATTGCCAGTTGGTGTTGGTGACAAAACTTACCGCCGTGTTGAGCGCCAAATCCCACGAAAGCCCAGGTAGCTGTTGCGGATTTAGCGGTAGCAGGTTTTGCGCCATCAGCATTGAAAACAGGACCAGCAACCCCAGCACATTGAGCGCGAGGATCGCCAACAGATACTGCCGCCAGTTCATCTCCTGCTGCGAGATGCCCAGACCGCGCCAGAGCAGATGTTCCACGCCAGCCAGGCCCGGCAGGGACGTATTATTGATCAGCCGAGCCAAGCCAAAACCCAGCGGTCTGGCGATGATAAACAGTACCAGCAAGAAACTGGCAATGAGTAAAAATCCTTGGGCCGCCATCAGAACGCCTCCGCATTAATCAGGGCATACACCAGATAACCTAATAATAAAAAGACCAGCACAATGCCGGTTATCACGCCTGCACTCACGGTGCACCTCCAGTGGCATAAATGTGATAACCAGAGCGTAGATTTTTGCTTGCAAAGATTTCGCAAAAATCAGTTAGAGAGGTGTAAAAAAAGTATAAAAATGGCAAAGACCATTATTTAACTAATGATTAGTATTAATTTAACTTTTATGTAACTTAATTACGGTTTTTAGCTAAACGGAGCATCAATAGATAAAAATAAGTGGTCGGATGAGTAGCAAAATTACACACAAGGCGGTATTATTTTCATCAGTTAACCAAGTTTATTTTTCCGGTGCGATTCACCGAACAGATATATGGGAGAGGATTATGGACTTTTATAAAGAATATCCAGCACACATTGTTTTCTTGCGCCGTACCTTTGCCGTTGTGGCGGGCGTGCTGGCGCTGCCGGTCATGTTGTTCTGGAAAGACCGCGCCCGTTTTTACAGCTATCTGCACCGCGTCTGGTCCAAAACCAGTGATAAACCGGTGTGGATGGAGCAGGCTGAAAAAGCCACCTGCGACTTCTATTAAGTTGTCGTTATTGTTCAAGAAAACCGCCAACAGCAATGTGGCGGTTTTTTTATACGCCGAGGTCTACACTTATCTGAGTAACGGATAAGGAGTGGCGATGAGCACGAGAATTCCTGTTGGTATCCGCACCTGTCTGACCACAGAAGCGAGTGAGGCACCTCAGTTCGACGAAAATACATTAATACGTGTTTACGCTTTGCATAAATTGCACCGCCTGCGTCAGCGAAAATTAACGCGGGGCGCATTAATTGACTATCATACCCGCTACAAACTGGTACTACTGGCGCATTCCCAGCCAGAGTATCGGGAGCTTGGCCCCTTCGTTGCCGCAATCCATGAATGGCAAGATCTCGATGCTTTTTTTACCGAGTATCGCCTACGATTGACCCATTTGTTATTAAATCCTGCTACCCGGCGTAACCATACCAATGTATTGATGCACGTACAGGGCTATTTCCGTAATCAGCTCGATCTGCGTCAACGTCAGGAATTGACCTCGATAATCGATAACTATCGACGCGAGGCGCAGCCGCTACTTGCACCCTTAATGCTCCTCAAACACTATATGGCTGAGCACCCGAACACCTGGTTGTCCGGGCAACGTTATTTTGAACTCTGGCCTGCGATTTGGCGTTTACAGGGCAATGATTAATTTTTATCAGGGAGTGTTATGACCACGCATCTGGTCTGGTTTCGGCGTGATTTACGTCTGCATGACAATCTCGCGCTGGCGGCGGCTTGTCGGGATCGTTCTGCACATGTACTCGCGCTCTATATCTCCACGCCTGAACAGTGGAAGGCGCATGATATGGCCCCACGTCAGGCGGCATTGGTTAATGCGCAGCTGAACGCGTTGCAAACGGCGCTGGCAGAAAAGGGCATCCCGCTTCTGTTTCATGAAGTTGCTAATTTTGCGACCAGTGTGGAAACCGTCAAAAACGTCTGCGTACAGCATGGCGTCAGTCGAATATTTTATAACTATCAATATGAAATAAACGAACGCCAGCGTGATGCTGCCGTTGAAAAGTCAATACCTCAGGTGGTGTGCGAAGGGTTTGACGACAGCGTGATCCTGCCTCCGGGGGCGGTCATGACCGGTAATCACGAGATGTATAAAGTCTTTACGCCGTTTAAAAATGCCTGGCTGAAGCGGATAAAAGACGGGATCCCAGAATGTGTCAGTGCGCCGAAGGTGAGAGAAAGCGGTGCTCTTGACTCTCCATTAACATCCATCACGCTGAGCTACCCGCAGCAGGATTTTGATTCGCAGCAATTTCCGGCAGAAGAAAAATTGGCCATCGCGCAATTACGCCATTTTTGCCAGCAGGCCGCCGGAGAATATGAACAACTGCGTGACTTTCCGGCGATTGATGGAACCAGTCGATTATCCGCGAGCCTGGCGACAGGAGGACTATCACCGCGCCAGTGCCTGAATCGACTGCTCGTGGAGCAGTCGCAGGCGCTTGAGGATGGGGCAGGCAGCGTTTGGTTGAATGAGCTTATTTGGCGCGAATTTTATCGTCATCTGATGACTTACCATCCGGCGCTGTGTCGGTATCAACCTTTTATTCGCTGGACCGATCGCGTGCAATGGCAGAATAATCCGACGCATTTGCAGGCCTGGAAAACAGGGTATACGGGCTACCCCATTGTGGATGCGGCCATGCGTCAGCTCAACGCCACGGGCTGGATGCATAATCGTTTACGCATGATTACCGCCAGTTTTTTAGTGAAAGACCTGCTGATCGACTGGCGTAAAGGCGAACAATATTTCATGTCGCAACTGATCGATGGCGACCTGGCGGCCAATAACGGCGGCTGGCAGTGGGCAGCCTCAACCGGAACCGACGCCGCACCGTATTTCCGTATCTTTAACCCCACGACGCAGGGCGAAAAATTCGACCGTGACGGTGAGTTTATCCGCCAGTGGGTGCCGGAACTGCGCGACGTGCCGGGTAAAGCCATTCATGAACCGTGGTCGTGGGCTGAAAAAGCGCAGGTAACACTGAGTTATCCTCGCCCGATTGTGGATCATAAACAGGCGAGGCTGGCGACGCTGGCGGCATATGAGGCGGCGCGTAAGGGATAAGCGCGCAGCGGATTTCTGCGTAATACCTTCCAGCAGAATGAATATGTTGCAGTGGGGGGGCATTTAGCGCTGAAGCGTGTACGCAAGGCTGCTAATGCCTTGATGAAGATGTTTTCCGCCAGCAGTAAAGTGCCGTCATCTTCATTCAGGTGACGGAATTTGATGACAACACCAACGACATCTACACCGCACGATGCGGTATTTAAAACGTTTTTACATCATCCAGAAACAGCTCGGGACTTCCTCGAAATTCATCTACCCGCAGATCTGCAAACGCTTTGCGATTTAAATACGCTGAAGCTGGAGTCAGAAAGCTTTATTGAAGCGGATTTACGTACCCGCTACTCCGACGTGCTCTGGTCTGTGCATACGCACGATGGTGAAGGTTATGTATACGTGGTTATAGAACACCAGAGTTCAGCCGATCCGCATATGGCTTTTCGTCTGCTGCGTTACGCAATAGCGGCGATGCAGCGTCATTTGGATGCCGGGCACAAAGAACTGCCGATTGTGATACCCATGCTGTTTTATCATGGCTGTCGAAGTCCGTATCCGTACTCACTGTGCTGGCTTGATGCGTTTACCGATCCTGTAACGGCACGGCAACTTTATGCCAGCGCATTTCCATTGGTGGATATCACAGTGGTGCCCGATGACGAAATCATGGCTCACAGGCGAATGGCACTGCTGGAACTAATGCAAAAACATATCCGTCAGCGGGATTTGATGGGGCTGGTAGATCAACTGGCCACGCTGTTACTTACAGGGTGCGCTAATGACACGCAACTACAGGCGATGTTTAATTACATCCTGCAATCCGGCGATGAATCTCGCTTTAATGAATTTATACAAGAGATGGCGCAACGGATCCCCCAACATAAGGAGAAGCTGATGACGATTGCCGAGCGGTTACGCTTAGATGGATTACAGGAAGGGTTGCAGCGAGGGTTGCAGCAAGGCAAACGAGAAGCCGCATTACGTATAGCGCAAACTATGTTGGAGCAGGGAATAGATCGCAACATGGTGCTTCAGATTACAGGTCTTTCTGAAGAGGAGTTGACTGCCAGCCATGCGTAATTCCTGAAAAAAGCCCGATTCAGATTACATCATCGGGCCCCTACACTCAGGATTCTACCGCCAGTGAACGGTTTCTGAACTTAAGCGACTGGTACAGCCAAATCAGCAGCACCAGCACCACACAGGCCAGCGCGCCCCAGGTAATTTCACTAAAGACATCAATATAGGCATTGATAGAGTAGTTGATAGCGCCCGCAGCATCAAACGAGCCTTGTGAGGTCTGATCGGCGATAACACCAGCCAGGTAGTTGGCGATGGCACCGGAAAGCAGCATATAAATGCCGGTTAATACGCCAGTAACACCAGGGATCTCAATACGCGTAATTTGTGACATTGCCACCGGATCGATAAACAGTTCGGCAAAGCCCATGACCGCCAACCCAAGTACCATCAGCGGCATGGAAGAGTGGCCGTAAGCAGCGGACCAGCGAGCGCTCAAGGTTAGAATACAGAACCCAGCGCTCATTAAGCCGAGGCCAAGGGCAAATTTACCCCAGATACGTACGGTACGATTGCCACTCACGCTTTCTTTGACTACCCACGCCAGTACGATACCGCACAGCATAACGGCAAAAGCGTTAACCGACTGGAACATCGCGGTAGGGACGGAATACCCCAGAATATCGCGGTTAACGAAGCGGTCGATATACAGGCTGATCGAACTGCCGCCCTGTTGAGCAAAGGCCCAAAACAACAGGCTGAAGAAGGTCAGCGTGACGATAAGCCCCAGCTCTTTGCGTTGTTTCTGCGTCTGTGCCTGGCGATAAATCTTCGCCAGAACTGCCAGACCAATAATGGTGGCAACAATCAGTGCGTAAACGGACCACTCTTTCCAGAACAGCACGGTAATCAGCAGCGGTGCGGCAACCAACAAAACTAACAGCCAGGCCCAATTTGGCAGAATAAAGGTTTTAGCACAGAGAACGGCCTTGTTGACGCCGGTGGTGTGGGCGAAATGGCGATTACCACATAAGAATATCACCAGCCCTGCCAGCATGCCGATGGCAGCCAGCGCAAAGCCCATCGCCCAGCTGTATTCTTCCTGCACGTAGCCACAGGCAATAGGGGCAATAATCGAACCTATGTTACCAGCAGCGTAAAGCAGAGAGAATCCACCGTCGCGACGCGGGTCTTCAGGTTGATACAACTCGCCCAACAGGCAACTGATATTTGATTTAAACAGACCGTAGCCGCAGACAATTATCGCCAGCGACAAATAGAGGAACGCCGGGGCCACTTCGCTGGCACCCAATACCAGATGTCCTACCGCCATTAAAAATGCGCCGATCATCACCGCCATTCGATTGCCGAGCACTTTATCGGCCAGGTATCCCCCGAGAATAGGGGTGACATAGACCAGCGAGCAGTAGGCGCTGAACAGTTCATATGCGTGATTATCGTCGTACTTAAGCTGGTTAGTGAGATACAGGATCAGCAGCGCACGCATGCCGTAAAAACTGAAGTATTCCCAGATTTGTAGCGCGACGACGTAGTAAATCGCCCGTGGTTGAGATGCTTGTTTATTCATTATTTTCTCGAAGTAAATGCCTCGCGACTGGCTGAACGTGCTGCGCGAGTGTGTTTCCTTAAAGTTGTAACTTTGATACAGATCTGATTATTTTTGCAATATGCTGTCTGATTGCATAAATATACATGAATTAGATCGAGTAGTGGTAAGCAAATCACGTTCAAAGCGGGTGTGATTGTTTCTTTATGTGTCAGTGAAATGGCTATCGACGAACGCAGGCGGGGACGCTATTTTAACCTAAGCTGTGTTGCTGATTGGGCAGGCAGAAATGATGACTACGAGGACGATGATGAAAAACACCGAACTGGAACAACTGATCAACGACAAACTAAACAGCGCCGCCATTAGCGATTATGCGCCGAATGGTTTGCAGGTTGAGGGCAAAGAGACGGTGCATAAAATCGTGACCGGTGTGACTGCAAGCCAGGCATTGCTGGACGAGGCGGTACGCCAGCAAGCGGATGCGGTTATTGTTCACCACGGCTATTTCTGGAAAGGCGAATCTCCGGTTATTCGCGGCATGAAGCGCAATCGTCTGAAAACGCTGTTAGAAAATGATATCAACCTGTATGGCTGGCACTTGCCGCTGGATGCACACCCGGAATTGGGGAATAACGCGCAGTTGGCCGCGCTGTTGGGAATCACCGTTATGGGGGAAATTGAACCGCTGGTGCCATGGGGAGAACTCTCCATGCCGGTTCCGGGGCTTGAGCTGGCATCGTGGATTGAAGCGCGTTTAGGTCGTAAACCGTTATGGTGCGGTGATACCGGGCCGGAGAAAGTTCAGCGCGTTGCCTGGTGTACCGGGGGCGGTCAAAGTTTTATTGATAGCGCAGCCCGATTTGGTGTCGACGCCTTTATTACCGGTGAAGTCTCTGAGCAAACCATTCACTCAGCCCGCGAGCAGGGGCTGCATTTTTATGCTGCCGGTCACCATGCGACCGAACGCGGCGGCATTCGCGCATTAAGCGAATGGCTGAATGAAAATACCGATCTGGACGTAACCTTTATCGATATACCTAATCCAGCGTAATAAAGAGGGATGAAAGTGCAGCGAGCGCGTTGTTATCTGTTAGGTGAAACGGCGGTGGTTCTCGAACTGGAGCCCCCCATCACGCTGGCGACTCAGAAACGCATCTGGCGTCTGGCTCAGCGTTTAGTTGACGCCCCGAATGTGCTTGAAGCTATTCCGGGAATGAACAATATCACGGTTACTCTACGCGACCCGCAAACGCTGGCGCTGGATGCGATTGAACGCCTGCAGCGCTGGTGGGAAGAGAGCGAAGCACTGGAGCCGGATTCACGTTTTATTGAAATA
This sequence comes from Citrobacter sp. Cpo045, assembly GCF_030332875.1. Classification (NCBI taxonomy): domain Bacteria; kingdom Pseudomonadati; phylum Pseudomonadota; class Gammaproteobacteria; order Enterobacterales; family Enterobacteriaceae; genus Citrobacter; species Citrobacter sp. Cpo045. Next base: position 347,082 of record NZ_JAOWGZ010000076.1, read on the forward strand.
CCTGTGACCTATGGTGGTGAGTTTGGCCCCGATCTGGCAGAGGTCGCCCGACACAGTGGATTAAGCGACAAGCAGGTCGTCGAACTTCATGCGTCAGTTGACTATGTGGTGTGGTTTATCGGTTTTCAGCCGGGATTTCCCTATCTCGGGAGCTTACCTGAACAGCTGCATACCCCCAGACGTGCGGAACCGCGTTTGCTTGTTCCGGCAGGTTCTGTCGGTATCGGTGGATCTCAAACGGGGATCTACCCGCTTGCAACACCTGGTGGATGGCAATTGATTGGACGTACCTCCGTTTCGTTATTTGATCCAAAACGGGAGGAGCCGATTCTGTTACGGGCTGGCGATACCGTGCGTTTTGTCCCGCAGAAGGAGGGGATATGTTAAACATCATCCGCGCTGGCATGTACACCTCAGTACAGGACGGGGGACGCCATAGTTTTCGTCAATCCGGAATCAGTCACTGTGGCGCGCTGGATAAACCGGCGCTGAACGTGGCCAACCTGCTGGTGGGTAATGATGCGAATGCCGCAGCGCTGGAAATCACGCTGGGGCAACTGGTGGTGGAGTTTGAAGCCGATGGCTGGTTTGCCCTGACCGGAGCCGGATGCGAAGCGCATCTGGATCGTACTCCAGTATGGAGCGGATGGCGGTTACCGGTAAAAGCCGGGCAGCGCCTGACGCTAAAACGTCCGCTTCATGGCATGCGCAGTTATCTGGCGGTAGCGGGCGGTATTGATGTTCCCGAAGTGATGGGCTCGCGTAGTACCGATCTGAAAGTGGGCATTGGTGGATTTGATGGGCGTCTGCTGCGTGATGGCGATCGACTGGCGATTGGCGTATCTACCCGGCAATTCAACGGGCCACAAGGTGTAAAACAACTGATGTGGGGTAATCTGATTCGCGCACTGCCCGGCCCTGAATATCAGGAGTTTGATGAGGTATCGCAGGCCTCTTTCTGGCGCTCGCCGTGGCAGCTTAGCCCACAAAGTAACCGTATGGGGTATCGTCTTCAGGGGCAGCCGCTGACGCGCACGACCGATCGCGAGCTGCTGTCGCATGGTTTGCTCCCCGGCGTGGTGCAGGTTCCGCATAATGGCCAGCCAATCGTGCTGATGAACGATGCTCAGACGACGGGTGGCTATCCGCGCATCGCCTGTATTATCGAGGCAGATATGTATCATCTGGCGCAGATCCCGCTCGGTCAGCCGATTCATTTTGTGCAGTGTTCGCTGGAGGAAGCGCTGAAGGCGCGGTACGACCAGCAGCGTTATCTGGAACAGTTAGCATGGCGACTTAACAATGAAAATTGATCTCAATGCAGACCTCGGTGAGGGATGTGCGAACGATGCAGCGTTGCTGCAATTGGTGTCATCGGCCAACATCGCCTGTGGGTTTCACGCTGGCGATGCGCAAACTATGCTCTCAAGCGTGCGTGATGCGTTAAAAAATGGTGTGGCGGTAGGCGCGCACCCCAGCTTTCCGGATCGGGAAAATTTTGGTCGTAGCGCCATGACCCTGCCTGCACAAACGGTGTATGCACAGACGCTGTATCAAATTGGCGCGCTGGCTGCCATCACGCGGGCAGAAGGTGGCGTGATGCGCCATGTCAAACCGCATGGCATGCTCTATAACCAGGCGGCGAAAGATCCTCAATTGGCCGATGCGATTGCGAAAGCGGTTCATGCCTGCGATCCGTCGCTGGTTCTGGTCGGGCTGGCGGGAAGCGAACTGATTCGCGCTGGAGAACACTATGGCTTGATAACGCGTCAGGAGGTTTTTGCCGATCGGGGTTATCAGGCCGATGGCAGTCTGGTACATCGCAGCCAGCCGGGCGCACTGATTGAGGATGAAGAGCAGGCGCTGGCGCAAACGTTAGAAATGGTGCAATCCGGCAGAGTAAAAAGCCAAAGTGGAACATGGGCAAGCGTAACCGCCCAGACGGTATGCATTCATGGGGATGGCGAGCACGCACTCGCTTTTGCCCGTCGCTTGCGTAGCGCCTTTAATGCATGCAATATTGAAATTGGTGCATAAGATTTACCATACAAAACAACAACATATTACACAACAACATATACGGGAATGAATTATGGGAGAGGTAATTTCTCTCTGGCCATTGACGGGGATCGCCGTCATCGTGGTCGGATTTCTTTTACGTTTTAATCCGGTATTGGTGGTTATTATTGCCGGGATCGTCACGGGACTGGCGGCGCATATGCCGATCGCCACCATCCTCGAGAAGCTGGGTGAAGGTTTTCTTAACACCCGCAACCTGCCGTTTATCCTGCTGATCCCACTGGCGGTTATTGGCCTGCTGGAACGTCACGGACTCAAAGAGCGCGCTCAGGCGTGGATTGCGAAAATCCGCAGTGCCACCAGTGGCCGTCTGCTTATTGTCTATCTGTTCATTCGTGAAGCGACCGCTGCGTTAGGGTTGACGAGCCTGGGGGGGCATCCGCAGATGGTGCGCCCGCTGCTGGCGCCAATGGCGGAAGGGGCCGCCGAGAAAAATCACGGCGAGATACCCGGCGCGGTTCGCTATCGCCTGCGCGCAATGTCAGCGGCGACCGATAACGTCGGGCTGTTTTTCGGTGAAGATATCTTTGTTGCCTTCGGCGCGATCATATTCATGCACAACTTTATGCTGGAGTCTGGTGGGATCCAGACCGAACCGCTGCATATCGCCTTGTGGGGGATCCCGACGGCAATTTGTGCTTTCCTGATCCACGGCACGCGTTTGTGGCGTCTGGATAGCTATTTGCAACGTGAAGTGGCGAAAGCGAATGCCGCAGCGAAAGGGGAAGCGAAATGAATTTTCAACAAAGCTATCTCTACTGGCTGGCAGGTGCGGTATTACTGATTGTGGCGCTGATGTCCTGGCAGGACAAAGCAAACCCGCGCCGTTTCACCACAGGCCTGTTTTGGGGCATATATGGCGTACTGTTTCTGCTTGGTGACTGGACATACTCGCTGTTTGGCGATAAACGCGCAGTGCATATTGCCGTCGGCGTTGCGGTGGTTGTGCTGGCCCTGATCGCGGGTTTTGGCGGTGTGAAGCTGGGAAGCTACCATCAACGCACGCAGCAACAACGCGAAGAAAGCGCCAGCCGCCTGGGCAACCGCCTGTTTTTCCCGGCATTAGCGATCCCGGTGGTAACGGTCATTGGCGTACTGATGTTCAACCATATTCCGGGCTTACAGGATGCGCTGTTCGGGCCGGGTAATCACGCCACGCTGGTAACGCTCTTTTCAATGACAGCGGGCTCGTTGATTGGTCTGGCGATGGCGATAAAAATGACCCATGAGCGGGTGCATCAACCGATTCAGGAGGCACGCCGTCTGCTGGACTCCATTGGTTGGGCGTTCATTTTGCCGCAGATTCTGGCTACGCTTGGGTTGCTGTTTACAGCGGCGGGTGTCGGTAGCGGCATTTCATACCTGACGCAGGAATATCTGGCGGTGGATAGTCGCTTTATCGCGGTGGCGGTGTACACCATCGGCATGGCATTGCTGACCATGGTTATGGGTAATGCGTTTGCTGCTTTCCCGATCGTGACCGCTGGGATTGGTATTCCAATCCTCGTACTGCAACACGGCGGCAACCCAGCGGTAATGGCGGCGATTGGTATGTTCTCCGGCTATTGTGGGACGCTGATGACGCCGATGGCGGCGAACTTTAATATTGTTCCTGCAGCGTTGCTGGAACTACCGGACAAAAATGCGGTGATTAAAGCGCAGGTGCCAACCGGCATACTGCTGCTGCTGGTCAACGTGTTCCTGATGTATTTCCTGATGTTCCTGTAAGGAGGAAGGATGAAAACAGTACTCATCACGGGATTTGAACCCTTTGGCGGCGAGTCAGTTAACCCTTCCTGGGAAGTGGTCTCGAGCCTCGACAATGCTATTATCGGCGGATGCCGCGTAATAGCCCGCCAACTACCGTGTGTCTTTGGCGAGTCTCTCGCTGTACTTAACGCCGCGATTGACGCGTTGTCGCCATCACTGGTGCTGGCGGTGGGGCAGGCGGGTGGTCGCACGGATATCACCGTGGAACGCGTGGCGATTAACGTTGACGATGCGCGTATTGCGGATAATCAGGGGCAACAGCCGGTCGATGTGCCGATTGTGGTCGATGGCCCGGCGGCATGGTTTAGTACGTTGCCGATTAAAGCGATGGTTGTCGCCATGCGCAACGCGGGAATTCCGGCCTCGGTTTCCCAGACTGCGGGTACTTTCGTGTGTAACCATGTGATGTATGGCCTGCTGCATAAACTACGCGACGTACCGGCGGTGAAGGGCGGCTTTATTCATATCCCTTATTTGCCGCAACAGGCTGCGCAGCATCCCGGGGCGCCAAGTATGGCGACAGAAACGGTGCGCCGTGCGCTGGAGATTGCGATTGCCACCGCCTTTCAGGTGGAAAGCGATATCGCAGTGACGGGCGGTGCAACACATTAACAAAGGAAAGTATTATGCCTGAAGGCCCGGAGATCCGCCGCGCGGCGGATAACCTGGAGGCGGCAGTCAAAGGCAAACCCCTGACGGATGTCTGGTTTGCCTTTGAGCAGTTAAAACCGTATCAATCTCAACTGATTGGGCAACGTGTTACCCAGCTTGAAACGCGGGGGAAAGCATTACTGACCCATTTTTCTAATGGCCTGACGCTGTACAGTCACAATCAGCTCTATGGCGTGTGGCGAGTGGTGGATACCGGCAAAATTCCGCAAACTTCACGGGTACTGCGTGTCAGGCTGCAGACACACGACAAAACTATCCTGCTCTATAGCGCGTCTGATATCGAAATGCTGACGCCAGAACAGCTCTCCACCCATCCGTTCCTGCAACGGGTAGGGCCAGATGTACTGGATTTACGTTTAACGCCCGATGAGGTTAAAGCGCGTCTGTTATCTCCGCGTTTTCGCAATCGCCAGTTTTCTGGTCTGCTACTGGACCAGGCATTTCTGGCGGGATTAGGTAACTACCTGCGGGTAGAGATCCTCTGGCAGGTTGGGTTGACCGGGCAGCATAAAGCGTCGCAGCTTAGTGATGAGCAACTGGATAAACTGGCACATGCGCTGCTTGATATTCCGCGGCTGTCTTATACTACCCGCGGCCTGGTCGACGAGAATAAACATCACGGTGCGTTGTTTCGCTTTAAGGTCTTTCATCGGGATGGCGAAACCTGTGAGCGTTGTGGTGGAATAATCGAGAAAACGATGCTCTCTTCGCGCCCCTTTTACTGGTGCCCGGGTTGTCAGCACTAAGCGGGTTGTTTTGGTGCGTGCACCGAAATAAACCGCGCGACTGCGGGGCCAGTTAACAAAATGCTGAACAGTCGCAGGGTTTGCATCGCCATGATGAGCGCCATATCAGCGTGGCTTCCTGCGGCGATCACCGCAACAGAATCCACTCCTCCAGGACTGGTTGCCAGATAGGCAGTGAGAAAGTCGATCTGCATGTAATGCGCCAGTCCCCAGGCCATGGCTGCGCAGATCGCCATCAGTGAAAAAATGGACAACAGGATCTGTGGCAGTGGTCGTAATGCCATCAAAAAGATCTGCTTGTCAAAGCCAAGACCGATTTGCCAGCCAATTGACATGTAGGCTATAGCCAGTAGCCATTCCGGCAGTTCAATCACCATCACTCCGCTTGCATTCAGCATGGCACCCACCAGCATTGGCAATAGCATAACGCCAGAGGGAATACGCAGTAGGCGTCCAGCCGTGCCGGCAACGGCGGCCAGCATCAGAGTGCTGAAAAGATTGCCGCTTAGCGGCGGAAACCAGATGATTTGTTCACTGACCGTTTGGGCCTGGTCGCCCATCACCAGCCGGGTGACCAGCGCTGCCGCGCCGACCACCAACAGTACGCGCAGATACTGCATAAACGCCACCAGCCGGATGTCGGCGCCATAATCCTGGGCCATTGCGACCATTGCAGCTGCACCGCCTGGTGACGAGCCCCACGCACCGGTATTCCCCGGTAGATTACTATAGCGAACCAGCAGCCAGCCGATTATCGCGCTGCTGATAAGGGTTGCCAGCAGGATAACAATCACCATCGGCCAGTGGGCTGCAAGGGTTGTAAAGATTGAACCAGTCAGATTTTGGGCAATCATACAGCCGAGAATCGCCTGTGCGCCAAGAAATGTGCAGCGAGGAGGATGCAGCGAGATGCCGCGCATACTGAAGATGATGCCGACGATCATCGAACCGAGCAGCAAGGGGCCTGGAAGATGGATAAACAGAAAGAGCAGGGAAAGAAGGAGCGATAGCACAAACAACAGGCTCCACTGCAAAACAGGCATCCCATGCTCCTGAGTTATATACTGCGTTTAACGTATTGATACAGCATAGAGAAAAAGTCCGCTGAAAAAAATATCAGGTATCAATAAAAACGGACTAACCGGCGATCGGGTATTGATGCCTGTTATCTGAAAAAATCGTCGACAGCATCATTCCAGGCATGCCCGAAGATAGACCACTCCTGATTGATTGTAGGTGGAAAACCGCTCCGGCAGTATCCATTCTTTGATTCAAAATTAAAGACGCCGTGTGGGTAACCATTTATCAGCAACACACATTTCTTACTGTCTTCTGACCAACCGATCTTCACATCTGATGGGATATGTCCATCTGACACGTCTTCTGCATTGTAAATATGTAGTGCATCTTTGATAGGATTTCCGTCTGCAGATTCATCAAGTGCATAGAAATATCCGGTTTGACCATCATCTTCAAATACAGCCGTGTATGAACCTTCTGGGGCCAAACTTTCTATTACCTGCGCTTCACCGACGATGAGTTGAGCTTGAACCGTAACTGTTATTGTCATTTTAATTTTCCTGGATGTATAAAACTAAGCGGTTCTATAATTAGTATTGATGTTTAACGACTTGATTTGAAATTTTTAGGTTGATTCTTTAAATGATGGGAGTCCCTGGGACTTACGCCTTCTTTTGATTTCATCAATGACGCCTTGTGGGCTATCTTCCCTGTCATCCGGGGGATAAAAAATCAATCCATCACTTTCCGGATGTTCCACGATTTTATCGAAATGATCGACTAATGAGTCAATATGAGATTCAAGTTCTCTTCCTTTCAGATTGTGGACGTTACTGAAAAATTCATTCAGAAATTCTATAAATTCAGCTTCAGTGTAGTCTTTTATTTTTTGTTTAAAATGAATTATATATTTAACTTTATAATATTCTGCATTGCAGCGTGCTATTATTTGTTTTTGAAATGGTTATTCAGCTTTTAAAATGAAAGGCAACTGACCTAAAACCTCGTTTACATTTTCAATCAGCTCATTTTTATCCCATCCTGAGGATGTTTTTATCATAGGGTGATCCCAATCGCCATTCGATATAACCTGGATAAGAAACTCCCCTTTCTCGTCAAGCGAGGGGTACCAGCCGATGTCTATGAGAACACCATTATTTTGGGTTAGTTGAAATAAATCTTCATCTAGTCGGATAGCCCCCTCTGATACTGTTTTGGTAAAATCTATAGTAGATAACTCATCGTAAATACTCTTCACATTTTCAATGAAATAATCTTTCCCTAACATATTGAAATTGGTTTTCATTTTGTTTTTTCATTACCTGTGAAGGTTTTTATTCTGAATCTTTAAATGACGCTCGTCCCTGGGACTTACGCCATCTTTTGATTTCATCAATGATGCCTTGTGGGCTATCTTCCCTGTCATCCGGCGGATAAAAAATCAATCCATCACTTTCCGGATGATCCACGATTTTATCGAAATGATCGACTAATGAGTCGATGTAAGATTCACGGTCCATTTCGCCTTGATAGCGCGGATTTGCGGAGAATTCATTCAAGAGTTCTATGAATTCAGCTTCGGTGTAGTCTTCGATCTTTTTAAGATGATTCATATACTCACCTTTATAATAAGTTTCTTTGTATAGCTCATTTAGAATCTTTAAATAACTCTAATCCATGAGATGTTCTCCACTTTTTTATTTCCTTAAATATTCCTAAGGGTGAACATTCAATCTCATCTGGAGTATTGAAAATCAGTCCATTACCAAGTGGATGCTGGGTGACTTTGACTACATGTAGTTGTAGGTTATCGATAAATTTACCAAAATCACTAGCATTTAGTCCATGTTTATTCTCAAAAAAGTTAGATAGCAGATCAATGAACTCTGACTCAGTGTAATCGCTTATTGTTTTTTCATTATCTATTAGCATTTTTATGTATTCCTATATGTAAGCGAGGAGTAGTAATATTTATATTATCCATATTAAACGCTTCTCCGCCATGCTGGATTTCTTCTAAGTGATGAAGTTCAAAAGTGCTTCTGCCACCTACTTGCTCTGAAGGACCAGGATATGGTGCTAACCCCATTCTTATCAGGGTTTGGTTAGAAGGTTTAAAATCCTTCATAAGCTCAGGGCACTCTGACACCGCAAGCCAGAACTCTCTTCTGAAATGGTCAAAGTTGCGAAACGTTCTTCCTCGCAGCTTATCTGCCACCTGTGCAGGTATCGGCGCTCCCAGCCCTGAACTGGCGGCCTCAAGCCAACGATTATTTCCGGATAAAATTTCACCGTGGCCGGTTGCTGTACCGGGTTCGTCCCGGGCCGTTTTCAGGTATACATATATCGGCTGAATGCCTGAATCAGCCGGAAAGACCAGAATATAATCGTTAAAATCGGCGACATCCGGCACAAGGAACGGTGGCGTGGTGTACTCATTTTTGCCATCCGGGATGGGTGTCACCAGAATTGTTGGCTGATCAAGCGGTGGAATATCGCTTCCAGTATGTTCAGGTACATCACCCGTCGCAGGATTTTCTGGCGTCCATGTGATTAACGGCCCGTCTACGTCGTGGGCAGGCGTAAATTCATAACGATGGTGTCCATCATTCCATAGCATATTCGCGACGCGCACGTTTTCATACGGAGTACCTTCGCCGGTATGCACGCCGTAGACTTGCGACTTACCGTGAATGTCGGTTCCCCAGAAAAAACGAACCCGGGTTGTGGCTGTGCCACCTACCAGCGCCTTTTTCCGCAGTTCTTCCTCATACCAGAACTCATCACGTCCGGGAACGCGTGCGCTGCCCGTCCCCGCAGACGGAATATACAGCGCGGAAGCTAACGCTCCGATATAAGGAACGCCGCGTGCGGCGCTGAGCATGCCACCGAGTGACCACTCGCCCCACACCTGCGTCAGCCCACCTAATATCGGCAGCGTGGTCGAGGCTTCTGCGGGTTGTGCATATCCGCAACAATCATCAACGGAAGATTGTGCGAAAACCGCCATCTGACCGAAGTTTTCAGCCGATTCTTCACGGCTCCCTGCGTCTGTACAGCCTTTCTCTTTCAGACAGGATTTGGCATAGACCGGTGTGACTGCAGGAATGAGTGGTGCTGGGGGGGGAGGTCGGTTCGCAACGGGTATTATCGAACTAGCCGGCTGATTGCGGGGCGGTATAAACAAACGATTGTACTCAGCAGGCAACGCCAGGTAGTCAAACTCCGTATTGGCAATCAGGTGCTTGCAAAGAATATAGTCATACGATACCGCAATTTCTTCGGTATCCAGCTCGTTTAGGGCCACATAGGTTTGTATGCTTTTTACCGAAGCATTTCTTAATTGAATATAATAGTAGCGTTCCCATCTGCCGAATCTGTTTATTCGCCATAAATCAATTTCAATAAACAGACGTTCATTGTTATTGATGGCGTTAATAAATAGCGGTGTGCTTTTATCAATTAATTTTTCAAATCTTAGCGCCCGGGTATTAATACCAGAACCCGTATTAACTAATCCGTTAGAGAGCGAAAAAGCAAAAATCTCATCAGGATGGTTTTCCTGCCAGCGATTTCCTATCGATGCGTCTGTACCACAACCAGAAGAGATATCGCCTTGTCGCTCACCTGTTATCTTCAGATAAATAAGGTCGCCCATGCCATTTAATCCAGTACTGTGTTTTATGAGGCCGGATTAAATAGTTAATGAATTTAAAAATCAAATAATGCCTTGGCAATTAATGCTATATTAAATCGGGTAGGGGTTGCGCTCAATTAAATATATTAAAGGGCGAGTAAACGAGAGAAAGTAATATTGAAGAGGTGAATGCAATGAACAAGACGGGAACTGAAAAAAGCCACCGGAATTATCCGGTGGCCTGAACAATTAACGCTTAATATCAGACTTAAAATCGCGCTTGTCGTAGCCGGTGTACAGCTGACGCGGACGCGCGATTTTCATGCCGTCGGTGTGCATTTCGTTCCAGTGTGCAATCCAGCCAACGGTACGTGCCATGGCGAAGATCACGGTGAACATGGAGGACGGAATGCCCATCGCTTTCAGGATGATGCCGGAGTAGAAGTCTACGTTCGGGTAGAGTTTCTTCTCGATGAAGTACGGGTCGTTGAGCGCAATGTGCTCAAGTTCCATCGCCACTTCCAGCAGATCATCTTTGGTGCCCAGTTCTTTCAGTACTTCATGGCAGGTTTCACGCATGACGGTAGCGCGCGGGTCATAGTTTTTATAAACACGGTGACCAAAGCCCATCAGGCGGAAGGAATCATTCTTGTCTTTCGCGCGGCGAACAAATTCCGGAATGTGTTTAACAGAGCTGATTTCTTCCAGCATTTTCAGCGCAGCTTCGTTTGCGCCGCCGTGTGCCGGTCCCCACAGGGAAGCAATACCTGCCGCGATGCAGGCAAACGGGTTAGCGCCAGAAGAGCCCGCGGTACGTACGGTAGAGGTTGAGGCGTTCTGTTCGTGGTCAGCGTGCAGGATTAAGATACGGTCCATTGCGCGTTCCAGAATCGGATTCACTTCGTATTTTTCGCACGGCGTAGAGAACATCATGTTCAGGAAGTTACCGGCGTAGGAGAGATCATTACGTGGGTACACGAACGGCTGCCCGATGGAATATTTGTAGCACATCGCTGCCATGGTTGGCATTTTGGACAGCAGGCGGAAGGCGGCGATTTCACGGTGACGCGCGTTGTTTACATCCAGCGAGTCATGATAGAACGCTGCCAGCGCTCCGGTTACACCGCACATAACGGCCATCGGGTGAGAGTCGCGGCGGAAACCGTGGAACAGACGGGTGATCTGCTCGTGGATCATGGTATGGCGAGTGACTGTGGTTTTGAACTCGTCGTACTCTTCCTGAGTCGGTTTTTCGCCGTACAGCAGGATATAACACACTTCCAGATAGTTGGACTCGGTCGCCAGTTGGTCAATCGGGAAGCCGCGATGCAGCAAAACACCTTCGTCACCGTCGATGAAAGTAATTTTGGATTCGCAGGATGCGGTAGAGGTGAAACCTGGGTCAAAAGTAAACATCCCTTTTGAGCCAAGGCTACGAATATCAATAACATCTTGACCGAGCGTACCTTTCAGCACATCCAGTTCAATAGCAGCGTCACCATTTAGAGTGAGTTTTGCTTTAGTATCAGCCATTTACGGTCTCCTTAGCGCCTTATTGCTTAAGACTGCCGGAACTTAAATTTGCTTTCGTGCATCAATAAACCGTTACCAGTTTGTTATTTGGCTCGCCGCTCTGCGAAAGAGGGGATGACCTGGGTACAGAGCTATGGGCGCTTGCAGGTAAAACGGTCTTTTCATGGCGAATAAACTGCAAATCAAGAACTTAGCAATCCGAATTATTTAACCTGTCTATCACTAATAACTGTCCTGAAGGTATTGGTCAATACTTCCACACTGTTACATAACTAAATCTCCGGTGAAAGAGTGACCCCATAACTTTTACGCATTATATGCTTTTTCTGGTGTCGTTTGTAACAACTTTGTTTAATGATTGTCAAATCAGATGATTAAAAATTAAAATAATGTTGTTATCGTGACCTATGTCACTGTTCGGGATAAAACCCGACAAACTATATGTAGGTTAATTGTAATGATTTTGTGAACGTCCTATACTGCCGCCAGGTCTCCGGAATACCCTGCAATCCCGAGCCAACCAGCGTTGTAACGTGTCGTTTTAGCATCTGGAAGCAGTGTTTTATATGACGCGTAGTTATAGTAAGGACGCTGTCTGACCCGCACGCAGACCGGAGGAAGGAAATCCCGCCGTCTTTCAGGCTACAGGTGTCTTCATCTTCTGTACCCGAAGTCTAAAGGGAATAATAAGAACAGCATGTGGGCGTTATTCATGATAAGAAATGTGAAAAAACAAAGACCTGTCAATCTGGATCTGCAAACGATCCGGTTCCCAATCACGGCGATAGCGTCCATTCTCCATCGCGTATCCGGAGTGATCACCTTTGTGGCGGTCGGGATTCTGTTGTGGTTATTGGGTACCAGCCTTTCCTCCCCTGAAGGTTTCCTCACCGCGTCATCCATTATGAATAACTTCTTTGTGGAGTTAATTCTGTGGGGGATCCTGATTGCGCTGGCATATCACGCCGTAATGGGCATTCGCCATCTGTTGATGGATTTTGGCTATATCGAAGAAACCCTCGAAGCAGGGACACGCTCCGCCAAAATTTGTTTCGTTATCATTGTCGTGCTTTCACTTCTCGCAGGAGTCCTCGTATGGTAAGCAACGCCTCCGCATTAGGACGCAACGGCGTACATGACTTCATTCTGGTCCGTGCTACCGCTATCGTTCTGACGTTATACATCATCTATATGGTCGGTTTCTTCGCCACCAGCGGCGAGCTGACGTATGAAGTCTGGACCGGTTTCTTCTCATCGGCATTCACCAAAGTCTTCACCCTGCTGGCACTCTTCTCCATCTTGATTCATGCCTGGATTGGCATGTGGCAGGTGTTGACCGACTACGTTAAACCTCTGGCTGTGCGCCTGATTCTGCAACTGGCTATCGTCGTTGCGCTGGTGGTTTACGTCATTTATGGATTTGTTGTGGTGTGGGGTGTGTAATGAAACTGCCAGTCAGAGAATTTGATGCTGTTGTGATTGGTGCCGGCGGCGCAGGTATGCGCGCGGCGCTGCAAATTTCCCAGAGCGGTCAGACCTGTGCGCTGCTCTCCAAAGTGTTCCCAACCCGTTCCCATACCGTATCCGCGCAGGGTGGCATCACCGTTGCGCTCGGTAATACCCATGAAGATAACTGGGAATGGCACATGTACGACACCGTTAAAGGGTCGGACTACATTGGTGACCAGGACGCTATTGAATATATGTGTAAAACCGGTCCGGAAGCGATTCTGGAACTGGACCACATGGGGCTGCCGTTCTCTCGCCTCGACAATGGCACAATTTATCAACGTCCGTTTGGCGGCCAGTCGAAGAACTTCGGCGGCGAGCAGGCGGCTCGTACTGCGGCAGCGGCCGACCGTACCGGTCATGCGCTGTTGCACACGCTGTATCAGCAGAACCTGAAAAACCATACCACCATATTCTCCGAGTGGTATGCGCTGGACCTGGTGAAAAACGCCGATGGCGCAGTTGTCGGTTGTACCGCGCTGTGTATCGAAACCGGTGAAGTGGTTTACTTCAAAGCCCGCGCGACTGTGCTGGCCACCGGCGGTGCTGGCCGTATTTATCAGTCCACTACTAATGCCCACATCAATACCGGTGACGGTGTTGGTATGGCTATCCGCGCTGGCGTGCCGGTACAGGATATGGAGATGTGGCAGTTCCACCCAACCGGTATCGCCGGTGCAGGCGTTCTGGTAACAGAAGGCTGCCGTGGTGAAGGTGGCTACCTGCTGAACAAACACGGCGAGCGCTTCATGGAGCGTTATGCCCCGAATGCGAAAGACCTGGCGGGTCGTGACGTGGTGGCGCGTTCCATCATGATCGAAATTCGCGAAGGTCGCGGCTGCGACGGCCCGTGGGGTCCGCACGCCAAACTGAAACTCGACCACCTGGGTAAAGAAGTGCTGGAATCCCGTCTGCCGGGTATTCTCGAACTGTCCCGTACCTTTGCTCACGTTGACCCGGTCAAAGAGCCGATTCCGGTTATCCCAACCTGCCACTATATGATGGGTGGTATTCCGACCAAAGTAACTGGCCAGGCGCTGACCGTGAATGAGCAGGGCGAAGATGTGGTGATCCCTGGGCTGTTTGCCGTCGGCGAAATCGCCTGCGTATCGGTTCACGGCGCCAACCGTCTGGGCGGCAACTCGCTGCTGGACCTGGTAGTATTTGGTCGAGCGGTTGGTCTGCATCTGCAGGAATCCATCGCTGAGCAGGGTGACCTGCTGGATGCGACCGAAGATGAAATCGACGCTTCTCTGGCGCGTCTGAACCGCTGGAACGGTAACCGTAACGGTGAAGACCCGGTGGCGATTCGCAAAGCGCTGCAAGAATGTATGCAGCATAACTTCTCGGTATTCCGCGAAGGCGATGCGATGGCGAAAGGTCTGGAAGAGCTGAAAGCGATCCGCGAACGCCTGAAAAATGCCCGTCTGGACGATACCTCCAGCGAGTTCAACACCCAGCGCGTTGAGTGTCTGGAGTTGGATAACCTGATGGAGACCGCGTACGCCACTGCAGTATCTGCAAACTTCCGTACCGAAAGCCGTGGCGCGCATAGCCGCTTCGACTTCCCGGAACGTGATGATGAAAACTGGCTGTGCCATTCCCTGTACCTGCCAGAGTCGGAATCCATGACGCGACGTCAAGTCAATATGGAACCGAAGCTGCGCCCGGCATTCCCGCCGAAGATTCGTACTTATTAATGCGGAGACAGGACAATGAAACTCGAGTTTTCAGTTTATCGCTATAACCCGGATGTTGACGACGCTCCGCGCATGCAGGATTACACCCTGGAGGCGGAAGAAGGGCGCGACATGATGCTGCTGGATGCATTGATGCAGCTGAAAGAAAAAGATCCGTCACTGTCGTTCCGTCGCTCCTGCCGTGAAGGGGTTTGTGGCTCCGACGGTCTGAACATGAACGGCAAAAATGGACTGGCCTGTATCACTCCTATTTCTGCGCTGAATCAGCCGGGCAAAAAAATTGTCATTCGCCCGCTGCCGGGTTTACCGGTTGTGCGCGATTTGGTGGTAGACATGGGGCAATTCTACGCACAGTATGAGAAGATTAAGCCTTACTTGTTGAATAATGGGAAAAATCCGCCAGCTCGTGAGCATTTACAAATGCCAGAGCAGCGTGAGAAGCTCGATGGGCTGTATGAATGTATTTTGTGTGCATGCTGCTCAACGTCCTGCCCATCATTCTGGTGGAACCCGGACAAATTTATTGGCCCGGCAGG
Organism: Citrobacter sp. Cpo045; assembly: GCF_030332875.1. NCBI lineage: Bacteria > Pseudomonadati > Pseudomonadota > Gammaproteobacteria > Enterobacterales > Enterobacteriaceae > Citrobacter > Citrobacter sp. Cpo045. Next base: position 362,284 of record NZ_JAOWGZ010000076.1, read on the forward strand.
CCTGCTGGCAGCGTATCGCTTCTTAATTGATAGCCGCGATACCGAGACCGACAGCCGCCTGGAAGGTTTAAGTGACGCTTTCAGCGTATTCCGCTGCCATAGCATCATGAACTGCGTCAGCGTATGTCCGAAAGGACTAAACCCGACGCGCGCCATTGGCCATATTAAGTCGATGTTGCTCAAACGTAGTGCGTAAGTAGTTGTAGTGGTTGCCGGATGGCGACGTAGCGTCTTATCCGGCCTACGGGTTATGTACCTTGTAGGTCTGATAGGCGAAGCGCCATCAGGCAATGGTTGCCGGATGCGACGTAGCGTCTTATCCGGCCTACGGGTTACGTACCTTGTAGGCCTGATTAGCGAAGCGCCATCAGGCAATATAACTGCAGGAAACCTCTAAAAACTGCCACATTATTAGACAGTTTTTAAAGGTTCCTTAGCGGACGCAGATGACACGACAGTCCGCAACAAGTGAACCCCGGCACGCACATCGGTGTGCGTGGTAGTATCCACGGCGAAGTAAGCATACAAATGCTTAAGGGATCACGATGCAGAACAGCGCTTTGAAAGCCTGGTTGGACTCTTCTTACCTCTCTGGTTCTAACCAGAGCTGGATAGAACAGCTCTATGAAGACTTCTTAACCGACCCTGACTCGGTAGATGCTAACTGGCGTTCGACGTTCCAGCAGTTACCTGGTACCGGAGTCAAACCGGATCAACTTCACTCAAAAACACGTGATTATTTCCGTCGACAGGCGTTGATTACCCCACGTTACTCTTCTTCTATTTCCGACCCTGATGCCAATGTGAAGCAGGTTAAAGTCCTGCAGCTCATTAACGCCTATCGTTTCCGCGGTCATCAGCATGCGAATCTTGATCCGCTGGGACTGTGGCAGCAAGAAAATGTGGCCGATCTGGACCCGTCTTTCCACGATCTGACCGATGCGGATTTCCAGGAAAGCTTTAACGTAGGTTCTTTTGCCGGCGGCAAAGACACGATGAAGCTGAGCGACCTGGTTGTTGCGCTGAAACAAACCTACTGCGGCCCAATTGGCGCCGAGTACATGCACATCACCAGCACCGAAGAAAAACGTTGGCTTCAGCAGCGTATCGAGTCTGGCCGTGCCGCATTCAGTAGCGAAGAGAAGAAACGTTTCCTCAGTGAACTGACCGCAGCAGAAGGTCTGGAACGCTACCTGGGCGCTAAGTTCCCGGGCGCGAAACGCTTCTCGCTTGAAGGCGGCGATGCGTTAATCCCAATGCTCAAAGAGATGATCCGCCACGCCGGTAACAGCGGTACCCGTGAAGTGGTACTGGGCATGGCGCACCGTGGTCGTCTGAACGTTCTGGTTAACGTATTGGGCAAACGCCCGCAGGAACTGTTCGACGAATTTGCGGGCAAACATAAAGAACACCTCGGCACCGGTGACGTGAAGTACCACATGGGCTTCTCATCAGATATCGAAACCGAAGGCGGTCTGGTACACCTGGCGCTGGCGTTTAACCCGTCGCACCTGGAAATCGTTAGCCCGGTGGTTATCGGTTCCGTACGTGCACGTTTGGATCGTCTGGACGAACCGAGCAGCAATAAAGTCCTGCCAATCACCATTCACGGTGATGCGGCAGTTACCGGGCAGGGCGTGGTTCAGGAAACCCTGAACATGTCGAAAGCGCGTGGTTACGAAGTGGGCGGTACCGTTCGCATCGTTATCAACAACCAGGTGGGCTTCACTACGTCTAACCCGCTGGATGCGCGTTCTACACCGTACTGTACCGACATCGGTAAGATGGTTCAGGCGCCGATTTTCCACGTGAACGCGGATGACCCGGAAGCGGTCGCTTTCGTGACGCGTCTGGCGCTGGATTTCCGTAATACCTTTAAACGCGATGTCTTCATCGATCTGGTGTGCTACCGCCGTCACGGCCACAACGAAGCCGACGAGCCGAGCGCAACCCAGCCGCTGATGTATCAGAAAATCAAAAAGCATCCGACCCCGCGCAAAATCTACGCTGATAAGCTGGAAGCGGACAAGGTCGCCACGCTGGAAGATGCGACCGAGATGGTCAATCTGTACCGTGACGCGCTGGATGCTGGCGAATGCGTAGTGAAAGAGTGGCGTCCAATGAACATGCACTCCTTCACCTGGTCGCCGTACCTCAACCACGAATGGGATGAAAACTACCCGAACAAAGTTGAGATGAAGCGTCTGCAGGAGCTGGCAAAACGCATCAGCACCGTACCTGAAGCGGTTGAAATGCAGTCGCGTGTTGCCAAGATTTACGGCGACCGTCAGGCCATGGCCGCAGGCGAGAAGCTGTTTGACTGGGGTGGTGCAGAGAATCTGGCTTACGCCACGCTGGTTGACGAAGGCATTCCGGTCCGTCTGTCGGGTGAAGACTCCGGTCGCGGTACCTTCTTCCACCGTCACGCGGTGATTCATAACCAGGCGAACGGTTCAACCTACACTCCGCTGCAGCATGTGCATAACGGACAAGGCACCTTCCGCGTATGGGACTCCGTGCTGTCTGAAGAAGCCGTGCTGGCGTTCGAGTACGGTTATGCCACAGCAGAACCGCGCACGCTAACCATCTGGGAAGCACAGTTCGGTGACTTCGCTAACGGTGCACAGGTCGTTATCGACCAGTTCATCTCTTCCGGCGAGCAGAAATGGGGCCGTATGTGTGGTCTGGTTATGCTGCTGCCGCACGGCTATGAAGGTCAGGGTCCGGAGCACTCCTCCGCGCGTCTGGAACGTTATCTGCAACTTTGCGCTGAACAAAACATGCAGGTTTGCGTCCCGTCTACCCCGGCGCAGGTTTACCACATGCTGCGTCGTCAGGCGCTGCGCGGTATGCGTCGTCCGCTGGTGGTGATGTCACCGAAGTCGCTGCTGCGTCATCCGCTGGCGGTGTCTACGCTGGACGAACTGGCAAATGGTACTTTCCTGCCAGCCATTGGCGAAGTAGATGAACTTGATCCTAAAGGCGTGAAGCGTGTCGTGATGTGTTCTGGTAAGGTTTATTACGACCTGCTGGAGCAACGCCGCAAGAACGACCAAAAAGATGTCGCCATTGTGCGCATCGAACAGCTCTATCCGTTCCCGCATAAAGCGGTGCAGGAAGCGCTGAAACCATTTGCTCACGTACATGATTTTGTCTGGTGCCAGGAAGAGCCGCTCAACCAGGGCGCATGGTACTGCAGCCAGCATCATTTCCGTGAAGTAATTCCATTTGGGTCAGCTCTGCGTTATGCAGGTCGCCCGGCCTCTGCCTCTCCGGCAGTAGGGTATATGTCCGTTCACCAGAAGCAGCAACAAGATCTGGTAAATGACGCGCTGAACGTCGATTAAATAAAGGATAAATAATGAGTAGCGTAGATATTCTTGTTCCCGACCTGCCTGAATCCGTAGCGGATGCAACGGTTGCAACCTGGCACAAAAAACCGGGCGATGCAGTACGTCGTGATGAAGTACTGGTAGAAATCGAAACTGACAAAGTGGTACTGGAAGTACCGGCATCAGCGGACGGTATTCTTGATGCGGTTCTGGAAGATGAAGGGACAACCGTCACTTCTCGCCAGATCCTCGGTCGCCTGCGTGAAGGCAACAGCACCGGTAAAGAAACCAGTGCTAAGTCTGAAGAGAAAGATTCTACTCCGGCACAGCGCCAGCAGGCGTCTCTTGCTGAGCAGAATAACGATGCCCTGAGCCCGGCGATCCGTCGCCTGCTGGGTGAGCATAACCTCGAAGCCAGCGCTATCAACGGCACCGGTGTCGGCGGTCGTATCACCCGTGAAGATGTTGAAAAACATCTGGCGAAAGCTCCGGCTGCGAAAGCCGAAGCAAAAGCGCCGGCTGCAGCACCTGCACCGCAGGCTCAACTGGGCGCGCGTGGCGAAAAACGTGTTCCGATGACCCGTCTGCGCAAACGTGTAGCCGAGCGTCTGCTGGAAGCGAAAAATTCTACCGCCATGCTGACCACGTTCAACGAAGTCAACATGAAGCCAATCATGGACCTGCGTAAGCAATACGGTGATGCGTTCGAGAAACGCCACGGTATCCGTCTGGGCTTTATGTCTTTCTACGTGAAAGCGGTTGTTGAAGCGCTGAAACGCTATCCGGAAGTGAACGCGTCCATCGACGGCGATGACGTGGTTTACCACAACTACTTTGATGTCAGCATGGCGGTCTCTACGCCGCGTGGCCTGGTCACGCCGGTCCTGCGTGATGTGGATCTGCTGGGTATGGCTGACATTGAGAAGAATATTAAAGAACTGGCAGTTAAAGGTCGCGACGGCAAGTTGACGGTCGAAGATCTGACGGGTGGTAACTTCACCATCACTAACGGAGGTGTGTTCGGTTCCCTGATGTCTACGCCGATCATCAACCCACCGCAGAGCGCCATCCTGGGTATGCATGCCATCAAAGATCGTCCGATGGCGGTAGACGGCAAGGTTGAAATCCTGCCGATGATGTATCTGGCGCTGTCTTATGACCACCGTCTGATCGATGGTCGTGAGTCAGTAGGCTTCCTGGTAACCATTAAAGAGTTGCTGGAAGATCCAACGCGTCTGCTGCTGGACGTGTAGTTAATAAGAGTATCACCTGCCCCGTAGGTCTGGACGCTTATCAGACCTACGGGTAAAAGATAACGATTACCTGAAGGATGGACAGAACACATGAACTTACATGAATATCAGGCAAAACAACTTTTTGCCCGCTATGGCTTACCGGCACCGGTGGGTTATGCCTGTACTACTCCGCGTGAAGCCGAAGAAGCTGCATCTAAAATCGGCGCTGGCCCGTGGGTAGTGAAATGTCAGGTTCACGCTGGTGGCCGTGGTAAAGCGGGCGGTGTGAAGGTGGTAAACAGCAAAGAAGACATTCGCGCTTTTGCTGAACACTGGCTGGGTAAACGTCTGGTCACTTACCAGACAGATGCTCATGGCCAACCGGTAAATCAGATTCTGGTTGAAGCCGCGACCGACATTGGTAAAGAACTTTACCTCGGCGCAGTTGTTGACCGTAGCTCCCGTCGCGTGGTCTTCATGGCCTCTACCGAAGGCGGCGTGGAAATCGAAAAAGTAGCGGAAGAAACCCCGCACCTGATCCACAAAGTGGCGCTCGATCCGCTGGCAGGTCCGATGCCTTACCAGGGCCGTGAGCTGGCGTTCAAACTGGGTCTGGAAGGTAAACAGGTTCAGCAGTTCACCAAGATCTTCATGGGTCTGGCGACTATCTTCCTGGAGCGCGATCTGGCGCTGATCGAAATCAACCCACTGGTTGTGACCAAGCAGGGGGACCTGATCTGCCTCGACGGCAAACTGGGCGCTGACGGCAACGCACTGTTCCGCCAGGCTGACCTGCGCGAAATGCGCGACCAGTCTCAGGAAGATCCGCGTGAAGCGCAGGCTGCACAGTGGGAACTGAACTACGTCGCACTGGACGGTAACATCGGTTGTATGGTTAACGGTGCGGGCCTGGCAATGGGCACCATGGACATCGTTAAGCTGCACGGCGGCGAACCGGCTAACTTCCTCGACGTTGGCGGCGGTGCGACCAAAGAGCGTGTAACCGAAGCGTTCAAAATTATCCTCTCTGATGACAATGTTAAAGCCGTACTGGTTAACATCTTCGGCGGTATCGTACGTTGCGACCTGATCGCTGACGGTATCATCGGCGCGGTAGCAGAAGTAGGTGTAAACGTTCCGGTTGTGGTACGTCTGGAAGGTAACAACGCTGAACTCGGCGCGAAAAAACTGGCTGATAGCGGCCTGAATATTATTGCAGCGAAAAGTCTGACGGATGCAGCTCAGCAGGTTGTTGCCGCAGTGGAGGGGAAATAATGTCAGTTTTAATTAATAAAGATACCAAGGTTATCTGCCAGGGCTTCACCGGTAGCCAGGGGACATTCCACTCCGAACAAGCGATCGCTTACGGTACGCAAATGGTCGGTGGCGTTACGCCGGGCAAAGGCGGCACCACGCATCTCGGTCTGCCAGTGTTCAACACCGTACGTGAAGCGGTAGAAGCGACCGGCGCAACCGCCACCGTTATCTATGTTCCGGCCCCGTTCTGCAAAGATTCCATTCTGGAAGCAATCGATGCAGGCATCAAGCTTATCATCACCATCACCGAAGGTATCCCAACGCTGGATATGCTGACCGTGAAAGTGAAGCTGGATGAAGCAGGCGTACGCATGATCGGCCCGAACTGCCCAGGCGTTATCACTCCGGGTGAATGTAAAATCGGTATCATGCCGGGCCACATTCACAAGCCGGGTAAAGTGGGTATCGTTTCCCGTTCAGGTACCCTGACCTATGAAGCGGTTAAGCAGACCACCGACTATGGTTTCGGCCAGTCTACCTGTGTGGGTATCGGTGGCGACCCGATCCCTGGCTCTAACTTCATCGACATCCTGAAGCTGTTCCAGGAAGATCCGCAGACTGAAGCGATCGTCATGATCGGTGAGATCGGCGGTAGCGCGGAAGAAGAAGCGGCTGCTTACATCAAAGATCATGTAACCAAGCCGGTTGTAGGTTACATCGCGGGCGTGACTGCGCCGAAAGGTAAGCGTATGGGTCACGCGGGTGCGATTATCGCGGGTGGGAAAGGTACAGCGGATGAGAAATTCGCTGCGCTGGAAGCCGCAGGCGTGAAAACTGTCCGTAGCCTGGCCGATATCGGCGAAGCGCTGAAAACCGTTATTAAGTAAGAAATAAAAAAACAGCCCTGACTCTCTGCATAGTCAAGGGCTGGTCCCGTTTCGACATGGTTGGCCATCTGATGATGGCCTTTTTTTGCCGGGAATTTAGCGTTCAGCCAGCGTTTTCAACCAGCGAATTCCACTTTCCGGTGAGGTCATTACCGGCACCGGCGGGGAAGGGAGCTGTTGTAAAACGCGCGCCATCGAAGCCTGCGCCAGCATCACGACATCCGCCTGGGTAAAGGCGCTCTGTAACCCTTCACTGACGATACGGTCATGGGTATCCATATCTCCCGCCAGCAGCGCGTGGAATGCATCCTCCATTAATACAGGCGTAATGGTTCGTGATTTACCGCTTTGCTGAACTTTACGCTGGACGTAATCCAGCGTTGGCTTCAGCGTGGTTGCCACGGTTGCTAACACGGCGATCCGTTCGCCTTTTTCAATCGCCTCTTCCACCATCGCGCAGTCAATGCGCGCGAGCTGGAGTGGGGTCATAAACTGGCATTGCTCCACCGCAGTACCAATTGAAGAGCAGGCGGTAATAAAGATATCGCAGTCCGCCTTTTCAGCAATATGCACATAGTCGGCGATGCGGGCGGCAATATTTGGCGATACGCCTCCGGCTTTCATCACCTGTTTAATCATAGATTCTTCAACCAGGTGCATCACTTCGACCTCCGGCATGATGTCGGCGATCAGCTGTTGCATTATCGCAAGCGTGGCTGCACTGGTATGCAGCATGGCGACCTTTTTCATTGGGCAATCTCCTTAAGTAACGTTTCCGCGACGGACAGCGCCGCATCATGATCTTCCTGCGCGGATAAACCGCCCACCGCGACGGCTCCAAGGCATTTCCCCTGGTGCAGAATAGGGATCCCGCCCGGCAGCGCCGTAAAACGCGGATCGGCAAAATAGCTAATATCCAGTTGCTCTTTTTGCAGACGCTGTAAAAATGCCTGCGTGGTGCAGCCCAGGCGGCTGCTGGTGCGCGCTTTACGCTGGGTTAACTCGATGGTTAACAGTTTGGCGTTATCCATCCGCGCAAAGCTGAGCAGTTCTCCATTGGCATCGCATACGACCACGCTTAACGGGCGATTTGCATAACGTGTTTCGGCGAGTTCGAGCGCACAGGTTACGGCGCGCAGGGCCTGTCCCAGAGTGAGAGTTGTCATCGTGATTATCCTTTCGACAGATTTTCGCAAGCAGGTTGAACGGGATCTTTGGCTGCTGCTACCTGCGCCTGTCTGGCGTCTTTTTTGCGCCAGTAGTTGGCGAGCAGCGAGCCGCTAACGTTACCCAGCGGTGTCATCACCGCTGATGCGAGTCCAACCGTTGCCAGTTTGCCCATCGCGGCGGCAAGCCCTGACGCCATACCGCCGTTTTGCAGGCCGACTTCAAAGGCCACGGTACGGGCAGACTGCACGTCCATGCGGAAGATCCAGCGGCTCATCAGATAACCAATCAGGAAGCCGCCGAGGTTATGCATCAACATGGCGAAGCAGAGCAGGAAACCGACCTGCACCAGGTTGTCGCGCCCGGCTGCGGCGGCGGTGGTGGTAAAGAAAATGATCCCCATCATTGAGATGGTTGGCATGACCTTCTTCACGCCCGCCACGCGGCCATACAGCCAGTTGTAGAACAATGCCCAAACGAGGCCGCCTGCTACGAAGTTGAGGACCACCGCGTACATCTGCGCTTCGGCGCTGGCATGACCAAACAGCGCGTCCCAGCCGCCGGCAATCATATACAGCAGCCAAATTGCGCCGATCCCGGCCAGCATCTGGACAACACGGCGTCCGCGCACGCCTGCATAGGTTTTCAGATAGTCATGCAGAATTGCTGCGCCGATGGGAATTAATACGATTTTCACCACGTCCATCACCATCGCGGTGAGCTGGATATCAATCATCGAACCCGCCAGCAGATTAACCCACAGCGGTGTCATTACCGTTGCCGCCAGCGTTGAGACTGCGGCGATTGATACCGCCAGCGCGAGGTTGGCGTTGGCGATGTAAACCATCACCGTTGACGAGAGACCGCTGGGGCAAGCGCCAATCAACAAAATGCCCACCGCCACTTCAGGCGGAAAATCAAAGATCAGGGTAATGCTCAGGCCGAGCAGGGGCATGATCACGAAATGGCAGAAGGTACCGATAAAAACTGCCCACGGCATTTTGGCGACATCAATAAAATCCTGGATCGTTAGCTTGGTGCCCATGCTGAACATGGTGGCCTGAATCACAAGGAACACGATCCATTTATGGGTGATATTGAAACCGCCCCAGACGATCAGATCCGTAGACCAGGTCATGGCGGCAACAAAACCAGCGATGATCCACAGCGTAAACTGATAGCTGCGTAAACCAGGCCAGTAGCCTGCACCGGCGGCGAATCCGACGGTGAACATCACCAGCCCCGGCTGCCACAGCGCCGTGGACTGGATGAGCGCGCCGATAATCGCCAGCACCACGCCCGCAACGCTGACGCCGAGTCCGGTTTTGTGAATAACAGTGGTCATAGTCATGGGCTTTGTTGAATAAATCGAACTTTTGCTGAGTTGAAGGATCAGATCACGTATCTTCCCGACAACGCAGACCGTTCCGTGGCAAAGCAAAAGTTCAAAATCACCAACTGGCCCACCTACAATAAAGCCCTCATCAACCGTGGCTCCATAACTTTCTGGCTGGATGATGAAGCTATTCAGGCCTGGTATGAGTCAGCAACACCTTCTTCACGAGGCAGACCTCAGCGCTATTCTGACCTTGCCATCACGACTGTGCTGGTCATTAAACGCGTATTCAGGCTGACCCTGCGGGCTGCGCAGGGCTTTATTGATTCCATTTTTTCTCTGATGAACGTTCCGCTACGCTGCCCGGATTACAGCTGTGTCAGCAGGCGGGCAAAGTCGGTTAATGTCAGTTTCAAAACGCCCACCCGGGGTGAAATCGCACACCTGGTAATTGATTCCACCGGGCTGAAGGTCTTCGGTGAAGGCGAGTGGAAAGTCAAAAAGCATGGCCAGGAACGCCGCCGTATCTGGCGTAAGCTGCATCTCGCCGTTGACAGTAAAACACATGAAATCATCTGCGCTGACCTGTCGCTGAACAACGTTACGGACTCAGAGGCCTTCCCCGGGTTAATCCGGCAAACCCACCGGAAAATCAGGTCAGCCGCCGCCGATGGCGCTTACGATACCCGGCTATGTCACGATGAACTGCGGCGTAAGAAAATCAGCGCGCTTATCCCTCCCCGAAAAGGTGCTGGTTACTGGCCCGGTGAATATGCAGACCGTAACCGTGCAGTGGCTAATCAGCGAATGACCGGGAGTAATGCGCGGTGGAAATGGACAACAGATTACAATCGTCGCTCGATAGCGGAAACGGCGATGTACCGGGTAAAACAGCTGTTCGGGGGTTCACTGACGCTGCGTGACTACGATGGTCAGGTTGCGGAGGCTATGGCCCTGGTACGAGCGCTGAACAAAATGACGAAAGCAGGTAT
>NZ_JAOWGZ010000077.1:0-14407 GCF_030332875.1 Citrobacter sp. Cpo045
CGGAAGTCACTGTCGTTCTCAAAATCGGTGGAGCTGCATGACAAGGTCATCGGGCATTATCTGAACATAAAACACTATCAGTAAGTTGGAGTCATTACCGGTGAGTCCTTCTGCATGAATCCATTCTGGAGCAGTTGCCCGCACAGAATGGCCTGCATTGGTTGCGATTTTAATCTGCTGAAAGACAGTGCGCGCGGACTGATGCTGGAGAGTAAAACATCTATCAGGCGTTATCTCGAAGAGGTCCCGCTCACGCCTGATGAGAAAGCCATTGTAGAGCAGGATATTAAAAAAGTAGAACAGGCTCTTGCAAAATTAACCGGTAAATCCGGAGGATAAAATGAACCAATATGAGCAAAAAACGAAGATTGCGCACATCAGAGCATATTAACCAATAGGTTGCAGATCAAATCGCCTGTAACAGCCTTTCTGGCTGTTTGTATATAATTATGAAAAAATGGTGAGTAGAGTTTCAGGGTAACAGGGGATGCTTATGTCGGTTTTCCACAACTGGCTACTTGAGATCGCATGTGAGAATTACTTCGTCTACATCAAACGCCTTTCCGCCAACGATACCGGCGCAACAGGTGGTCACCAGGTAGGGCTTTATATCCCTTCAGGTATCGTTGAAAAACTGTTTCCGTCTATCAACCATACCCGTGAACTGAACCCTTCGGTTTTTCTCACCGCACATGTGTCATCGCATGATTGCCCAGACAGCGAAGCCCGGGCAATTTATTATAACAGCCGTCATTTTGGTAAAACCCGGAATGAAAAAAGGATTACCCGCTGGGGTAGAGGCAGCCCACTTCAGGATCCTGAAAATACAGGGGCTCTGACGCTCCTGGCTTTCAAGCTTGATGAGCAAGGGGGGGACTGTAAGGAAGTAAATATTTGGGTATGCGCCAGCACTGATGAAGAGGACGTCATTGAGACCGCTATTGGTGAAGTTATACCCGGAGCGCTTATATCCGGCCCCGCAGGACAGATTCTTGGCGGACTATCTCTACAGCAAGCGCCAGTAAATCATAAATATATTCTACCTGAAGACTGGCACCTGCGCTTTCCGTCGGGAAGTGAAATTATTCAGTATGCAGCCAGCCATTATGTGAAAAATTCCCTTGATCCGGATGAGCAACTTCTTGACCGCCGGCGCGTGGAGTACGACATATTTCTGTTGGTTGAGGAACTGCATGTTCTGGATATCATCCGAAAAGGATTTGGCTCTGTGGATGAATTTATTGCGCTGGCCAATTCTGTCAGCAATCGCCGTAAATCCAGAGCCGGGAAGTCGCTGGAACTGCACCTGGAGCATCTATTCATTGAGCACGGCCTGCGACACTTTGCGACGCAGGCCGTCACAGAAGGTAATAAAAAGCCCGATTTCCTTTTCCCTTCCGCAGGGGCTTACCACGATACTGAGTTTCCCGTAGAAAATCTGCGCATGCTGGCAGTCAAGACTACCTGTAAGGATCGCTGGCGTCAGATACTGAATGAGGCCGATAAAATTCATCAGGTGCATCTGTTTACACTCCAGGAGGGAGTTTCTCTGGCTCAATATCGGGAGATGCGGGAGTCGGGTGTCAGACTGGTCGTGCCATCATCTCTGCACAAAAAATACCCGGAGGCGGTGAGAGCTGAGCTAATGACGCTAGGCGCGTTTATTGCTGAGCTGACAGGGCTTTACGCAGATATTCCATAGATAATCTCCCGGCATAAATACCGGGAGGAGCGTTCAGATTCGTTCAACCTTGCACGAATCGGCATAAACCGCTTTCAGGATATAAGGTTCAAGCAGTTTGGCTACGGCTTCAAACACGGGCACCACTACGGAGTTACCGAACTGCCTGTACGACTGAGTGTCTGACACAGGAATGCGAAAAGGCCTGCCATCTACTTTTTCAAAACCCATAAGGCGCGCGCACTCTCGTGGAGTCAGCCTGCGGGGCCGATGCGCCTGATTTTCTTCGTTCGCGAAGTCTGTTTCACCTGTGACCATATCCCAGCCACGGTCTATCAGAATTTCAGACCCGTCTTTGTGATAGCGAGCAGAAAGCGTACGGGCAATGCTTTCTTTATTTTCAGGATTAACGAGGCCAAAACCGAATCCGTTACCCTTAGCTGCGTGCTTTTTGGCGTAGTTATAGAGATACTCCCAGAGTTTCGGCGTCAGTATATATTTGCTGTCAACCACGGGTTCCAGCAGTTCGCCAAATGACGGACGCTGTTCCGGATAAAAACGACTAATATCGCGCAGGGTAAAACCCTGGTGAATATTCAGATCACGACGGAAACCGACCAAAACGATACGTTCTCGGTGCTGAGGTAAAAAGTGCTTTCCGTCGATAACTTTAGGATCGTTTTTGCCCATCTCAGCTGCATCCGCAACTTCATAGCCCAGTTCGTCGAGGGTATCCATGATGACTTTAAAGGTTTTACCCTTGTCATGGCTCTTCAGGTTTTTAACGTTTTCAAGAACAAAGATGGCAGGTTTTTTTGCGCGGATAATACGCGCCACATCGAAGAAGAGCGTTCCCTGAGCCTCACATTCGAAACCATGCGCGCGCCCGAGCGAGTTTTTCTTGCTTACACCCGCAAGGCTGAACGGTTGACAGGGGAAACCTGCCAGAAGTACATCATGATCCGGCACATGCTCATTAATGTAAGCATAGGCATCGTTTTCAGGTACTTCAGGTTTATCACTGAGCGTGACTTCCCGAATATCGAGATTGAAAGTGTGTTCCTGAGCATCGTTAAACCAGTTAGCTTTATATGTGCGCACAGCCTCTTTATTCCATTCACTGGTAAAAACGCACTGGCCACCGATGGTTTCGAAGCCCTTCCGTATACCTCCAATGCCAGCAAACAGGTCAATAAACCGGAAGGCATAGTCAGGGTGATGAGCAGGCGCTTCCGGAAGCATTTTTCGTAGAAGTTCCTCTTCGGCTAACGTCAGCGACTTAGGTGAGCACTTACCATTAATCCAGCGATTAAGAGTCTCGCGACTCCACTCATTTTTACCAACTTTTCTAAGCAGTTCAGCCACGTACTTCTGGTCATAGATTTCCAGCACCTGCCCGAGCAGCTTTTTATCATTTTCCTGTCGCAGTTGTTCTTCCGCCTCTGCTTTCTCAAGCAGATCCTGCGCCAGTAATTCAAATTCAGACATATTGCCTCCATTGGGTCTTATGGGTGAAACTGTATCACTCATTTGACCCAGAGGAAATGTTTTTATCTGGATATTTAAACAGGGTTATTGTTAACGAAAATCAGCTTTTTGTCATTACAGGGCCAGAAAGATACTATCTGGCGGCATAAAAAGCGCCATGTCTCGCATGTCCCAACTTTAGAGGCTTCTGTTTCTCGCCAAAAAGGCGTGCTTATCAGCAGGCTCAATTGAATTGGAGATCCAAGTAGGTGAGTATTACTACTCACCTTCACTGCTAAGAAGAGTTACATCTAGACCATACGCTCAGGCCGTTTCCAGTTCAGCATCATCGTTCGACGCCCCGATATTAAGGAGCAGCCTGTCACATTCAACAATAACGTATTCCGGGATAAGATCGAATCGTGTGGGGTCTAGTTGGCAGATAAACTCGTTTTCAATATGATAGGTTTCATTCACAAACTTGCGAATGACACGGTTATCGGCCTCAGGTTCCAGTAGTCGGAACACCTGAAGTTTTTCATAGCCATTCGTGCAGCTTCGATATAACGACAGAATTTTGTCAGGATCATTCAGCAAGCTCAGCATATGGGGGTAATCAAAACCAAAAATATTTTTAGTGATTAAACTGCATCCATTAAGGAAGCTCTCCGGGTCCATCATCGGGTACCCTGTTCCTTCAATCAGAGGTAGGCGTGTGTCGATTGGTTCCTCTCGGCGGTGAAATAAGTTAGAAAGTACCTGATAAACATCACCTCGATTGTCCATGATTTCATAATGCCTGCGAAGATAAATGAGCTTGATCAGGTCATCACAGTCGGATTCGAGAACCACTTTGCAGATTTGGGCAAACGTCAGAATATCGCTTTCGCGGATAGGTAATTCAGTTATCGTGCCAGTGCTATAACGTAAATAGGATGCAGTAACCTGGTTACTAAACAACTTCTTCACCGACTTCAGAGTATCGATGATTGGCTCAACGTCATGTGTAAGCATCAGTACCGTCTGGTTTTTCAAACACTCAGATGAGTCACGGCGGAACAACATTTCCAGGATGGCAAATTTTTTGTTTTTATCAAACGAAGAGATAGGATCATCGAGAATAATCAGGTTGGGCTTACGAGCCAGGCATTCGTACATAAAAAGAACGATCGAAAAGGCATTACGCTCGCCGTAGCTCAAATGTTGGCTACCTCCACTGAGATAGTCGGTATAGTCGACATGGCGAAGCTTAAGACGGCACTGTTCTCCATCGCCAGATATATCTACCTGATAGCGGTAACCCGCATATGCCAGAAAAGTGTTGATATCCTTCTTGTGTTTCTGAATGAGCCGCTGCATGCCAGCGCGCTGCTTGTTGATTTGCCCCTGCAGCAAACCAGCCTGGGAAATGAGGCTATCTAACGAGGCGTTCAGTCTCCCAATTGTTGCAAGAGTTTTATCAGATTGCAGCTCGGAAAAATACTTCACATCCAAACGAAAAGAGGCTAAAGAGGCACGAATATTTCCGGCGTCGTTAAAAGTAAAACTGTTCAGGGTTTTTAATGTTAAGAGCATGGCCAGAAGATTTTCTGTCTGCTGCTTTACGGTAACAAGGTAGTCTTCATGCTTCTTCTCCAATCCTCCCTGTAACGTCGTTATTTCCCTCAGACGGGAGCGTGCGGCTTCGGAAAAATACTCGCCTAATTTATCAAGTACTGTGATGATACCAACCAGATTTTTGATCACTGCTTTGTCATATTCAGCGCTTACTTTGCTAATTTGTTCTGCTTTTTCGTGAGAATCACCTGTGCAGAAAGGACAGCATCCCTCAGAGAGTGAGCAGAAATTTTCATACCCTTTGGTCTGCCACTCGATCCACTCTACATTACGATGACTCTGAATAAATGGCTGATAAGGCTCTAGCCCGGAGGGAATATGCTGAAGCTTGTTACCCCCTGCCAACCCCTTCATCCCCGTAGAGGCTTTAGATAAGCCCTTGCTTGTCAGCTTGAACGCACCACTAAGCTCCTGAAGATGTGTAATAAATAGCTCAAGCTCATCATTACCACTGAATTCCTGCCGGATTGCCATTACCATCGAGTCGATCTCTCGCTCCGTTTGGTTGTAGGCTTCTGTTTTGATAAAGATGTCAAAGCTGTTACTAATCAGTTCATCAGGCTGAAATGTGAACTGAGACACGTACTTTTCATCAAAGCACATTACATCCTGAATTTGCTCTGTACCCGTTACACTGGGCTGAAAATCGTCGGGATTCACTGCTCGAAACTTAAAAGGTAGCAGACTGTTAAGACCAGCGGCATCACGAGAAACACTGTGCAAAATGGCACGTGATATGGTGCTTTTACCCGTGCCATTTGGAGCGAACTTAATGTTAAGTTTATTTTCAGAGAGTGTAATGCAAGCGTTATCTATGTTATTGCAGTATTTGATTTCAACATCCATTGAAAAATCCTTCTAACATGCTGAGCTGGAGAAGACTGCATCTTTTTATTAAACCCATAACGGTGGTCTTTTCATTTTACCATCGCATCAGGGAAGCCAAACAGATAGCTGACTACCTGCCTTGGAGGATTAATATACGAAATTATTAGTTGTGAATCTTGATATGTGGTAACAATTTCGGACGTATGCTTTTAGTTCATAGTAATCTTTTAAAGCATGCATTATTTATATTGATTTTCTATTCCACATAAATGCCTCGATGTCGGCGCGCGTGATGAACTGCCTGGAGGAGCTGGCCCCCAGGGTGGAACAGTATTCGATCGACGAGATGTTCCTTGACTTGACCGGTGTGGAGCACTGCATGGACCTGGAGGATTTCGGCCGGCAGCTGCGCCAGCACGTGTATGACTGTACCCGTCTGACCATCGACGTGGGTGCCGGACCGACGAAAACCCTCGCTAAATCAGCCCAGTGGGCCTCTAAAGAGTGGAAACAGTTTCGTGGTGTGCTCGCCCTGACCCGGGGGAATCCACAGCGAACGCGGAAACTGCTTTCACTGCAGCCGGTCGAAGAGATCTGGGGCGTGGGAAACCGTATTGCACGCAAGCTCAATGTCCTTGGCATCAGGACCGCGCTCGATCTGGCCCAGGCGAACCCGGCCTTCATCCGGAAAATTTCTCCGTCGTTCTCGAGCGAACAGTATGCGAACTGAACGGGGAAAGCTGCATGTCGCTTGAGGAAGCCCCGCCAGTGAAACAGCAGATTGTCTGCAGCCGCAGTTTTGGAGAGAAAATCACGGAGTACGATTCGCTGCGGCAGGCTGTCTGTCAGTACGCAGAGCGGGCCTCAGAAAAGCTGCGTAAAGAGCGCCAGTATTGTCGGCATATTTCCGTATTCATCAAAACGTCTCCGTTCGCCGTTAAAGAGCCTTACTACGGCAACGTGGCCACTGAGAAACTGCTTACCCCCACTCAGGACACCCGGGACATCATTGCGGCCGCCACAACGGCTCTGGAGCGCATCTGGAAGGACGGGCACCGGTATGCCAAAGCCGGTGTGATGCTGAATGACTTCACCGGCTCCGGCGTTTCGCAGCTGCAGCTGTTTGACGAACGTTCGCCACGTCCTCACCGCGCTGAGCTAATGAAGGTTCTCGATGATATTAATCATTCCGGTCTGGGACAGGTCTGGTTTACCAGCCGAGGGATTGCGCCTTCCTGGCAGATGAAACGCGATATGCTCTCCCCTGCTTACACCACCCGTTGGAAAGATATCCCCATTGCTAGGTTCAGTTAAATTCCCCTTTCAGAGAGAATCAGTAGTGCTCGCCGCAGCCGAACGACAGGGCGAAGCCCGCGAGTGAGCGAGGAAGCACCAGGGAACAAAACGAACATAATCTTCTTACGCACCGAATACAGGAATCACTGTAACAATCTTAAAATCGGTATTGTGATAAAAACAGCTGAACAGAGTGGAACCATAGTTCCAGTGAATCCGGCGTGTGGAATCGATATTCCCGGTTGGGGTTGACGGGTGAGTTCTGCCACGCAAGTAGAAGGTGGGACCGTGGTCCCAGTTATTCTGGTGTGTGGAATCCGTATTCCGGGCGGGATTAACGGGTGAGTTCTGACACGTAAGTAGGAGGTGGGACCGTGGTCCCATTAATCTGGTGTGTGGAATCCGTATTCCGGGCGGGATTAGCGGGTGAGTTTTGCCACGCAAGTAGGAGGTGGGACCGTGGTCCCAGTTAATCTGGTGTGTGGAATCAGTATTCCGGGATGGGTTACCGTCTGAGTTCTGATATGCAGGCTGAGGGGTGAACCGTGGAACTAGTTAAGAAAAAGTAGCAGAAACTAGATCTTAGATTATGGTAACAATCAGGTTGAGATAAGAAAACAGACCTTTTTAACACCACTGGTGTTATAGTGCAGAGAATAGCTGCTTCGGATGTATATATTCCGAAGCAGCATGTAACGCATTAAGGATATTTGAAATTAATGATAACGCTCGCTTGTAACATTAAACAGGCTAAACTTTTTGTAAGTCACGCAGTATGCTTTCTATCTTCTCGATACATTCGGCAGGTAAACGAGATTTATCGAGATTAAAAATCACCTTATCGCCTTTGTATAGGGCTGTCGCACCAGGTACAAATTGATGACGGGTATTAAGGTTAACTTTTTTACCTGATGGCTCTTTCAGAACATCTGTCAGTAAACCAATAACTTCCTCGGATTCAAAGATAACTCCCGCTTTCTTTTGCTCATGAAGCTGTTGTGTCCGTTGCAACAATAAAGCTTCTTTTCCCGAAAATGCTTTATACAGCGCCTCCCCAGAGCGGGCGGAAAGTTCACCAGGGTGAGTAAACAGGGCAACCACTGATTTTGGCAAATGGGCCGTGTTGATGCAACGCGTGATGATTTTACGGGAAATATTCTCAGCTTCAGCCAGAGCAGAGATATTGCCGTTAAAATCATTTTCCAACCGCTTTGCATAGCGGTTGCCCCGTTCATAAGCACTGACAGGGCGGTAATCATTACCCAGCCGTGATAAAGCCATCATCTGTTCGTCATCGAGATCCCCGACGAGAACACGATAATCCGATGATGTCAGAATGGCGGCTTTACGACGGCGACTACCATCTGCAATCTCAATGACACCTTCTACCCGTCGTCCGAACGCAGGCGTCTGCTGACCACTCAGGATGAAAGAGGGGATTAGATCATCAAGCGCGTCTTCGGTCAGTAGTTCCTGGTCTCGTTCATTACCTGACCAGACTCTCGATGCCGTTTCAACACTCTCGCCCGGGATGGCTTCCAGAATAAATTTCACTTCCCGGCCGCAAACTGGAAGCAGTATGGCATTTCCACGAGCCATGGCTCCTACACGTGCGATTAATGAATCAACCATCGGTGCAGCGGGTGCCGCTGACGGCTCAGTTTCGGGGCGAATATCTTTTATGGTATGTTTTGGAATAACTGGAGCACGTTTCATTATCTGATCTCCCAGCGAGGTTTAATCAGGCGATCAAAAATTTCATTACAAACAGGCTCCCAGATAGCCAGCGCATTTCGCCAGGCTCCTGTAGACGAGCGTTGATCGATAGCCTGCTCAAACACTGTTCTCATACGGATCTGACCTTTACCGACCTCGTCGGTCTCGCGTACAACGTTTTTCAGTACCATGCTTCCCCAGGCATCGCGGATCTGTTCTTCCATCCAGGGTGACTGCGAGCCATTGTTATTGCTGTACTTGGTCAGAAGAATTCTGACGTCAGGCTCAAAACCCTGCAGATCCACGTTTTTTAACAGATCGCGCAGCATGTCAAAAAACTGAAGGGCAGAGGTGTAATCGAATAACTCAGCTGGCGTTGGCACAATGAGTACATCCGCAGCACAAACAACATTGATGGTACCAATACCGAGGTTCGGTGCACTGTCGATAACAATGACATCATAATCATGAGCCACCGTTTCGATGGCCAGGCGAAGCATCATGTGGGGTTCTGTCGGGAGTTTTCCGTCGTCAAACCTTCCCATGAGCTCTGTTTCAATGCGGTGCAGAGCCAAGCATGACGGAATGATGTCGAGACCCGGCCAGCAGGTGGATTTGACGGCATAGGCTGCATCATCGCGCTCACCGAGATAAAAAGGCAACAGTGTGTCTTCGGCATGGATATGCAAATCAGGAACCCAACCGTGGTACATGGAGGCTGTGCCCTGAGGATCATTCCCTTCGACAAGTAGTACCCTCAGCCCTTTCAGCGCCAGATCCTGTGCCAGGTGGACAGATACCGATGTCTTATAAACCCCCCCTTTATGTGCTGCCACCGCAATAACGGGCGGAACGCTGTCATCAGGACGGCGCAAACGGGTGCCAAATACATCCCGCATATGATTGATTTGTTCAATGGTGTAGCCCACCCGCTGCTCCACCCGTCCACGCATTTCCATATCAGGATGTGGAAGGCGTCCTGCTTTTTCGGCATCACGGATTGCCTGAGAAGAAACACCAATCAGATCGGCGGCCTCACCCACACGCCAGCGACGGGTAATTTTCCTAGCTTCCGGACTATCATCGTTAAACTGTGCAATCGCGATAGCTTTCGTCATTTCATGACCAGCATTAATGCACTGGTCAAGCGTTTCCATCAGTCCCATTCTCTGTTCCTTGTTATCATCTTTGCATTAATCTATTAAATCTTGATAAAAATCGCAAAGCAACATTAAAATTGCAAACCACCTTAAAAATTGCAAAGCCGATCAAAATGTAGCCGTTTTCAGTTCAGCATCCAACTGAAAGTCTGCTGCATGCTTCAGTCAATATCATCCGCTCGCCGCAGAAAGCGTGCGCACGCAGGCGCATGCGTCGAGGAAGAGGAATTACTGCGTACTAACAAGGTGTGGCAGACGCTCTGAAGCTAACGAAGATCCAGCGGATGGTTTTGAATGGTGAGGAATTGACTACTGAATCGCCATGGGTTTAACAGACACCTCAGAGTCATTTAAGATGGCTTAAAGAGAGGTGCCCATGAGCGGTAAGCGTTATCCCGAAGAGTTTAAAACTGAAGCAGTCAAACAGGTTGTTGATCGCGGTTATTCTGTTGCCAGCGTTGCAACACGTCTCGATATCACCACCCACAGCCTTTACGCCTGGATAAAGAAGTACGGTCCGGATTCTTCCACTAATAAAGAACAGTCAGATGCTCAGGCCGAGATCCGCCGTCTCCAGAAAGAGCTGAAACGGGTTACCGACGAACGGGACATATTAAAAAACTGTCCATGGGTGAAACCCCGTCCTGAGTCTCAGAAACTCCCCGGAAAAGTTGGCAGGCTAATTTAGCGAAGGAAGCAGCCGTCGGCCTTTTGGTGGTATGACCCCGTAAAAAAACATGGTTCAGGGACTGTGGCGGATCCGGCAGTGGTGACTTTGATCCCGTTCAGGAAGGTGATTTCTCCGTCGTCCCCTCCTTCGTTCATCGAAAAATGAGCAAGGAGATTTCCATGAAAAAATCCTCCCGAATGTCTGTTATCCATCCTCATGCTGCGGGCGTTGATATTGGCGCTGAATTCCACGTAGTCGCCGTTCCACCGGATGCTGACGCCGAGCCGGTCAGAACTTTTCAAAGTTTCACTGGCGACCTTCATCGGATGTCCGACTGGCTCAAAACCTGTCACATTACGACCATTGCCATGGAGTCCACTGGCGTTTACTGGTTGCCTGCTTTTGAGATCCTTGAGGCTGCGGGTTTCAATGTGATCCTTGTTAATGCCAGAGACGCAAAAAATGTTCCCGGTCGCAAGACTGATGTCAATGACGCACAGTGGCTGCAGAAGCTGCATTCATTTGGCCTTCTTCGGGCCAGTTTCAGACCTGAACACGACATTTCCGTACTCAGGTCTTATTTGAGACAACGGGAACGCCTGACTGAATACCGGGCTGCTCATATCCAACATATGCAGAAGGCGTTGATGCAGATGAATGTTCAATTGCATCATGCCGTATCGGATATTACTGGCGTTACCGGTCTTTCAATCGTCAGAGCTATTGTCAGTGGTGAGCGCGATCCTTCAGTATTGATCCAGTATCGTGATGTCAGATGTAAAAAGACGCCAGAGGTTCTTCAACAGGCACTGACAGGGAACTGGCAGCCTGAACATCTTTTTGCACTTGAACAGTCGGTGGCATTTTTCGATTTTTACCAGGAAAAAATCCGTGAGTGTGATGATCAAATCGAAACTTCATTATTGCAGCTCAGCACCGGAACTGAAGAGCCTGAAGGAGTATTGCCCTCCGCCAGACATCGTACAAAACAGCCCAATCAGCTTTCCTTTGATGTCAGGCCATTACTCTGGAAAATTACCGGAGCAGACCTGACACAGATACATGGGTTCGGACCTTATCTGGCACTAAAATTCGTTGCCGAATGCGGTACTGACATGAATCGCTGGCCGGATGCGAGCCATTTTACCTCGTGGCTGTGTTTGTCCCCGGGGAATAAGATCTCCGGTGGAAAAGTACTGTCCTCGAAAACACGGCGTTCATCCAGTCGAATTGCTGCTGCACTAAGACTGGCAGCCACAACAATTGGCCGGAGCGATACAGCGCTGGGTGCTTTTTATCGTCGATTATCATCCCGTATCGGGAAAGCAAAAGCAGTCACTGCAACGGCAAGAAAACTGGCAATACTGTTCTACAATGCCCTTAAATACGGTCAGAAATATGTCGATCCTGGCGCGGATTATTATGAAGAGCGCTACCGTAATCGCGTACTCGACGGGCTTAAACGAAGGGCAAAATCACTGGGTTACTCTCTCCAGCAAGATCCCGAGTTATGCGTGTGAACCGGGAGTTTCTCAGTAAGCGTGCAGTGAGAACCGTATTGACGAAGTGAAGCTGGTCAGGCAGGCAGAGTAACCCGCCACGGGAGCAGAGCACCCACCCGGTTCACAGGCCAGTCGGCGATGACATCAAGTACATAATGCAGATAGCGTTCCGGATCCACGCCGTTTAATTTGCACGTCCCGATAAGACTGTACAGTGACGCACCGCGCTCACCACCATGATCCGAGCCGAAGAACAGCCAGTTTTTTCTCCCCAGACTGACCCGTCGTAGGGCGTTTTCGGCAATGTTATTATCCACCTCCACCCAGCCATCTTCTGCATAGCGGATCAGCGCCGGCCACTGGTTCAGCGCATACCCGAACGCCTTCGCCAGTTCTGAGTGCCTTGAGAGGGTTTTCTGTTTCTCCCGCAGCCACCCCTCCAGTGACGCCAGCAGCGGCAGCACTTTTTGGTGCCGGACTGCCTGCCGTTCCTCTGCTCTTTTACCTCTGATCTCCGACTCGATGGCATACAGCTCGCCGATCCGTTTCAGCGCCTCCTCCGTCAGGACTGACGGGGTACGGACGTGAACATCGTGGATTTTTCGGCGGGCATGGGCCCAGCACGCGGCTTCCTTTATATGGCCGTCGCGGTAGAGCTCGTTGAACCCGGCGTAGGCATCAGCCTGCAGTACGCCACTGAAGCCTGCAAGATGGGTCTGAGGGTGGATACCTTTTCTGTCCGGGCTGTAAGCGAACCACACTGCGGGGGCCAGCGCTGATCCGGCGTTGCGGTCGTCTCGAACGTACGTCCATAAGCGCCCGGTCTTCGTCTTCTTATTGCCCGGCAACAGCACCGGGACAGGCGTATCGTCAGCATGGAGTTTGCCGTCGGTCAGGACATAGTGCTGAAGGGCTTCATCCAGCGGTGCCAGCAGACGACAACACGCATCCACCCAGCCCGACAGTACAGAACGACTCAACACTACACCCTGGCGGGCATAGATCTCCGACTGGCGATACAGCGGTGTGTGCTCTGCATACTTTGAGGTCAGCACTCGGGCCAGCAGCCCCGGTCCGGCGATCCCCCGTTCGATGGGGCGCGAAGGAGCCGGGGCCTGAACGATGCGATCGCACCGACGGCAGGCATGCTTTTCACGGACTGTCCGGATAACCCGGAAGGCGCTGCGCATCAGCTCCAGCTGTTCGGCGGCATCCTCACCCAGGTAACTCAGCGAACCACCGCACTCCGGGCAACACGGCTCAGTCGGCAGCAGCCGCTTCTCATCCCGTGGGAGTGACTCAGGGAACGGTTTGCGGGTGCGGGTCTGACGCAGCGGGCGCTGCACTGCCGGGTCATCCACCCGGCCGGTCAGCGTATCGCTTTCCTGCTGCAGCAGGTTCAGGTCAGCTTCCATTTGCGCGATACGGCGGGATACCTTTTCGGAACGACTGCCGAAGTTCATCCGGCGCAGCTTATCCAGTTGCGCCTGCAGATGGTCTATTTCGCGTTCCCGGTTGCTCAGCTTTTCCTGCAGGGCGTGGATCAACGCTTCCTGTTCGGCCAGGCGCTGTTTCAGCAGAAGGATGTCGTCAGAAGAGGTATCGTTCATAAGCCTGTATTTTACCAGGCTTATTCTGCGACAACCAGGATAAAGAGCGCTACAACATGGTCAGGGATGTCAGTAACCGCTTTGGCTGTCGCCAGTCGATACCTTCCATCAGCATCGCCAGTTGCGCCGGCGTCAGGAACACTTTGCCATCGCGGGCTGAGGGCCAGGCGAAGCGACCACGTTCCAGTCGCTTTGTCAGCAGGCACAGACCATCGCCGGTGGACCAGAGCAGTTTTACCTGACTGCCGCTGCGTCCCCGGAAGATGAAGACGTGGCCGGACATCGGGTCATCTTTCAGCGCGGTCTGCACCTTTGCGGCGAGGCCATTGAAGCCGTTGCGCATATCGGTGATACCGGCAACCAGCCAGATTTTTGTGCCTGCGGGAAGATTTATCATACCGGCCCCCGCATCAGTTCGCGCAGGACAGTGCTCATGAGTTCAGCAGAGGGATGAGTCAGTGTTATTTCTCCTCCCCGACATTTTATGTGGCAGGTAGCGGGAGGAGAGCAGGATGGTAGTTCGAAGGTTGGGAGAGAAGAGCCCGCCTGAAGCTGCACGGGTATCAGGGCAGGAAGCGACGATGAGTTTTTTCGGGGCCGACAGACCCGCCCTTCACGCTGCCAGAGCCTTATCCATTTAAAGAGCAGGTTATCATTGACGTCATGTTTCCGGGCCAGTGCGGCAATACTGCCTTCTTCTTCAAGAGCCAGCCTGACCAGTTCCATTTTGAATTCAGGGGAATAGTGTTTCCGGGGAAGTCTTTCTTTAGCGCGCATGAGGTGTCCACCTGCAAAATAAGTGGGTGCTTAAGTTACAGGATCCTGGATTCGGGACCAGACGGTACTCAGACGACGCTTAC
>NZ_JAOWGZ010000078.1:0-1756 GCF_030332875.1 Citrobacter sp. Cpo045
GGGGTCCGCTTGGAAAAAGGAAATTATCCTACGCTAAGCGCATTTTTTGCACAGATGGCTACCGACTGAACGTAACGTGTGAGTCATGATCAGAAATGTGTTAACTCTAGGAATTGACACGACTTACTGTTCGATGGGGAAATCATGTTTAGCTATCTCAAGGCTATGTATCATCAATCAAAAATTCAGGCTGAACTCAAGGCACAGATACATGAACAAACTACGGTTAATGCTATCTGTCATCACCCTGAATCAATCGAGATCATTGCGGTTTGTTCGACTGATGCGTATTACCGAAAACGTAAGGACGCTGCTTTTCTGACAACCTGTTCTGTGCTCATGCGTACTTTAAAAGATGAATCCGTACCGATGGTACTACGGAAAACAGCATGGCGATTATTGAACGAAAGATACCAACGAATTAAGTTAAATCAGGCTTATAGGATAGAAAATTTCTTGCTTTTTGCCGATTTTGAATATGCTCTCGAAGAACATGATGAACTAGCAGAGTAGTACTAGTGAGGCGATGAATACCGACAGTTAACGTGCATGTGACTTAAACGTCCGAAACCGACCGATTTCGGACACCGCTTACAGCACCTGTTCAAAACTTAGTGAAATTAGTTTCGTACATGCGTTATAATTCGTACATACATTTCGTACACAAAATTACGCCATGTCACGAGTTTTTGCTTACTGCCGGGTCTCCACACTGGAACAGACCACTGAAAACCAGCGCCGAGAAATTGAAGCAGCCGGTTTTACCGTTAAACCCCAGCGCCTGATTGAGGAACAAATCAGCGGATCAGTGGCTGCCAGCGAACGCCCCGGTTTTGCCAGACTACTTGATCGCATGGAAAATGATGATGTGCTGATAGTGACCAAACTTGATCGCCTGGGCCGTGACGCAATGGACGTGCGAAAGACCGTAGAGCAGCTGGCAGCATCCGGTATTCGCGTACACTGCCTCGCGCTGGGTGGCGTGGACCTCACCAGCGCGGCCGGAAAGATGACCATGCAGGTCATTTCGGCTGTGGCTGAGTTTGAAAAGGACCTGCTGATTGAACGCACGCATTCCGGCCTGGCAAGGGCTAGGGCAGCAGGCAAACGGTTTGGCCGGCCGCCGGCGCTTAACCAGGAACAGCGGCAGGCAGCGCTTGAACAACTGAAAGCAGGTGCCAGTATCAGCGCCATTGCCCGCGGGTTTGGGACCTCACGACAAACCATCATGCGCCTGCGTGGCGATGCAGTCAGCCCGGAGTTACCAGATTGACATCCACCCCCGACACAATCCGCTGAAGGAATGGCAATTCTGTTCACCACATTTGCTAAGAGATCAGGACTTACTTTGTAATCTGGAAGTACATCGAAGTTGCAACAATAGTACACTATTGCGTGACGTAGATTCGTGATGTATAGTTACTGCAACTTATTTGTTTATAACTACCGTCAGGTACAAAATTATGTCTCCAGCACAAGCTAAACAAAAGCAGCATGAACGCTACGAAGCCGTAGCGGTGCAGGTTTTGCGTGGTCGTGCCGGTTACAAACCTGCCGTGAAAAGCCGCTTCAGTAAGTCAGCCAGTAGCAAATTCTCTCATACTATCGCTTTTGCCTGATCTGAATCGCCACGGGTTTAACAGACACCTCAGAGTCATTTAAGATGGCTTAAAGAGAGGTTGTTGATCGCGGTTATTCTGTTGCCAGCGTTGCAACACGTCTCGATATCACCACCCACAGCCTTTACGCCTGGATA
>NZ_JAOWGZ010000079.1:0-56885 GCF_030332875.1 Citrobacter sp. Cpo045
TTTTGGAGCGGGAAACGAGACTCGAACTCGCGACCCCGACCTTGGCAAGGTCGTGCTCTACCAACTGAGCTATTCCCGCAAATCTGTACTGCTTTTGTTGCTGTCGTAATTCGCATTTCTGCGTCGTTACGGGAGGCGCATTATACGAGAAATCCGTTTAGCTGCAACCCCCCTGAAAGCGTTTTTTTCGAAAATTCGTTCAAGTGATTAATTTGCAATCAAGCTGAACAATTTAGCGTCAAAAAACCGGTGGCGCAAGCCACCGGAGAACAAAATCAAAGATTAATAAAATGTTCGCGATAGTAAGCAAGCTCAGCAACAGATTCACGAATGTCGTCCATCGCCTGATGTGTTCCCTGCTTGGTGAAGCCCGCAAGGATTTCCGGCTTCCAACGACGCGCCAGTTCTTTGAGCGTACTGACGTCCAGATAGCGATAATGGAAATACGCCTCCAGCTCCGGCATGTATTTAAACAGGAAACGACGATCCTGCCCGATGCTGTTGCCGCAGATAGGTGATTTCCCTTCCG
This sequence comes from Citrobacter sp. Cpo045, assembly GCF_030332875.1. Lineage (NCBI taxonomy): Bacteria > Pseudomonadati > Pseudomonadota > Gammaproteobacteria > Enterobacterales > Enterobacteriaceae > Citrobacter > Citrobacter sp. Cpo045. The sequence continues at coordinate 530 of NZ_JAOWGZ010000079.1, forward strand.
GAACCCACTCTTTCAAAAAAGCCAGCGTGGCCAGTTCAGCTTCACGATCGCCCATGGTGCTCGCCTTCACGCGCTCCACCAGCCCGCTACCGGTATGCGTACGTACGTTCCAGTCATCCATTAATGCCAGCTGTTCGTCGGACTGGTGCACCGCAATTGTCGGTCCTTCAGCCAGAATATTCAGGTTGGCATCCGTCACCAGCGTGGCGATCTCAATAATGCGATCGCGCTCGGGATCCAGACCTGTCATCTCCAGATCGATCCAAATCAGGTTGTTTTCATTGGCACTCATGCTATTTTCCACCCTTCAGCGTCACATTCAGTGTGACTACATTGATCTAAAATTGTGTGTATCATAAATGTTTTGCCCATCATGGGCGACCAGGAGCCAGTCCGATTGAGTAAGAATAAACTCTCCAAAGGCCAACAGCGCCGTGTGAACGCCAATCACCAGCGTCGTCTTAAAACGTCCACGGAGAAGCCCGACTACGACGACAACCTGTTTGGCGAAACCGCCGAAGGCATCGTTATCAGCCGTTTTGGCATGCATGCCGACGTAGAGTCTGCTGACGGTGAAATTCACCGTTGCAACATCCGCCGTACAATTCGCTCGCTGGTTACTGGCGATCGCGTAGTCTGGCGCCCGGGTAAAGCGGCAGCTGAAGGTGTGAATGTCAAAGGTATCGTTGAAGCGGTACACGATCGTACCTCGGTACTGACACGCCCCGACTTTTACGACGGGGTAAAGCCTATTGCCGCCAACATCGACCAGATCGTTATTGTCTCAGCCATCTTACCCGAGCTGTCACTCAATATTATCGACCGGTATCTGGTAGCCTGCGAAACGCTACACGTTGAACCGATTATCGTGCTGAATAAGATCGATCTGCTGGATGATGAAGGCATGGCCTTCGTTAACGAACAGATGGATATCTATCGCAACATTGGCTATCGGGTGTTGATGGTATCAAGCCGCACAAAAGACGGCCTGAAACCGCTTGAAGAAGCATTAACCGATCGCATCAGCATTTTTGCCGGTCAATCGGGCGTAGGTAAATCCAGCCTGCTCAATAACCTCCTCGGCCTGCAGGAAGAGATCCTGACCAATGATGTCTCTGACAACTCCGGCCTTGGACAGCACACCACCACGGCCTCTCGCCTGTATCACTTCCCGCACGGCGGCGACGTTATCGACTCCCCTGGTGTACGTGAGTTTGGACTGTGGCATCTGGAGCCGGAACAAATCACGCATGGCTTTGTCGAATTTCATGACTACCTGGGCCATTGCAAATACCGCGACTGCAAGCATGATACCGATCCAGGCTGCGCTATCCGTGAGGCTGTAGAAAAAGGGGCCATAGCCGAAACCCGGTTTGAAAATTATCACCGCATCCTGGAAAGCATGGCGCAGGTAAAAACGCGTAAAAACTTTTCTGATACAGACAACTGACAACTAAGCTAAGCATCGCTAGAATCGTCCCCCTTTTTTCAGGATCCGGCCCGTATGCCGGATCGGGAACAAATTATGGCCTGGAGGCTACCTTGTTAAACTCATTTAAGCTTTCGCTACAATACATTCTGCCGAAACTATGGCTCACTCGCCTGGCGGGTTGGGGTGCGAGCAAACGAGCGGGATGGCTGACCAAACTGGTTATCGATCTGTTCGTGAAATATTACAAGGTCGATATGAAAGAGGCGCAAAAGCCGGACACCGCCAGCTATCGCACCTTCAACGACTTCTTTGTTCGCCCGCTGCGCGATGATGCTCGCCCGATTAATACCGATCCAAACGTACTGGTCATGCCCGCTGACGGTGTGATTAACCAGTTAGGCAACATCGAGGAAGACAAACTGCTGCAGGCTAAAGGGCACAGCTATACCCTTGAAGCGCTGCTGGCAGGCAACTATCAGATGGCGGACAAATTCCGCAACGGTACGTTTGTAACCACTTACTTGTCTCCACGCGATTACCACCGTGTACACATGCCGTGTAACGGTATCCTGCGTGAAATGATGTATGTGCCGGGCGATCTCTTCTCTGTAAACATCCTGACTGCGCAAAACGTACCGAACCTGTTTGCCCGCAACGAACGTGTAATCTGTCTGTTTGATACCGAATTTGGCCCGATGGTGCAGATTCTGGTCGGCGCGACCATCGTCGGCAGTATTGAAACCGCATGGGCTGGCACCATTACTCCACCGCGTGAAGGCGTCATCAAGCGCTGGACCTGGCCGGAAGGCGAAAGCGAAGGGTCGGTGGCGCTGCTGAAAGGTCAGGAAATGGGCCGCTTTAAGCTCGGTTCCACCGTCATCAACCTGTTCGCACCTGGCAAAGTTAACCTGGTTGAGCAGTTGCAGGATCTTTCCGTGACCAAAATCGGCCAGCCAATGGCCATCTCGACCGAGACTTTCGTGACGCCAGAGGCAGAACCGGCCCCGCTGGCGAAAGAAGAGATCGAAGCAGAACACGATGCCAGCCCGCTGGTTGACGACAAAAAAGACGAAAGTTAAACATAGGAATCGCTGCTGTGCGCCTGATTATCACTTTTCTGATGGCCTGGTGCCTCAGCCTGGGGGCGTACGCTGCGACGGCCCCCGATGCCAAACAACTCACCCAGGAACTGGAGCAGGCAAAAGCGGCAAAACCCGCTCAGCCAGAAACCGTTGAGGCGCTCCAGTCCGCGCTGAATGCCCTTGAGGAGCGTAAAGGCTCTCTCGAGCGTGCCCAGCAATATCAGCAGGTTATTGATAACTTCCCCAAGCTGTCCGCAACGTTACGCGCGCAGCTTAGCAACCTGCGTGATGAACCGCGCAATGTGCCAACCGGACTCACTACCGATGCGTTAAACCAGGAGATCCTCCAGGTTAGCAGCCAACTGCTGGAAAAGAGTCGTCAAGCCCAGCAGGAGCAGGATCGCGCCCGGGAAATCGCCGACTCGTTAAGCCAGCTTCCTCAACAGCAAACCGATGCCCGCCGCCAGCTCAATGAGCTTGAGCGACGCATTGGTACGGCCAACGGCAATTCCGCGCAGAATCAGGCGATGCAGGCTGAATCCGCCAAACTTAAAGCCCAGGTCGATGAACTGGAGCTGGCGCAGCTTTCCGCCAATAACCGTCAGGAACTGGCGCGTATGCGCTCCGAACTGGCGGAAAAACAGAGTCAACAACTCGACGCTTACCTGCAGGCTTTGCGCAATCAACTCAACAGTCAACGTCAGCGTGAAGCTGAGCGAGCGCTGGAAAGCACCGAACTGCTGGCGGAAAACAGCGCGGGACTGCCGGAGGGTATTGTCGACCAGTTCAAGGTAAACCGCGAGCTGTCTCAGGCCTTAAACCAGCAAGCACAGCGTATGGACCTGGTCGCTTCGCAGCAGCGTCAGGCCGCCAGCCAAACGCTGCAGGTGCGTCAGGCATTGAATACGCTGCGAGAGCAGTCTCAGTGGCTTGGGGTTTCAAATATGCTGGGAGAAGCGCTGCGAGCGCAGGTATCCCGTCTGCCGGAAATGCCCAAACCTCAGCAGTTGGATACCGAAATGGCGCAGCTTCGCGTACACCGCATGCGCTATGAGGACCTCCTCAACAAACAGCCGCAGCTGCGTCAAATTCATCAGGCCGATGGACAACCGCTGACCGCTGAACAGAGCAGCATCCTCAACGCCCAGCTACGCACCCAGCGTGAGTTGCTGAACTCATTGTTACAGGGCGGCGATACGCTGATCCTTGAGCTGACCAAGCTCAAAGTTTCCAACAGCCAACTGGAAGATGCGCTAAAAGAGGTCAATGAAGCGACACACCGCTACCTGTTCTGGACGTCAGACGTTAGCCCTATCTCGCTCTCCTGGCCTGTCGACATCGTTCAGGATCTGCGGCGTCTGATCTCATTAGATACGTTTAATCAGTTGGGCAAAGCCAGCATCATGATGCTGACCAGCAAAGAAACGCTGCTACCGCTGTTCGCGGCGTTGGTGTTAGTTGGCTTTAGCCTCTCTTCGCGCAAGCACTTCACCCGTTTCCTTGAACGCTCGTCCGCGCGGGTCGGGAAAGTCACCCAGGACCACTTCTGGCTGACAATACGCACGGTATTCTGGTCAATACTCGTCGCTTCACCATTGCCAGTGTTGTGGGCAACGCTCGGTTACGGATTGCAGGAAGCCTGGCCTTATCCGTTGGCTGTCGCGATCGGCGATGGCGTTACCGCCACGGTGCCCATGCTGTGGGCGGTAATGATCTGCGCCACCTTTGCACGCCCCAACGGTCTGTTCATTGCCCACTTTGGCTGGCCGCGGAACCGCGTCGCGAAAGCCATGCACTATTACCTGATGAGCATCGGGCTGATTGTCCCGTTGATCATGGCGGTGATTATGTTTGATAACCTCAATGACCGGGAATTCTCCGCCTCACTGGGGCGTCTGTGCTTTATTCTGATTTGCGGTGCGCTGGCTGTCGTAACCCTGAGCCTGAAACGCGCCGGGATACCGCTGTACCTCGATAAAGAGGGCAACAGCGATAACATGGTCAACAGCATGCTGTGGAATATGCTGATGGGTGCGCCGCTGATTGCCATTCTCGCCGCGGCAGTAGGCTACCTCGCCACGTCACAAGCCCTGCTGGCACGTCTGGAAACGTCCGTAGCGATTTGGTTCTTATTACTGGTGGTGTATCACGTTATCCGCCGTTGGATGCTGATCCAGCGCCGCCGCCTGGCGTTCGACCGCGCCAAGCATCGACGTGCTGAAATGCTGGCGCAGCGCGCGCGGGGCGAAGAAGAACCACCGCATTCCACCAGCCTTGAAGGCGCGATTGACGTTGATGAAAGCGAAGTGGATCTGGATGCTATCAGCGCGCAATCGCTGCGCCTGGTGCGTTCTATCCTGATGCTTATCGCCCTGCTCTCGGTCATTGTACTGTGGTCAGAAATTCATTCCGCTTTCGGCTTCCTGGAAAACATCTCGTTGTGGGATGTCACCTCCACGGTTCAGGGCGTGGAAAGCTTAGAACCGATAACGCTGGGCGCGGTGCTTATCGCGATTCTGGTATTTATCATCACCACCCAGTTAGTGCGCAACCTACCCGCACTGCTGGAGCTGGCACTACTGCAACATCTGGATTTAACCCCCGGCACCGGTTATGCCATCACCACCATCACCAAGTATCTGCTGATGCTGATTGGCGGTCTGGTTGGCTTCTCGATGATCGGTATTGAATGGTCCAAACTGCAATGGCTGGTGGCGGCTCTCGGTGTCGGTCTGGGCTTTGGTTTGCAGGAGATCTTCGCCAACTTTATTTCCGGTCTGATTATCCTGTTTGAAAAACCAATCCGCATTGGCGACACGGTGACGATTCGCGACCTTACCGGTAGCGTGACGAAAATTAATACCCGCGCCACCACTATCAGCGACTGGGACCGTAAAGAGATCATCGTGCCCAACAAAGCCTTTATCACCGAACAGTTTATCAACTGGTCGTTATCCGATTCCGTTACCCGTGTGGTGTTAACCATCCCGGCACAGTCGGAGGCGAACAGCGAGGAGGTTACGCAGATCCTGCTGACTGCCGCGCAGCGCTGTTCGCTAGTTATCGATAACCCGGCGCCAGAAGTCTTCCTGGTTGACCTGCAACAAGGCATTCAAATCTTCGAACTGCGTATTTATGCCGCCGAGATGGGGCATCGCATGCCGCTGCGCCATGAAATCCACCAACTGATTCTGGCAGGCTTCCGCGAGCACGGTATTGATATGCCGTTCCCTCCGTTCCAGATGCGTCTGGAGAGCCTCGGCGGTAAGCAAACAGGGAGAACATTAAGTTCTGCAGGAAGAGGCAGTCGCCCGGCAGGGAGTTTGTAACGCACAATGCAGGCAAGAAATACCGGATGGCGACCCGTGGGGTCTTATCCGGCCTACGGGTCTGCAATTAACCTGTAGGCTCGATAAGCTTGCGCCATCGGGCATTTCATCGCCGATTACAGACATTTTCGAGCTTAATATGCGTCCGGATCGGCAACAGGCAATAAACGCCAGATGGCCTTTATTCCACCGCCCACTCAGGCTCGTTGGTCGTGCGACGGCTGTAGTTCTGATAAATCGCCATCGCCAGCAGTGAGAAGAAGATCGGACCGCCGGTCATCCACAGTGCGCTGTTCCAGTCTCCGGCTTCAATTACCGGCTGGATGATGGTGAACACGTTAGCAAACGTCACCACCAGCACGACCACTCCCGTTGCCAGCAGCGTCGCCGCTCGGGTTTTAAAGACAACAAACGGCCTTTCCAGACCCGGACGGGATTTAAAGAACGGAAACGCCAGCGCCAGGAACAGATACGGCAGCGTCATCGAGACGTTCGCCATCAGCGTCAGTTTGTTATAGAACGCCGAAGCCGTATCGCCACCAAATGAAACCAACAGGATAAACAGGCTCACCAGCAGGCACTGTAACCACATTGCCGTCGTCGGCATCCCTACGGCATTCAGTTTGGTCATCGGCGCGGGCCACAACGCCTTCGGCGTGCCCTGAATAATCGCTTTCAGCGGTGAGTAGCTGAGGGTGAAAAAAGCGCCGGTGTAGGCAAGGAACATGGAAAGCCCGGTAATACGTGCAAACCATACGCCCATCACCATTGCGGCATCAGGGGAAAGATGTAGCGCATTACCCAACGTCATTCCGAGGCTTTTCATCAGGATATAGGTAATATTCCCGAGGTTAACTGAGCTATTACTTAATACCTGCTGCCAGTTAGTGCTAACGCCCCATAAAAAGATGGCCAGTGAATAACCAACAGAAATGACAATAGCGGCAAAGACAATGCCTTTAGCAAAGTTCTTTTCTGGTTTTTCTGTTTTATCAACCAGTCCCCCTACAGCTTCAATTCCGCCGTAAGCAAAAATGGCAAACACAACAAATGACAACATTGCCAGTCCAGACTGATATCCGGGATTAGGCGAAGAGATGAAATTAATATCCTGTGCAAAGTGGCCACCAGTTAATAACAAAATAGCGACACTCACTAACAACAGAACTAAATTAAGACACATTACGGCAATTCCACCTACAGCCGTAATACGCGCAATCTTATTAATACCCCGGGATGCCACGCAGGTCACCAGGATCATCCAACCGACTGCGAGCAGTCCGACAACCTGCGTAGGCTCAAGCCCTGCGATACGCCAGTGCTGCGTCATGTCTGCGCCAAACAAGAAGGTTGAAAAAGGTACCCAGACTTTCGCCGCAGTACTAACCATCCATATCACATAAGAAGAAAACCACATAAACGTGCCGATAAACGCATAGCGTGGTCCAACGCTATTATTCATCCACGAATAGATTCCCCCTTCTTCTTTCCGATAGGCAGAACCCATTTCCGCCATCATTAAAGCAAATGGAATAAAGAATAATAATGCAGAAAATATATACCACGGTATTGCACTATACCCCATTAAATAGAACGCGGAGGGGCTATTAGCAAAACCGAAAACTGACGTAAATATCATGAGAATGAGACCTATCAGGCTCATCTTTTTTATTGTTTGGGTCATTAAACCATCCCTTACTCTGGCAAGCGTTTAACAAACGCCGCTCACCGGTTGGCACTGCTCTCTTTGCAGAGTTCAGCGATAAAAAAACAACACAGAATTGATACCTAAACGATATCAAATATCCAGGTGTAAATTGTGGCTATTAGAGGGGAAATGAAAAAATATGCTACAAAGTGGCGATTAAGCCACCACTTTGTATTGCAGAAGAGTAAGTTATGCGCGATCGACGGTAAATGCGATTACCTCGGCCAGTCTCTCTGCGCCCAGCGCCAGCATCACCAGACGGTCAACGCCCAGCGCCACGCCTGAGCAATCCGGCATGCCGACTTTCAGCGCTTCCAGCAGGTTGGTATCGATAGGTTGCTGTGGTAAGCCTCGTGCGGCACGTTTGCGGTTATCCTGTTCAAACCGCTGCTGCTGTTCGCGCGCGTCGGTCAATTCATGGAAACCATTCGCCAGCTCAATACCTTTGTAATAAACCTCGAAACGTTCAGCCACGCGGTGATCTTCGGTACTGATTTGCGCCAGTGATGCCTGGCTGGCCGGGAAATGATACACAAACGTCGGCTTGTCTTTACCAATATGCGGTTCAACACCCATCGTAAACAGCAGTTGCAGTAAGGTATCCCGGTCTTCTTCGGTATCAGCGATATTGCTGAGATCCAATTTCGCCGCCACTTCCCGCAGTTGGGTTTTATCCGCAGACAGCGGGTCAATCTCCAGATGGCGCTGGAAGGCCTGCTGGTAAGAAAGGCTTTCCGCAGGTGAGCAGTCCAGCACCTGCTGGAGCAAATCATCCACTTCATTCATCAGGCGATACATATCGTAGTGCGGACGATACCACTCAAGCATGGTGAATTCAGGGTTATGATGGCGCCCCATCTCTTCATTACGGAAGCTGCGGCACAGTTGATACACCGGGCCGCATCCTGCCACCAGCAGGCGCTTCATATGGTATTCAGGGCTGGTCATTAAATAGAGATTCATTCCCTGGGAGTGTCCAGGGCCAACGAAACGCGTTTCGAACGGGAACAGGTGGATGTCCGTTACCGTTGCCTGACTCATACAAGGGGTCTCAACCTCAAGCACGCCACGATCGGCAAAAAAGCGGCGAATCTCCGCTATAATTGCTGCACGTTTCAACAGATTGGGGATGGACGCGCTCGGCTGCCAGCTTGCCGTTTCGCTCATGGTTGTTTCTCCGATTTATGACAAGGGCACGAAGTCTACTCGTATCGCGCTAGCGAGACAAATTTCAGGCAGCACTAATCATCACTGGCAATTGGATAAAAAAAGCGACTTAGGGTGGTTTAGTAATTAAATTAATCAAATTCAATGATAATTCCCCCCTATGACACGCTAAAAAAATCGAACACGTCAAATTTCCCGCACATCCCTAAGACTATACTATTGTACCTATAAAGGAGCAGTGGAAACGCGTTCATAACCTGTTTGAAGCCGATGAAGCATCTGATTTCAGGCAGGGATGAAATAACAACAATCTGGAGGAATGTCGTGCAAACCTTTCAAGCCGATCTTGCCATTATAGGCGCCGGTGGCGCGGGATTACGTGCTGCAATTGCTGCCGCACAAGCAAATCCCAACGCTAAAATCGCACTGATCTCAAAAGTGTACCCAATGCGCAGCCATACCGTTGCTGCCGAAGGCGGCTCTGCTGCTGTCGCGCAGGATCATGACAGCTTTGACTACCATTTTCACGATACGGTAGCAGGCGGAGACTGGCTGTGTGAGCAGGATGTCGTGGATTACTTTGTCCACCACTGCCCAACTGAAATGACGCAACTGGAACAATGGGGCTGCCCATGGAGCCGTCGTGAAGACGGTAGCGTCAACGTACGTCGCTTCGGCGGCATGAAAATCGAGCGTACCTGGTTTGCCGCGGATAAGACCGGCTTCCACATGCTGCATACGCTGTTCCAAACATCTTTGCAGTTCCCGCAGATTCAGCGCTTTGACGAACACTTCGTTCTGGATATCCTGGTTGACGACGGTCATGCTCGCGGCCTGGTTGCCATGAACATGATGGAAGGCACGCTGGTGCAAATCCGTGCTAACGCTGTTGTTATGGCAACGGGCGGCGCAGGTCGTGTTTACCGTTACAACACCAACGGCGGCATCGTAACCGGCGACGGTATGGGCATGGCGCTGAGCCACGGTGTTCCGTTGCGTGATATGGAATTCGTTCAGTATCACCCAACAGGTCTGCCAGGCTCCGGTATCCTGATGACTGAAGGCTGCCGTGGTGAAGGCGGTATTCTGGTCAACAAAAACGGCTACCGTTATCTGCAAGACTACGGCATGGGTCCGGAAACCCCGCTGGGCGAGCCAAAAAACAAATACATGGAACTCGGTCCGCGCGACAAAGTTTCTCAGGCGTTCTGGCACGAATGGCGCAAAGGCAACACCATTTCCACTCCGCGTGGCGATGTGGTTCACCTCGACCTGCGTCACCTCGGCGAGAAAAAACTGCTCGAACGTTTACCGTTCATCTGCGAACTGGCGAAAGCTTACGTGGGTGTCGATCCGGTTAAAGAACCGATCCCGGTACGTCCGACCGCGCACTACACCATGGGCGGTATCGAAACCGATCAGCACTGTGAAACCCGCATTAAAGGTCTGTTCGCTGTCGGCGAATGTTCCTCTGTTGGTCTGCATGGCGCTAACCGTCTGGGCTCTAACTCCCTGGCAGAACTGGTGGTCTTCGGTCGTATGGCCGGTGAGCAGGCAGCAGAACGCGCTGCAACGGCTGGCGCTGCAAACAGTGCCGCTCTTGATGCACAGGTTGCTGGCGTTGAAAAACGTCTAAAAGATCTGGTTAATCAGGAAGGTAACGAAAACTGGTCTAAGATCCGTGACGAAATGGGCCTGTCCATGGAAGAAGGTTGCGGTATCTACCGTACGCCGGAACTCATGCAGAAAACCGTTGATAAGCTGGCGGAACTGCAGGAACGCTTCAAGCGCGTACGTATCACTGATACCTCCAGCGTCTTCAACACCGACCTGCTGTATACCATCGAACTGGGTCACGGTCTGAACGTTGCTGAATGTATGGCGCACTCTGCTCTGGCGCGTAAAGAATCCCGCGGCGCGCACCAGCGTCTGGATGAAGGCTGCACCGAGCGTGACGATGTGAACTTCCTCAAACACACCCTCGCCTTCCGCGATGCTGACGGCACGACTCGCCTGGAATACAGCGACGTGAAAATCACCACTCTGCCACCAGCTAAACGTGTTTACGGTGGCGAAGCGGAAGCAGCCGATAAGAAGGAGAAGGCGAATGGCTGAGATGAAAAACCTGAAAGTTGAGGTGGTGCGCTATAACCCGGAAACCGATACCGCGCCGCACAGTGCTTTCTACGAAGTTCCTTATGATGAAACCACGTCACTGCTGGATGCGCTGGGCTACATCAAGGATAACCTGGCACCGGACCTGAGCTACCGCTGGTCCTGCCGTATGGCGATCTGCGGCTCCTGCGGCATGATGGTCAACAATGTACCGAAACTGGCGTGCAAAACCTTCCTGCGTGATTACACCAACGGCATGAAGGTTGAAGCGCTGGGCAACTTCCCGATTGAGCGCGATCTGGTCGTCGACATGACGCACTTTATCGAAAGCCTGGAAGCGATCAAACCGTACATTATCGGTAACCCGCGTACACCGGATCAGGGTCCAAACACCCAGACTCCGGCGCAGATGGCGAAGTATCATCAGTTCTCCGGTTGCATCAACTGTGGTCTGTGCTATGCCGCGTGTCCGCAGTTCGGCCTGAACCCTGAGTTCATTGGACCGGCTGCGATTACGTTGGCGCATCGTTACAACGAAGATAGCCGCGACCACGGTAAGAAGGAGCGTATGGCTCAGTTGAACAGCCCGAACGGCGTCTGGACCTGTACTTTCGTGGGCTACTGCTCCGAAGTCTGCCCGAAACACGTCGATCCGGCTGCGGCCATTCAGCAGGGTAAAGTTGAAAGTTCAAAAGACTTTCTTATCGCTACCCTGAAACCACGCTAAGGAGTGCACGATGACGACTAAACGTAAAGCCTATGTGCGGCCAATGACGTCCACCTGGTGGAAAAAGCTGCCATTTTATCGTTTTTACATGCTGCGTGAAGGCACGGCAGTTCCGGCAGTCTGGTTCAGCATTGAACTGATTATCGGCCTGTTTGCACTCAAGCATGGTGCAGAGTCCTGGATGGGCTTTGTCGCCTTTTTGCAAAACCCGGTGGTGGTAATCCTTAACATTATCGCCCTGGCAGCAGCGCTGCTGCATACCAAAACCTGGTTTGAGCTGGCGCCAAAAGCAGCCAACATCATCGTAAAAGACGAAAAAATGGGGCCAGAGCCGATCATCAAAGGTCTCTGGGCAGTTACTGTGGTTGCGACAGTAGTCATACTGTTTGTTGCCCTGTTCTGGTAAGGAGTCCGGAATGATTAATCCAAATCCAAAACGCTCTGACGAACCCGTATTCTGGGGCCTGTTTGGTGCAGGCGGTATGTGGAGCGCAATCATTGCGCCGGTAATGATCCTGCTGGTAGGCATTATGCTGCCGCTGGGCTTTGTTCCTGATGCTTTCAGCTATGAACGCGTACTGGCATTCGCTCAGAGCTTCATCGGACGTGCGTTTCTGTTCCTGATGATCGTTCTGCCGCTGTGGTGTGGTTTACACCGTATGCACCACGCGATGCATGACCTGAAAATCCACGTGCCTGCTGGCAAATGGGTATTCTATGGACTGGCAGCAATCCTGACCGTTGTAACGGCTATTGGTATTCTGACCATCTAAGTACATGCGTTAATTATCAGGCCCGCCATTGGCGGGCCTTTTTATTTGTGCAGCATTCCTGTCAACCAACGGGAAAATTCACGCATCGCGGGTGTCTCCGGACGCGATTGCAAACGCGTTATCCAGTAACTTCCCAAATCAATCTGCGTTAAAAACGGTTGAACGATTCGTTCCCTACTGAGTAAATGCGTGAACATTCTGACTGGTGCAATTGCCACACCGATCCCCGCCTGCGCGGCTTCCAGCATGGTGACGGACGAATCAAACACCACCACGTTGTGCGTCGGTGACGGGGGCGCCTCTCCGGCGGCCTGCATCCAAAGCGTCCATTCATCCCGCCGATACGATCGTAATAACGGAAATTTCAGGATGTCCGCAGGCGTTTGAATCTGCGAAGCCAATGTTGGCGAACACAGTGGAGACATCAACGCGCTACATAAATATTGCGCGTCGGTATCGTGCCAGGCTCCCCCTCCGTAGCGAATGGTATAATCCAGCCCTTCGGCAGCGGGATCCACGCGGTTATTATGGGTAGAAATATGCAAATCAATATGCGGGTAACTGCGCTTAAAATCGCCCAGTAGAGGAAACAGACACCCAACCGCAAAGGTCCCCACCACGCCAATTTTAAGTTTTTCCTGGGTCTGTTTGGTGGCAAAACGATCCAGCATCCCCGCCATACGATCGAAAGAGTCATTAAGTACAGGTAACAGACTTTCCCCTTCAGTCGTCAACATTAATCCACGAGAACCGCGCACAAAAAGCTGACAATTTAGCTGCTGCTCCAGCGATTTTACATGCTGGCTGATGGCAGAATGCGTCACGTTGAGCTCAATCGCGGCGCGGGTAAAACTGAGATGTCTGGCCGCGGCTTCAAAAGCCCGCAGCGAGTTAAGAGGGATATAGCTACGCGTCATCATCCGGCCTGTTAGAAAAACTTATATCTGCTGCTAAATTTAACCGTTTGTCAACACGGTGCAAATCAAACACACTGATTGCGTCTGACGGGCCCGGACACCCTTTTGCTTTTAATTACGGAACTGATTTCATGATGAAAAAATCATTATGCTGCGCTCTGCTGCTGACAGCCTCATTCTCCACGTTTGCCGCCGCCAAAACAGAACAACAGATTGCCGATATCGTTAATCGCACCATCACCCCGTTGATGCAGGAGCAGGCTATTCCGGGTATGGCTGTTGCCGTTATCTACCAGGGAAAACCCTATTATTTCACCTGGGGTAAAGCCGATATCACCAATAACCACCCAGTCACGCAGCAAACTCTGTTTGAGCTAGGGTCGGTCAGTAAGACGTTTAACGGCGTGTTGGGCGGCGATGCTATCGCCCGCGGCGAAATTAAGCTCAGCGATCCGGTCACGAAATACTGGCCAGAACTGACAGGCAAACAGTGGCAGGGTATCAGCCTGCTGCACTTAGCCACCTACACGGCAGGCGGCCTGCCGCTGCAGATCCCCGATGACGTTACGGATAAAGCCGCATTACTGCGTTTTTATCAAAACTGGCAGCCGCAATGGGCCCCGGGCGCTAAGCGTCTTTACGCTAACTCCAGCATTGGTCTGTTTGGCGCGCTGGCGGTGAAACCCTCAGGAATGAGTTACGAAGAGGCAATGACCAGACGCGTCCTGCAACCATTAAAACTGGCGCATACCTGGATTACAGTTCCGAAGAACGAACAAAAAGATTATGCCTGGGGCTATCGCGAAGGGAAGGCTGTACACGTTTCTCCGGGACAACTTGACGCCGAAGCCTATGGCGTGAAATCCAGCGTTATTGATATGGCCCGCTGGGTTCAGGTCAACATGGACGCCAGCCGCGTTCAGGAGAAAACACTCCAGCAGGGCATTGCGCTTGCGCAGTCTCGCTACTGGCGTATTGGCGATATGTACCAGGGATTAGGCTGGGAGATGCTGAACTGGCCGCTGAAAGCTGATTCGATCATCAACGGTAGCGACAGCAAAGTGGCATTGGCAGCGCTTCCCGCCGTTGAGGTAAACCCGCCCGCCCCCGCAGTGAAAGCCTCATGGGTGCATAAAACGGGATCCACTGGAGGATTTGGCAGCTACGTAGCCTTCGTTCCAGAAAAAAACCTTGGCATCGTGATGCTGGCAAACAAAAGCTATCCTAACCCTGTCCGTGTCGAGGCGGCCTGGCGCATTCTTGAAAAGCTGCAATAACTGACGATGAGGCCCAGGATATTGGGCCTCCTTTCTTTCTCTTTTTTTCCTGTTGTCATCTACACTTAACAAAAATACAGCAAGGAAAATCCCATGCGCATTTTGCCCGTCGTTGCTGCAGTTACGGCTGCATTCCTGGTTGTCGCGTGTAGCTCCCCGACACCGCCGAAAGGCGTTACCGTGGTAAATAATTTTGATGCCAAACGCTATCTGGGAACCTGGTATGAAATTGCGCGCTTCGACCATCGTTTCGAGCGCGGGTTGGATAAAGTGACCGCAACATACAGCTTGCGCGACGACGGCGGCATCAACGTTATTAACAAGGGCTATAACCCTGACAGGGAGATGTGGCAGAAAACGGAAGGGAAAGCCTATTTCACCGGCGACCCAAGCAGAGCCGCGCTTAAGGTTTCTTTTTTCGGCCCCTTCTATGGCGGGTATAACGTAATTGCACTCGACCGGGAATATCGTCACGCGCTGGTTTGTGGTCCGGATCGCGACTACCTGTGGATCCTTTCACGGACCCCTACTATTTCAGATGAAATGAAACAGCAAATGTTAGCCATCGCGACCCGGGAAGGGTTTGAAGTGAATAAACTGATTTGGGTGAAACAGCCTGGCGCTTAGTGAGTGCTCAGCTTCAGACCAATAATACCAGCAACGATCAGCCCAAGGCTCAGCAAACGTGCCGGGCTGGCAGACTCACCCAGCAGTAAAATCCCTGTAATGGCCGCCCCAACAGCGCCAATACCGGTCCAGACCGCATAAGCTGTTCCAACAGGCAACGTGCGCATTGCCCAGGAGAGCATGGCGATGCTGACGATCATCGCCGCAATAGTGATAATGCTTGGCGTAAGACGCGTAAAACCGTGGGTGTATTTCAGGCCAATCGCCCATACGACTTCGAGCAAACCTGCAATTAATAAAACGATCCAGGACATATCAGGCTCCAGAACTATGGGGCCGTCCCCGGTGAATGAAGCGTTTGCAGGTCGTCCTGCAAAGCTGATGTGTGAAATGGCATTTTTGCCCGGAAGAAAATGAATTTCAACCTTTTTATTCACTGCCTGCTAAAAGCAAGAATTAAGCATAATTAGCGGCGTAGTTCCCGCATTTGGCACTCATCGGAGTTCTCTATGATGAAGGGCTTTCTGAAACCAGAAAGTCGATTGCCCCTCTTCTGAATGCGAAACGTTTATGCTTAAAATTTTAGTGATTGACCGGTGCCACTTTACCCGCACAGGGATAGAGGCCTTGCTTAATCATTCTGGCAGGTTCAGCTCCTCATTTCTGGTATCAGGAATCAATAATCTCCTGTTAGCAAAAGAGCATATTTTGCAATGGAAACCGCATCTGGTGATCGCGGATTTATACAGTTTTATTAGCGAGACGCACTCCAGTCCGCCAATTAAACCTTTTTTTATGAGTTGTGGCGTCATCCCACTGATTTTACTGCAATCAGCAGACAGACAGCATGCCCCCATCGTGCCCTCTCAATCCGTAGCCCATTCGGTCTTGACCAAGCACACCACGCTGAACACACTCTCCCACACAATTCAGGAAGCGCTTCAGGTTCGCCCCGCATTAGAAATAGCCAAAAACGCCACGCCTTTGCTTACGCCGCAAGAGGAGAAAGTATTATCAATGTGGATGGATGGTGTGAGTAACAATGCCATTGCCGCCGCGCTCAGCATTCATGGCAAAACGGTCTACACCTATAAGCGGAATATCCGTATGAAACTGCACCTGGGGAACCGCTTCTCGCCGTTCCTGTCACTCCCAAGGAAGGGTGATTAACGGTACGACACGACGTCGTACCGTTCTTCATTATTGCTATTGCTGAGCTTTTGTCGCTGCACCAGAGATTGCGCTACCGCCTTCAGAGATATCCTGTCCTACGCCTCGTGTGGTATTACACGCGGTTAAAACGGAAGAAAGTACCAACACAGAAAAGATCGCAGCAATTGTCTTCTTAACCATAACGTCTTCCTTTTCTAGCCAATATTGTTTGTGTATAGCTACTTAATAATAGACAAGATCCGGGAGTGTGATGGATAAACAACCGTTTTTAAGACTATATGAAAGGATTAGCTGGCGGCGTGTGATATTGAGTTGCCAAGATGTTTGATGTCTTCACCGAAGCCGCGCGCGGTATTGCATCCTGTCAGAAGGGTGCTGGTGAAAAGGAGTAGCATTACAAGACCGAGAAGACGTTTCATCATTCCTGCCCTGGAAAAAGTATGGCGCAGCAACCTGCGCCATAAGATCAAATGGAAGACTTATTTTACGCGAGAAACGTATTCGCCGGAGCGGGTATCCACTTTGATCACTTCGCCGATCTGTACGAACAGCGGAACTTTAACGACTGCGCCGGTAGACAGGGTAGCCGGTTTGCCGCCAGTACCAGCGGTATCGCCTTTCAGACCTGGGTCGGTTTCAACAACTTCCAGCTCAACGAAGTTCGGCGGAGTTACGGAGATCGGCTGACCGTTCCACAGGGTCACGATGCATTCAGCCTGGTCCAGCAGCCATTTAGCGTTATCGCCTACCGCTTTCTCGTCTGCAGCCAGCTGTTCGAAAGTGGTGTTATTCATAAAGTGCCAGAACTCACCGTCGCTATACAGGAAGGTCAGGTTCATGTCGGCTACGTCTGCGCCTTCAGCGGAGTCAGTAGACTTGAAGGTTTTCTCTACGCGAGTACCGGTCAGCAGGCGACGCAGCTTAACGCGCGCAAACGCCTGGCCTTTACCTGGTTTAACGAATTCGCTGGCTTCAACCGCATAAGGTTCGCCGTCCAACATGATTTTAAGACCAGCACGAAAATCGTTGCTATAGTACGTTGCCATAAGGCCCTCTGAAAATTGTTAACTGGTAGCTAAGCCACAAAATGGCGCATATTGTAACCCTAAATACCCCATCCAGAGAAGATTGGTTATCGCAACTTGCCGATGTTGTGACCGATCCCGATGAACTTCTGCATCTTTTGAACATAGATGCAGATGAAAAACTGTTGGCCGGACGCGACGCGAGACGGCTTTTCGCCCTGCGCGTACCGCGTGCGTTTATTGCCCGCATGGAGAAAGGCAACCCGGACGATCCGCTTTTACGTCAGGTACTGACTGCCCAGGAAGAGTTTGTGGCCGCGCCAGGCTACTCAACCGACCCACTGGAAGAACAGCACAGCGTGGTTCCCGGTCTGCTGCATAAATATCGCAATCGGGCACTGCTGCTGGTTAAAGGCGGTTGCGCGGTAAATTGTCGCTATTGCTTCCGCCGGCATTTCCCATACGCCGAAAATCAGGGCAATAAGCGCAACTGGCAGGTCGCCCTCGACTACATTAACGCGCACCCTGAGCTGGATGAAATCATCTTCTCTGGTGGCGATCCGTTAATGGCCAAGGACCACGAACTGGACTGGTTGCTCACGCAACTGGAAGCTATCCCGCACATTAAGCGTCTGCGTATTCACAGCCGTTTACCAATAGTGATCCCGGCGCGCATTACAGAAGGACTGGTCGAGCGTTTTGCGCACTCCTCCTTGCAGATTCTGCTGGTCAATCACATTAACCATGCCAATGAAATTGATCAGACGTTTCGCCAGGCGATGAGCAGTCTGCGCGCCGCGGGCGTTACGTTACTCAACCAAAGCGTATTGCTGCGTGGCGTGAACGATAACGCACAAACCCTGGCTAACCTTAGCAACGCACTGTTTGATGCCGGTGTGATGCCCTATTACCTGCACGTGCTGGATAAAGTGCAGGGTGCCGCACACTTTATGGTCGGCGACGATGAAGCGCGACGCATTATGCGTGAGCTTCTGACGCTAGTTTCCGGCTATATGGTCCCCAAACTGGCGCGTGAAATTGGTGGAGAGCCAAGTAAAACACCGCTGGATCTGCAGTTACGTCAACAATAGCTATTACTGAGTGTCCGATTCCGGACACTCACCACGATTACTTATTATTTAAATACCCACAAGTGGAGCCTCGCTTTTAATCTGTGCTATTTTAATTAGCGCAGTTCAATTATTCATTCGTAAATTTTATCAATAGTTTCAAATGCAGAATATTAATAAATATATGGTTAGGGAGAACCTTTTATGGCTATAAGTATTAAGGGCGTTAATACTGGCATTATTCGCCAAAAGAATGAATTTGTTGCCATGGCATTAAAAATAAAAGAACCAAGAAACAAAGAATCACTCTTTTTTCTCTCTCCACTTGGACTTAGAGATCTGCTTATCGCGCTGGAGAGCCGGCTGTTCGCCATTTCTCAGCTAAACAAAGACGAGCGTATGCAATATGAAAAGATATGCGATAAAGCCAGCAAAAAAATGCACGAAAATACCCCATCAATTCAGGAAGATGAACTAAAAAATGCGGATATTAACCGTCGCATAAATTCGCTGATGTTAGTGGATGACAAAGGCGAGAATTTAACATTTTCTCTGACGTTGCATGACGGACAAACATGCGAATTACTGGTTAATGAATTACAGATTCAGGTGCTGGCGCATGCAATTATTCACGCAATAAATAATGCTGGCATGAGAGAACTCGCGCTACGAATAACATCGCTGCTGGATTTCCTGCCGCTGTACGATGTTGATTGTCAGCAAAACGACAATCTGGAATACGACTCTTATACACAACCCGAATGGAAACATAACCTGTTTAATCATTATCTGGCGATTATTTACCGCTATACAGATGATAAAGGAAAAGCCCAGTTCTGTGGTTCGGTAGTGAAAACTCGCGCCCTTTCCGGTAGCAAAGAAGCCGAAGCCATTACTCGCCGCCTTCTCGACTTCAGCCCGCGGCTGAAAAAACTTGCCGGTGTACCGTGCCAGGTGTTTGTCAGAACGTTGACGGGTGATAAGACGCAAAAGCTCAATCAGGATCAGTGCCTGCGCGCATTGCATCATTTACGCGTTCAGTCTGCGCATAAGACTCAGAATGCCTGATGGCGCTGCGCTTATCAGGCCTACGATCATTCGTACCGTAGGCCGGATAAGACGCTTTAGCGTCGCCATCCGGCATCAGCAGCAGTTCTCAATTAGGGCACTTATAAACCTGTCCAATCATCTCGCTGGCGGTAGGAACAAAGCTGGACAGCATTCCCTGCGATGGGCTGCTGACGCCATAAATCACGTTACCGCCCATTGCCGCAGCCTGATTACGCAGATCGTTTGCTGCGCCACGCATTGAGCCGCCCTCTTCGCCGTGCTGGCCTGAAAGCCAGTTGCTTTGCTTACCGGTTGCGGTGCCTATCAGTTGGCACTCTGCGCCAGGCTTGTCTTCGACGAAGCGTACGCTTTGCCCGGCTGAACTCAGTTCATTGCTGGAGCTACAACCCGCCATCAGTAGCGCGGCACCAACGATCCCTGCTAAATATTTCACGTGCATGTCATTCCCCATATTCAATTAGTTGGACCTTATGTCCGTAGCTGAATCATATACTAAAAAGATGACCAAAAGAAAAACCCCCAGACATTTCTGCCCGAGGGTTTCTCAATTCTGGGAGATGAGCACCCAAATCATTCTGGTTGCAGGAAGGCGGCCAGTTTGTTAATCCCCAGGAGCTTACTCAAGTAAGTGACTGGGGTTAGCAAACGCAGCCAACGCATCTGCGGCCTGAAGGATGCAGGGTGTAGGCAATTACATCATGCCGCCCATTCCACCCATGCCACCCATACCGGCAGCACCTAAGTCAGGCGCATCGCCTTTCGGCAGGTCGGTAACCATGCACTCGGTGGTGATCATCAGACCCGCAACAGAAGCCGCGTACTGCAGAGCAGAACGAGTTACTTTGGTTGGATCCAGGATACCCATGTCGATCATGTTGCCGTATTCTTCAGTTGCAGCGTTGTAACCGTAGTTACCGTCACCCGCTTTTACGGTGTTAGCCACTACAGACGGCTCTTCGCCGCAGTTCAGTACGATTTGACGCAGTGGGGATTCCATTGCGCGCAGCGCAACTTTGATACCTACGTTTTGGTCTTCGTTCTGACCTTTCAGGCCGGCAATTTTAGACGCTACGCGAATCAACGCAACACCACCACCAGCAACCACGCCTTCTTCTACCGCAGCACGGGTAGCGTGCAGGGCATCTTCAACGCGGGCTTTCTTCTCTTTCATTTCAACTTCAGTCGCAGCACCAACTTTGATAACCGCAACGCCGCCTGCCAGTTTCGCTACGCGCTCCTGCAGTTTTTCACGGTCATAGTCGGAAGTTGCTTCTTCGATCTGCTGACGAATCTGAGTCACGCGACCCTGGATTGCAGCTTCGTCGCCCACGCCATCAATGATGGTGGTGGTATCTTTGTTGATAACAACGCGTTTCGCCTGACCCAGATCTTCCAGAGTTGCTTTTTCCAGCTCCATACCGATCTCTTCAGAGATAACGGTACCACCGGTCAGGGTAGCGATATCCTGCAGCATTGCTTTACGACGATCGCCGAAGCCAGGTGCTTTAACCGCAGCGACTTTCACGATACCGCGCATGGTGTTAACAACCAGAGTTGCCAGCGCTTCGCCTTCAACATCTTCAGCGATGATCAGCAGCGGTTTGCCTGCTTTCGCTACAGCTTCCAGAACCGGCAGCATTTCGCGGATGTTGGAGATTTTCTTGTCAGCCAGCAGGATGAACGGGCTTTCCAGCTCTACTGCGCCAGTTTCCGGCTTGTTGATGAAGTAAGGAGACAGGTAGCCACGGTCGAACTGCATACCTTCAACCACGTCCAGTTCGTCCTGCAGACCAGTACCGTCTTCAACGGTGATCACGCCTTCTTTACCGACTTTGTCCATCGCTTCAGCGATCAGTTTACCTACGGTTTCGTCGGAGTTAGCGGAGATGGTACCAACCTGAGCAATAGCTTTAGAGTCGGAGCACGGTACGGACAGTGCTTTCAGTTCTTCAACAGCAGCAGCGACAGCTTTGTCGATACCACGTTTCAGATCCATCGGGTTCATGCCCGCAGCAACGGCTTTCAGACCTTCAGTGATGATGGACTGAGCCAGTACGGTTGCGGTGGTGGTACCGTCACCTGCAGCGTCGTTCGCTTTAGAGGCAACTTCTTTCACCATCTGCGCACCCATGTTTTCGAACTTGTCTTCCAGTTCGATTTCACGTGCTACGGAAACACCATCTTTAGTGATGGTCGGTGCACCGAAAGATTTATCCAGAACTACGTTACGGCCTTTTGGACCGAGGGTAACTTTCACTGCATCTGCCAGTACGTTTACGCCGCGCAGCATTTTCACACGAGCGTCGTTACCGAATTTTACGTCTTTAGCTGCCATTTTCTCTTTCCCTTAAATTCGTATGTTCAGTGTCGTTCGCGGATTAGGCTTCAACAATCGCCAGGATGTCGCTTTCAGACATGATCAACACTTCTTCATTGTCGATCTTCTCAGATTTAACACCGTAGCCATCGTTGAAAATAACGATATCGCCGACTTTCACGTCCAGCGGCTGTACGGTACCGTTGTCCAGGATGCGACCCTTACCGACAGCGATGATTTCGCCACGAGTTGATTTACCTGCTGCAGAACCAGTCAGTACGATGCCGCCAGCAGATTTGGATTCAACTTCTTTACGTTTGACGATCACACGATCATGTAACGGACGAATACTCATTGATAGCTCTCCTTTGAGAAAGTCTTTATCAGTTATGGGTGACGCCGGCCCGTAAACGGTTTCCCGGCTAGTGACCAGAGAGATGGGGATGGGGTTTTGTGCCTTCAAGGGGGCAAGCGAAAAAAAATTTTTATCAGCAGAAAATCCCGTCAAAACGCCGACGCACCTCACATTTCATAACGATTTCAGTCACGTCGTCATAAGCAAATCTGATTGTGATACCATCAAAAATCTGCGCTGTAGCCCGGTCAATGGGCATAACCGGATAACAACTTATGAGCGGACTGAAACAAGAGCTGGGACTGGCTCAGGGCGTTGGCCTGTTGTCGACATCATTGTTAGGTACAGGCGTTTTTGCCGTCCCCGCGCTGGCCGCACTGGTTGCGGGCAACAACAGCCTGTGGGCATGGCCGGTGCTGATTGTTTTGGTCTTTCCTGTGGCGATTGTCTTCGCCGTACTGGGTCGTCATTTTCCCAGCGCAGGCGGTGTGGCGCATTTTGTCGGCATGGCCTTTGGTTCACGCCTGGAGCGCGTCACCGGATGGCTATTTTTGTCGGTCATTCCTGTCGGTTTGCCTGCGGCATTGCATATCGCCGCCGGATTCGGTCAGGCGATGTTTGGCTGGCATGACGAGCAGCTTTTGCTGGCTGAGCTCGGTACGCTGGCATTGGTTTGGTACATCGGCTCTCGCGGCGCAAGCTCCAGCGCGAATCTACAAACGGTCATTGCAGGACTGATTGTTGCCCTGATTGTTGCTATCTGGTGGGCGGGCGATCTGACACCTGGCGAAATCCCCTTCCCTGCGATTACCGATATTGAGCTTCCCGGCCTGTTCGCCGCGTTGTCGGTCATGTTCTGGTGCTTTGTCGGCCTTGAAGCGTTTGCTCACCTGGCGTCTGAATTCAAAAATCCGGAGCGAGACTTCCCACGCGCACTGATGATCGGCCTGCTGCTGGCAGGGTCTGTTTATTGGGCATGCACCGTTGTCGTTCTCCATTTTGGTGCCTACGGCGAGCAAATGGCGGCCGCAGCGTCGCTGCCAGAGATCGTCGTGCAACTGTTTGGCGTACAAGCTCTGTGGGTCGCCTGCATCATTGGTTATCTGGCCTGTTTTGCCAGCCTCAACATTTATATACAAAGCTTCGCCCGGCTGGTCTGGTCGCAAGCGCAGTATAAGCCGGAGAGTTATCTGGCTCGTCTGTCCCCCCGACACCTTCCGCGCAATGCGCTAAACGCCGTATTGGGCTGCTGCGTAATCAGTACTCTGTGCATCTATATGCTACAAATCAATCTCGATGCGTTAATCGTCTACGCCAACGGCATCTTT
Source organism: Citrobacter sp. Cpo045 (assembly GCF_030332875.1). Lineage (NCBI taxonomy): Bacteria > Pseudomonadati > Pseudomonadota > Gammaproteobacteria > Enterobacterales > Enterobacteriaceae > Citrobacter > Citrobacter sp. Cpo045. Next base: position 24,023 of record NZ_JAOWGZ010000079.1, read on the forward strand.
ATTATGATTTACTTGCTGTGCATGTTGGCGGGGTGTCGATTACTGAAAGGGCATTATCGCGCACTGGCGGTCATTGGCGGTCTGCTGTGCCTACTGCTACTGGCGATGGTCGGCTGGAAGAGTCTGTACGCGTTGATTATGCTGGCAGGACTGTGGCTGTTTTTACCCCGCAGGCCGGATAAGGCAACGTTGACGCCACCATCCGGCCTATAAACACTTTTGCCGGATGACGCTGACGCTTATCCGGCCTACATACTGATGCTTAATCCCGACGATCGTCTTTATGTTCGATGCTGTCGCGCTTGTCATCCTTGCGCTGAAATTCACCATCAAAAGTCTCACCGCCACCCGTTCCGGCGCTAAAACCACCGCCAGGCATACGCGAAAAACGCAAATGTGGCAGCAGTTTCATCGTCAGATGTTTTTGCACCGGGGGTAATAAAAGAAGAAGACCGAGGAAATCGGTGAAAAATCCGGGCAGCACCAACAGCAGACCGGCAATAATCAGCGATACGCTTTTGATCATTTCTGCAGCCGGACTTTCACCTGCCGCCATTTTCTGTTGCATCAGTAAAAAGTTCTTAAATCCCTGATTACGAACCAGAGACATACCGATAACCGATGTAAAAATAACCAAAATCAGCGTCATCAGGACGCCCATCACATGGGCAACCTGAATAAAGATAGATATCTCTATGTAAACATAGAGAAAAATGGCAAGTAATGGTATCCAGCGCAAAGGGATCTCCTGTTAATAACAGCCGTTTTGTTCAACTTCTGTTCGAAAAATTATGTTAATCGCATCGATTTGATATTGTGGTGGTTAGCAAAATTTCAAGTGGCTTGTACACTAATATTTGGGGTTAATCACAAAGGGGTGATCCATTTCACAGAATAATAAATAAGGGGTAAATTCCACGCTTTAAGTGATCCAGATTACGGTAGAAATCCTGAACCAGCATATGATCTCGGGTATCAGACCGATGCAGGGGATAATCGTCGGTCGAGAAACAATCGAAATCACATATATCCTGTGTGTTTAGTCAAATCATTGGCAGCTTGAAAAAGAAGGTTCACATGTTAAACAACATTCGTATCGAAGAAGACTTGTTGGGTACCAGGGAAGTTCCAGCGGACGCCTACTACGGTGTCCATACTCTGAGAGCGATTGAAAACTTCTACATTAGCAACAACAAAATCAGCGATATTCCTGAATTTGTTCGCGGTATGGTAATGGTTAAAAAGGCAGCGGCTATGGCCAACAAAGAGCTGCAAACCATTCCTAAGAGTGTGGCAAATGCCATCATCGCGGCGTGTGATGAAGTCCTGAATAACGGAAAATGCATGGATCAGTTCCCGGTAGACGTTTACCAGGGTGGTGCGGGTACCTCCGTCAACATGAACACCAACGAAGTTCTGGCCAATATCGGTCTGGAACTGATGGGTCACCAGAAAGGTGAATATCAGTACCTGAACCCGAACGACCACGTTAACAAATGTCAGTCTACCAACGACGCATACCCAACTGGCTTCCGTATCGCTGTATACGCATCCATCATCAAACTGGTTGATGCACTGAACCAGCTGCGCGAAGGCTTCGAGAAAAAAGCTGTTGAATTCCAGGACATCCTGAAAATGGGTCGTACCCAGCTGCAGGATGCTGTACCGATGACCCTCGGTCAGGAATTCCATGCTTTTAGCGTACTGTTGAAAGAAGAAGTGAAAAACATTAGCCGTACCGCTGAGCTGCTGCTGGAAGTTAACCTCGGCGCGACAGCAATCGGTACTGGTCTGAACACGCCGAAAGAGTACTCTCCGCTGGCAGTACAGAAACTGGCTGAAGTCACCGGCTTCGCCTGTGTTCCGGCAGAAGACCTGATTGAAGCAACTTCTGACTGTGGCGCATACGTTATGGTGCACGGCGCACTGAAACGTCTGGCTGTGAAGATGTCCAAAATCTGTAACGACCTGCGTTTGCTCTCCTCTGGTCCGCGTGCGGGTCTGAACGAGATCAACCTGCCGGAACTGCAGGCTGGTTCTTCTATCATGCCAGCTAAAGTGAACCCCGTTGTTCCGGAAGTCGTAAACCAGGTGTGCTTCAAAGTCATCGGTAACGACATCACTGTAACCATGGCATCTGAAGCTGGTCAGCTGCAGCTGAACGTAATGGAGCCGGTCATTGGTCAGGCAATGTTTGAATCCATTCACATTCTGAGCAATGCTTGCTACAACCTGCTGGAAAAATGCGTTAGTGGTATCACTGCTAACAAAGAAGTCTGTGAAGCGTTTGTATTCAACTCCATCGGCATCGTTACTTACCTCAACCCGTTCATTGGTCACCACAACGGCGACATCGTCGGTAAAATTTGTGCCGAAACCGGTAAGAGCGTACGTGAAGTTGTCCTGGAGCGCGGTCTGTTGACCGAGTCTGAACTGGACGATATCTTCTCTGCACAGAACCTGATGCACCCTGCTTATAAAGCAAAACGTTATACTGATGAAAGCGAACAGTAATCGTGTAGGGTAGTACCGGAGAAGGCACGTCATGATGACGTGCCTTTTTTCTTACTCGAAGTTACTTAAAAACAACAATTTAATATCAACTTGTTAAACAACAAGGAAGGCTAATATGATAGTTTTAGAACTTATCATCGTTTTGCTGGCAATCTTTTTAGGTGCCAGACTTGGGGGTATCGGTATTGGATTTGCAGGTGGGCTGGGTGTTCTGGTTCTCGCCGCTATCGGCGTAAAACCCGGTAATATCCCGTTCGATGTTATTTCCATCATCATGGCGGTTATCGCTGCCATTTCAGCTATGCAGATTGCAGGTGGTCTGGACTATCTGGTTCATCAAACTGAAAAACTGCTGCGTAAAAACCCGAAATACATCACGATCCTTGCACCTATCGTGACCTATTTCCTGACTATCTTCGCAGGTACCGGCAACATCTCTCTGGCAACGCTGCCAGTTATCGCTGAAGTTGCGAAAGAACAAGGGATCAAACCTTGCCGTCCGCTCTCTACTGCAGTGGTTTCTGCACAGATTGCGATTACGGCGTCTCCAATCTCCGCAGCCGTGGTTTACATGTCTTCCGTAATGGAAGGTCATGGCATCAGCTACATTCACCTGCTGTCCGTGGTCATTCCATCCACCCTGCTGGCTGTTCTGGTCATGTCCTTCCTGGTAACTGCACTGTTCAACTCCAAACTGTCTGACGATCCGATTTATCGTAAGCGTCTGGAAGAAGGCCTGGTTGAACTGCGTGGTGAAAGACAAGTTGAAATCAAAGCGGGCGCAAAAACTTCTGTTTGGTTGTTCCTGCTGGGCGTGGTTTGTGTCGTCGTATATGCGATCGTCAACAGCCCAAGCCTTGGTCTGGTCGCTAAGCCGCTGATGAACACCACCAACGCAATCCTGATCATCATGCTGAGCATCGCGACGCTGACCACGATCATCTGCCGCGTTGAAACTGACTCCATCCTGAACTCCAGCACTTTCAAAGCCGGTATGAGCGCCTGTATTTGTATCCTGGGTGTTGCATGGCTGGGTGATACCTTCGTATCTCACAACATTGACTGGATCAAAGATACTGCAGGTAGCGTAATTCAGGGTCATCCGTGGCTGCTGGCTGTCATCTTCTTCTTTGCTTCTGCACTGCTGTACTCTCAGGCTGCAACCGCTAAAGCACTGATGCCGATGGCTCTGGCTCTGAACGTTTCCCCACTGACTGCTGTTGCGTCTTTCGCCGCGGTTTCTGGCCTGTTCATTCTGCCAACCTACCCAACTCTGGTTGCGGCAGTTCAGATGGATGACACCGGTACAACTCGCATCGGTAAATTCGTCTTTAACCATCCGTTCTTCATCCCGGGTACTCTGGGTGTGGTTCTGGCTGTCTGCTTCGGCTTCTTGCTGGGCAGCTTCATGCTGTAAGTTTTTCCTGCAGGGTGCCTGGGCGCCCTGCAGTTCCTCCTCCCCACCCCGCTTTAACTAACATCCTTCCCTCGTCCGTTGTATAGTGACCACTCTTTTGCTGGTTACTCTGTTCTTTCGAGGTGTTTATGCTTGATGTAAAGAGTCAGGATATTTCCATCCCCGATACCGTTGTGGTGCTCTGTACCGCCCCAGATGAAGCAACCGCCCAGGATCTCGCCGCCAAAGTGCTGGCGGAAAAGCTGGCTGCTTGCGTGACCCTGCTACCCGGTGCGACCTCCCTCTACTATTGGGAAGGCAAACTGGAACAGGAATATGAAGTCCAAATGATTTTAAAAACCACCGTCACACACCAGCAAGCCCTTCTCGATTGCCTGAAGTCACATCATCCATATCAAACGCCTGAACTTCTGGTTTTACCCGTCACTCACGGAGACTTTGATTACCGCTCATGGCTCAACGCATCCTTACGCTGATCCTGCTGCTGTGCAGCACATCTACCTTTGCCGGATTATTTGACGCGCCTGGCCGCTCGCAGTTTGTTCCTGCCGATCGGGCGTTTGTTTTTGATTTTCAGCAAAACCAACACGATCTGAACCTCACATGGCAGGTTAAAGATGGCTACTATCTGTATCGCAAACAGATAAGCATTACGCCATCTCAGGCCGATATTGCTGAGGTAAAATTGCCGCCAGGCGTCTGGCATGAAGATGAGTTTTACGGCAAAAGTGAGATTTACCGTAAACAGCTGACTGTCCCGATCACGGTCAATCAGGCTAAGTCTGGCGCAACATTAACGGTCACATATCAGGGCTGCGCCGACGCTGGATTTTGCTATCCGCCAGAAACAAAAACGGTGCCATTAAGTGAAGTGTCTGCTGGTTCCGCGGCCGCCTCTGCGCCAGCCCCAGCCACTGCAGATCCGCAAGAGAAACCGCAGCCCACGGCCCAACTCCCCTTCTCCGCACTGTGGGCATTGCTGATCGGAATTGGTATCGCGTTTACGCCTTGCGTACTGCCGATGTATCCGTTGATTTCCGGTATCGTACTGGGTGGCAAGCAACGCTTATCAACCGGACGGGCACTGCTGCTGACGTTTATCTACGTTCAAGGGATGGCGCTCACCTATACCGCGCTGGGTTTGGTTGTTGCAGCCGCCGGTTTGCAGTTCCAGGCTGCGCTTCAGCATCCCTACGTCCTGATTGGCCTTGCCGTCATCTTTACGCTGCTGGCTCTGTCGATGTTTGGCCTGTTCACGCTGCAACTGCCCTCATCGCTGCAAACGCGCCTCACGCTAATGAGTAACCGCCAGCAAGGCGGATCTCCCGGCAGCGTCTTTGCGATGGGGGCGATTGCTGGCCTCATCTGTTCTCCTTGCACAACGGCCCCGCTAAGCGCGATTTTGCTGTATATCGCTCAGAGCGGGAACATGTGGCTGGGAGGCGGCACACTGTATCTGTATGCGTTGGGGATGGGATTACCCCTGATGCTGATTACCGTATTTGGCAACCGCCTACTGCCTAAAAGTGGCCCATGGATGGAGCATGTCAAAACCGCTTTTGGCTTTGTCATTCTGGCGCTTCCCGTCTTCTTACTCGAACGTATCGTTGGCGACGAGTGGGGCGTTCGCTTATGGTCACTGCTAGGCGTCGCGTTCTTTGGCTGGGCGTTCATCACCAGCCTACAGGCAAAGCACGCCTGGATGCGTATCGTGCAGATTGTCCTGTTAGCCGCAGCACTGGTAAGCGTACGTCCATTGCAAGACTGGGCGTTCGGCGCGCCACATGCTCAAACCCAGGCACATCTTAACTTCACGCCGGTGGCATCGATAGATGCGTTAAATCAAGCACTGGCGCAAGCTAAAGGCAGGCCAGTCATGCTGGATCTGTATGCCGACTGGTGTGTAGCCTGTAAGGAATTTGAAAAGTACACGTTCAGTAATCCGCAGGTTCAGCAAGCGCTAGGCAACACGGTGCTATTGCAGGCGGATGTGACAGCAAACAATGCCCAGGATGTCGCTCTCCTGAAACATCTACAGATTTTAGGTTTGCCGACTATCTTGTTCTTTGATGCCGAGGGGAAAGAGCACCCGGAAGCTCGTGTTACGGGCTTTATGGATGCCGCGACCTTCAGCGCACATTTGCGCGATCGCCAACCGTGAGCGACACTTGCAACAGGAAATACGGAGGAGAATACCGTGCAACGTGAAGATGTCCTGGGAGAAGCCCTGAAATTACTTGAGGTGCAAGGGATAGCCAATACCACGCTGGAAATGGTGGCCGAACGCATCGATTATCCTCTGGATGAACTGCAGCGCTTTTGGCCCGATAAAGAGGCCATTCTGTACGATGCGCTACGTTACCTCAGCCAGCGGGTGGATATCTGGAGGCGTCAGCTTTTGCTGGATGACACACTGAGCGCTGAGCAGAAATTACTGGCGCGCTACACCGCGCTCTCCGAATGCGTGAGCAATAATCGCTATCCCGGCTGTCTGTTCATCGCCGCCTGTACGTTTTACCCCGATCCCGGGCATCCGATCCATCAGTTAGCCGATCAGCAAAAAAAGGCGGCACATGACTTCACCCATGAGCTGCTGACGACGCTGGAAGTTGACGACCCGGCAATGGTCGCCAAACAGATGGAACTGGTGCTGGAAGGCTGCCTGAGCCGCATGCTGGTTAATCGTAGCCATGCAGATGTCGAAACGGCACACCGCCTGGCTGAAGATATCCTGCGCTTTGCCCAGTGTCGAATGGGCGGTGCGCTGACCTAAGCGAGCATTATCTGTTTTCGTCGCCTCTGTCGGAAATATTTGTGCAAACTTCAGGCATAACCATGCGAATTGCCGCAATATTAAGCGGTTGAACAATGTTTCCAGAAATTTGATTGACTGACAGACGTGAATACGGTTTAATGCGCCCCGTTGCCCGGATAGCTCAGTCGGTAGAGCAGGGGATTGAAAATCCCCGTGTCCTTGGTTCGATTCCGAGTCCGGGCACCACTTATTCATACACGGACGTCCATTGACGTCCGTTTTTCTTTTTAAAGTCAACAAACTATCTACTTTATCCCCCTCACTGACGTTCACTAACATTCATCAACATCCACATTGCCTTGATGGTATATCTGTTGGTATTGTTAGTTCGATACGTTTTGTACCATCACAGGGAGGGGTAAACGATGGCTCTCACTGATGTCAAGGTAAGAAATGCCAAGCCCGCCGACAAGCCTGTAAAGCTCACTGACGGCAACGGCATGCATCTTCTTATTCATCCCAATGGCTCCAAATACTGGCGTCTACAATACCGCTTTGCAGGAAAACAAAAGCTACTGGCTCTTGGGGTCTACCCTGCAGTCTCTCTTGCTGATGCCCGTAACCGTAGAGATGATGCCAGAAGATTAATTGCTGCTGGTATCGACCCCTCCGAAAAGAAAAAAGCAGAAAAGGTAGAGCAAAGCGGCGCTCTTGCTTTTGAGTCCGTTGCCAGAGACTGGCATGCAAGCAACATCAAATGGTCAGAAACACATGCTGAAAGGGTAATGAACAGCCTGACCAATCATGTGTTCCCTGTTATTGGTAAACGAAACATTACCGACCTCAAAACCCGTGACCTACTCCAACCAATTAAGGCGGCTGAAAAGTCCGGGCATCTTGAGATTGCTGCTCGTCTCCAGCAACGTATCACCGCTATCATGCGATATGCTGTCCATAACAGTATTATCGATAGTAATCCTGCACAGGACTTAGCAGGTGCCATTGCAACAGCAAAACGAGTCCATCGCCCGGCTCTTCCATTTGAACGCATTACAGAGCTTCTCAGCCGTATTGAGAGCTATAGAGGAAGACAGCTAACCCGCCTCGCTGTGCGACTCACTTTACTAACTTTTGTTCGTTCAAGTGAGATGCGTTTTGCCCGTTGGTCTGAAATTGATTTCAAAAATGCGCTCTGGACGATACCTGCAGAACGTGAAGAACTACAAGGAGTGAAACACTCCAGCCGTGGCTCTAAGATGAAAACCCCTCACCTTGTCCCATTAAGCAAGCAGGCAATAGCAACCCTGAGAGAAATTCAGAAGCTCAGTGGAGATCAGGAAATCATCTTCATTGGTGATCACTATGCTTATAAACCAATGAGTGAAAACACCATCAACAACGCGCTTCGTAAAATGGGCTATGACACCAAAACAGAAGTTTGTGGGCATGGTTTCCGCTCTATGGCCTGTAGTGCCTTAATCGAATCCGGCTTATGGTCAAGGGATGCTGTTGAGCGACAAATGAGCCATCAGGAGCGTAACAACGTCCGCGCTGCTTACATCCATCTTGCTGAGCATCTTGATGAGCGGAGGCTAATGCTTCAGTGGTGGGCTGATTTCTTAGAGCAAAACATCATTAAAAGCATCAAACCATTTGAATATAAAAATGGGCAGTGAAGTTGAATGCCTCCTAACAGACCATCGATTTCACATCTTCTAAATGATACCGATACTGTTTTTATATACAGTTTGTAGCTACGCAATCGTAACGATGGTATCATCTAAAACATTTGACTAGTTTAAAGTAGGCATCAGTAAGCAATGGCACTGAAAATGAAAGGTAAAAACAAAAAGTTTACAATGAACTCCTTCTTTGCAGGGATTGGAGGATTTGATTTAGCGTTTGAAAATGCCGGTTTTACTACCAATTTTCAGTGTGAGTTGAATAAATTCTGTGTGCGCATACTCGAAGAGCATTGGCCAGATGTTCCTCGCTACGGTGATATCCAGTCACTTGATGCAAAGGATATACCAGATGCCTCAGTTTGGTGTGGTGGTTTTCCATGCCAAGATGTATCCGTCGCAAGAGGCTCAAAGGGGCGATTGGGTCTCAAGGGGAAAAACTCTGGACTGTTTTTCCCATTTATCAATCTGATTGAAGCTAAAAGGCCACAAGTTGTTCTGCTAGAAAATGTTACGGGGTTGTTGTCGTCGCATAATGGGCAAGATTTTCGTGTTATTTTGGAGCGACTAACATCATTAGGCTATGTAGTCAGTTGGCGGGTGATGAATAGTCGATTTTTTGGTGCACCACAATCTCGTCCAAGGGTTTTTATTTGTGCGGCCTTGAACAATAGTTCAGTCGCGATTAGTTCTTTATATGAAAAAGATAAAGGCAAACACTTAAAAAATATTAGAGAAGGTTTCCTGAATATAAGTGCCTGTGAAGTAAGCGGTGCCAGAGTCGCTGATGTAGCATATTGCCTTGCTGCTACATCTGGTAGACATACAGGAACTGACTGGAGTAGAACTTATATATCCTATGAATCCTCTGTGAGAAGGATGACTCCAAAGGAGTGTGAAGGCGTCCAAGGTTTCCCTATCAACTGGACTCTACCTTTATATTCTACAAGCAAGTCTGAAGATATTGATAGCGAAAGATATCACGCATTAGGTAATGCAGTAGCAGTTCCCGTTGTTGAGTGGATAGCTAAAAGGCTATTCACTGCATTGAAGAATAACGATATTGTCGAAAATGAAGTGGCTAGATCCGAAAGCATTGAAAATGTAATGAATAATCATCCTGATATAAAAGTAGAGAATGGAAGAAAGCAAGCGCTATCAGAATTACATTTTGACACTTTGGACAAAAACAAAAAACTTCGCTGGCTTTCAGGTGGAATTGCTTTCGGAAATATTTGTTATGATTTCAAAGTGCCTGATGCACCCTCTAAGCCTAAGCTGGAAAAATTGATTTCAGTAATTGAGAAGGTGAGCGTGGATGATAAATATTTTATTAGCGCAAACGCCGCTGAGGGTATATTGCGTAGAGTAGACAGTCAGAATCGTAAGTTATTCCCTCCATTACATGAAGCTCTTTTGAAACTAAGTAAAAAGAAAAGTGTTGCTTAAGAGTGGATCAAATATTAACTGGAGTTAGAGATGGAATTTTTAGTTATCAGACTTGGAAAAGATAGTGTTTCTGATATAAAAAAATTGGATAGCATAAAAAATGGGTTAGAACAACCATTTTCTTTTTTCTTCAAATGCAAACAAGTTGAAGAGAAGATCTTTACCTCATTCAAGAATAATATCAGTTTATATTGTTTTATTTATCTTGGCTCTGATAACAACAAAGGAATTGCGACAACTTGGGTTAAGGGAATTAGGGCAATCGCAAAACTTGAAGCGCTGGATGGCTGGTATGATTTTCAGTCGGAATGTATCTTAACGCTCAGGGTTTTATCTGTATTTCCGGAGAGCTATGATAAATTTAAATTTTTAGAAGATAGCCCGGAACAATATAAAAAATTTAGTAATTATCCAGTTATTGGACTTAATAGCTCAAGAAATAACTCAGTCCAACTTGTTCATGAAGGGTACAGGGAAAATACAGGTGCCTTAATTACTGCGATTTTAGAGTTATATCCCAATTTTAGGCTAGATGTAGTCAGAAATGCTCCTGAATTGCTTTATCTCTTTGATCAGGAATCACATGATGTTGTGGAGGGATATGACGATGAAAGCAGAGATAACTCTAAAAGCGTTGGCTGGGGTGAAGACTACCCTTTAAATACAGTTTTGGTTAGGAACGAAATAAGAACAATTGCAGAAGTCATTAAACGTATTGAAAATAATAGATATAAATTGGATCCTGATTTTCAAAGGGATTTTATATGGTCAGAGGAAAAACAGTCCAAACTGATTGAGTCATGCTTGATGCGGATTCCTCTGCCTGTTTTTTATGTTGCTGAGGATAAAGATGGGAAAATCATCGTCGTTGATGGTTTGCAGAGGCTCACAACTTTCAAAAACTATTTAAGTGATAAGTTTTCTTTAAGCTATTCAAACTCAAATGGGCTTAATGAACATGCAACATTTTTAGGTAAAAAATTCAGTGAATTACCTATTAAATTGCAAGAGCGAATTGAAGATACTCAGCTAATTTTTTATATCCTAGATGAGAAAGCCCCTGAACGGGCAAAACTAGATATTTTTGAACGGGTTAATGGCGGCGAGCCTATAAGTCGTCAGCAAATGAGAAATTGTCTTTTTAGTGGGCCCGGAACGATTCTGCTGAAAAAAATTGCTGCTAGTGAGGATTTTATCCGAGTAACAGGGAAGGGGCTAGATTCGAAAACAATGCGTGATCGAGAAGTTATTAACAGATTTTATGCTTTTTATCTTCTGGGATATGAGTCGTATAATGGTGATATGGATGATTTCCTAGCTAAAGCATTATTAATAATGAATAAAATGGATGTTGTTGAATTAAATGAACTGAAAGAAGTGTTTTTTAAAACATTAAAAAATAACTATACATTGTTCCAACAACACGCCTTTAGAAAATCGTTAGCAAATAAAGGCCTAGCGGTAAACCGATCGGTAATTAATATATCTTTATTTGACGTTTTTTCTGTGATTTTGGCAGGCTTAGATGAGCAATTTGTCGTTGAAAATAAAAATATTTTGGTAAATAAATTTACAGAGTTATTATCTGATTCTTCCTTTGATGATGCCGTTACTATTGGTACGAATAGTAGAAGTAAAGTTAATACGCGCTTTCAGTTAGCGAATGAAATATTATGGGGGTTGGAAAAATGAATTATATAAAAATAAATGGCTTCAAATGTTTTGATGAAGTATTTTTGTCCCTATCCAACTTAACGTTATTGACGGGGTTTAATGCTGCAGGTAAGTCATCTCTTATCCAATCTATTTTATTAATGGCGCAGGCAATAAAATATGGAAATAATGCTCCTGAAATATTATTGAATGGTCCTCTTGTTAATTTAGGATTGCCATCTGATGTATTTCATCAATCAAAAAATGACAAAGAAGAAGATGCTAAAATATCTTTTTCTTTTGAGTTTGATGATTTTAAAGTTGCATGGGATTTCAAATATCCAAAAAAAAAGAATTATCCGGTTCTGGTATTATCTGAAATATCATATAATGATATAGAAAATAAAATAATAAATATTGGTGATGCAAAAAAACTACTTCCGGAAGAGATAAAAGAGAAAGTAAAAGAGTTTGATAGTCTTGTCTACATTAGTGCTTGCCGATTAGGTGCAGTTGAAATTTATCCAATACCTTCAGATTTCAAATATTCTGATACTAACGTAGGAGTACAAGGTGAATATGCTGCATGGTTAATGGAGCAGAATAAGGACGAAGATATTTTAGTATCTCGATGCCATGACTCTGATTCTGCATTAACACTAAGACGACAAGTAAATGCATGGTTAAAATATATCTTACCTAATGCAGAAGCAGATACTAGAAATATAGATAAAGCTTCATTAGTGCAGTTATTTTTTAGGAATGACGGCATCAGCGAGTGGAGAAGACCTGCAAATATTGGTTATGGGCTTACTTATGTATTTCCTATAATAATAGCGGGACTATTGGCTAAAGAAGGTCAAATATTAGTCATCGATAGCCCAGAAGCTCATTTGCATCCATTGGGACAGTCAAGGATTGGTGAGTTTTTATCTAAAATGGCAAACTCGGGAGTGAAAGTAATCATTGAAACTCACAGTGATCATATATTAAATGGTGTTAGGTTATCTGTAAATAATCGCGTGATTAGCTCTGACAAAGTAGGGATACATTTCTTCGAAAAGAATAACAGTGATAATAAAACAAGAATTGTTTCACCGCAAATTGACAGCCACGGTAATTTAAGTGAATGGCCTGACGGATTTTTTGACCAATCCGATAAAGATTTAGGTAAGTTAATTGGATGGTAATATGATGAAATGTTATTTGAATGAATTATCACTATCAGGACAATTCAATTCACCTGAGCTATTCATTGAGCATTTAAAAAAAATACTTTCAATCAAAGATAAATATTCAAATTTCTTTAAGAATTTCTATTGTCCAAGAGGGCTTCCTGAAGCAAAAGTATCTGGTGAATCATCATTCCGAGATGCAGTTGTAGCTACTCGGGATAAAAATTTTGTTCGTAAAGTGATTCTTTGGCTCGATCGCCATGGGCCATTTGTCGATTCGGAAAATATAGATCCCGAACATCCATTTATTCATGAAATGAATGGTATGGACATAACTGGAACTTCATTAGCTACGGTCACTGAGTTAACACATTTCAGAGATACTGTTAGTGTGTATAGTTTTGATGCTTCAGAACCAGATTTCTCATATTCACCACTTATAATGCAATATTATTATAATGACATAATAAATAGTGTGGAAGTCGAAAATATCTGGGATGTAAATGATTTAGAAAAAATAGCAGAAAAGTATGAGCAGGAATCATTTGTTTATCCAGATTCTTGGGATGGTTTCCTGAAATATGTCACAGAGAAATTTCCATTCGTTAGATTTTCAACTAATGCAATAGAGATTTTGAATAAACAGCAATTTAATAATGTCGCTTGTGAAAGAGGGATATTTTTGACATCTATACTTAACGAATTTGTAGAAAGTAGAAATGCTGATGGAACATACTCGGAAAGGACAAATGTTATATTAAAGAATTACTTTTCTGGGAGTAGGGCATTGTTCACTGATGAATCATCAACAAATAAAGATGTTTTCAAAAGTGATATGACGTTTACTATCGATGGAACTAAGGTTCTATGTTCATGGCATGGTAAAATTAGTTTTAGAGTATTTAGAATGCATTTTAATTACCCGATAAAAAATAGTGATAAAGTTATCGATGTTGTTTATTTTGGTCCTAAATTAACAAAGCATTAAAATGCCACAGGGCTTTAATTAAAGCCCTGTGTTTGTTGATGATTGGCTCTTTTTTTATTTGGTCTTTTATTTCTTTCGTTAATGCATTCATTTTTATAATTAGTAATTAAAGTGACGTGATATAGGGACTATTGTTGCCTACCCACTATATCAGCCAGAAACCTTTTGCCACGAAGTTTAAGTCTTGCTTTATCATTCGCATTAATATTTGAAGATTGTAATACCAGTCCTAATATAAATTCTTTATCAACATCTTCTACTCTACAGCCAATTGCTTTAGCCACTTCTGCCCCAAGAATAATCTTCAGGCGTGTTTCAGCCCTTTTGGATAAATATTTCTCTTTGGTCTTGAGACTATTCAAACGCATCTGTGCCGAAGCTATTTTTTGCTTAATTGTTTTTTCTGTTCGTGGTTTTCTACTGTTATCAGCATCGCTCATAATTACACCTCCTTTTAGTTCTTAAAAACATGAAATACAATTAAAAAAGGAAAAAGTCAAATCATAGGCAGAAGGTTGATCAGCGCTAGATGATTGTTCCAGACAATCATTTGCTGAAGAGGTTTGCCCTGTTAATGATGGGATTTATCCCGAAAAAATGGCATTTTGGTTTTAAAAATGAAATGTCAGTAAGCTAAAAATAAAATCATGCAACACAAATGAGTGCAACCACTAACATAAAATACCTAATACTCTCCCCGTTACTTATTTTATTAAATCAATGAAAACAATTTCATTTGTTATCTTTTGATTCTGTTTTTTTATCTTAACCTGTGAAATGTGCAACACATAAAAGCATCTGTTATTTTCACTGTTTTATCTAAATTTCACTTTCCCGCCTTACGGCGGGAGACTAATTTAACTACTTTTGCCCTTACAGGCGCTATCTAAAACCCAAATATTCAATATTATTACTCTACCTCAACCGTTTATCCGATTCTAGCCCAGTTAATTTCACAGACATTGAAACTAGCGTTATTATTTAAGAGTAAGAAAACTTTTTACATTGTCGTTATTTTTAGCTCCTTTAGGAGATATAAAAATAAAGCAATGCCCACCTATACACTGCTACGCAGTGTGTGGGGTCTACCGACGGTTGCCTGCCGCAGGCTAACACCGTTTCCTTCGGAAACAAGGTCAACGTCAACATCAAAGTTTTTCTTGCGAAAAACTAAAACCAGCATAGTCGCATTGGAGATTTATATTTTGGTTTGTTATTTAAAATTATATTGAGGTTCTTTTTATTGTATGGCTATTTTTCATCTTGATTTTAAAATTGTGAAACGAAGTGAGGGCAAATCTTCCGTTGCGAAAGCTGCTTATCATGCTCGTACAAGGATAACAGATGAAAGAACAGGCGATACGTATGATTATAGCCGCCGTACCGATTTATACGGACATTTCATATTAGCACCCGTTAATGCTCCTCAACATATTGTAAAAGACTCTACAGCATTGTGGAATGAAGTTGAAAGGGTCGAGCGCCAGCAAAATGGTCAAACAGCCCGTTATTTCGATGTTTCCATTCCTACCGAGTTAAACAATGACGACAAGAAAAAACTTGTCCTTGAGTATTGTCAGAAAAATTTCGTTGATAAAGGTATGATTGCCGATATCGCTTTCCATGATCTCGATAGCGACAACCCACATGCTCACGTTATGTTGACGTTAAAAACCATTGGCCCGGAAGGGTTTGGTAAAAAAGAAAGAAGCTGGAATGACAGAAAAATGTCTGTGTTGTGGCGTGAATCATGGGCATCTATGGCTAACAGCTACCTTGCTGCCGCTGGCTCGTCAGAACGTATTGACCATCGTTCTCTTCAGGCCCAGCATGAAGAGGCATTAGAAAAAGCGGCGGTAGCTTTAGATAATGAAGAAAAAGCGCTATGGCTTGCTAAAGCCGCTGAAACAAACCGTCCTCCAATGAAGCGTATCCACAGTGCCAAATGGCGTAGTAAAGCAGCTCAAGAGCAAAGAGCCGCAGAACAGGCTGTTCGTGATGCTACCAAGCAAGAAGCCGTTGAAGTCTACAAAACATTCAGCGAACTTGATCTTGAAATTGTCGTTGATATCAGAAGCTTTACGATAACACATCTTGCTGAACCAGAAGATATTGTATTAGCAAAAACGCGTTCCGATTCTTCTACCAAAGAAACGCAAAGACCTGTACTGGTAGTCCCGGCACCTAATACTCGTATGCGAGGTGTTAAATCCTATCGTGTTAAATCCTATCGTGATAAATCCAAAGTCAGTAAGGTTGTTGCTGGTAAGAAACCATCAGTCAGTATTTCTGATTCTGGAAAAAATACTATTCTGAAAACATCCTCCTCTCAAGCCCTAAACAGGGCATCCAGAAGCGCCCCTGAACGTGTTAAGAGAAAACAGGCTATTCCACGTCAGGATAATATTTTTAAACGCTTCACAACTCTTGTAATTGATTTTTTCAAGCAGAAGTTTGTATGGGCTAAAGCAAACAAATCCCAAAATGATCTTATCAGTGAAGAACATGATAAACGTATTGCTGAAAACTATGTCTTTGATGAGGTATTAGGCCGTCATGTTTCACGTAATGAATATGAACAACGTGCTAAATTCAATAATGATGAAAAACAAAAACAAACTGAGATCTGCGCCACGAAACCAGCGGCAGGTGAAATTTATCGTTTCCCAAGTCGTGTGAAAAAATCTGAACAACCCAGTAACACACCAGACTACATACCTACACTCTCATCTGGTAAGCGCAATGGGACAAAATTAAGACCGCCGGGGTTCCCCCCAAAATAAGATGGTTTTTACCGCACTGACCTCGTTCATTGAACTTGAAAAACAGATGCCCCCTGACATAATCCTTGTCTTATAAAATCAGAGGGTTTAAAAATGACAGACCGTTTCTTGATTACTCCACATAGCACCACACTTACTTACAGAATCGGGGAAGGAGAGGAAATCACTCAGGAAATCCCTCTTTATATCGTGTTCGATATTATTTCTCAGGAAATTGTTGGGATTTATGGTTCTTTAGAAGAAGCCCAGCTAAAAAAGGCCGAGCTTGAAGAAAAATTAAAGTCTACTTTAAGACCTCGCATGAGATAATTGGCATCTCTTTATATCTATTTTTATGCTCCTGAATTTCAGGGGCATCAAAAATAATTACTGCATCATTCCCTTCAGGTGATACATACCAGCAGCCATTTTCTTTTTTATTATATGGATGTCTTTTATCTATTTTTGATATAAAACCTTTTCTTGTGTTAACGCCTTCAGGCCATTCATTGATTTCTTCAATCATAAATGAAGTTTCATCTATGTGTGTATGCCTGAAAAGTTGAAATTCTTTTATCTCTACAGAAAAAGGCATTTTTATATATGACTGATAAACATTACCATCTTCACATAATAAAAAGCATTCGATGCCGGACCAAGGAATCTTGTGAACCCACTTATCAAGGACTGGATTGCCACTCACATGTTCAGGCCAGTCATTACTCAATTTAATTAATACTTTCATATTTTCTCCTTTTATCATTAATTAACAAAATAAGACTCAATGTCAAATAAATGCAAAGTTACAAACAATGGCGTTAGGACAAATGCATAACATTCGTCTTATGTAACTCACCTAAACGAGAAATCATGCAAAATATTATCTTTAACCAAACCATCATATTTGGTAGGCTGACTATGACTCTGGCCGTTCCTGATTAGATTTGGTTAAATCAAGTAAACGAATTAAAACACCAAATTATTGTCAATGAACACGCTAAACTGCCAAAAAATGATACACTCCAATGATCCATATAAAAAACATTGTGAAATAACTTACTATATGATAAATTTATCGCTTTAACGTTTAATGACACGGATATTAAATGAAAAAGTCCCCTTCCTCAGCCAAAAAGAAATTATGCTTCGTCATTATGGGATTTGGAAAAAAAACAGATTACAAATCAGGTAAAACCTTAAATTTAGACGCAACTTATTATGAAATTATTAAGCCAGCTGCAGAAGAGTGTGGTATAGAGTGCATAAGAGCCGATGAGGTTTGTCATTCTGGTTCTATTGACAGGGAGATGTACAGGAAATTGCTTCTTGCAGATGTTGTAATTGCCGACATATCTACCAACAATGCAAATGCACTCTATGAACTTGGCGTACGACATGCCCTCAAGAAGGGAACAACCATTATAATGTCTGAAAAAAGTGGGGTTCTTCATTTCGATCTCAATCATACCGCAACCCTAATATATGAACATTTAGGCGATGATATTGGTTGTTCTGAGGCAAGAAAGAAAAGGTCAGAGCTACAAAAATTGATATCTACTGCTTTACAAGAAAGCAAAACGGACAGCCCAATTTATACATTTCTACCTGATTTAAAAACACCAACATTCAGTGAAAAAGAAATAGAAGAAATTGTTGAAGAATCGAATGAATCAGAAAAAGAGTGGGTTGATGTTTTCAATAATGCAGAAAAACTTTTAAAGGAAGGTAATTTCACTGAGGCAAAAAAATATTATAGTCAGGCTATCGAATTAAGACCAAATGATGATTACCTCTTGCAACGACTGACCCTTTGTACTTATAAGGACGTATCGGATAATATCAGCCCCGTTATGGCTTGCTTCGATGCTATGTCCATTCTTTCTGCTCTTTCTCCTGATACCAGTAACGATCCTGAAACTACTGGTTTAGCTGGAGCTATTAGCAAAAATATTTGGCGAGAAATCAAAGATATTTCTTTTTTAGATAAAGCCATTCTTTTATATGAACGTGGTTATACGATTAAAAAAGATTATTATAATGGTGAGAACCTTGCGATTTGCCATCATGAAAAGATGGAATACCTCAAAAACTTAAATGCAACATCTGCTAATTTAAACAAGGAAATTGCATACCACGAAGTAAGTGCTGAAATGATTTTCAACTCAGTGCTTGGTATAACAGAGGAAATAATTAACTCCAATTATTTTGATGAGCGAAGTGACCAAAAATGGGTCTTCGCATCAGCATGTCAAGCCGCCAACTATATTGGAGATTCAGATAAATCCTCAACCTACTTTGATAGATTTAAAGCATTCTGTGACAATTCATGGGATATTGAAACCTTCTGTAAAAACAAATTAAGGAAACAATAATATGACAACGAAAAACTACACCGCATTTGTTAGTCACTCATGGGATTATGATAAGCAATTGAAAAATTTGAAAAGTCTCATTGAAAAAAATAGTACAATTACTATCGATTACTCTGAAGTTACTGTAGATAATCGCATTAATTCAGAGCAAAGAGATTATATCCGAGGCGTCCTGAAGAAAAGAATTATTTCTTCCGATGTTTTTCTGGTTATGGCTGGAATGTATACGTCATACAGTGATTGGATGAAGTGGGAAATTGAAACAGCTAAAAAGAATAACATTCCTGTAATCGCTGTGAAACCTAGGGGGGCAGAACGCATCCCTGTAATAATTCAAGAGAATGCTGATGTTATTGTAGGCTGGAACTCAAATTCAATTGTAAATAATATTATCTCCGCAATTGAAAATAGTTCAGTTTAACTTATTATAGTTTGGGGCCTTTGGCCCCAAACCAACTACTGTCACTACATCCTTCGCCTAAACACAACATTATCAGAGAAAATTGCCTTACCTGCGACAAACCCTACAGCCGCAATTATTGGTAGGCTGATAGTAGCTCCCGCCATGCCTGTAGACATTCCGATCAGAATAGACAGGCCGAAGGTCAATACTATAACAATGAAAGCATACCAGCCGGGGAAGGTTCCATACAGAACCGTCGCCATGCAGCCAGTACAAACATGCACACCGCGCTGGCTCTCTTTCAGGCAAAACGGACACTGGATTGTATTGTTTTCCATGATAGACCCCTTAGATCGCTTTCCAGCCATTGCTGGTTTTAACAAGATTAATCATGCTCTCTTCAGGTTCATTCATACCCTTGACGCTGGAGAACGCTTTTTTGTCCACCCATGCAGGAACATCCGCCAACGTCCATGTATAAGACACGCGAACAATTTTCTGATTACCGTTTCCCGGTTCAGTCCATTCCTTTATCTCAGCAACCGCACGATGACCAACACAGGCACCATCTTTACGATCCCAAAACTCAACCGCTTGGCCTTTGTCTGTTACTTCCAGAACATCGACACTACTGAAACCATTAGCTTGTTGAGAAACATCAAGCAGCCCCTGATTAGCCAGACCTTTCAATATTTCATCACTGGCACTATACCCCGCTGAACGGTAGCCACGGTTAACCTTAATCGGAAAACCTTTATTAAATACAATGTCGTTGTCCTGCAGGGAGTAGCACAGCTTTGATTGTGATATTTTTGCGTTGATCGCTTTCTCAAAATCCCCTTTTTCACCGCATCCCGATACAAGAGCAGCAAGACCCGCCACGAGTAAAAATTTACGCATAGTGTTATCCCAGAGTTAATGGTTGATTGTGCCGTTTCTCAGAACAACAAGACGAACTGGCATATCGGCGTTGTTGACGGTAGCGAACCCACGGACTTCGAAATTGTTTATCGTTCCGGTAACGCTGACTTTCTGGCCTTTCTTGTAAGTAAGAACGGCATCATCAATACCAGAGTAGTAATCCAGCCAGACCATCCCGCCGCAGTAGCTGGTATCGGTTGTTTTAAAGAGCAGATAATAGTTAGGGGCTGATTTAGGCATCCCCGTCATCATATCGCTGGCACTTCTGCCTTTCGTAACTTCAAGAACAGTCGCATTTGCGATTGAGATCCGTTTTCCCGTCCATTTTTTCTCTGCTGCCATTGCGTTTTCTTCATAGTCTTTGCAGACAGCACCAAGGCCAGATACAGACGATACCGGGCCAAGGCTTTGAGTGGTGGCAGTTCCCCCCAGCGCTTTACCTACTGAAGACAACGAAGAACTGATTGCTCCATTAACTGTATTCACGCCATCGTTGAGCTGCTGGCAACCTGTTAGTGCGGCAGCAGACAGTACCAGTGGCATCACTATCCGTAATTTCATATCTATCCCCAATGTGTGGAAACTTTATGTCAAAGACAGCCCTACCCATAGGTTGGTCTCTCTGGGCTGAAAAAAAGCATTAATCAATTGATAGGATTCAATTTATTTTTCTGTTCGTCATATCGTTTGTATCGATCGAATTCAAATCATTTGATAGCTTTAAACTATCATAAATACGCAATCGATCGATACAAACAATTAAAGCACCGATCAATTGACACCCATTCAATAGCTTAAACCTATCAAAAGCAATTTATTGATCTTTTATATCGATCGATAAGTGGTGTAATGTGCACGAAGAGCCATGTCAGTAGCTGTTTGCACATTGATGGAGATAGAAAGGTATAGGTCAGAACAGGTAATACCCTGTCGACCATTACGCAGACAGGGATTGTTAGATCTCAGGTAACGTAGCTATCTTCCGATATGGTGTTGCAAAAACCTGTATGCAACGCATGTTTTAATATGCTGTTTCATATGGAATGGTTGCTACCATTCAGATTTTTCAATCATCTTCCAAAGCACTCACACCGCTTGCCGGGAAATTGGTTTTCATATTATTTGATATCTTCGGAACTAAGGACTCTATTGTTTCTTCGCTAACTTGGCTCAGTTCAGAAATCAATCTTCTATATGTATTAATCATTCATTCCTGATCACACTCATGTGCTGATTCTGATAAGAAGAAATAGTCATAATCTTTGACATGAATATTATCACCATTTTGCAAAGTGAGTTTTATTACTTGTTCATTCTCTTCAACATCTTTAACAATACAAGTCATAAATGGTATTTTTTTATTTGTATGAAAGAGCGTAATAATCTTAATGTTGTTCATTCTTTATTTTCCTTCTTTTTTATTATTTAATACCATATCGAATCGGTAAAAATCAAATTTAACTCATTTAATAAACGTTTTACCTGTTTTTTCTTATTCTTTTGAAAAGATATATCTCTTATGAGCTAAAGCTCATGTGCTGACGCACGGCTACGCCCTAACTCTGTAAAATATATTTAACGATTTAACAATGGTCCTTGCTATGTTTTAGGGTAAAGCCAAAAGGATCAACATCTATTCTTTTATTCATGATTAAATATTTTCGATCCTATATTTCATAACAGCATTAGCACTAAAAGATATAGTATTTGCTCTTAAACGCATAGGAAAACTATATTCATAGAAGCAGCACTTAGTGATTGCTCAAGACAATCACACTGCTGAAACAGGGTTCATCCCTGTTAATGATGGATTTATCCATAAAGAATTGCGGCGTAGCCGCTATAACGTAGAGGAAAAACAATTGTATATTTACTAAAAAATCAGCAGCGCTTCGTGATTGTATAAAACAATCACTTGCTGTCCATAACATCAAGTAAAAACAAAGTAGAAAAATAGACGGTGCCATTTAACCGGCACACTCCCCGTTAAGGTTATTAAACATATTATAGTATTAAGGAGGTGCAAGCCATTATATTTAAAAGAGATTTCACGGAAAAAGTTTCCTGTACGGAAATTTAAGTTTCTTCTGTGGAAACCGAAGTTTCCTGTACGGAAACCAAAATTTCTTCTGTGGAAACTTTTTTATAGTTAAAACACCCGGAAAGAAGTGAACACTATTTCGCAAAAGTGTATTATTTTTCCTTTTTTCATATTTATTTTTGACAAAAGTATATCCTGCATTATATAGAATAAACATAATAACAATAAAAGGATAACCGATGAGCATTGATTACAATACAATAATGACCTCCAGCAGTGAAGAAGTGGAAGAATATATAAACAGAAATCATTTTACAGACAAGCAGAAACTGGAGATTTACAGTTTTTACAACAGAAACAGAAAAGATAAAATAACCGTAAATGTAAAAAAAGAGCGAAGTTCTGATATACAACCGGGAATAGCCTATGTTCATGCTTTCCTTGATAATCTGGAAAAACTAGGAAAAAATATGTCTGGTGCAGAATACACAATAATGATCCGCTTATGTAAACTCATGCAGCATGGAAACCTGATTGCCAGTATATCTCAGTCGGCACTCGCAGAAGAGCTTAATATGAGCAAATCTAACGTGTGTAAATGCTGGAACAAGCTAATAAATAAAGGCATTCTGGTCAAAGAAGGGAAGCATACCATGATAAACGCAAATCTCTTCCTAAAAGGCCAGTACAGAACATTAAATGCCACAAGGAAAGAATATGTTAAGAAGTCGCTGAGAACGACCAGTGAAGGCATAGAAGACGTATTCGTCACCGTTTATAAAGATACGGTACTTACAAACAGCGCAGAAAAACCCATCGATAAAGGAGATGATAAACCTTTACTTTCTACTCCCGACGAAGATATTGACTGGGACTCTGTTTCAGAAGATGACATTTTTGTTGATTATCCTGAAGATGTTGATCAAGAAGAAAGAATATAGTTTTCATCTGAATATTATCATTCTTATTTCCCGGTTATATTTGACACTTACACTATATCTCGTAATATAAATATATCCACTATTTTATTTACGAGGTATATATGAGGAAAGTAAAGTTAAATAACGACGATTTAATTCAGTATCTGAACACCATTAATACATTAAAACAATATCCAACGATGTCTGAATACAAAGAGGAATATCGCAGGCTAAGAACCGATGGTTCACCGTTGAGTGAAGCCAAGAAATTTAAATCGGCGCATACCGAACTTCTGAGATTAGACAGGAAGAGAAAATCACTACTCGAAAAATTTATTGAAGAACTCAACCCTGTCAGTCACGCATCAGCCCTTGCATCCAAGAGCCTTGAGAAGGTTCAGGAATCCATACTCTACAGAAAAACTTTATTGGGAAAAACACCTGATGAACTCTTCGCTCTCGTCATAAAACAGCGTACAGAAGCTGCTCTTGAGTTCCAACGTTCTGTTGAACAGAGTCTTGAGCAACTTTCTAACATATCGTCAGAGTTCGAACGATCAAGTCAACTACGACGAAAAATGGCCCTATAAATCAGTCCTCCGCTTTTCGTTTGAAATGGTTCTAATAGATTGCTCTAATGCTAATATTTACTATATTATTAATATGTTGGTGTGTTTTAAATCGATCATCAGACAATACTGGACACCCTTCGATCCCCCATTTCAAACACAGGATGGCATAGTATGAGTGAAGCATTAAAGGTACTGAACAATATTCGTATACTTCGCGCACAGGCTCGTGAAACTGATCTGGAAACGCTGGAAGAGATGCTGGAAAAACTCTCTGTTATCGTGGATGAGCGCCGTGAGGAAGAACATGCAGTACTTAAGGAACAAGAACAACGTCAGGCTAAGCTTGAAGCCTTCCGCCGGAAACTGTTAGAAGATGGTATCGATCCTGCGGAGCTACTTTCAGCGGTAGGTTCCACTAAGCCTAAAACCAAATCGACACGCACTCCACGCCCTGCTAAATATAAATATACAGATGATAACGGTAATGAGCAGACTTGGACTGGTCAGGGCCGTACTCCGAAAGCAATAGTGGCTGCTATTGAGGCAGGTAAAACACTGGAAGATTTCCAGATTTAATCTCATTACATTTTTTATTAAAAGCCGCCAATGTAATATTGTCGGCTATGCTTTTCACTTTAATTCTTACGATACGAATATGAGAAAGATATGACTGACCTATTCGATATAATCTATTCAGATCACCCAAAACCTGCAATTTTTTCTGTTTTTCATAGTAGTAAATTTAATCCTATGGGGTTGGAACAAAAAGCACCCAAACAGAAAAGGTGAAAATGATGCTCTCAAAAAACCACTAGTTTTCTTTCTTATTGTTGCTGGAGTCATTTACTTTATTCTGGTTGGTATTTCTGTAGTAGATTATTCCAAGAGTAAAAACCCAGTCAGTGATGTTCAGTATAACACTATTAAATAATAGTCTACCTCCCTCAAGGGAGGTTTTAAGCATAAAAGTAGATGTTCCATACAATGACAAATATGACACTAATGCATGTAATAACGTTAAAATGTTCATCAAAGTATCGATATAATTTATTATCTTTGAGTGATGACAAGAATCTTACTGTTCTTTTTTTCATTGAAACCTCCTTTCTTATATAGTTACTAATTGAAAACCTCTCATAAGCGCCCTTCAGTCTTCTACTAAAAAGAGTAAGTCTTTTTTATATGAACCTCATTTATTTTTTATCAGACTTTATTATTTACATATAACATTGTTCATTAATATGTCAATTAAGTTAAAAATCGATAATAGCTTTCAAAAATTTCGATGCAAGTGGTTTTTAATATTAAAAAATTTATCAACTGGCTATTAACTTTTAAGTGTGTTCCGAAAATTCACTTGCTTATTCGCTAATAGGTCACTTCATCAGAAACTAGTTTCACCTCACATAGTCAGAGTACGTATTACCGGAATCCATCCCGGCAACACATTTTAGATATACTCATGTATCCCTCTGAATAACATTAATGATATTATCTATTTATGTCCATATCCCAGTCCAACACACTATAGTCATCAAAAGATCGTCCTGACTCTATATTTCTTGTCAACATATCCTTGATATATAAATCATGAAAAAACATCACCCTCTTTAATAGCTCTGTTATATTTATATATTCATATTTTTCCTTTCCTGTACCAAAAGCAGCCTTGTAATACTCAAACTCAGTTAATACTTCCTTCATGTGGATTCGTAGTGCAAACTCAACAACATCTTCATCATTAACATAAATCATTGCATCATCTTTGTTTACGCTTGCCATGCTGTATATCCTGTCCACATACAACATTAGCGTTGCTGAAATGGCGAATATCATTGTTTCATCTTTTTTACTCAGATTATCTTTCTTCATCTATATCCTCTTTTTTGATTTTTAGTATTCAATAAAAAAACAGTTAGTATTAACAAAACACCCAAGCATTACGCACAAGCCGTTCTGCAACCTCTTCAAAGTTGACCTCTGTAAGGTTTCCTTGATTTCCTTCTTGTGTAGTAAACTTCTCAAAGTTATGACAAATATGATTAATAGTGAGTCGTATAAATGCGCTCATAAAATCAGCGTCATCAACAAGGTGCGAAATGCTGTCACTACACATATTTTGCATTGTTTTCCAGCTTGCTTCGAAAGAACGCTTTGCCAGATCATAGAACAGCTCAGTAGATGTATTTTTAATTTCAATCTTTTTAGACATAATGATTCCTCATTTTAAAATGATATTTATTGATTTATTATTTCCAGCCCCATACGTGGGGCTAAACAGGACTATATTTTTGAAACTTATATGCTCATCTTCTTTTATGATTAACACGCAGTGTTATCAATACCACCTCCTTATCAACCATTTTTACTGAATGCCCTTGCTCATAATACTCAGCTCTGGCTGCTTTTTTAAAAGTAGCACTTGCATTTTTAATGCACTCTTTATAAATACCTTCCATGAAGGCATCATCTACCATTAACATCTCTGCTTCATTAGGCCGTGTTTCCTTCAGCGTATTTATTCTCATTTCATAAAATAACTCAGCAAGGTGCAGGAATACTTTTCTTGATTCTTTTATCAGTTTTTCACTCATCTCATTACCTCTTATATCACATCACAGACTGTTTATTTGCGCTGATTTCTACTTTTTTGTAATAACGAACATAACCATCACCATTAAAGCATTTAATCAAAAACTCATGATAGCTACTTAGTATTGTTTTAACCTCTGGGACTGATATGTATTTAATCTTTATCTCTTCAGAACTTTCAAGCCATTCATGTAGCTTGAGATTAATAATATCCATTATGAATATCTCCCTGTAAAACCCATCCATCAATTTCTTCAGAAATACATCTTCACTTAGATTAAAGTATAAGTAATGTATTAACTCGTTATAGGTATTTATAACATCAGTAGTAAAGTTTGCTGTCTCAGGATTACTCGCGGTTATTTTTACTGGTATTTCATTCCAGCCTAAACATTTTTCGTTCATATTCACCTCTCTCATTAATAGTTAGTACGATACGCAGAATAAATAACTCTCAGATTCCTTCTCACCTCATCCAAGAACAGATAATATTCTTCTCCTTTATTATCTTTCATTGATTCAGCAAACTCTTGTTTTGTTCGCTCAATCACTTTAGCAATCACTTCTTCAATATAACGTCTGTTTTTAAAATGGCGCTCATAATCATTCCCCATACAATCAATCATGACCTGAAGATGTTTTCTAAAGTTATTTATTGCCATTTCCATAAATACTTCTGTCTCATCATTCGTAACAGTCACCACACAAGGCAGTACGTTTTTACTTTTCATATATTCCCCTTTTGTTTAAAATGTTTGCATTCAGATACGCAGCGAGATTTCGCAATCATTTTTTCAATCCACTCATCAATCTCACTTTCAATAAAAGCAATAGACCTTTCACTTATCTTTACTTGCTTTGGAAATCTTCCAGCCTTTATAAGCTCATAAATCCATGTCCTGCCAAATCCAGTTTTTCTTATTACTTCCGGCAACCGGATAAGTTTCGGGTGTTTTTCTTTATTGGTTTGAATCATATTTACCTCCATTATTTTTCCCGTAATACCTATGTTTTTTTGTTTTATGGTGTGTTGTTCGATGAGATAATTGTATGGATTTTTCTTGTGATTTAGGAGGGACGTTCAGGGATAAGCTTTTTACGCAGATTTTTGGAGTGGGAAAAATAGGGTATGTTCAGCCTTAGTGAATATAGGCGATATTTACATTGCGCAAAACACCGCCTTTTGGAAGATCAGTCCTGATCGGATTGCTCATCCTTACCAAGTTCCGCTCTGATTAGATCCTGAATATTCCAGTGTCTTCTGTCGTCGTATCTATATGTAAAATCGACAAAAGAGCGATAGTGAGCAAGGTTTGTCAGATACTTAACTGCCAGAGGATGATCTGTTGACTTCACCTTATCTACATCACGGATACCGTCTTTAAACTCATCAGGGTATAAAAAGCTGGTCAGTTGTGGCATACCAATCCTGACCTCTTCATCCTGCGCCCAGTACAGCAGGTCCATGATGGGGATAATGTTGTAATCGAGTATTTTTTTAAGGTTGCTGACCCCAAAGCGAAAATCTCTCGCTGGAGGCTCAGGAGCCTGTAGCTGCTGTTTCCACTCAGGAACCATGACTTTCAGGTGATTGATGATTTCTTCGGGTGATGTTTCTGCCAGATTAATTTGAACCAGCATCAGCCCTTCGTTGTTTACCTCGGCTTCCTTCAGATAGTGCGAGACTTCCATATGAGGCAGGGGTTTTCCCTCCGGGTTTACGTATTTATCGAAAGCAGCAACATAACCCGCCACCTCCCATAGCCCTTGGTGTGTTACAGGCTTGATGGCATAGCTGGAAGATAGTCTTTTCTCTGGTCCACCGAAAACATCACCAAAGACGACTTTACCTTCAATCAACTCTTCGTAATATTTCTGATGCCTACTAAGGTTTTCGGGAGACAACTCAGCCCGGTTTTGTTCCATACGATACGCGACAATCCTGTTCTCTATCTCTTGGAAAAGCTGTTCCACTGTCAAATTTTGCAGGACGCTGTAATTTTCAATGTTGAACCACTCATTAACAGCGCTGGCGATCTCCGCTTTGGTCATGAGGTATCTATCCTTCTGGCTTTACTTATCGCTTTGATATGTTATGAGTAAACATATCCGATTTGGTGACGGTAATCTATTGAATAGAGCAGGGAAAAGCAGCGGAACAATCAGTCCAGACTTGAAGATTGTTCAGTGAGGTTTGGCAGGGCATGTTGTCATAACCAATTGAATATAATTGACTTTATTTGCATTCACGCTTATAAATTGATGGTACATTTGTTGGTACAGTTAAGGTTATTATGGTTATTATACCTTTATTTCATATAGTTAACACAAACTACGATTCCGAGTCCGGGCACCACTATTTAGAAGAACCCGCCTATGGCGGGTTTTTTGCTTTCAGGGCTCCGCGAGATTTCTTATCGTTCTGACCACAGCAACTCCTACCCCACCTCATCACGACACTTAAACCTTTCACTGGAACCACGATGGTACTGCAAAAAATATAGCGGTATCAGGCACACCTCTTTGTCTGGCGTGCTTATCCATAGGCCAGATTTGAGTAATTTATCTGAACAACCTTGGGCACAATACTGTTGCGGGAGCGCCAGGTCGCGCCGCACTTCATTGATAAGCTCGCTGAAGGTCACCCCCCTCTTCCAGATGGCGTTGTAGGGTACGCACATTCATCCCCAGGGGCTGGAGTTGGTGCGCCGCCTCGACATCTGAAGCAAACGCCAGGGAGTAAATACCAACCTTCATCTACAATTGCCATCATACCGAGCAAATAATGAGTCAACGAGGAACCTGGATGGTGAAAACAAGAGTCATACAGTCAGCGCAGGGAGCCCATGCCTATCCGCTGCTGATCAAGAGCTTGCTGCTGTCGGGTGGGCGTTCTCATCCCGAGCGAGAAATCGTCTACGCCGACAAGCTGCGTTACGACTATCGCACCCTCAAACAGCGCATCCATCGCCTGGCAAACATGCTGACAGCGGCCGGTGTCATGCCTGGAGACACCGTCGCCCTGCTAGATTGGGACAGCCATCGCGCCCTCGAGTGCTTCTTCGCGGTGCCTATGATTGGTGCCGTGCTACACACGGTGAACGTCCGCTTCTCGGCGGACCAAATCGCTTACACCATGAATCATGCCGAGGACAACCTGGTACTGGTGCACGACGACTTCTTGCCGGTTGTCGAGTCACTGGCAGAGACACTGACCACTGTCCGGGGATACATCCAGCTTAGCGACGAAGAATCGAAGGCAACCAGCCTGCCGGTGCTGGGGGAATATGAGACCCTTCTGGCCGCCGCGGGAAATCGCTTTGACTTCCCCGACTTCGATGAAAACTCGGTAGCGACCTTGTTCTACACCACTGGAACCACGGGCAATCCCAAGGGGGTCTACTTCAGCCATCGTCAGCTGGTCCTGCACACGCTCAATGAGCTGGGCCTCCTGGCAGCCCACGAGGGACAGTCGCTGCTACGATCGAACGATGTCTATATGCCGATCACTCCTATGTTTCACGTGCACGCCTGGGGCGCTCCCTATGTCGCAACAATGCTGGGTGTGAAGCAGGTCTACCCCGGTCGTTACGAACCCAACAAGCTGGTGCGGTTCTATCACGATGAGGGTGTAACCTTCTCGCACTGTGTGCCAACCATCTTGCAAATGATCCTCGAGTGCGACGAAGGCACACGGACCGATCTGTCAGGATGGAAGATGTTGCTGGGTGGCAGTTCACTGTCCCTTGGACTGGCGACACAGGCCCATCATAAGGGCATACGCATTCACGCTGGCTATGGTATGTCTGAAACCTGTCCCCTGCTCTGTATGACCCACTTAAGCGATGCCGAGCTGGCCCTTCCCATGGATGAGCAGCTACCCCTGCGGATTCGGACCGGCCTGCCTGTTCCGTTGGTGGATCTGCGTATCGTCGATGGCGAAGGTCGGGAGGTAGTGCACGACGGCGAAGCCCTGGGTGAAATAGTGGTGCGAGCCCCTTGGCTGACTCAGGGCTACCTGAAGGAACCCGAGAAAGGAGCTGAGCTATGGAATGGCAGTTGGCTGCATACCGGCGACATTGCCTCCATCGATCCCCATGGGATAGTGGAAATCAAGGATCGCATCAAAGACGTAATCAAGACGGGCGGTGAGTGGATAAGCACGCTGGAGCTGGAGAGCCTCATCAGCTCACACGCGGCGGTCAGGTCGGTAGCCGTCGTCGGGATACCTGATGAACAGTGGGGCGAACGCCCCCTGGCTCTGGTGGTTTGCAAGGAAGGAGAAGACCTGGAGCCGCAGGCCATAGCGGCACATCTGCAAGGATTCGTCGACCGCGGCCACATCACTAAATGGGCGATCCCACGACAGATAAGGATAGTCCCGGATATTCCCAAAACCAGCGTCGGTAAGATCAACAAGCGCCTGATTCGGGAGCTCGAAGCCAGCAATGGGAAGGAAAGCATTTAAGCGATTTGTCGCATTCATAGCGTAAGGTTAACAACAGTCACGCTGTCTCTATTTCAGGTAGCATGTCGGTATCAATACTCTGCCGGGGATCTCACCGTCCCCGCGCGGATGCTGATCGCCCTTTAGCAAAATGGGTGCCTGGGCATGTTCATCGCCCCCAGACCTTCCATCCAGCCTGATCACTTACCTAAATCTGCATTATTCAACAACGCCAGATTCACCCTCACTCATGCTTTCTTTGCTTTGAATGAACCGGAGCGCCAAATAAAGGTCTGGTGCCAGGATCATGTCGTCGTCTTTCATTGTCGGTCGACTCTCCTTAAACCAGCGTGTTAACTCCGTTTTTCGGCCCGCAATAATTAACTTAATCTGTCGACCTTTCAGGTCCCGTTTTAACTCATTAATGGTTGCCAGGACGCTGATATCTGAATAGGTAAAGCAAGAAACGGCGTCAATGACCACCCATTTAGGTTGTAGTACTGCACCATCGACTAAATTCAAAACGCGGCGCTTAAAATAGGCCACATTAAAATAGGTCAGCGGTGAGTTAAACCGGTACATCAACACGCCAGGGATCATTTTCACATCGGTTGTATTACCTAATGAGTGAATCATCCCATTTTCGTCAATTCCCAATAAGTGTTCAGTAGGACGGAAAACTGTGCGCAGGAACTGCAACAGACCCAACAATACCGCAAGGCCAATCCCCTGAATAACACCAATAATCAGAACACAGCCAAAGGTGAAGAACGCCAGGCGAAATGCGGGTTTATTTCTTCGCCTCAGGTTCCAGAGTCCGCGTAAATCAATTAATGACCACGATGCATAAATTAGAACAATGCCTAATGCAGATACCGGAATAAATTGTAATGGCTGCGTGAAAAATACCACGACGATTCCGATGATTAAGGCAGCAACAACGGAAACAAGCTGGCTTTTCCCTCCAGAGGAATCATTTACCGCAGTCCGGGAATCGGCTCCGCTAATCGCAAACCCCTGAGATAAGCCAGACATTAGATTCGCGACACCCAAAGCCCTGAACTCAGCATCAGCATTTATTTCGTATCCGTTTTTTGCGGCAAAACTGCGAGCGGTTAGCATCAGGCTAACAAAACTGACTAACGCCAGGTTCAGCGCAGGGATCAATAAATCACGCGCCAGACCAGGCTGAAACGATCCCCAGTGAACGACAGGCAAACCAGACTGAAAGCCCGATCCCCCAATAGTGGCAATCCCATACTGCTGCGCAGATGTAATCCATACCAGCGCCGTTGTTATCACAATAGCAATCAACGGTGCTGGCCATTGGCTACGAAACGTCTTGATAGCTATTAAAATCGCTAACGTTAGGATGGAGATCCCTAAGGTTAATAAATGAATTTCTGAGAGTCGGCCAGGCAGGGCAATGATCTTCTCAATCACTTGCTCTTCATCAAGCGTAATCCCCAATACCTTACCGAGTTGCCCGACAATAATCGTCACGGCAACCCCGTTAAGCAAGCCCGTTAGGATGGGGTGCGAAAGCAAGTCAGCAAGCGCGCCCAGGCGAAATTTACTGGCAAGCAGGCACCATCCCCCCATCATCACAGTCATGACAATTGTCAACTGCCAGTGAAGTTCTGGGTTTCCGGCAGAAAGAGGAACCACAACGGCCGCAATCACCGCGCAGGTCGTGGCATCAGGACCAACAATCAATTGGCGGGAAGAACCAAACAGCGCATAAGCTAGCATTGGCAAAACGCAGGAATATAACCCGACGATAGCCCCGACTCCCGCCAACTCAGCGTAAGCAATCGCAACCGGTAGTGCAACAGCAGCAACGGATAACCCGGCTTTAACATCATGTTTTAGCCAGCTTTTATCGTACGCTAATAAATTTTTTAGCCCCGGCATGTAGTTTAATACCATTTTTCCGAACACTTTATTCTCCGGATAGACCCTTACTTATAGATAAAGGTACACGTAACTATCGCAGGCGATCCTGATATTTTCGGGAGGTAATACAGAAAATTCAGATTGGGGGTTTACCGCATATACCGCAGGAAGGCTTGTGTTATGGAGGCTCAGGATATTGCTTTGCTCCCGATGGTACTGCGATGTGCCTGATGCGCTGCGCTTATCAGGCCTACAAAATACGTTCAGCCCGGCCCCTGTAGGCCGGATAAGGCGGTACGCCGCA